>JBJMGI010000101.1:0-29077 GCA_045807945.1 Terriglobales bacterium | reverse complement strand
TCGGCCGCTCCAGCGAGACTCTGCCTTTAGCGGAGCGCGCTACCCTCGGCGATCTCCTGCAGCACTATGCGAACGAGTTTCCTGACATTCGTAAGCTTTCTTCCTCGTTAGCTCTTTCCATCAATCGCGAATACGCCCGGCAAGACGCTCCGCTGCGGGACGGAGACGAGGTCGCGCTACTTCCACCAGTCAGCGGCGGCGCTCCGCGCGCGAGCATCGTGCGCGCGAAGATTGACCCGCACCACATCGTTCCGCCCATGGAGCGACCTGAAGACGGCGCAATCGCGATGTTCGACGGCATCGTTCGAAACAATAGCCGCGGACGCAAGACGCTCTACTTGGAATATGAAGCTTACGAGGCGATGGCGCTCAAGCAGATGGAAGAGCTGATCTCAGAGGCGTTGAAGAAGTTCCCCGCACGCGACGCCCGTATCGTCCATCGCCTCGGCCACATCGACATCGGCCAAAGCAGCATTTTCATCGCAGTCGCATCCGCCCATCGCGCTGCCGCCTTCGACGCGTGCCGCTGGCTCATCGACACCCTGAAGCAGACAGTCCCCATCTGGAAAAAAGAGTACTTCGAAGACGGCGCCGTTTGGGCCGATGGTGAGCCATTCCCGCCCGAAATCAGCGCCGCGAAAATTTCGACGATTGGACGAGAAGCTGCATCCAAGTGAATACCTCGTCCATGAAGCTCGTTTATCACCTGCTTACGTGCGCCTTGCTGGCCGCCGCCGCCTTCGGTCAGAACGCGGAACCTCCGCAGTCCTCCTCAAACCAGGAGCCATCGGTCACATTCAAGTCCAACGTCAAGCTGGTGAATGTCTTCACGACTGTGGTGAACAAGCGCGGCGCTCCAGTGGCGGGACTCACGCAGCAGGATTTTGCGATCGCTGAGGATGGAGTCCCGCAAGAGATCAAAGTCTTCGACCGCGAATCCGAACTCCCACTAAACATCGTCCTCGCGATTGACACGAGCCTGAGCACTCGGAAAGACATCCGTCTTGAGCTCGAATCCGCTCGCCGCTTTGTCCATGCGCTGCTCCGCCCCGTGGATTCGCTCGCGCTCTATCAATTCTCCGAGAACGTGGACGAGCTGGTTCCCTTCACCTCAAACCTGCAGCGCATTGATAAAGGGATTGACCGCGTCCGCATCGGCGCCGCCACCGCTCTTTACGACGCGATTTACCTCGGCTCGCATTCCCTGGCCGACCGCAACAACCGCAAGGTGATGGTCGTGATCACCGACGGCGGCGACACCATGAGCAAGATCGATTTCAACGAAGCCGTCCGCGCCGCCGAGGAATCCGAGGCGATCGTCTACAGCATCATCATCGTACCGATCGAGGCCGACGCCGGACGCAACGTCGGCGGAGAAAACGCGTTGATCCAGCTCTCCGACGACACTGGTGGCAAACACTACTATGCCTCCGGCATCGCCCAGCTCGACGCCGCCTTCCACCAGGTCTCCGAAGAGCTGCGCACGCAATACCTGATCGGCTACTACCCCAAGAAGAAGCTCTCCGACTCCGAATTCCGTCGCATTGAAGTTACGCTCACCAACCCCAACCTCGACTACAAAGTACGCCACCGCACCGGCTACTACACGAAGTAATCCCCATATACCTAGGTGTCATCCCGAGGAGGGTGGGACCCGCTCGTTTTTGCCAGAGCGGGGAAACCCGAACGAAGGACCTTGGGTTCACCTGTAAAATTGGCGCTCATGCCCGCTAGCTCCTTAATCCCGTCCATGGAGTCCATCGCCCGCGAAGCCGGCGCCCTCCTCATGTCCTACTTCGGCGAAATCTCTATCGAATACAAAGGAGACGCCGATCTGGTCACCGAGGCCGACCGTGCCGCCGAGCGATTGATCACCGAGCGCATCGTCGCGCTCTGGCCCGGCCACGACCTTATGGGAGAAGAAGGTGCCCGCCGCGAACATGGCAGCGACTACAAGTGGTACGTTGATCCGCTCGATGGCACCACGAACTTCGCCCACGGATTCCCTGTCTTTTGCGTCTCACTAGGACTGACGCACAAAGGTCAACTTATCGCCGGCGTCATCTTCGATCCCACTCGCAATGAGCTCTTCGCTGCCGAGCGCGGCTCCGGTGCGTCGCTGAATGGAAGGCCGATTCATGTCTCTAAAACAAAGAAGCTGGTCGAGAGCTTGGTTGCGACCGGGTTCCCCAGCCACAAGCGCCACAAGAATCCGAATATCCACTACTACCACCAAATCACTTTGCGTTCACATGGAGTGCGCCGCGCTGGCTCCGCCGCGCTAGATCTCTGCAGTGTTGCGTCTGGTCGCGTGGACGGGTTTTGGGAGTTCACGCTCAACCCGTGGGACACCGCTGCCGGCGTCCTGCTGGTCGAGGAAGCAGGCGGCATCGTCACCGACATGCACGGTGGCCCCTTCCAACTGTCCAGCCGCGAGGTCCTGGCTTCGAATCGTCTTATTCACGACGAGCTTCTCAAAGAATTCGCCGCCATCGAAGCCGGACGAGTCGAAGGCCTGCCACCAACGAAGATTCCTAAATAGAGACCGTACGAGCCACTGACCACCGGCCTCAGAATCATTTAGAATTTCCCTTGTGACCACCTCTATTAAAGACCGCAAGGTCGAGAAGCTTCCCAGCCAGGTAAAGCTGCAAGGCCGCATTCTTTTCCTAACCGAAGACCCGGAACTCATCAAGCGCCAGCTCGCCGGCGAAGACCTGCCTTGGGACACCAAGAACCCCGCCAACAATCCCAAGCTGCGCGACGATATCTCCACCGATGAGATCACGCCCGCGCACTACTGCTTCTATTTCGACCAGACCCTCGGCGAGATCCCCTACCTCGGCCTGAAGTGTGGCAACGAGACGCCGATCTCGCGCGGCTCGGTGAAGAAGGGTGGATTCGTCGCAGCCGTCAGCGGCAAGCGCCGCGGCAAAGGTTCCAGCCGCGAGCAATCGCCATATGCCGAGATGTCTGCTGGCATCAAGCTCGTGATCGCGGAAAATATCGAGCGTATCTACAAACAGAATTGCCAGAACCTCGGCGTGCTCACTTCAACGAATTTCGATTTGATCGAAAAAATTCGCAGCGGCCAAGAAATTCCGCTAAGCGAATTCACGCAAGGTGAAGACGAGATCACGCGCGAGGTCATCGAGTACGGCGGGCTATTCCCGTTCAACGTCGCGCGCTTGCAAAAGAAAGTCTCGCTGCCGCCCATCAAGACGGCCAAGCGTCCGATGACTGTCGCTGAGAAGATTTTCGCCCGCCACATGCTGAACTCAGATGTTTCCACTGGCGTGGCTTACGTGAAGCCCGGCGACACCGGATTCGCCCGCACCGACCTGCGCTTCAGCCACGAATACGTCACCCCGATGGCCGCGATTTTTTACGAGCAGTACATGGGCAAGGAGACTCCGGTCAACGACGCTTCCAGCATCCTCTTCTTCCGTGACCACCTGACGTTCCTCGACGAAGTTATCTCCGAGGAGAAGAAGAAGATCGGCCTCCTCGATCTCGCGACGCAACTGAAGCTGAAACAGGAGTCGTTCGGCAAAGCCCAAGGAATCAAGCTGCACGGCGAACTGAAGGACCGCAAAGGCTCCGAAGGAATCTGCCACTCGGTCATCGCGGAGAGCTACGCACTTCCTGGACAGCTGAACGTTGGCTCTGACTCCCACACTCCGCACGTCGGCGCAGTGGGATGCATCGCCTTCGGCATCGGCACCACAGACGTATTTAACTCTTGGATTACCAAGGATGTACGGGTGAAAGTTCCAGAATCAGTTAAGGTAGTTATCCAAGGCAAAGCTCGCCCCAACGTCACCGCCAAGGACCTCATCCTGAAGCTGCTCTCGCTCGACTACATCAAGAGCGGTAAAGCGCTTGCCAAAGTCATGGAGTACTCCGGGGAGGCTATCGAAGTTCTTGGCGTGGACGAGCGCGCCACCATGACCAACATGGCCGCCGAGATCGGCGGCTTCACTGGCATCGTCGCTCCCGATGAGAGAGTCGTCGAATTCCTAGAAGAGCGTCGCCGCCTGAATCCTGCAGATGTCCGGAAAATGATGGATGGCATCTTTAGCGACCCTGATGCCGAGTACGCGCACGTTATCGAGCTGAACGCAGAGGACATTTACCCGATGGTGGCCACGCCCGGCGATCCCGGCAATGGCAAATACATTCGCGACCTCAACACCCCTGTGCCCGTCGAGATCGCGTACGGTGGCACCTGCACCGCCGGCAAGAATGAAGACATGGACATGTATGCCCGCGTCCTCGCCGACGCCCTAAAAGAAGGCAAGCGCGTCGCCGAGTCCTGCAAGTTCTACATCCAGTTCGGCTCGCAAGAGACGCGCGAGTACTCTATGCGTAAGGGATACGTTGACATCTTCAAGAAGGCCGGCGCCCTCATCATCGAGCCCAGTTGCGGTGCCTGCATTAACGCTGGACCGGGTGTCTCCAGCCGTCCTGACCAGATCGTCATCAGCGCGCAGAACCGTAATTTCCCCGGCCGCAGCGGACCAGGGCAGATGTATCTGGCATCGCCTCTGACCGTGGCAGCGTCAGCGGTCGCAGGCCACATCGTGGAATACCAGCCGGCGGAATCAAAGGAATTAGTTTCGGCTTAGTCCACCGACAACGCCAGATCCCGTCCGCGAAAAGTTACTGCGGCTAGCAGGAAGAACACAGCCGTCTCGGCGATCGCGATCAACAACATGTACTCAGGAAGCGCGAGCGGCTGGTTTGGATTCCATCCGAGTACCGCACCCGAGATCGCATACACCGGCAGCACCGCATCGAATGCGGGCATAAACAGCATTGCGATTGCGTGCGGAACCGACATCGTGGCTGCGGAAGCTGCCACGGCAAGCATCGGGTGCATCATCGTCGAATAGAATAGCGCGATTGCAGCGCTGAGCACCGTCGCAACTCCAGCCGCAACCATCACCGCATTCAGCGAACTCGAACCAACGCCAACGCGGTTCAGCAGTACGGCAGAAGCAACCCACGACAAAAATAAATATGCGCTCAGCGCGATCGTACTGCCCAAATAAATACCACCAAGGTACTGGCTACGATCGATTCCCTTCGACAACACCATCAGGATGCGCCGGCTGCGCCGGTCGTTGAAGACAGCTCCCGAAATCATGAACAGCCCAAAGACGATCGCGTACGCAGCCTGCTGTCTCACCAGGAAGCTCAGGTCATCGAGCTGCGGGGTTTCCGAGGAAAGCGCGAGCCATCCGGTGCCCGCAACCAGATAGATCGAGAGCACGATCAAAAAGATCTTCTGCTCGCGCAAGTAATTCCACCCTAGAAGAAGCACCTGCTTCATGTTCGCTCCTTCTTAGCTTCGTCGCCTTGCGCAAGTTCCAGGAAGATCTGCTCAAGCGTCGCGCGCGCGGGATTCATGCTGATAACTTCCCCGCCCTGCTGCCAAATGGATTCCACGATCTCGCGACTGCGAACCTTCTCGGCCCGAAATCGTACGATCCCGTCAGACGAAGGAAGCACTTCCACGTGCGCGCCAGCGAGAACACCCGCCTGGAGCCCCCGTGCCAAGATTTCCACCTTGCTTCCCGCATCGAGAAACTCAGAAAGGGTTCCCGATCTCGCGACTTGTCCTTTGCTCAAGAAGGCCACACGGTCACAGATGCTTTCAATCTCAGAAAGCAAATGGGAGCTGAGGAAGACGGTCTTCCCCGCCGCCTTCGCGCGCAGCAGCAGCTCGCGGATTTCGACTCGCGCGATAGGATCGAGCGCGGAGGTCGGCTCATCCAGCACAAGGAGCTCGGGATCATTCACCAGCGCCTGTGCAAGCCCAACCCGCTGCAGCATTCCGCGCGAGAACTTTCCGATTTTCCGCGAGCGGACACCCGCCAGATCTAGCTCCCCCAGCAGCGAGCGCGTTCGCTCTCGCAGCTGCGGATCGCGCACCCCGTTGAGCGCGCCGTAAAAGCGAACACACTTTTCTGCCGGCAAGTTGTAGAGGGCGACGTTCTCAGCCAGGAAGCCGACGCGCCTGCGCGTCGGAGCATGACCAAATGGCCGGCCCAGCAGCGTCCCTCCACCGCTCGAAGCACGCACGAAGCCCATAGCGATGTGTAACGCCGTCGTCTTGCCCGCGCCGTTGGGCCCGAGAAATCCAAAGATCTCCCCCGGCTGCACGCTAAGAGAAAAATCCCGCAGTGCCACCGCTTCCGTTCCACCGAAGAATTTTTTGTAGCTCTTCCCTACGCGAGCGAATTCGAGGGCCGGCTGCATCGGATCATTCTATTCAGGCAGCAATAAAAAAGCCTCCGCCGTAGCGGAGGCTTTCACAACGCAACGCTTACGCGGTGCGCAGGAAGATCAACACGAACGCGAACAGCACGAGCGATTCGATGAACGCCAGGCCGATGAACAGAGCCAGCTGAATGCCGGCGCGTGCGCCCGGATTGCGCGCGATCGATTCCGCAACTGCGGCTGCTACGCGGCCCTGGCCGATACCCGCCAATCCGGAAGCAAGTCCCATGCCGATGCCTGCGCCGATCGGGATCGCCCAGTTAAATGTGGGTGCTGTGGTTGTGCCGCCCTGTGCATATACAGGTGACGCGATCGCGAGGATCGCGATCACCATGAATAAAAACGTTAGTTTACGCATTGTCCTTCTCCTTACGAATGAATTTCCAGTAGTGGGTGGTTGACGCTACCGTGCAAGCGCCCTCACGCTGTCTGGACACAACCAAAGTCTAGTGTTCATCCCCAACGGCACCGGCCAAGTACACGGTCGCCAGAACCACAAAGATGAACGTCTGCACCAGCGAGACGCCCAGGTGCAGTAACAGGAAAATGATTGGCACTCCGATCGGTACCAGCGAAAAGAACGCCAACGTCACCATGTCGCCCGCGAAGATGTTCGCGTAAAGACGGACGGTGAGTGAGAGCACGCGAGCGAAGTGGCTCACCACTTCAATCACGAACATCAGCGGCGCCATCAGCCACACCGGGCCAAGGAACTGCTTGATGTAGTGGTGCTTGTGTTTGCGAAGTCCGTGGAAGTGGTAATAGATGAACGTGCACACCGCGAATCCAAGCGGCACAGTCGGAGTCGCCGTCGGGGAAACAAATCCAGGGATCAAGCCGATCAGGTTTCCAAGCAGGATGAACAGGCCAAGCGCGACCAGATACGGGGTGAAGCGCTTGTAGTCGTGCTCGATGATCTCGTGGCTCTGGTTATCGATGAATCCGTACACGCCTTCCATCACGTGCTGCAACCCACCGGGACTCTCAACCGAGAGCTGCGAGCGCACCAGCACAAAAAACAGGAACAGTATCCCGACCACCAGGATCTCCATCGCAATGAAATTGTTGATCGGTGCGTTCGGATATGCAGGCGCAACGTGCACCGCGTTCATCGCGGAAGTTACCGCGTGACCGAAGTAGCGGTTCAGTATCTCCGTGAACCAGAGTTGTTCAGGCATCTGAAAAGTTCCTATGAAGTCGGATCAAAAACGATTTCGAATCGCAGTCACTGCTTCGTAAAACCCCTCACACATGGCGGCTGCGATTGGCACGAACAAGCCCGTACAGAAGCCATAAAGAGCGTGACTGGAACCTCTAAATATAACATAGGCGAGTAGCGCGACCACGATGTAGCGCCCGAAGAAACGGCGCATCAGTCCAGCACCGGAAGGTGCTCTTCTGCCCAACGCGATCTTCTCTACAATCCCGTCTACAGCGCGCTTCAGCCAAGCAAAATTCAGGTACGCTGCGGCGCATCCTGTGAGAAATCCAAAGCCGAATTTCCAGTGGAATCTCCACCAGACCGGCAGAAATAACAGAAAGGCGAGCACCACGATCATGCGGGAAATGCGCCGGTACGCTCCCGAGTAAAACTCCTCGACGGCAGGATCGATCGGCACCTGCACGATTTCGTCTTCTACGGATTCCGGCGTTTGCGTTTCGTCCATCAATCCTTGCTCGCCTTCATCATCACTCGTATCAGCTCAACAAATCCGGCGATGCTCCCAAAAATGATCCCCACCAGCATCAGCGACTTCGTCCCTAGCCGCTTGTCCAGCGCCGAGCCGATCAGCAAGCCAACGATCACGCACGCCGGCAGAATGAATCCCACGTGCCCGTACTTCGCGACCAGCAACCACACGCTCCGCTTCTGCTCCGGACTTTCAGCACTCTGGTCAGGCCGTTTGTTGTTACTCTCGTCCATGCGGCCCCAGTCTATCTGAAATGTCCCGCGTAGAGACGCGGCATGCCGCGTCTCAGGGTCGGCAATACTGACCACTGCTTTATAATCGTAAGTTTTCCCGATAGGAACGCACTCACTTGGCACTCGACGAAAAAATCTACGACCTTCGCCGCGACAAACTCAAGCAGATCGAAGCTCTCGGGCAGCCTGCGTACCCGCACAAGTATGCGGTCACCCACGCCGTCCCGCGGATCGTCGCCGAATACGCGCAGAGCACCGGCGAGCAGCTCGAGCAATCGAAGGTCAATGTCCGCATCGCCGGACGCATCATGTCCATGCGCCTGATGGGCAAGGCGGCATTCGTTCATCTGCAGCAGGGCGGCGAGCGCCTGCAGTGCTACATCAAGAAGGACGCGATCGGCGAAAAAGGGTTCGAGCTCTTCAAGCTGCTCGACCTTGGCGACCACATCGGTGTTGCCGGATACCTGTTCCGCACGCGCACCAATGAACTGTCTGTCCACGTGGACGAGCTGACATTCCTGTCGAAAGACCTGCTTCCACTCCCCGAGAAGTGGCATGGCCTTACCGACGTCGAGCTGCGTTATCGGCAGCGCTATGTCGACATGACGATGAACCCGGACGTCCGGCAGGTCTTCGTCAAGCGCGCGAAAGTCGTGCAGTCGATTCGCAAGTTCTTCGACACCCGCGGTTACGTCGAAGTCGAAACGCCGATGATGCAACCCATCGCCGGCGGAGCCGTGGCGCGTCCTTTCATTACTCACCACAACACGCTCGATATGGACCTGTATCTCCGCATCGCTCCCGAGCTTTACCTTAAGCGCTTGGTTGTCGGCGGACTAGAGCGCGTCTACGAGATCAATCGAAACTTCCGCAACGAAGGCATCTCGACGCAGCACAATCCTGAGTTCACCATGCTCGAGTTCTATCAGGCCTATGCCGACTATCAGGACATGATGGCGCTCACTGAGGAGCTGCTCTCGCAAGTTGCGAACGACGTGAATGGAACAGCAATCGCGAAATTCGGCGAGCACGAGATCGACTTCTCGAAATGGCAGCGGCTCTCCATGCGCGAAGCCATCATCAAGTATTGGCCCGAGGCTGCGGGTGCAAAGCCCACGATGACCGATTTTGCGACGAAAGAGTCCGTGGCCGCGCTCGTGAAGCGCCGCAATTCAGCAACCACTCCGCACATGCCGTTTGATCCTGCCGATCCGGCTGGAAAAACGATTGCTGCGCTTTTTGAAGCTGTGGCTGAAGAGCACCTAATCCAGCCGACCATCATCTACGACTTCCCTGTCGAGATCTCGCCGCTATCGAAGAACAAGCCCGACGAGCCCGCTTGGGTCGAGCGCTTTGAGATCTTCGTCGGTGGCCTCGAGATTGGAAACGCCTTCAGCGAATTAAACGACCCCGAGGAGCAGCGCCGCCGCTTCCAGCAGCAGCTTGCAGAAAAAGCCCGCGGTGACGAAGAAGCGCACGCAATGGACGAGGACTACATTCGCGCGCTCTCGTACGGTCTGCCTCCCACGGGCGGCGAGGGCATCGGCATCGACCGGCTTACGATGCTGCTCACCGACTCACCTTCGATCCGGGACGTGATTCTGTTCCCGCTGCTTCGTCCTGAACGAAACCAGCAGCTCGAGGACGAGTCGCCCAAAGAATGAGCACGCCAGACTCCCATTCCAAGCCACGCCGCTCCCGAGTCCTTCGGATCCTGCTGCGGGCCTTTCTGGTCTTCTGGATTCTAGTTTTGCTCGATGGATACTTCACTCATCTTCCAATCCAGGAGCTTGGCAAGCGTGCGCCTGGTGAGGTGGTCGGGATCCTCCACGTCCACACCCGCGTTAGTCACGATGGCGGGGGAACTCTGGAAGGTGCGATCCAGGCGGCGCGGAATGCGCACTTAGACTTCATAACCATCACCGAGCACAACGTCCCTTTCGATCGCTCGCGATTGAACAAACTTCCGACCGATATAATCGTGCTTCCCGGCGAAGAGGTCAGCACTCCCAACGGCCACTTTGAGGTTCTTGGAGTAAATCCGGGATGGCGCGACTCTTCGCCGCACCCCACCGAGGAATTCTTGCGCCGCGCTGGTCAAGCGGGCGGAATCCGCATCATCGCGCATCCCTTCAACGGCGCTCCTCGCTGGAACTACTGGAATACCGCGGCATTCGACGGAATGGAGATCTGGAACGACGACGCGCAATGGCGGCGCGGTGGACCTGCGCTGCTGGTGACGGCATTGATGTACCCGGTGAATCCTGAGCTGGCGCTCACTCGGCTCGCAACGCGACCAGATCCCAACCTGGCAAAGTGGGATGAGCTACTGCGCACGCGCCACGTCGTCGGAACCTGCGGCAGCGACGCGCACGAAGCCGTAATCCTCGGCGGTCACCTGTTCGCGCACTTCCCCAAGTACGTCAATATTTTTCGCATCTCGCGGCAGCATGTGCTGCTCTCGTCAGTGACGGAGCCCGGGAAGCCTGCGCCGCGCACCGCCGACTCGATCCTCGATGCCCTTCGCAAGGGCCACACTTTTTGCGCAGTCGATTCCCTCGCGCCCGCCTCGGGATTCGAACAACAGGTGACCTCAGGCGCCGCAACCGCGGGCATCGGCGACACCGTTCCATTCGACGCGAAAGCCCTTCCCAAGCTCCGCATTGTGCTTCCCACTGCTCCTTCGAGGCCGCTGATCAAGGTCTTCAAAGACGGACAGGAGTGGGCGACTTCTTCAGACCAAACATTGGAAAGGGAAATTGCTGCGCCGGGGGTCTATCGCACTGAGGTCTGGTTGCGACAACCAGGTCTTACCGGATGGAACCGTTGGACGCCGTGGATCATCGCCAATCCCATCTACGTGGAAAAGCAGAAACAGTAATTTCGGAGGTCATCCCGAGCGAGGGCGAGGGATGTGCATTACTGGTTTGCTGGAATCACGATCCGATTCTTCCAGCGTGTATAGAAAAACCAGACCGTCCCAACAACGAGCGCCGCGAGTATCACTGCATCGAAGCGGTGAAACCACATCTTGAGCCGCGGGTCCGTGTCCCACTTTTCGCCTAGCAACACGCCTACGTAGGCTAGGCCCAGGCACCATGGAAAGGATCCGAGGAACGTGTACAGGTGGAATCTCGCGCGCGGCATCCTCGCCACTCCGGCGGGAAGCGCGATGAAGGTTCGTATCACCGGCAACATGCGGCTGATCAGGATAGTGATCCCGCCGTGCCGCTGAAACAAACGGTCTGCGATGTCCAGCTCGTGCCGGCTGAGCCAGACGATTCGCCCAAACCTTTCGACCAGCGGCCGCCCGCCAAAATATCCGACCTCATACGCGACTACCGAACCAAGATTGCAGCCGATGGCGCCCGCCAGCGCCGCCATCCACAGATTGAATCGGCCTACGTGCACCAGGAATCCTGAGTAGGGCATGATCAGCTCAGACGGCAGCGGAATGCACGCCGACTCGATGCCCATAAGCAGCGCAACACCCGGATATCCCAGCGTCGAGATCACGGTGACAACAAAGTGGTGCAGTGCGGCGAGGATCGCGTCGATCATAGATTGGAATGGATTCGAGCTGAGAGTTTGCTACTCACCCGCGCCCTGCGCGGTCTCATAGGCTGCAACGGCTTCGGAAACATCGGCTTCGCAGCCGCTGCAGATCGCCTGCCCGCCGTCGTTCTCCACCGATTCGCTGTCGAGGATCACGGTTCCGGTGGAGGCGTATTCGCCGGCTTCTGCATTCCACGCGAACGATTCCTGCAAGGTCGCTCCGGAAACGTTACATCCCGTCAGCACGATCGTGTAATCGGTGCTACCGCACGCCGGACATTTAAATGGCTCAGCCATGTTCTCGATTTTGCCTTTGACCTGTTCTGACCGCTGAGCACTGATTACTAGTCACTGCTCTAAAAATCCTGCGCATCCTGCGTGTAGGTGTACCCCGGCAGTGAAGCGGTATCAGCGGTTTTCTGCACCTTCACCCGGACTGTTCCTGTGCTCGCGGCGCCTGCATTGGCTTCCCGCAACATCGCATACGTTGTGAAGACCTCGTTGTAGAGCTTGGTCACCAAATAATCCTGGCCGCTCTGATCATTGCGCCACACTTGCCCGAGTTGGATAGACTTCACTGCCATAGATTTGCAAGATTACTGAGTACGCGGAAACGCGTCAACCGGGACGTCACCGCGCGGGCAGCTTCCCGTTCAGCAGCTCTGGAAGCTGCTCCGCCTTCACCCGTACACCAACATAAAATTTTCCGAACAGACCATAAACTGCGCTCACCTCGTCGAACCTCATCTCGTAAACGATCTTCTTAAACGCAAGCGCGTCATTCGAAAACAAGTCCACGCCCCACTCCCAATCGTCCAGCCCGACTCCGGCGCTGATGATCTGCTTCACCGTGCCGGCAAACCGCCGGCCGTTTTTCCCATGCTCGTCCATTTGGCGTTGTCGCTCTTCAATAGGAAGCATGTACCAGTTCTTGTCTTCTCCGCGCCTGCGGTCCATCGGATAGAAGCAGACGTAACGAGCATCGGGCATCTCCGGCAGCAGCCGCACCCGCATCGCCTCGCGCTGGCGGTTCAACAACTCTTCCGTTTCCTTCTTCCACTCTTCCGAGTGCGGCGCAATCCCGCGTTCGGCGAGCGAGCGGAACAGCTTCACCGACGACTCATAAAGCCCAAGTTCCACCACCGACAAGAACGATGACGCAGGCTCGAGATAGTCTCCCACCTTCAAGCTCTGTATCTGCAACTCCGCTTCCTTCAGCTGGTCGATCGATTCCCGGAAGTGGATGAACATCAGGTCGCCCTTGTCGCCCACCATGGAAAACGCGGCACTCTGGCCATAGGTCTTGTTCTCACCCTCGGAAAAGTAGGCCGCGGCCTCACCGGAGATCTGCTTGCGCGCAACCGCATCCAGCTTGCGCCACTCCGCCCAGCGGAAGCGCATCATCTGATGCAGCACGCAAGATCCCTCTACCGATAATGGAACCGGGTACAGCTGTGACGACGTCTTGCCATCCATGCTCTGTCTCTGTAAGTTGAAGAACGGAGTATTGTAACGTGCCGATTAAGAAGGAATCCCTACTGAGCTCTGGGAAGGCCGCGAGTTCAGCCGCGCCGAGTCGGGCCACAAAGAAGAGAGCAGCTCAACCGCGGTCCGGTAGCGGCACCGACCTCGACCGCGTCTCCGAGATCCTTAAGCGTCTGGCCGCTACTTATGGAAACGCCACCTGCGCTCTCCATCACAAAAACGCCTGGGAGCTTCTGATCTCCACCATCCTCTCCGCCCAAACCACCGATGTGCGCGTGAACATGACCACGCCCGAGCTCTTCCACCGCTATCCCGACGCCGCGCATCTCGCAGCGGCGAAGCCGGAAGAGATCGAACCCATCATCAAGAGCACTGGGTTTTTTCGCAACAAATCGAAGTCCATCGTCGGAGCAGCCAAACGGATTACGGAAGAATTCGGCGGCAAAGTCCCCGATCAAATGGACCAGTTGTTGACGATTCCCGGGGTCGCCCGCAAAACAGCCAACGTCGTCCTCGGCACCTGGTTCAAGAAGAACGAAGGGGTCGTGGTCGATACGCACGTGCACCGCATCTCACGCCGATTGGAATTGACCAATGCAGATAATCCCAAAGACATCGAGCAGGACCTGATGCGCGTAATCCCTCGCGAGAAGTGGACAGATTTTTCTCACCAGGTGATCTGGCATGGCCGAGCACTCTGCATCGCGCGCAAACCAAAATGTGCCGACTGCCCGCTCGAGAACATCTGCCACGCCGCCGACAAGACCTGGAGCACGGTCGACATCCACAAAGCCGCTAAGCCCTGAGGAGCCGACCGGTTCCGGTCAGTAGATCTCTACCTTCATCGAATCTACGTACACCGAGTAAGGATCCATCGCACTGTCCGAATCCAACTGGAAGGCGTTGGTAAATTTATCGTTGCCGCCGGTGTTCTTACCCGGGAACTGTGAATTCACCGTGTGCGTCACTCCATCGATAGTGATGGTGGTGTTGGTGTTGATGGTGTCCGTTCGCGTTCCCTCGACTCGGATCAAGTGCCACGTGTCCGGCGTCAGCATATCGACAGGCACGCTTGTCGCCACCCAGGCGCGATTGATGTAGTCAAAGTTTCTCCACACCCCGTGCCCGAAATCGGCTTGCCATGCGAAGTTGAAAACCATTCCACCGCTGCTCTGCTGGAATTCGAATTCCACCGCCTGGCTGGCCTCGCGCGCTGCCGATGGAATGTACAACTGGAACTGGTAAGCCACGTGTTTCGAAGTCGCGTAGGTAGAGCTGCTCGTGTACCACCAATATGCATTCGCATACGGGTTCAGCGCTTGAATAAAGAACTTCGATGAATCGCCATCTAGGCTGGGGGTGCTGGCGTCCACAACGGAATAGTTCGCGGTAGCGCTATTTCCACTGCCACCGGTATTACCGCACGTCCCGCAGGTCTGCCATCCCGATATGGGGAAAGAGTCCACGACCGCAATAGGCGTGGGTGGTGGCGCAGGAGGGCCGCCACCGCTTCCACCGGTATCAGACTGCGGTGTTGCGGACATCGAACTTGATTTTGAAGGGGCACCGCATCCGGCCAGGATGCAGCACATACACGCAAGCACGACGAAGCGACTGGTTTTCATGGCTCTCTCCAATCAGGTCTCCACCACAGAAACCAGGGACCGGAGCCGAGCTATTAAGGTTTTGGTGGGGCGAACAATATGAGACCTAGAGACTTGCAACAAGTCCCTTAGGTACAGCATCAGCACTGCGATTAAATTTCGACTTTAGTAACAGGTGTTCGCCTTAGGCGAGAGATAGGCACGGGGGTTTGAGATTGTGTGGCACAGCCGTCCTCGGCTGTGCAATGGTGGAGGTCGGCAGCGCAGATCGCCGGGACGAGGATCTCCACGTAGAGACGCGGGATGCCGCGTCTCAGTAGCGCAACGATGCTACCTTCGTGAGACCTTCGTGCGCTTGGGGTGAAGCTTTCTCGCAAGTGCCTCGACTAATCCCTGCATTGTGTACTCGCGCGCTTGCACGCCCATTTCTAATCCGTACTCGCGAAGCGTGGCTGAAGTCACAGGCCCAATTGACGCCAATAGGATTCCCTTCACCTGCGCCCTCCCTGCAAGCTGAACGAAATTGCGGACAGTGGAAGAGCTGGTGAGTGTGATCGCATCTGGTCTTCGCTTCGGATCGGCTAACAATGCCTTCAGCTTCGCGCCAGACCTCCTCGGCACGACTGTCTGGTACGCCTCCACCACATCGACTCTTGCTCCGGCTTTCCGCAACTCGCGCGGGATCACATCGCGCGCCGCCTTCGCGCGGACCAGGAGCACCCTCTTCCCCTTCACCTTTGCTCGTAAAGACTTCACTACCGCCTCGGCAACGTACTCGCGCGGCATCACCTGCACGCGCAGTCCTTCGCGCTCGATCGCATCCCGCGTTGCCGGACCGATCGCCGCAACTCGCAATCCGCTGAGGTCGGTTGAATCGATTTTTTCTAATCTCGAGAAGAAGACTTCGACCCCGTTCACGCTGGTAAGCACTAGCCAGTCATAGGTGTGCAGTTTTCGCAGCGCACCATCGAGCGGCGCAAAGGAACTCGGCGGCTTGATCTCTATGAAAGGGATTTCGATTACTTTCGCGCCTTGGTTGCGCAGCAAATCGCTCAATGCACTCGCCTGCTTGGCCGCCCGGCCCACCAGCACTCTATTTCCCGAAAGCGGCTTCACGGCTGCTCCGGGGCTGGAGCGGCCGTTCCGTAGATCGAATCAAGTATCTCTTGCGCTCCCTTCCCCAATAATTGATGCGCAACCGACTCGCCTAATTTTTTTGCTTCCCTGTCCATCTGCCGCTCGCGCAACACTCGTGTTCCATCGGGAGACGCCACTACTGCCGTCAGCACCAGTTGCTCTCCGCTGAACTCCGCGTGCGCGCCTATCGGAACCTGGCATCCGCCGCCTAACCCATTCAGCAACGCGCGCTCGCATGACGTTGTCGCGCGAGAAGCTGCGTCGTCCATAAAGGCGATCGCTTCAGCGGTGCCCGAGTCCGCGGCGCGCACCTCGATGGCAAGCGCCCCCTGCCCAGCCGCCGGACACATCTCATCCAGTGGAAGACGCTCTCGCACCATTTCTTCTCTTCCTAATCGTTTCAACCCAGCCGCAGCCAGGATGATCGCTTCGAATTCTCCGCTCTCCAACTTGCGCAGTCGTGTATCCACGTTGCCGCGCAAAGAAAGCACCTGCAGGTCAGGACGCATTGCTCGCAGCTGCGCCTCCCGCCGCAGACTGCTCGTGCCGACGCGAGCCTTCTTCGGCAGTGAAGTAAGAGAACTGAACTTCTGGGACACGAACGCGTCTCGCGCATCTTCCCGCGGCAAGATGGCTCCAAGCGCAAATTCCCACGCGAGCTCGGTCGGCAAGTCTTTCAGGCTGTGCACAGCTAGATCGATCCGCTGTTCCGCGAGTGCCTCCTCGATCTCCTTCGTGAACATGCCTTTAGTTCCCACCTTCGATAACGCGACTTCGGTGATTTTGTCGCCGGTGGTCTTGATGATCTCGATGGAAATTTCATGCCCGCGCTCACGGAGCAGAGCAGCAACATGGTTTGCCTGCCACAACGCAAGCTGCGAGCCGCGCGAGCCGATCCGTAGCTTGGCCATTATTCGGGAGGATCTTTCTTGTGTGTATCGGATTTTAGATTGAACAATCGGCGTATTGTCTCTTCCAGCGTTGTCGATTCCGATTCGCGCGCTGCCGACTTCAATGTGGTGATCGGTGTATGCAGGATCTTGTTGACGATTGCCTTGGTCAGTCCCTCTACCGCAAGCTCTTGCTCAGGTGTCATCGCACCCAATCTTCCGCGCGCGCGATCGATCTCTGCCTGCCGTATGGTCTCGATCTGCTCCTGCAGTGAGACGATCGTCGGCACGATCTCCTGCTCGCTGAATCGCGCCAGGCATTTATCCACTTCGGTTTCTATGATCCGCTCCGCACGCTCCGCTTCGCCTTTGCGGTCCGTCAAGTGCGACGCCACCACCGACTGCAGATCGTCTATGTCGTAGACGAAGATTCCGTCCACCTTGTTCATCTCCGGATCGACATCGCGCGGCACGGCGATATCAATGAAGAACATCGGGCGGTTTTTTCGGCGCTGCAGGAACTGCAATCCGTGCTCGCGACGGAATATCGCATGCGGCGCGCCCGTCGAAGAGATAACGATATCGGCGCGGTCTGCAGTTTCGTACAGTTGGTCGAAGCGGATGGCCTCGCCTCCGAAACGTCGCGCCATCTCAACCGCGCGATCGTGTGTCCGGTTGGCTACAAAGATCGAACCAGCTCCATGGGCAAGCAGATGACGCGCCGCCAGCTCGCTCATCTTCCCGGCTCCGACCAGGAAGACATGCTTCCCTTCCAGCGAGCCGAAGATTTTCTTTGCGAGTTCCACCGCGACCGAGGCCACCGACACCGACGAGCTTCCAACTTGCGTCTCGTGCCGCACTCGCTTTGCGACCGCGAATGCTTTTGTTACCACCGCATTCAGGTTCGACCGGACCGCCCCAACTCCGCGCGCGACCGCGAAAGCTTCCTTTACCTGTCCCAGGATCTGCGGCTCGCCTACGATCATCGAGTCGAGGCTCGCAGCAACGCGGAACAAATGCCTTACCGCCTCGCGCTCCTGGAATTCGTAAAGATGCTGCTCGTAAGGCGAGACGTCCGTTTTGAAGTAATCGCACAAAAACCGGCGCAGGTCAGTCCTTCCATTCACCGACGAAACGAGCAGCTCAACCCGGTTGCATGTCGAAACGATCATCCCCTCGTCTACTCCAGGAAAATGCGCCAGGCGCTCTGTCGCCTCCGCCAGGCGCGACTCGGGAATCGCAAACCTCTCCCTGATCTCCACTGGAGCAGTTCGATGATTCACGCCAAGGAGCGAAAGTCTCATGATTGCAAGAAGCGGTGCACTCCGCTGAAATAGTTCGCGCCCCACGCGATCAGCGCGACGAGAAACGCAAAGCTTGAAAGGAACGCCGCTCGCCGTCCCCGCCATCCAGAATTCCAGCGCGTGAATAGCAAGAGCATGTACATCGCCCACATCAGCAGTGAGAGAAGGATTTTCGGATCAAGAAAGAATGCCGAGCCGAACTGCGCCTCCGCTACAACCGATCCCGCGACCAATCCGATGGTCATGAATGGGAAGCCGAGCAGCAGCGCGCGATATCCGATCTGGTCGATCACTTCAAGCGCCGGCAGCCGCGAGATCATGCCGGAACTCTTCGCTTTGAGTCCGCGCTCCTGCAGTAGATAAATGATGCTCGCCGCGAAGCTCAAGAAAAGTGCAGCGTATCCCGCGAAGATCAGTGCTACGTGCGCAACGATCCATCCTTTGCGCAATAGCTGCGAGGTGAACTCCGGCGGCTGCTGCCCAACAGACGCCGCGAAGGTCAAAAGAAAAACCAACGGGAAAACGAAGACTCCGAACGCCGTCGTCCGGTATCTCGCCCAAACCGCCAGGAATAGCGCCATGCATAGGAACGCCAGTAGCGATTCCGAGTGATGGATGGTGGTCGGCGCGATGTGCCCGTATTCAAGAGTGGTTTCGACCAGCGAGACCAGGTGGAGCAGCGCGCCGAGTGCAGTCGCGGGGATGACGAGCCGCGTCAGCAGGTCACTCTTGCGGCTCAGGCCAAAAAAGGAATAGAGCAGCCCGACGCCGTAGAAAATGACCGCGATGCGCAACCACAAGAGGGGCATGAGAGGCTCTGAAGCTCCAGATTATATAGGTGCCACAACCTCAGTGCAGTAGCAGAAGAGACTTACTTCGAATTCCTGGGTGAGATCACCCGGCCGTAGTCAGAGGCACGGCCAACTAGGTCAAAGTACGCGTAGGTCTCGGTAGCGATTTGGGATATTACGTCCTCAGCTTGCTTCTCATCCTTATCGTAGGTCGTCATCACGCATAAGATGTAGGGCCGGTTCGGCGCAAAAACATATCCAGAATCCGCGCGCACTCCCTCAAGTTCGCCCGGCTTTTCTGCTGAGCGGACACCGGCAGGAAGGCCTCGCACCATCGCGCTACGCTTCGAATTCTGCTCCCAAGAAGTCGCAAGCACGGTGATGAAGTCATCCGTCAGCTCTTTTGAGAACAATTTGTTCGCGTAGATAGTCTGGAGCAGCAGCAGCATCTCGCGCGGCGTTGCAACGTTCTCCCTGCCCTCGCGCGCGGCGTTCAGGTCCATCATCTTTCGACGCAGCTGCGTGTTCTTCAGTCCGACGCTCGCCAACGTGGCATTCACGTTGTCCATTCCGAGCCGCCCGATCAGAACGTTCGCCGCACTGTTATCGCTTACCGCGACCATCATCGTCGCCAGATCGCGGTTGGTGATGCGCGTCACTCCAGGAGTTAGCCCAAGCATGATGTCGCTGTCGGCGACGAGATCCTCCTTCTGGACGGTATAAACGTCCGCCAGGCGGGCTTTCCCGCTCGCGCCATTCCGTGACTGCTGCTCTTGTCGATAGAGTTCCGCCAAGATCGCGATTTTGATCGAACTGGCTTGCGGGAACACTTCGTCACCGTTCACGAGCAGCGTCTTCCCATCAGCCGGATCGAAAACCGCCACACCAAGTACGCCGTCGAACTTTTCGTCCAAGGCCTTGGTCTTCGCTTCGAGCTTCTGCCAAAGAACCTCTCGCTTGTGATCAGTTCGGTCCGCAGCTTGTGCGAACGAAGATCCGCCCATTAGCAGCGTGGCAACCGCAGCCAGCACGATCGTGTATCGAGTCGCCCTAATCATCTTTGCGGTCAATATCCACCGCGCGCAATCTGGCGGCCGCCGTCTCCGGAGTCACAGGCGTGTAGTAGACCTCTTTGAATGTGTACGACTTCGCGCGGCCGCCCGCCAGGATCGGCAGAATTTCGATATGCCAGTGGTAATCCTCGTCGATAGTCTTCCAATATTGCAGCGCGCGCGATTTGTGCTGCGTATTCGGGACGGTATGCAGCACCATCTGAAAGTCTTCGGTCAGCGAGCGAACCCGTAGCAATGTCCTGCGGATCAGATTTGCCAAATCCTTCAGCTTCGCCGGATGGCTCAGCGCATCCCGCTCAAACGATGCTTCATGTGTCTGCGGAAGTATCCATATCTCGTACGGCGCCCGAGGCGCATACGGACAGCACGCGACAAAATCGCCGACCTTTTCGATGATCCTGCTGCCCTGCCGCAGCTCCTGCGCCAGGATGTCGCAAAAGACGCAGCGCTCTTTCTGGCTGTAATAGTCCTTGCCCGCGCGAAGCTCGTGCAACACTCGCCGAGGGACGAACGTGCTCGCCGTCAGTTGCGACGTGGGATGCGCAAAATCCTGACCTGCCACTGCGCCATGGTTCTTGAGGATGGTGACGTACTTGAACCGCTGGTCTCGTTTCAGGTCTTGTATCCGCTGCGCTGCCAAAGTCAAAAAGCGCTCTATTTCCGTGTCGCTGGAATTCCAGAGCTGATGATCGTGCTTTGGGTTTTCGATCAGCACCTCGTGCGCGCCGACCGTACGCATGCGGTCGTAGATGCCGTCACCTTCGCGCTTGGGATCGCCCTCGATCCGGTACAACGGTGCCGGATGCACCACCGACCGCGCCGCCCAACCTGGAGGCGCTTCCGACGGCACCGACCCGACCACCTGGAGCGAGTCCTTGCTTCCCGCGCAGAAGCGGCACGGGGCGATTTTGGTCTCCAGGTTGTCTTTTTCGGGGTCATCCCCGGTGATGACCCAGGAGCGCGTTATGGGATCTTTGCGTAACTGCATTCTGGCCAGAATTACATTGCTGGCGATTGTCGTCAACTCAGAGCGAAATCCTTGGCAGAAACGGGTGCTTCCTTAGCGTTACTACCGCGATACACCCTATTTCTCAGGAAATCTCCCCTTGGCAGCAGCAACTCTGATGTAGAATCGGTACTCCCCCAAACTGTGTCTTGATGCGAATGGCTTCGATCACCCGAGCGGAGTGGGATTGGAAACAGGCAAACTAGTTCCTTCGAATCTGGGCAAGACCGAGCTGTCGCCGACGACCGCCGAGGCCATTCGGCTGATGCTTTCGCCGGGCCACGTCCCGCTGGCATCTTCCGATCCTGCCCTGGCTGATTACTGGCTCATCCTGGTCAAGCGCAAATGGACGGTCATTGCTACCGCCCTCATCGTCCTTACTCTGGCTACCATTTACACCTTGCGCATCACTCCGACCTACGATTCTGTAGCGCGGCTCTCGGTGAATAAAGAGAACCCGGACCCCTTCGGCATGAACCAGAAGGATTTTTCCGCCGACGCCGAGGACTACGACTACACCGTGCAGATGGATACGCAGGTGCGCATCCTGCAGGGCGATACCCTGGCGCTGAACGTCATCAAAGCACTGCACCTGGATTCCAACCCGCGGTTTGCCGGAAGCCTAGCTACGCACCCCGCGGCAGGATTGCAGTCGCCTCCTTTAAGCAATGAACAGGAACAGGCTCTTATCGGCAAGCTGCACAGTCAATTGACTGTCACTCCAGTCCCTAACACCCGCTTGATCGACATTCGCGTGACTAATCCCGATCCGCAGCTGGCAGCCGCTATCGCTAACGCGTACAGCACCGGCTTTGTCGACTTCAATCGCCGCGCGAAGTACGAATCCACGCAGCAGGCATCCGAGTGGCTCTCCACCCAACTCGCCGACCTCGAGATCAAGGTGCAGACTTCGCAAGAAAAACTTGTCGAATACCAGAAGCTGCACGGCATCATCGGTGGAGACGAGAAGACCAACATCATCACCGCGAAGCTCGACGATCTGAACAAAGAGCTGACCGAAGCGGAAGCCGATCGCATCTTGAAGCAATCGGCGTATCAGCAAGCCACTTCGGCAAACGCCGCTTCCAGCCCCAGCGCCACGCAGTCGCCGCTCGTCGCGAAGCTCAGGACTGAAGAACTCGATCTGCAAGATCAACTCGCGCAGCTCACCAGCCAGTTCGGGCCGCAGTACCCGAAGGTGCAGGAAGTCACCAGCCGCCTGCAACAGGTGCGCTCTGCCATCGATCACGAAATCAAGAACTCCGGCTCCCGCGCCGAAAGCGAATACCTTGCCGCTTTGCAGCGCGAGAAGATGTTGCGCGCGCAACTGGAATCGCAGAAACAAGAAGCGAATACGCTTAACCAGAGCGCAATCGAGTACAACCTGCTCAAGCGTGAAGCTGATGGCAACCGCCAGCTCTATGACGGCCTTCTTCAGAAATTAAAAGAAGCTGGCGTCTCTGCAGGACTGAAATCCAGCAACATCCGCCAGGTAGATATCGCGCGCGTGCCGCTTGCTCCATCGCAACCGAACATCCCGCGCAATTTGGCGATCGCCCTGATGATGGGCTTGGCCGGAGGCGTCACATTCGCTTTCCTGCTTGAGATTCTCGATAACACGGTCCGCACGCCGGAGCAGGTGGAAAGTATTTCGGCTCTACCGGCGCTTGGCATCGTTCCTTTGAACCATCGTGATTTGGCAATGCTCGCCAAGACGCCTCAGCAAAAAATGCTTGCGGGCGGGAAGGCGGCGACAAAGTCTAAAGTCGGGCTGATCGCTCACGCTCGCCCCAAGTCGGGCATCGCCGAGTCTTATCGTGCACTGCGCACGTCGATCCTGCTCTCGTCCCTGGGTTCGCCGCCGAAAACCATTCTGATCACCAGCGCGCTACCGCAGGAAGGTAAAACCACGACCAGCGTCAACACCGCGATTGTCCTCGCACAGAAGGGCGGAAAAGTGCTGTTGGTGGATTGCGATATGCGACGCCCCGGCGTTCACTCCATTCTCGGCATCAGCAATCGCTCCGGACTGAGTACGATCCTTGCTGGTGGAGAAGCGGCGGACACTGCGGTCACGATGTCGCGACAGCTTCCAAACCTTTTCGTCTTACCGTCCGGCCCGCCGCCTCCGCAGCCTTCTGAATTGTTGGCGTCTGACGGTATGCGCGTTCTGCTGGAGCAATGGCGGCAGGAGTATGACCACATCATCCTGGATACTCCGCCTACTCTTTCCGTCACAGATGCAGTGTTGCTTTCTGTGAAGGCAGACGCCGTATTGCTCGTCATCCGTTCCGGACAAACCACCAAAGATGCTCTTCGTCGCGCTCGCGACCTCCTGCTTCACGTGAATGCGAAGGTGATGGGTGTGGTCGTGAATGCCGTAGATTTGAGTGCTCCTGACCTGAATTACCAGTACTACTACGGCTCCAAGTACGGCGGCCGCTACTACGACGAGGCTTCGCGCAGCTGATCCGCTGCTACCCGGGGGTCACCGATCGTGCAGCTCGATACGCTCCAAAAGAAAACCGCTTTCCTGGTCACGAGCGCAGTTCTGGCTGTTGGCTCCCTTGTTTCCGTCTCGCGCTCCGCAATCGCTGAAAAATATGCCACCGCAGATGATCCTTCCTTCTTACGCCGCGCTGCTGCGATGGAGCCCTACAACGCCGCGCGGCATCACTGGGTGGGCAGGGTCGCACTTTTTGTGGAAGGCGATCCCTCCACTGCGGTGCGCGAGTTAGAAGAGGCGACTCGCCTCAACCCTTGGATCGTTGATTACTGGCTCGACCTCGCGCTCGCGTACAAGGGCGTGGGTGATGCCGCGGCAGAAGGTCGCGCTCTGGACAAGGCTTTCGGAGCCGAGCCCAAGAATCTGAATGCCGCGGTGTCGGAAGGAAATTTCTATCTGAGCCGCGGCGACACAGCTGCGGCGATGCAGCGTTTTCGCCTGGTTCTAGAAAACGATCCGCCCAACCCTGTTTCCGTCATAGACACCTGCTGGAGAGCAACGCACAGCGCCCCCGCCGTGCTCGCAGCTTTGCCTGCGCGGGCCGACTTGCATTTTCGGTTGCTCGAATTGCTGGTGCGTTACAACGAACCCGATGCCGCCGCCCAAGTCTGGCAACACATAGTCGCAATGCATCAATCCCTTGATTCGGGGAACCCCGTCGCCTACGTAGATTGGTTGATCCAGCAGAAGCAGCCTGCGCAAGCACGCTCCGCGTGGGATGAGATTCAAGCCGCCGATCAAGGCAAGCAAGGTGGTAATAGCAGTAATGGATCGCTCGTCAACGCCGGCTTTGAAGACGACATTCGCAACGCGGGATTCGATTGGCGCTTCAACAACACGGGTGCGGTGGTTCTCTTCCAGGATGACGATAACCCTCACAGCGGGCATCGTTCGCTGGCCGTCACCTACAACGGCGCCTCGACCACAGACGCCGGAATCTGGCAGATATTCCCGGCTACTCCTGGCACTACCATGCGCCTGAGCGCTTACGCCCGCACCAAAGATCTCTTGGCCGCTATTCCACCTAGGCTCGGTGTTGAGGATTACTACTCTCGCACTCTTGTGGCGACCGGGCCGGAGATTGCAGCCACCAACAATTGGCAACCTACTTCGGTCGACTTCACGGTTCCGGCTGAGTCTCACTTACTGGCCGTGCGCATCGTGCAGGGTCCCCAGCCGACGCGGGTAAAAGGCACCGTTTGGCTTGACGATCTTGCGCTTTCGGTACTTCCCTCCGCTTCAGCACCGTAGGAGGGTTGGTTCCCATTACGAACGTCACACGACCACAGCAACTCCTTGGGAATCATAGGGTTTAACCATCATTACCATTTGGGAACAGCTCTGAATTTTGTTGACGCTCGAAGCAAAATCGGGGTACATTCGTTTTCGGCTACTGATGCCATCCATGAATCCTAAAATTCTCCAAAACACTGTGTGGCTGCTGGTTCTCAGTGTGCCTATTGCCCTGCTTGCTGAGGTTGCGCCTGGGATTCTGAACGTCCAGGGTAGCGCCAATGTGAACGGAACCCCTATTGCTCAGCATGGCAACATCTTCCCGGGCGACCGGTTGCAGACCATGGCTGCATCGAACGCAAACATCACTGCAGATTCTTATAGCGTGACCGTTCCGGAAAACAGCTCTGTGGTTTATGGGGATAACAAGCTGGATTTAGGCTGCGGCGGCGTAAACGTAACCACGCTGCGCGGTACCGAAGTGAGAGCGGTCGGCCTGGTCGTAAAACCAGTGGCCGTAACCGCGAAATTCGGCGTTTACAACAATTCTCAGGGTCTGACCATCAGCCCCACGCAAGGTGCAGTCACAATTGATGACGGCAAAGGTCAGCCGATAACTGTCGCGCAGGGGCAATCCTACACACGCCACGTGAACTCGGGATGCACCCCCATCACGCCGGGAGCGCCTGGCTCAGTAGTTCCGATCGGGGCTGGTGCACTTGCAGCGGCGGGTGCCGGGATCATCGCTTATTGCACGGTCGGCAGCTTCTGTCACGGCAAGAGCGTTAGCGCGCCGTAACCGCCAGCCTACTCCAGCATTAATCGTTTGATGGAATTCGCTCGTCCGCTCATCGCATCGCAATCCACGATCACCGAGCAGAACCTCGGCTCATTCTTCGCCGGCTCAAACCGCGACGGCATGCTGGTCAGGAACCGCGATAGCGCGTGCTCCTTCTCCACTCCGATAATCCCGTCGTAAGGTCCCGTCATCCCCACGTCTGTCAGAAATGCTGTCCCCTGATGCAGGATGCGCTCGTCTGCAGTGGGCACATGCGTATGCGTGCCGACGACTGCTGTCACTCGACCATCGAGATACCAGCCCAGCGCCATTTTTTCCGACGTGGCCTCCGCGTGGAAGTCCACAAAGATCACCTTTGCCTTGATTGATTTCAGAATCTCGTCTGCCTTCCGGAATGGATCGTCATTGCTTGCCATGAACACGCGGCCTTGCAGATTGATCACCGCGTACGCGGTTCCGTCCTTAGTCTTCCCTTCGAATACGCCCGTTCCTGGCGTGCCTACCGGATAATTTGCTGGACGCAAAACTCGCTTCGCAAGACTGTTTGCATTCCCATTCGCCGAATTGAAGAACTCGATGATCTCCTTCTTGTCCCAAACATGATTTCCGGTGGTCAGAACGTCGATCTTCAGTTCGAATAGTTCTTCCGCTATAGGCGCCGTGATGCCGAATCCCGCGGCCGAATTTTCAGCATTCGCTATGACCAAGTCGATCCTGTGGTGTTCTACCACCTCGTGCAGCTTTTCCCGCACGATGGTTCGGCCCGGACGGCCGAAGATGTCGCCGATGAATAAAATACGCATGAAGATATGATGGTAGCAGACGGTAAATGGCGACACTCCACCACCTCGCGCGCGCTCAGGAGCTTATTCAGCAGGCGGACATTTGCATCTTCGATATCGATGGCACGCTGCTGAATTCCCGCGACGCCGTCCATTACTTCGCCTTCCTCAACGCCATTCGCGAAGTGTTCAAGGTTGAAGCGAACACCGATGGCATCCACATGCATGGCAACACCGATATTGGGATTCTTCGCGCCGTCGCCACGCGGGCCGGAATTCCAGCGCGCGCTCTCGAGAACGAGCTACCCAGGATCATTTCGCGTATGTGTGCCGAGGTCGAAGCCAACAGCAAAGATCTACGCCCGGAGCTCTGCCCGTCTATCCGTGAGCTCGTCAGTTCTCTGCATGATCGGGGAAAAATCCTCGGCGTCGCGACTGGGAACTTTGAAACGATCGGGTGGGCAAAGTTACGCGCCGCCGGGTTGCGCGATTACTTCACCTTCGGAGCCTTCTCCGATCCGCACGAAACCCGGCCAGCCATCTTTCAGCACGCGCTCACGCTCGCGCACAAGGTTCTTCCTGACGCGACGGTCGTGCTGTTCGGCGATACCCCCGCCGACATCAGTGCCGCCCGCGCGACTGGGATTCCGGTGATTGCGCTCGCAACCGGAATCTTTCCCTTGGCCGAGCTCGAGCGCCATTCCCCGGACGCCGCGTTCTCCTGCTGCTCTGATCTTTTTCCCGCCTGAGCTGCTGGATTCCGTTCCGCATATCCAGCAGCTCCCGATTTGACCCAACCTGAAGCGTCAGAATGGCACCCAATCATTGCGGTGTGAGAGTAACTGTTTGGGAGGTGCGGGAATGCTTTGGACGATTTTCGTGATTCTGCTGGTTCTTTGGTTGGTCGGTGTCGTGAGCGGCTACGCATTTGGGGGGTTCGTTCACCTGCTGCTGGTTTTGGCCGTTGTGGCATTGATTTTCCAGCTGATAACTGGACGCAGAGCAGCAATTTAGGTCGAAGAAGTTAAAAGGAGGAGTAAACATGGATAGCGATCGCGTTACAGGAAAAATGAAGGATTTTGCCGGCAAGGCGCAGGAGAAGTTCGGCGAAGTCACCGGCAACGAAGAGCAGGAAGCTAAGGGCGCGGGCAAACAGGTCGAAGGCAAGATGCAAAACACCTTCGGCAATGTGAAAGACGCCGGCCGTAACATCGCGGATGATGTTAAGAATGCCGGCCAGAATATCGCCGACAACTTCCGCGGCAATCGCTCCGACGTGCAGCCGAATCGCGACAACGAGATCGGCAACGACGATATCGAAAAAGACGAGAACGCAGCGTAGTGTTTGCTGCTACAACCGAGGCGCCTTCGGGCGCCTTTTTCTTTTGCACCTGAGTCCTTCTTCCGGCCTCCAGCATCTTTCATTTACAATACTTAGTTCGAAACCACCTCACGGACTTACAAGGAACCATGGCCGCGCCCAAGACTTACAACAATCTGATCGATGGAGAATGGGTGCCGTCCCGCTCTGGACAGACCTTCGAGAACCTCAATCCCGCCGACACCCGCGATGTAGTCGGCCTCTTCCAGCGCTCGAATAAAGAAGACGTTGATGCCGCGGTTGCAGCCGCGAAGAAAGCCTGGGAAACCTGGCGCTTAGTCCCCGCACCACGTCGTGCTGAGATCATCTTCCGGGCCGGCGAGATTCTGCTCGAACGTAAGGAGCAGTACGCCAATGACATGACTCGCGAGATGGGCAAAGTCCTCAGCGAGACCCGTGGCGACGTGCAGGAAGCTGTGGATACCGCTTATTACATGGCCGGCGAAGGCCGCCGTCTTTTCGGACAAACGGTTCCTTCCGAACTCCCCAACAAATTTGCAATGTCCATCCGCCAGCCCGTGGGCGTGTGCGGCATGATCACGCCCTGGAACTTCCCGATGGCGATCCCATCCTGGAAGCTCTTCCCCGCGCTGGTTTGCGGCAACACCTGCGTGATCAAGCCCGCGGAAGATACTCCGCTCTCGACCATCAACATCGTGCAGGCGCTACTCGACGCCGGCCTGCCCAAAGGTGTGGTCAATATCGTTACGGGTTTCGGTCCTGAAGCCGGCGCGCCTATGCTCACGAATCCTGACGTTCGCGCTATCTCATTCACTGGCTCCAGCGAAGTCGGACGCATGATCGGCGAAGTCGCCGCCCGCAGCTTCAAGCATTGTTCGCTGGAAATGGGCGGCAAGAACGCGATGATCGTTCTCGACGATGCGAATCTCGACTTGGCAGTCGAGGGCGTTCTCTGGGGAGCCTTCGGCACTACCGGCCAGCGTTGCACTGCCACCAGCCGAGTCATTTTGCATAAATCGATCTTCAACAAGTTCCGCGACGCGCTCGTCTCCCACGCTCAATCACTGCGCATCGGTAATGGGCTCGAAGCATCCACGCAGATGGGGCCGCAGATCAATTCAGCGCAGGTAGAGACCTCGCAGAAATACGTCGACATCGGCAAGAACGAAGGCGCCAAGCTCGCGGCCGGCGGTTCACGTCTCGATAAAGACGCTTACGCGCACGGCTTCTTCTTCCAGCCCACCGTCTTCAGCGATGTCGATCCGAAAATGCGCATCGCGCAGGAAGAGATCTTTGGGCCCGTCGTCTCATTGATTCCTACTGACGGCCTCGACCAGGCGATTGAGATCTCGAACAACGTG
>JBJMGI010000100.1:0-11405 GCA_045807945.1 Terriglobales bacterium | reverse complement strand
GATCCTGAAAGTAAAAACATTCGAAGAGCTGCGTTTGCCGCTGGCGATCGCGGCAACCGACTTTGTGACCGGCGAGCCAGTCACCTTCCGCGAGGGCGGACTGGTGGATGCAGTGCGCGCCAGTTGCGCGTATCCCGGGATGTTCCTGCCGGTTCGCGTGAACGGACGCTTGCTGGTGGATGGACTTCTTTCGCACGTTGTCCCCGCGCCGCCGCTTAGAGAGATGGGCGCCGACAAAGTGCTGGCAGTCTCTCTAAGCGCACACTGGTGCAACTCGACTACCGGTCCGCGGCACGTCTTCGACGTCATCGGGCAGTGCTTCTCAATCGCCGCGGACAAAATGTCGGCCACGTGGAAGGGCGATTCCGACATCATCATCGAGCCTGACATCGCCTGCTTCGGCTACGACGATTTCGCCCGCGCCGCTGACCTGGTGAAGGTCGGCGAGAAGGCCACCCGCGAGGTGCTGCCGCAAATCAAGCAGTGGTTCGAGTCGCCGGCTGCAGTTTCCGCCCCGAGTGTTGCGCTGCGACCCACCGCGAATGCAAGCGGGCCGCTGCACAACCCCCTTACCGCGAAATAATCAAGCTGCTCTACGCGAGCCGCTGCGACCCCCACGCGAGCTTTGCACTTTCCGCTTGCTGCTCGAGGCCCGTGCGGTGGTCTTTTTCGCGCGCGCCGTAGTATTGCTCTTGCTGCGACCCGAGCTGCCGGAGCGCGAGCGCGCCGATGCGGTGCGACCGCTACGCGATCGCGATGAGCTAGCGCGGGTTCCGCTCGACCGCGACGAACGCGACGAGGTTCCGGACGTTTTGCGGCCGCGCGCAGAAGTGCGCGAGCTGCTGCGCTTGCGTCCAGAGGAACGCGAACTCTTCGCGCGAGTCGCGCGCGAACGAGTTCCGGAGCTGCGCCGAGCCGTAGTTGAGCGACCGCGTGCCTGAGCAGAGCGGGTTCGCCCGCGGCTACGACCGGAAGATTCCTTCTTCTGCGCGGTCTCCCGGCTCACCAGTTTGTTGAACCGGCTTTCGGAACCATCTTCGAACAGGAAGGCCAGATTGCTTTCCTCGAACTTCCGGAAAAAGTCGTCCCACGAGATCTCTTCCAGAGTTCCTTCACCGCTGAATCCGGGGAAATCAATGCGCAGGATGCCGGGCTCGCCGCCCTGCTCGGTGGCTATGACAGTCGACGGAACGCCGCCGCGTTCTTCAGCCCATCGGCGTATCTCTTCGTGGTCGGTGGTGGTGCGTGAGTTTGCCATATCGTCTCCTTTCTTAGGCAGACGTTGCGCGCCGAGGAGCGGTTGCCTTTTGATTCGGCAGGTCGCAAGTCTGCACTCTATCCGGTCGAAGAGCGGGAGCTCTGCGCTTAGTTTTCTGCGTTGACCAGCCCGAGGTGCGAGCCATAGAATGTCGTGGTTCCCTCGTTTCTCCACACACAGGAAAAGACCTTGAAAAAAGCGCATCCATCGCCCCGCGTGCTGGTGGCCGAAGCTAAACGTGTGCTCGACAGCTGGCGGCCGACCAACAGACATTCCCCTCTTGACGAAGTGCTGGAGCTGCTGGAAGACGGGCGTAGATACGAGTCTCTGTCTGTCTATCTGGTGCTTGGTGAGCGGGTGAATCTCGTCGCGCATCGCGGAAACGCGCCAGCTAGCGACAGTTTTGCATTTGGCGAGAGCAACATTGGCTCCGTCGCAAAGAACGGCATCACAAAATCAAAAGATATTTCCGTTGGGGATCCGAAGGGCCGGCCCGAACTCGCCGTGCCGATCAAACTAGCGGCGCGGGTACTTGGAGTGCTCAATGTTGAGAGCAGCCGGCTTTCAGCAGCGGACAATATTCTGGTGCACGAGGTGGCGCACCTGATCGCGCGCTTTCTCACCTCGAACGGCAAACATCTAGTACGCAAGGCGCGTGAAGCGGCGGCGGCCGCGCTGGCGGATTCGGCGGCTAAACCGTACCGCGCGACGTCAGACAAGAACGCAGCGGAGGCCAGTGCACGGCGCGCTGCGGCAGGAGAGGCATCCAGAGCATGACAACGACCACCGTCTCACCTTCCATCTCGATCGAACAAATGAAGGAGATCGCGCGCAACATGCGCATCGACATCATCAAGATGATCGGTGCGGCGGGCAGCGGTCACCCGGGCGGCTCGCTATCTGAAGTCGAGTTGATGGTGGCGCTCTACTTCAAAGTGATGCGCCATGATCCCAAGCGGCCCAAATGGGACGGCCGCGACCGCTTCATCCTGTCGAAAGGTCATGGCTGCGCGACGCTCTATTCCGTACTTGCCGAGACCGGCTACATCGATCACGCGCTGCTGCCGACCTTCCGCAAACTCGGGTCGCCGCTGCAGGGGCATCCCGACAAGAGATTTCTTCCCATTCTCGAAGCTTCTACCGGTTCGCTCGGCCAGGGACTCTCCATTGGCATCGGCATCGCTCTTGCCGGAAAGCTGAACAAAGCCGACTTCCACACCTTCGTCATGACCGGCGACGGGGAGATCCAGGAAGGCCAGAACTGGGAAGCGGCGATGTTTGCGCCGTACCACAAGCTGAACAACCTGACGCTCATCATCGACAACAACAAGCAGCAACTCGACGACTTCACCGCGAAGATTCTCGACATTAATCCGCTGGGCGACAAGTTCCGCGCCTTCAACTGGAACGTGATCGAGATCGACGGACACGATTACAACCAGATCATCCCGGCGCTGGAGCAGGCGCGCAACAACTCGACCGATCATCCCACCTGCATCGTGGCGAATACCATCAAGGGCAAGGGCGTCTCGTTCATGGAGCGCCAGGTAAAGTGGCACGGCGTGGCACCGAAGCCGGACGAAGTCGCAGCAGCAGTGAAAGAGTTGGAGGCGGCGAAGATCTAATGGCTACCATTACGACTACGTTCCAACTGAAGATGGGAATGGCGACGCGCGAGGCTTACGGACAGGCCCTCGCCGAACTCGGCGCGAAGAACCCGAACGTCGTCGCGCTCGACGCCGACCTGGCAAAATCAACCTTCAGCGCGAAGTTCCAGGAAAAATTTCCTGATCGCTTCTTCACCGTCGGTATCGCGGAAGCGAACATGGTCGGCATCGCCGGCGGGCTCGCGATGACAGGAAAAATCCCATTCGCTTCCTCGTTCGCGGTCTTCCTAATGGATAAAGGTTACGACCAGCTGCGCGTGGCTGTCGCCTACACCGGCGCGAATGCTAAGTTTGTCGGCTCGCACAGCGGCATCTCCATCGGCGAAGACGGCCCGAGCCAGCAGTCGGTAGAAGACTTGGCGCTCGCTTGCGGTCTTGCCGGCTTTGTTGTCCTCTGCCCTTCCGATGAATTCTGCGCGCGCGCGTTGGTGCACCGCATGGCCGAGCACGTTGGCCCGGTGTTCATGCGCACGGGACGCGCCAAGGCGCCGATCATCTATAACGAAAATGACGATTTCCAGATCGGCCAGGCGAAGATCCACGGCAAAGGCTCAGACGTGGCCATCATCGCCACGGGATTCGAAGTTGGATACGCTCTGCAAGCGCAGGCCCAGCTTGAGCAAGAGGGCATCCACGCCCGCGTGCTCGACATGCACACCATCAAGCCGATTGATGAAGAAGCCATCGAGATCGCCGCGACCGAATGCGGCGCTATCGTTTGCGCGGAAGAACATCTGCTGGATGGCGGATTGGGTTCTCAAGTCGCTCGCGCCGTCGGCAAGACGCGTCCGGTGCCGATGGAATTCGTTGGGATACAGAACACCTACGCGGAGTCCGGCACACCCGAGCAGCTGATGGATAAATACGGGCTCACGGCTCCGTACATCGTGCAGGCCGTGCGCAAGGTGTTCCGCAGGAAACCTGCGGTACGGTAAAGGGCTGTGGCCGTAAAGCTCAAAGTGTTAGCTATCGGTTTGCTGCTCGTTTACCGAGCCGAAGCGCAAAACTCGCAAACGCCTCCAATAGAACTCGGGAACCAACCCCACATCAGCCAGATTCTTGGCTCACCGTTCGCTAACGTTTACAACTTGGGGTTGTGGCACGGCGAAGCAACCCAGGTTCTCAGCGCGGAGCGCGATTATGTCGTCGTGATGCTTGGAAAAGCCACTCTAGCGGACGAGCGACAAGGTGAGCAGCCTATCCGACAACAGCTCGAGAAAGGTCAGGTTCTCTACCTTTCGGGGGCAGCCCATCACACTTTGAGGAATCTCGGCTGGAGGCGCGTGCACGCAGTAATTGTGGAACTCACGGCTGCTCGGGGACGGCGGCAAATCGAGTTGGATCCAATCGCCGGTGCCAAGCTGCTATTCAATGAGAGACGAGCATTGGTCTACGCCTTAACGATAGAAGCGCATGCAGCTCTAAAGATGGACAGCCATCGGGAATTGATCCTGATTGCTCTTGGTGATGAGGACTTTGGGGGGTCGGGAATCCAATCTGGCATTCCAGCTCGCGCCGGCCGCGGAGTTTGGATTGGTAGTGGAAGCGTAAATTTTCCTAAAAACCATTCGCGGCCAGCGCAATTCGTGATCGTTGAACCTAACTAGGCGACCTTCTCCGGAATCTCTCGGTAATCATCATCGCGGGGGAGTATCTCGCGCAGCGCCCACTGAATGCGGTTGACCGCATCCTGCACCATTTCGACTTGCTTCATCTCTTTATCCGCTAGCGACCAATACGCGATCACCTGTAGCGCATTCCTGACATGATGATTCATCTCGGCGATGCGCTGCAGGCGCGCTTGCGCCTGCTGCTGCCGCTGTTGATAAAGCAGCACGAGTTGCGCCACAAGTGCGCCGATCAGAATTGCTGTGATGGCATCAGAGATCTCGAGCGCAACATTGGCGGAAGTCAGACGCAACATGAGGTGATCGAGAAAATCGTCGATTGCGAAGAATACGGCTGCGGCAACGACGCCGAGAAGCCATGGAATCCAGTTGCGTAGGGTGCGATTCATCGCAAGACCTCCTAATCTAATTGTCGAAGTTCTTTGCGCGAGAAGTAAAGTCCCCAGGTCCCGACCAGCGCCAGGCTCGACATGCCTGCGATGGCGATAGGTGCGGTGATCGCGCCGGCTAGAGAGCCGGCGATCAAACTTCCCACAGGAGCGAAACCCAGGAACGCAGTCGCGTAGATGCTCATCACGCGTCCGCGCATCGAGTCGTCTGCCAAGTGCTGCAAGAGCGAATTCACGTTAGCGACGGTAAGGATCATGCAATAGCCCGCGATCGCGAGCATCGCCCCGGAGAGCGCGAACTCGCGCGAGAATGTGAAGGCGATGATCGCGGCGAAGAACCCCGACGCCGAGATCACCACAAACCTGCCCCGATTCTTGATCTTGCCTAAGTAAGCGATGGTGCTCGCGCCCAGAAATGCCCCCGCACCCGAGCAGGCCATCAAGAGTCCCAAGCCGCGCTCGCCGACATGCAGTATGTCTTTCGCGAAGAGCGGAACGAACATAAGGAATGGGACGCCGAAGATACTCGCCAAGGCTACAAGCAATATCAGCGACGACATCTGCCTGCGCTCCTGCACGTAACGGAAGCCTTCGCCCAGCCGCTGCCACAATCCAGCGGAATCATCCTGCTGCGCCGGCACGGGATACTCGATCCGTGTAAGCGCGAAGATCACGGCGAGAAAGCTGATCGCGTTCAGCAGGAAGTTCGCCGGAATCCCCCACCAGAACATGACGAACCCGCCAAGCGTCGGCCCGAGCACGCGCGAAAGGTTGAACTGCGCCGAATTCAGTGCGACCGCGTTGGTGAGGTCTTCACGCGGCACCAGACTGGGCACAAGCGCCTGATATCCCGGCATATTCAACGACATCGCGGTGCCGGTGATGAAGGCGAGCAGAACGATCTCTGGAATATTAATCAGCCGGGTGAACGTGAGCACCGACAGGGTGAGAGCAGAAAACATCATCACGCTTTGCGTTCGGATCAGCAGGCGGCGCTTGTCGACACGATCCGCGATGACTCCGCCAATCAAAGTGAACGCGAGCATGGGGGCCGACGCTGCGAATGCGACCACGCCGAGCCAAAACGCCGAACGCTGCCCAGTGCTTCCAAACAATGCGGGCGGCGCTTGCGAGGCGAGCACCAGCACCAACCAGCCCTGCGCGACCGACTGCATCCACGTTCCAATATTGCTGAGGAAGTTTCCAAACCAGAAGTAGCGAAAGTTGCGGTGCCGCAGCGCGCTGATGACCCGCGGCATTTCCAGCGTGCCGGGCTGGATGGGCGGCGAGATCCCTTCGGCTTCTTCCATTGCGGCGACGCGCAAAGCTTCGTCTGTGTCCTGATGGAAGTCTTCGGAAGGAGATGTGGGCCGGGTGGTCACGCTCTTTCAGTGTAAGCTGTAGGGTTTGATATGGGAGCTTCGATGCAACGTGTGATTGTCGCCCTTCTCGGAATTCTGATTTTCCTTCCCGCGGCCGGGCAAAACCAGCCGGCGCAAACGTCTTCCACGGCCTCCGCCACCGCGATCACCGGATTCCGCGACGCCGAGGCTGAGGCGCAGCTTGAGAAATCCTTTATTGCCGTTCCTGACGCGAAGCTCGCGGGCGAGCATCTGCGGACTCTGACCTCCGCGCCACATATGACTGCGACGCCGGAAGACCGCAAAACAGCCGACTACGTCGCCGAAAAATTCCGCGCTGCCGGTTTGCAGACCCAGATCGTCGAATACAAGGTCTGGCTGGCGGGTAAGCCCGATGAAGTCTCGCTGCAGATCGTTTACCCGAAGATCGCCAGGCAGCCGCTGCAATTACGCGAACACGTTGACGGTGATAGGTACGAAGACGATCCGCGAGTGGTGCAGCCATTCAACGCCGGCTCGCCATCTGGTGAAGTCGAAGGCGATGTGGTCTACGCCAACTACGGCCGGCCGGAAGATTTCCGCAAGCTGCAGGAGATGAAAATAGACGTTCGCGGGAAGATCGTGATCACGCGTTACGGCAACAATTATCGCGGTGTGAAGTCGCACGTTGCTGAGCAATATGGCGCCGCCGCGGTGATCATCTACTCCGACCCGAGCGACGATGGCTACGTGAAGGGTGACGTCTATCCCAAAGGTCCATGGCGGCCGGATAGCGGTGTGCAGCGTGGTTCGGTTGGCTACATCTTTAAGTATCCGGGCGACGCAAGCACTCCAGGCTTCGCTTCCGTGCCCGACCTGCCCGATTCTAAACGCATCGCGCCGGAGAAATCGGGTGACATGCCGACCGTCATGACAATGCCCATCTCTTACGGCGATGCCAAGCTGATCCTGCAAGAGATCGGCGGGCCGGAATCGCCGCGTGACTGGCAAGGCGGCCTGCCGTTCACTTATCACGTGGGACCGGGGCCAACACGCGTGCACATGCGGCTGAAGCTTAACTATGCCTATCGCACGATATGGGACGTGATCGGAACCATCCCCGGCAAAGATTTTCCGAATGAGACGGTGATCGGCGGAAATCACCGCGATGCATGGGTGTACGGCGCCGTTGACCCGAGCAGCGGCACGGCTGCGATGCTCGAGACGGTCCACGGCTTGGGCGAGTTGCTGAAGACGGGCTGGCGCCCGAAGCGCACCATCATCTTGGGCAGCTGGGACGCCGAAGAGCAAGGCCTGATCGGCTCTACCGAATGGGTTGAAGAACAGGAGAAGAAGCTCGGCGCGGCGGTCGTGTACTTCAATATGGACACGGCGGTAAGCGGTTCCCTCTTCGCCGCTTCCGCCGTCCCAAGTCTCAAGCAGTTTTCCCGCGACGTGACCAAAGCGGTACCGAGCCCGACCGGCGGCTCCGTTTACGACGCCTGGTTCAAGTCGAAACAGAACCCGACGAACAATGATGCTGTAAAAAGCAAGCAGCCGAATGTGCCCACATCCGACCTTCCGGTCGGCGACCTCGGCAGCGGCTCCGATTTCACTCCTTTCCTGCAGCACATCGGTGTTCCTTCAACCGACATCGGATCGAGCGGCCCTTATGGCGTTTACCACTCCACCTTCGACGATTTTCAATGGTTCCAAACTTTTGCCGATCCGAATTTTGTCTATGAGCAGGAGATGGCGCGCGTTTTCGGCATCCAGGTGCTCCGTATGGCGAATGCGGACGTGCTGCCGCACGACTACGAGACCTACGGGAAAGAGATCACCGCATATCTTGAAGCGCTGCAGCGGCGATGCAGCACCGCTTTCGGCAAGCAGTCGCCGGATTTTGCTCCGTCGCTGGATGCGGCGCACCGGTTCACGAATGCCGGACATGCGCTACTGGCGGCGCAATCTGCTCCCCCTGCGGCGACGGAAGCGCAGCAAAAACTCAATCAAGCTTTGATCTCTGCCGAGCGCCAGTTGCTGGCCCCGGAAGGGCTGCCGAAGCGTCCGTGGTTCCGCCACACTATCTACGCTCCGGGAGAGTTCACTGGATACGCTGCCGTGGTGGTCCCGAGCGTCACCGAGGCGGTGGACAATGGGGACGCGCAGGCTGCGCAAGCACAGCTAAGCTTGGTGACGTCGGCACTTTCACGGGCGGCTGCAGTGCTCGAAAATTCGCAAAAAGGCGATTAAGAGTGGGCCTCAGCTTTAGTAAAGCGCGAATCCGCGCACGACTAAGGTCTTTGTAGGATACGCGCTGAGAGAGGCGGGCTTGAGAATCGCGGGCAAATGGAACGCGCCCTGAACAGATTCGTCTTCGCCCACGATCGTTACTTAGCACTCGAGAATGCACGTTTGACCTGCTCCAGCCCGCAGGAGCGCGAGCTGATGCACATCGAGATCATGAAGGCTTATCTGGAAGTGCAGTATTTCGCGCGCACCATCGCCGGGCTGCAATACGCCGACGGAATGGACTTCGCCGAAGTCAACTAACCTCCTTCTTCTCTGGCTGGCCACCCCAACACCTACTCTGGCGTCTAACCGAAAGCCACGGTCTATTTGCGCACGATTCCGCCCAGAGGGGTTCCCATGTCTTTTCGCATTCATACGTCGTCGCCTGAGTTGCAGCGCGACCTCGAGCAAAAGCTCGCCGGACTCAAAGGCCAGCTGGATGGCGATTTTGATTACGAGATCACGGCCGAGGTGCTGCCGCCAGAGCAAGCGCTCGAGCGCGCCAGCTCGCTTGCCGCGGAAACAGGATCTGATTCGATCTTTGTAGCCGCTGGGACGTTTACGAAACAGGAAGTTGCGATTCCTGAGCCCGTGCACGTGGGCCCGGTTTCTGTGCCTGAGCCTCAGCCGGAAGTGGATACCGCTCCGATGACAAGCGCCCTTCAAGAGCGGCGCCCGCCATCTTTTGACGCAGAAAAATTTCGTCAGTCACTTTCGGAAAAATCGGCGCAAGCGCGAGAGCTGTCAGGCAAGCTGGCTTCCCAAACAGGTTCGTTCATGAAAGCAGCGGGCATCGCATCGGCAGACGCGTTCGGCCGTGCAAGCAAGTGGGCTTCTCAAAAACGCTCCGAGGTGCAGGTGCTCAGCAGCGAGCTGAAAAAGCAAATCGCGGCAAGAGCTGAGGAGTCACGCCGGTCCGCAGCGGAGTGGAATGCGCGCCGCATGGAGCGCCAGGCAGCAGAGGCAAAGCTACGCGCCGAGCGCGAGCGAGCGGCGCATCGCGAAGCAGAGTTGGCAGCAGCCGCGGCGCACATCATGCATCGCGAACAGAAAAAGAAAGAAATTGAACAGATTGCGGTTCGTCAACAGCCGCGCGTTACGCAGACTGTGCCGCAGGTCGCCGGGTCACCGCGTGAGCGCGATAGTTGGCCGATCTGGCGCAATGCGTTCGCGACGGCTGCTTGTCTGGCACTAGTCGGAATCTTTCTGTTAGCCGCGGGCGGGAAGCAGTCGAAAGCCTCTCCCGCAACTTCAACCGAGGTCACTCGCCCGGCACTCCCAGCAGCTTTGGCGCTTCCACCGGTTGCAAAAGCTGCGGCGCAGCCCAAGCCGGCTGCCCAGAAGCCGGTCGCAGCGATACCTGCCGCGAAAATCGCCAAGCCCTCGCCACGTAGGCCGATAGCGCGAACAGAAGACGATGGCTTCCAGGAAGTCACCGTGCGGCACTATCCGACTGCCTCGCCCGCCGCGCCTCTGAAAAAGGACGCCAAGGGCGTGGTACAGATTTCGGATATGGAGTGAAGCAGCTTCTAGCTTCTAGCCCCCGCTTTAGTCCAAAAACAAAAACGCCACTGATTTGCACTGATTTTATTGATCAGTGCTCATCTGTGGCGATTTTTTCTTTGTCTTCGCTCTTGCTACTTCGACGTCAGCACTTGTACCAGCTCTGAGTAGTCCTTCTTCTCCAGGCCGTGGACCTGCTTGTTGTACTCGTCCACCTTCGACGAATAATTCATCGAGCAGAACTTCGGGCCGCACATCGAGCAGAATGCGGCTTCCTTGTAGAAGTCGTCGGGCAGAGTCTCGTCGTGCATAGCGCGCGCCGTTTCGGGGTCGAGCGATAGCTCGAACTGTTTCTCCCAATCGAAGGTGTAGCGTGCGTAGCTGAGCGCGTCGTCCCGATCGCGAGCGCCGGGACGATGCCGCGCAATATCCGCAGCGTGCGCGGCGATCTTGTACGCAATGATGCCGTCTTTCACATCCTTCGCGTTCGGCAATCCCAGATGCTCTTTCGGCGTGACGTAGCAAAGCATCGCCGCCCCGTGCCAGCCGATCATTGCCGCGCCAATCGCCGACGTGATGTGGTCGTAGCCGGGCGCAATATCCGTGACCAGCGGCCCGAGCGTGTAGAACGGCGCCTCGAAGCACCACTCCATCTCTTTATCCACCTGGTCTTTGATCTTGTCGAGCGGCACGTGGCCAGGTCCTTCGATCATCACCTGCACGTCGGATTCCCATGCTTTCTTCGTCAGCTCGCCGAGCGTGCGGAGCTCGGCAAACTGCGCTTCGTCACTGGCGTCGGCGACGCAACCGGGACGCAAACCATCGCCCAGCGAATACGAAACGTCGTGCTTGGCCAGGATCTTGGTGATGCGATCGAAATTCTCGTACAGGAAATTCTGCTTGTGGTGGTGTGCCATCCACTGCGCCAGGATCGCGCCGCCGCGGCTCACAATGCCGGTAATGCGGCTCGCAACCAGCGGAAGATACTGCACCAATACCCCGGCGTGGATGGTCATGTAGTCCACGCCCTGCTCGGCCTGCTCTTCGATCACCTCGAGCATCAGGTCGATGGAGAGGTCTTCGATGCGCTTCACGCGCTGCACCGCCTCGTAGATCGGCACCGTTCCTATCGGAACCGGCGAGTGCCGCAGGATGGCTTCGCGGATCTGGTGAATATCGCCTCCGGTGGAGAGGTCCATCACCGTGTCGGCGCCGAAGTGCACCGAGGTGTGCAGCTTCTTCAGCTCTTCTTCAATGTCGGAAGTGACAGCAGAATTGCCGATGTTGGAATTGATCTTGCACAGCGAGGCGATGCCGATCGCCATGGG
>JBJMGI010000099.1:0-5604 GCA_045807945.1 Terriglobales bacterium | reverse complement strand
TTCGTCGCCTTCAGTTGCAATGGCGATCACCTTGCCTGAGCGGGCCTTAACTTCCGTGACGTTCGACATCGTCTTCTCGTAACGCAGCACCGAGTCGGGGTCGTTGCGGTCGCATGTAGCGATGATCACCACGGGCAGATTCTCGTCGATGAGCGCGTTTGGACCGTGCTTCATCTCGCCGGCCGGGTAGCCCTCAGCGTGGATGTAGGAGATCTCTTTTAGCTTGAGCGCGCCTTCGAGCGCGATGGGGTAGTGAATGCCGCGGCCAAGGAACAGAAAATCCTGCGAGCGCGAATACTGCTTAGCGAGGTCTTCACATTCTTCATCACGCGAAAGCAGCGCTTCCAGCTTGCCGGGAATCTTCGTCAGCTCGGAGATGAGCTCTTTGGCTTTGTCATACGAAATCGCCCCCCGCTTTTCCGCGAGGTATACCGCGAACAGAAACAGCGCCGTAAGCTGCGCGGTAAAAGCCTTCGTAGAAGCCACGCCGATTTCCGGACCAGCGTGCGTGTAAATCGTCCCGTTGGCCTCGCGCGCGATCATCGAGCCAACCACGTTGCAGATCGCGAGCGTCTTTGCGCCTTTGGCTTTCGACTCTCGTTGCGCGGCGATGGTGTCCGCGGTCTCGCCGGATTGCGTGATCAGAAGCGTGATGGAATCAGGCGCGGTGATGGGATCGCGATAGCGGTACTCGCTCGCGTAATCCACTTCTACCGGAACGCGCGCCAGCCGCTCGATCATGAACTTACCCGCCAGGCCTGCATGCCAGCTCGTTCCGCAGGCGGCGATGTTGATCTTCTTTACGTTCTTGAACTCGGCTTCGCTGATCTCCATCTCGTCGAGGAAGATCTTGCCGGAATCGAGCGACATGCGTCCCATCGCCGTCTCGCGCACAGCGCGCGGCTGCTCGTAGATCTCTTTCAGCATGAAATGCTTGAACCCGCCTTTTTCCGCGAGGATGGGGTCCCAGGTGATGTGCTGGACTTGCCGCTCGATCGGCTTGCCGGCGAAATCGCTCAGCTTCACGCCAGCCTTCGTAATGACAGCCAGGTCGCCGTCGGCGAGGAAGAAGACGTCGCGCGTGTGATAGAGGACAGCCGGAATATCGGAGGCGACGAAGTATTCGTCTTTGCCCAGTCCGATGACCGCAGGCGGTCCATTGCGCGCCGCAACGATCTTGTTCGGCTCGGTGGTGCAGATCACGGCGATGGCAAATACCCCGGCGAGTTCATTCACCGTTTTGCGAACAGCTTCTTCCAGTGACTGCGTGCTCGAGCCGTTTGCTTTGCCGAAGCGGTACTTCTCGATGAGGTGGGCGATTACTTCGGTGTCCGTCTCGGTGGTGAACTTGTGGCCTTCGTCGGCAAGCTTCTTTTTCAGCGCGACATAGTTCTCGATGATCCCGTTGTGCACAACGACGATGTTGCCGGTGCAATCGCGATGCGGGTGCGCGTTCTCTTCCGTCGGGCGACCGTGCGTGGCCCAGCGCGTGTGTCCGATACCGTAAGTCCCGTCGAGCGGCTTCAGGCGGATGGCTTCTTCCAGGTTGCGCAGCTTTCCCTCGGCGCGCCGAACCTGCAACCCGTCGCCATTTCCGGCGACAGCGATGCCGGCCGAGTCGTAGCCGCGGTATTCCAGCCGCTTCAGCCCGTCAATAATGACGGGCACGACGCGTTTATTGCCGACGTATCCGACGATTCCGCACATAGATTCAGTTGTTAGTTGCTGGTTGCTAGTTTAGACCAGTATGGATTGGATTCGAGCAGAATCCCGCTCGACGCAAAACTTGGGATTTCCGGGGCATCACTCCTCGATCGAGTACTTGAACTCTTCGATCACCGGATTGCAGAGAACTTCTTTCGCCATCCGCTCGACTTCCGCCTTCGCCGCCGCCTTGTCCAGCCCGCCGTTCAGAGCGATCTCGAAATACTTGCCCTGCCGCACGTCTCCTACGCCCTTATAGCCCATTTTGTTGAGCGCGCCGTGGATGGTCTTCCCCTGCGGATCGAGGACAGTCTTCTTCAACGTGACGTAAACGTAGGCTTTCATGGATGTAGAAATTATACCTGCCACTACTCTGAGTCAGTCTCCGACTTTGGCCATTATGCAGATGATCTTCTGAAAAAAGAATGAAGCGGCTTGTAATAACCGGCCATTGCTCCCGAGATAACGCTCGGAATCACAACAGCGAGGCCAAGAGAAAACCACCCCATGTTTGCCTCAAAGCCGCCGTAAAAGACAATCAAAAGACCGACCATAAGAAATACGGCGCCGAAACCAAACGCTGCTCCCAACAGGATCATCACGGGGCGACGGCTAGTCGGAATAATCCAAATAGCTGGACAAGCGACCCCCGCAACGAAGCATGCAGCCGCGAGCAGCGCGCCGTGCAACTTTAAATCACGCAGCAGCTCAAACGGCAACTGATGCTTTACCGAATACTGCACACCCAAGGCGGCTAGGAAAGCGAAAAGATAGGTAAAGATGACCCAAGCAAAGAAAACAAAAGGTCTACTTGGTCGATGTTCCCTCATAGTCTGAACAGCTCTCTCAACCGCTTCGTCTGCGCGCGGCTCACAGGGACTTCGGCCTGCTTCTTGTCGTCCATACGGAGCTGGTAGCTCGACTTGAACCACGGCACCACTTCCTTGATTCGGTTGATGTTCACCAGATAGGAGCGGTGCGCGCGCCAGAAGAGGTTGGTGTCGAGCGAATCCGATAATTCTTCCAGCGTACGGCAATTCGATTCGCCTTCGACCGAACTGGTATAGACGGTGATCACGCCGTCTTCGATCGAGGCGTAGCAGATGTCTCGCTGGTCCACCAGGATCATGCGTCCCGCGGCGCGGATCAGCACCTTCGCCCGCGGCTGCGGCTGCTTCGATTCCAGCAGCTTGATCACCGACTCTAGCCGGCTCGCGGTATCCGGTGTCGTCTCTTCTTCTTCCTGCTCCTTGATGTTCTTGATGGCCTTCTGCACCGTCTGCGCGATTCGCTTCTTATCGAACGGCTTCAGGATGTAATCGAGCGCGTTCACCTCGAAGGCTTTCACCGCGTACTGGTCGAAGGCGGTGGCGAAGACGATCTGCGGCAGCGGCACCTTTTGCGACATCAACTTCTTGATCACGCCGAAGCCGTCTAGACCCGGCATCTGCACGTCCAGGAAGACGAGGTCAGGCTCATGCTCCTTGATCAGGCTCACCGCCTCAACGCCGTTCTTGCCTTGCGCGACAATGTCCACCCCTTCCACTGATTTCAGCAGATAGGCCAGCTCGTCGCGTGCGAGCTGCTCGTCGTCAACAATGAGGGTGGTCAGTGCCATAAAGAGAGAAGAAGTATATCGCTCGCGGCAGTAGCCTAACTGGCATTCTCCAGCGCAAGCGCAAAGCCCATGCCGCCGGAGACGCACAGCGTCGCCACTCCGCGCTTTGCGTTGCGTTTCAGCATCTCGTGCATCAGCGTGACGGTGATGCGCGTGCCGGTGCAGCCGATGGGGTGACCAAGCGAGATCGCCCCGCCGTTCACGTTCAGCTTCGCAGGATCCATGTGCATCTCGCGGTCGCAGGCGATCACCTGGGCGGCGAAGGCTTCATTCAACTCGATCAGGTCAAAGTCTGCGAGCTTAAGCCCGTGCTTCTCCTGCATCTTCTTCATCGCAGGGACGGGGCCAATGCCCATCGTCCGGGGATCCACGCCCGCGACAGTTGAGCCAACGATGCGGACCAGTGGCTTTAATCTGTGCTTCCTTACGAACTCTTCGCTGGCGAGGACGACTGCCGATGCCCCGTCGGTGATTCCCGAAGAGTTTCCCGCTGTGACAGTGCCGGTCTTCGAGAAAACCGGCGACAACTTTGCCAGCTTCTCGATGCTCGCGCCTAAAAACGGATGTTCATCGCGGGCGAATGTGGTCGAACCTTTTTTGCTCTCGATAGTCACCGGAGCAATCTCATCGTCGAAGCGGCCGGAGTGGATGGCCTTCTCACCCTTCTGCTGCGAGTTCAAAGCGAACTGGTCCTGCTCCTCACGCGTGACTTTGTACTGCTCGGCCAGCACTTCGGCTGTTTCGCCCATCACCATCTTCGACATGGGACAAAAAAATCCGTCACGATACATTCCATCCACCAGCTCCTGGTGGCCCATGCGCAATCCCCAACGCGCTCCATCGAGGTAGTAGGGAAGGCGCGACATGGACTCCGTTCCGCCTGCGAGAACACATTCCAAATTGCCGTTCAGGATCTCTTGATACCCAAGCGCGATTGATTTCATTCCCGAGGCGCACGCCTGGTTCACGGTATAAGCCGCGACTTCCTTCGGAATCCCGCTGCGGATCGATATCTGCCGGGCGACGTTCGGCCCGCCGCCCGCCTGGCGGCCGTTTCCGAAGATGGTCTCTTCGATCTGCGCAGCATCGACTCTCGCGCGCTCCAGCGCTGCTTTGGCGGCGACCACGCCCATGTCGGCGGCCGTCATACCGGCCAGCGTGCCGCCGAATTTGCCGATCGGCGTCCGCGCGCCCGAAAGAATAAAGACGTCTCTCACAGATTGCTCCCCAAGCGATTAGATAACCGTTTAGTTTAGCAGTCGCAAACAATCGGCAGTCGCTCATTTACACTGAAAACTCGCATGAATACCGTGTACGGCATCCATTCCGTCGAAGAGACCCTGAAGTCACGGCCCAAGGGCGTGCACTACGTCGCCATGGCGCGCGAGCGGAACGACATCAAGCTGAAGCGCATCCTGGAGGAGTGCCGGACGAACGGCATCCAAGTCCGCTTTGTGGAGAAGAAGGAATTGGAGCGGCTGGCCAACACCGGCGCACATCAGGGTGTAGTCGCGGTCACCCAGTCGAAGCAATATCTCACGTTCGAAGACCTCATCGAGAACAAGCGTGCGGAGCGTTCTTTTCTTGTCGTCCTCGACGGAGTAGAGGACCCACACAATCTCGGCGCGCTGCTTCGCACTGCGGACGCAGCCGGAGCCGACGGCGTGATCATTCCCGAACGGCGCGCCGCGGGAGTGACGGGCACGGTCGCAAAATCTTCGGCCGGTGCTTCCGAGCACGTACCTATCGCCCGCGTCACCAACATCGCACGCACTATCGAGGAGCTGAAAGACCGTAACATCTGGACGGTCGGGCTCGACGAGCGCGGCACGCAGTCGTACGACGAAGTGGATTACAACATGGATTGCGCGGTCGTCCTGGGCGCGGAAGGCAAGGGGCTGCACGACCTCGTTCGCCGTAAATGCGATTTCGTCGTCTCAATCCCTATGCTCGGTAAGGTGCCATCGTTGAATGTCTCCGTTGCCGGCGGCATCGTGATGTATGAGCTCGCACGCCAACGTCGTAACCCTGCAGCAGGCAAGCGCAAGAAGTCTGGGGAAGCGCAGTCTTGAATTTTTTCCTGAAGTTCCTCTGCGTCCTCAGCGTCCTCTGCGGTTTTCACTCCTATGCCGCGGCCATCAATAGGGAAGCCTTCACCTTCACCGACTACAACCTGACCGCGCATCTCGACCCGGGCTTTCACGTTCTGCGTTCCACGGGAACCATCACTCTGCGCAATGATTCCGATAAGCCCGAGGACATAGCCGTCCTGCAGATATCTT
>JBJMGI010000098.1:0-21969 GCA_045807945.1 Terriglobales bacterium | reverse complement strand
TCGCCGGGGACAGCCTCTACTCTCTTCACGAGGGAGAGATCGTCCTTCTTGAAGACGATGATCTCACCCTGTTTTATGTGGCGAGTACGAAAATAGTGAGAGTCGGCGATGATACGGTCGCCTATCCAAATCGTGGGCTGCATCGACGTGGAAGGTACGATAAATACTCGGTACCCTCCCAGCCACCATGCGACCTGCATCAATTGCGTTGGGACAAACGCAACTGCAATAAACAGAATCACCCAAAAGCGACTGGGCCCGACCTCCCCTTTAGGACGAAAGGAAGCGTTGAAGGCGGCGACGCTCGCAAAAATCATCACTCCCCACGCTGAAACGACAAGACCGTAGTAATTGCTCCAGAATCTGGCGAGAGAGGACACAAGAAGAAAGACGAGAAATGCGGCAGCCCAAACGATGCCGGCCGTAGTTCTTCGGACTAGAAACTGACCTGCGCCGGGGACGAGGGCTGAAATCACACCAGCGGCTAATTTCTTCTTTTTTGATATCAAACCTCACCTCAGCGGCTTAAGCGGCGATTCTCAACTCTGCTCACGCCGCCGGTTGACCTGCGCTTCTACGGAAGAGTTTGTTTACATCTCACTCAAGTACTGCTTGGTGTAATCCAGATAATTCTTCGCGTACTGTAGGATCATCGCCTGGGTTTTCTCGTCATCGGTCTTCTTGCGGAATTTCCCGGGGACGCCCATCCACAAAGAATAAGGTTCGACGACAGTGTTCTCGGGGATCACCGTCCCGGCGGCGACGATCGAACCCTCGCCTATCTTCGCGTTGTTCAGGATGACCGAGCCCATGCCGATGAGGCAGCGGTCGCCGATAATGCATCCGTGCAGCGTGACCGAGTGGCCGACGGTGACCCAATCGCCGACTACGACGCCGTACTTGTCGCGCATGCCGTGGAGGACCGAGCAATCCTGGATGCTGGAATTTTTTCCGATCTTGATGGCGTAAACGTCGCCGCGGACGACGGCGTTCATCCAGACGCTGGAGTTCTCGCCGATGGTGACGTCGCCGATGATCTGCGCGGATTGATCGATGTAGCAGCCGGCTGCGATCTTCGGATGAATGCCTTTGTAGGGGCGGAGCATGGCGGTTCGAAGGTAACACGGGCTTGCTGCCACCTTCTAGATTCATGGGTACTCGAATTTGCGATTGGCAATTTGTGATTCGTGATTGAAAAACCGCCTTCCCGAAAGCGCACCGAAAGTATCGCTTTGGGCTGGCAAAGGGAGCATTACCTTGGTTACTTGCGGGGGGTGTCCGGACGTAACATATTAGTAGGCGAATTCCAAGACTCAGGTTATATTTTGAGCACCAGCTCATTCAATTTTGGGAATGCTTTCCCCCGGCTTCCGAATTGGGCACGCGCAGCTCGAGTGCGCCTAGGTGCTTGCAGGGGAACAGTTTGCAGACAGGCAGTCTCGAACTCGGGGTGACCGTGGGTGGCATGCCCATCCTGTTGCGCACCCGTGACTCTGCTTTCCACAGGCTCCTCACTGAACGCTATTCAGACTTCATTTCCACCCCCGATCGGCCGCAATTTCAGTTCGATATCGAACTCAGTGACGCTTCGAGCGCCGACCCTGACGCCGATGTCTCCGTAACGCGCTCCGGCTCCGACTGGGAATTCCGTCGCGGAGACTTTTTTGCGCAATGGGACCCGCAGGCCGGGACTGGGCGAGTGCGGCAGTCGGCGAACCCGTACGCGACCGATTCCGTGCTGCGCATCGTGCATACGCTCTTGCTGGCGCGTGAAGGCGGCTTCCTTCTGCACGCGGCCAGCGCGGTACGCGATGCCGAAGCGCACATCTTTACCGGACGCTCCGGCGCGGGCAAAACTACTCTGTCGCGACTGGCTCCAAAAGACGTGACTTTACTCACCGATGAAGTTTCTTACGTGCGCAAGTCCGCGAACGGATACACCGCCTACGGCACACCGTTCGCTGGAGAGCTCGCGAAGGCAGGCGAGAACACTTCAGCGCCGCTCGCCGCGGTCTACCTATTAGTGCAAGGTCCGGAGAATCGCCTCGAGCCAATGAATGAAGCCGAAGCGATCCGCACATTAATGCGCAACATTCTTTTCTTCGCGCAAGACGAAGCGACCGTGCCATCCGTTTTCCAATCGGCGTGCGAGTTCGCCGCGAAAATTCCTATGTACAGAATGATTTTCACGCGCAGCAGCGAAGCCTGGCAAATGATCGGCGCGAAACGCGAGGCCATAGCATGAACGCACGCTATATCGCGCGCAGTCCAAAGATCGCCGCCCGCAAGCTGGGCGACGAGATGATCGTGATGTCCGCCGTGGACTCGAGCCTCTACACGCTCAACGAAGTTGCCGCAGCCATCTGGCAGGCGGCCGACGGTCGCACGCCTCTCGAGACGATCGTCACCGATCAAGTCTGCGAGCAGTTCGAGATCAGCGCGAGCGAAGCTATGCGCGATGCAGAAGAATTCGTCTCGCAGCTTTCGACGCACGGCATCCTGCTCGTGTCGGATCAGCCTATCGAGATTGGTGGCGCACGATGAGCGTGATGGCGCACATCAACCAGCGTGCTCTTGATCTGGGCGTCCCCATCGGCGTGCACATGGATTTGACCTACCGCTGCAACGAGCGCTGCGTGCATTGCTATCTGGACCACGATGACCGCGGCGAGATGAACACCGCGGAGATCAAAGGCATCCTCGAGCAGCTCGCGGAAGCAGGCGTCTTCTTTCTGACCCTGAGCGGCGGCGAGCCGCTGATGCGCAAAGATTTCTTCGACATCGTCGCTCACGCCCGCTCGCTGATGTTCAACGTGAAGGTAAAGACGAACGGGTTGCTGATCGGCGAGAAGGAAGCTCAGCGACTGCAGGAGCTCGGCGTAGAGAACGTGCAGATCAGCGTGTACTCGCATCGTCCGGAAGTTCACGACGCGATCACGAAAGTGAAAGGCTCGCTGGAGCGGACCAAGAAAGCTGTCCGATTCCTGCGCGCGCAAGGCCTCAAGCTCACCATTGCGAACGTAATGATGACCAGTAATCTGGCGGACCAGGACGGCGTCCGCGAGCTCGCGAAGGAACTCGACTGCCTTTACACGGTAGATCCCACGATCACTCCCCACATTGACGGCGACATGTCGCTGCTGAAACTGCGCATCCCGACGCACGAGCTGCAGAAGCTGATGCACACGCCGGAACTGGTGGGCGGCGAAGCCGACGAGTATTGCGTCCCCTTCGAGCCGGCGAAGCAGGACGATTTGGAGAGCACCCCGTGCAGCGCCGGCCACACCGCCTGCTACATCTCGCCGTATGCGGATGTGTTCCCATGCGTGCAGTTCCCTTTGCCGACCGGCAACCTTCGCCGCGAAAAATTTCTGGCTATTTGGAACGACTCGCCGCAGATGAACGAAGTCCGCTCCATCCGGCTGAAAGACCTTTCGACGTGTTCCGGTTGTGGACATGTGGGCGGCTGCACGCGCTGCCCCGGCCTCGCGTACATGGAAGGCAACATGCGCGGCCCGTCTTCAGCAGACTGCGAGAAGTCGTTCGCGCGAACAGGGATCTGGTCGGCGAACATGATCAAAAAATTTGAAAATGCTCCAGCGCTGGTACAAATCGCGCTGTAAGCGGGTGAAACTTACATGGGAAAACGTTGCATGCTGACGATGTTGGTAGCCCTGCTACTCGCTACGGTTTCTGCAAGTGCGCAGGACGCAAGCGAGGCCCACATCGGTTTGCCGGTGGACTGGAGCAACCGGCACGTTACTCACACCAGCGCGCCTAATACGGCGGACTTTGAGCAGGAAGCGCGCCATGAACCTCGCGCTCTCTACAACTGGATCTTTCGCCAGCGCAGCCGGCAAGCCGCAGCGCAAGTCAAGACGTTTCGGTCAGCGCCCAAAACCCGTTCGCGAGTGGATTGGAATTTCACTCTAGGCGCAGGGAAAGTGGCCCCCAACATGTCCCCGGCGAAATACAGCTTCAACATCAGCTCGAATCCCGACTGCACCAACGACTTCGTGACGTTCGGACTCGATGTAGCCGGCAGCGGTACGCAGCCGAACCTGGTGGGATTAAAGAATCTTTATAGCGAGCCGGGAGGAACAGGATTCTGTGCGGGAACCGGCCCATCTGTCCGCTTTGCATATAACGTAACTACGGTGGCGGGTGGGCGCGTGCTCACCTCGCCCGCGTTATCGTTCGACGGCACGAAGATAGCATTCATCGAGAGCGCCGCCAGCAGCGCGGTCTTCCACGTTCTAAAGATTGGAACAACCGGCAGCAATGGAGCGTTCACCATACTTACGAACACCTATACGGCCGTGCAGCCCGACAATCTCGGGATCATAAACAACGCCACCATGAGTTCCTTAACGTATTCCGCCACCGCGAGCAACACGCGCTCTTCGCTGTGGATAGATTATGCGAACGACATAGCGTACTTCGGTGACGATGCAGGCCTTCTTTATAAGACGACTTGCGTGTTTTTCTGCGGGGCCTCCTCGCCGGCGCTGGCTACTGGCTGGCCAATCACGGTCTCGGCAGCAACGACGTTAGCGCCCCCGGTGCTGGATAGCACAAACAACAAAATTTTCGTCGGTTCATCGGACGGCAAGCTCTACATGGTCCCGCTTGCCAGCTGTCCGGGGGTGGGCTGCGCAGCCGCGATCAAAAACCTTGTCGTAGGTGCAGGCGGAGCATCCGGCGGCGTCATCGACGCCGTCTTGCTCGATGGAACCTTTGGAACAGTCGTCGCTGTGTCAGGCAAAGACGCCTCGAACAATGGACACATGACGCAAGCAAGCAATGCGCTCACAAGCCTGGCAGTACTTTCTTTTGGATCGGCTTCCTTCGACCTTCTGGCTCCTTCGTTTGACGATGCCTATTACGGCAACAACATCGGCAACGCAGCCGTCGTCGGAACACTGGACGCGTGCGCGACAAACGGCGGCAGCGGGCAGGCGGCGTTCTACGTGTTTAGTTTCACGAAAGCAGCCGGCAATCTTTCGGTGGCGAATCCTCCGGTCGTCAACACCGCCGCCAGTAGCCAGAGCAAGAACAACATTCCTGGAAACCCTGGGATCGGATGCTCGCCTTACACCGAGTTGTTGAACGGGACGGACAGGGTATTTTTCAGCCAGTCTTCGGTTCCCGCAGGAAAATGCGGGTCGGGAAGTCCGGCGGGTGGATGTTTGTTCTCATACAGCATCGCCGGCGGGCCTTCACCCTTAGGTTCGACACCCGAATTATCTGGAACAAGCGCGATCGTGGTGGACAACGTGGCGAATACAACCAGTTTCCCCCAAGCCTCCAGCATTTACTTCGGCAATCAGGCAACGAGTGCGGGCTGCGCCACCGGGACCGGCGTAACGGCGGTCAACGGATTCTGCGCCATCAAATTGACGCAGGCAAATCTGAACTAAAGGGATTGGCTTAGAGATGAAAAGACGGATCCGTCAAACCGGGTTGGTTGTCGTAGCTGGTTTCTGCTCTGTGCTAGCGGCAGCGCAGGGGAACACACCAGCTCGCAACGTCGGTCTGCCGATGGACTGGAGCTACGCGCACGTTCTGCACTCGGACGCCATCTCCGACCAAAACCTAGCGCTCGCAGAGGGTGAGCCCCGCATGATGTACAACCTGCTTCAGCGCAACCAGCGCACAGTCTCTCCAGTGGCTCTTTCGGGGGCGGCCCACGTTCCTGCGAACCACGGTCCGAAGCGACGCGCGCAAGTCGATTGGAGCTTCTCACTCGGCACAGGGATCGTTGCTCCCAACATGTCGCCTGCAAAGTTCACGTTCGACGTAAATGCCACCCCTAGCTGCACAAACGATTTTGTGGTGTTCGGCCTCAATGTGGCTGGAACAACCAGCGGAACCTTGGGCCAGCCCAACCTGTTGGCCTTGAACAATCTCTACAGTGGACCTGGTCCTACCGGAATCTGCCCCACCGCGCTGGCGCCCCAAGCAAATCCTTCGGTGATGTGGGCCTACAACACGACCACTTCCGCAGGGGGCGCGGTATTGACCTCTCCGTCGCTCTCGCTCGACGGCACCAAGGTGGCGTTCGTAGAAAGTACCGCAACGAGCGCGATCTTTCATGTGCTCACCTGGAAAACCGGTGAAGGTGGACCCGCTATCACGAACACGGTTGCTCCGACCACGGTCGGCAGCTGCACCGTCGGCAGTTCGTGCCTTACTTCCGTGACTTTCTCGAACAGCGCCAGCGATACCATCTCATCGCCCTGGATCGACTATGCGAGCGATAAAGCCTACGTGGGAGACGATAACGGTGTGCTTCGCCGGATCAGTTGCGTCTTCAACTGCGCCTTGAATGCCAACCCCACTATCGACTGGAGCTTTACGCTGCCTGTCGCCGGAACGGGAAGTGCGGTGACGTTGACTGCGCCGGTATTCGACTCTTCCACCAACCGCGTATTCATAGGAGATTCACTGGGCGAGTTGTGGGCGATCAAAAGCGACGGTAGCGCCGTAGCAGCCGGTCCGATCATGATCGGCGGCGCCGGATGTACGGTCACCAATCCGCCGAACCGGGTGGGCACTCCGGTCCCGTGCGCTACCACCGACGCGAAGTTCGGTGTGGTTGATGGGGTGATCTTAGATAGCGGTAATTCCAAAGTCTTTGCCTTTGCCGGCAACGATGGGGTGACCGGAAGCAGCGCCACCGTGGTCCAGGCGAGCACCTCCTTGGCTAGCACCGTGAGAGTGGGCGTGGGTCAAGGGAGTAAAGGGATCGGCTCGGCAGGGGTTCCTGTTGATATACATATGGCAGCCTTCGACAACAACTACTTCGGAGCAACTCCCAGCACGGGATTCTTGTATGTTTGCGGCACCAACACCGCCAACACGAAACCAGCACTCTGGCGAATCGGATTCAATACCGCCTACCCCGCGATGAACTCCAGCGCCAGTGCAGGCCCGCTGCAGCTCCTAAACGCGAACGGTGTGCAGTGCGCACCAATGACGGAGTTCTTCAACCCGAATGTTGATGTGAACTCGGGGGTGGCGGGGGCGCAACACGATCTGCTATTCACGGGCCTCCAAACAGCCACCGGCTCTGTGCTAAGTTTTGATATCAGCGGCGCCTTCCCGGGAGCTTCGTTAGCTTCAGTATCAGAATCTGGTGGCACGAGCGGCATCGTAGTGGATAATGTGAGTACGTCAGCACAGGCATCGAGTGTGTACTTCAGCACGCAAGGTACGACCAAGAATGCAGTGAAACTCACACAAGTGGGGCTGCAATAAAAAGGGTCATCATGAACCGCGAAAAGAACAGCCCGAAGGGGCGCGCTGAGGAGAACGCGCGCGGCAAGAAACCGTACAAGAAGCCAGCGTTTCAACACGAAAAAGTGTTTGAGACGATGGCGCTCGCGTGTGGAAAGATCAGCGGCACACAGGCTTCCTGTCGCGCGAACCGGAAAAATTCTTAACCGTAATGGCCACTCTGGATCATTGCGACAGAGTAAAGGCTGACCTAATTGCTGAGGTTCTGCGCCGTTTCGGATCAACCCGCCTGCGGGCGCAGGGATCGAGCATGCTGCCCGCCATCCGTCCTGGAGATGATTTGCTGGTCCGACGTTCCGATCATCAGGATGCTGAACCCGGCGATGTGATCGCTTTCAACCGGGAAGGCCGTTTGTTCCTTCACCGAATGGTAAGACGTGATTCGAATGGGCGAATCGTCACGCAAGGGGATTCCCTGTCGGTGCCCGATGCTGCTGTGCATGAAAGTGAGTTCCTGGGCAATGTCACTGAGATACGACGCGCGGGCAAAACAATTTCATTCCAGAATTCTTTTTTTGAGCGCGCGGCCGCCCGGGTCTTTCGCCGCAGCCAAACCTGCGCTGCCCTCTTCCTGAAGTTCGCAACCGCTAAATAAGCAATCCTACTGCACGGACTCGCGCCACTCGGAGCTTCCGCCCCCGATGGGCAAATCCGCAAGACGCTGCGCGATGCGCGAGATAGCAGCCATCATCTCGTTGCCACGGTCCATGTACTCGGGCGCGCGCTCCCACAACTGACGGAACTTGTCCGGATATTCCATAGCCAGAGTCGCTGCCCCAACGCCGGCCAGAATAGCGCCTGCCGGACGGCGCCCAGTAGCAAACAACACCGCGCCTGCGCCTAGCGTGCCGAAGATCAAAGCCTTCTTCCAGTTTTCCATCGCCCCTCCTGATTGACTCTGACTTAGAAGACCATGGTGCGCGCTCCGTTGTATCGTCAGCATTCTCAGGTACTTGTTTCCGACGGAATCAGGCTGTTATGGTTCCCTGTCGTCTTGGCAGACGGGAATCCGGAAGCACTGCCGGAAGCGTACTTATAAGGAAGAGGTTTGGCTAGCGCGCGTATTCAACCCGGAGAGGCGGAGCGCTCGATCATCAGCGGCATTCGCAACGGCCGCGAGGATGCGATGGCGCAGCTGTACGACCGGTATTCCAGCATGGTGTATTCGGTCGCTCTACGCGTCATGGGCGACACGAGCGCAGCTGAGGACGTGATGCAAGAGATATTCATGCAGCTGTGGCGCAATCCGAGCGCGTTCGACGCGAACCGCGGCAGCTTGGCCGCATGGCTCGCGGTGGTCGCCCGGAACCGCTCCATCGACGCGCTTCGAAAGCGACGTCCTGAAACCAGCGTGGATGACGTGGTGGTCGCGGCGGACATCGATCTCGAAAGCGACGCCGCGCGCAAGATCGCGCTCGAAAAAGTGCGAGGCGCGCTCGCCGGCATGCCGGCGGAACAGCGGCGAGCGATTGGGCTTGCGTTTTTTGAAGGGCTCACGCATACGGAAGTCGCGGCAAGAACAGGAGAGCCGCTGGGAACCGTGAAGACGCGCATCCGCACCGCGCTGCAAACTCTACGAAAGGTAATGGCTTGATGGCAGCGCACGAACAATTCGCCGACGATCTGGCGCTGTACGCCATTGGCTCGCTCCCCGCATCGGAAGCGGCCGGGGTGGAAAAGCATCTGGAGACATGCGCTGAGTGCCGTCGCGAACTGGAATCATTGCGCGGCGACGCTGCACTGCTAGCGTTGTCGGCTGCAGGTCCTGCGCCGCCGGCACGCTCGCGTGAACGCTTACTTGCGGCAGTGAAGAACGCGCCGCGACGTCAGCGGATGATCCTTTATCACGCAAAACCCTGGTGGGCGATCGCGCCGGTCGCTGCGTCCTTGGCGCTGGCCATCTTCGGATTATTTTTGTGGCGCGAGAACACCAACCTGCGCCAGCAACAAGCCGAGATGCAGCAGAAGCAGCAGTCGCTTGTGGCGGAACTGGCGCGGACTGAACACGAGTCTGAAAAAGCGCGTGAGATGCTCTACATGATGACGTCGCCCGACGTACAGAAAGTTTCGCTCGCTACTCCCAAGGGCGCGCCGCAGCCCGTGGCCAAAGCAATGTACAAGAGTGATAAAGGGCATCTGCTGTTCATGGCCAGCAACCTGGCTCCTCTCCCGAGCTCGAAGACGTACGAGTTGTGGCTGGTGCCGATGAGCGGGGCGGCTCCTATGCCCGCGGGAACCTTTATGCCTGACGCGAAAGGCGGGGCGATGGTGATGAATCCGCCGATACCGCCGGGAACAGAGGCCAAAGCGTTCGCCGTGACTGTAGAGGACGCGCCCGGCAGCGAGAAGCCGACCATGCCAATGGTCTTGATGGGCGCGGGGCAGTAAGCAGCTTGGCCGGCGGCCGGGCGACAGTCAGCGATGTACCACTCGTAACTACTGCTAAAATCAACCTACGCGCCCGTAGCTCAGCTGGATAGAGCGAACGCCTCCGGAGCGTTAGGTCGGGAGTTCGAATCTCTCCGGGCGCGCCATACGTCTATCTCCCCTATGACTTCTTGTCTCGCTCGCCTCGGGGGTTTTTTCTTAGTCGTCTTCTTGCTCGTTCCCGGAATTGCATATACGCAACAGGCGGGCGACCAAACCGCAGCCGCGCAGCAGCAGATGACCGGAAGCATCAACGGCACGGTGGTGGATACGAGCGGAGCGGTAGTCTCCGGAGCCAAGGTACGGCTCACGAGCAAAGATCAAGTGCCACCGCAGGAAGTAGCCACTGGTAGCAATGGCAGCTACACGTTTGCAAATGTCACGCCGGGAGATTTTCAGGTAATAGTCACCGCCGCAAGCTTCGCGCCCAAAACATTTGCGGGAATGCTGCAGCCGGGGCAGGCCTTCGAAGCACCGCCAACTGTGCTGGGTGCGGGCGAAGCCAACGTCGTGGTGCAGGTAGGCTCGTCCGTCGCGGAAGTGGCGCAAGCGCAGATCAAGCAGCAAGAGCAGCAGCGCGTGATCGCTTTCGTCCCGAATTTTTACGTGACCTATCTGCCTGACCCGGCTCCGATGAATTCCAAACAAAAATTCCAGCTGGCATGGAAGCAGAGCATCGACCCGGGTTCATTCGTACTCGCCGGAGCGCTTGCGGGAGTCGAGCAGTGGCAGAACTATTACAGCGGATACGGACAAGGCGCCGAGGGCTACGCAAAACGCTTCGGAGCCTCGTACGCTGACTCGGTGACGAGCACATTTTTCGGCAGCGGGATATTTCCTGCGCTGTTCAAGCAAGATCCTCGGTACTTCTATAGAGGAACGGGAAGCAAGAGGTCGCGCTTCATGCACGCAGTCGCAAGTGCCGTGATCGCAAGGGGCGACAACAAGCGCTTGCAGCCGAATTATTCTGGGATGCTTGGCGCGCTCGCCGCGAGCGGGCTCTCCAATACTTACTACCCGAAGAACGAGCGTGGAGTCGGATTGACCTTTGAAAATGCCGCGGTCGGCATCGGCACCACCGCCGCGATCAATGTTCTGCAGGAGTTCGTGGTGAGGAAGTTAACACCGAACGCTTCAAAGTCCGACCCTTCGCGTGCGCATCCCTCCAAAGGGCTCTAGAGTTCTGTTCAATTTCCGACAACAAACAAGTGCCCTGCATTCTGCGTGTATAACTTCCCATCCGGACCGATGGAGAGCGGCGTGTAGGCCGCGCCCAGGGCGAGGTTCAGGAAATGAACGCTGCTCGCTGTCGTGAATACTCCTGAGTGGCCTTGCGGAATCAGATATAGATTTCCGTCTTCGCTGTTCGCGTAGACATTTCCGTTCGCGTCCACTGCGGGCATGTTGATGCACCATTCGAATCCGTTCGGATGGTCGGAGACGCAGCTCAGTGAACCGTCCGCATTACGATGGCAGCTCTGCGTGTTTGTGCTGCGGAACTGCCACTCGATCTTCATGCTCGGATCGAGCTGCGTTATGTAGTAAGGGCCATCCGGCAGAGTCTGGCAGATCGGATTGTTGAAATTGCAGTAGAGGCCGGTCTCGTAGTGATTATCTTTAATGATGATCGAGTAGGTCCCATCGTGCTGCCAGACGCCCGGGGTTGAATCCCATCCGAAGCTAAAAGCACCCTGAAAACTTCCCGCCGAATCGAACTTGAAGAGGTGTCCGCGCGCGCCGTTGTAGTTCGTGATCGCGCCGTAGAGCACCGAGCCGTCAGGCAGCACCGTCGGTGATGAGGACGACTCGTCTATCACGCTCCCCGAACCGAAATCATTCGTGGTTGGGTCTACGCCGGGTGTTGCACCATTGCGGCAGGAGCTTGGTTGATTCGGATTTCCAGACGGCGCGATGGGAACGATATCACCGCAACCGTCATGCAATCGTGACTGCAATGAAGCAGCCCACTTCACAGTCAGATCAGGGTTCACCGCCACCAGATATGCAACGCGAGGATTCAAATGCGCGCGGCTGACCGTGTAAATGGTTCCGTCGGGAGCAACGGCAGGAGCGATATTGATTCCCGGTCTCTGCGAACCGCATGCGGTAGTCGCTGGCACCGCGGTGGTAGAAGGTGGCCAGGGCAGCGGATTCGCTCCCGTGAATCTTCCCGGACACTGCCCATCGGCAGCAGGAGCTCCAGGCAACAATGCGGAAAACGTTACGGTGCTGGTGGCGTCGGCGGGCGTCACCTTCACCAGCCACGCATTTACGGAGTCCACCAACCACGGGTCGGGCGTGGGACTCGCGAGCTGGATCACGTTGTAATAAATGTTGCCCTGCGAATCAGCCGAGAGAGGGCCCGCGACGAACATGTGTGGTGCATCAATGCCCGCGCCAGAGAATGGATTGATGTGCGCGACCGATTGCCCGCTGGTCTTGTCGACCTTCCAAATTGTTCCAGCAGCGCCCGGGACATAGAGAAAATTGTTGGCGTCTACGGGATGGAAGACCGGCTCCCATCCGGAGAGCGAAGCGCCGTTTGTCGGCGGCTTCCAGTCGCTGGCGAAGGTCCACTGCCGGGCAAGCGATCCGTTCACCCAGGTATCGCGCGCTTCGTTCCATACCATCGTCTGCCATGTATTCGGTCCGCAGGCTTCGCCGTTCCGCCAATTGCCCGGTGATGAACACGCGGTGTACGAGCCGGACTTGACCGTGAAGTAGACGTCGTTGCCGTCGAGGATTGGTGACTGGTAGTGGGCGAGCAGGTCTTCCCCGCTCTCGCGCTGCTCAGCCGCGACAAATTGGTCATAGACAATATCGGCTAGTTGACGGACTGCGCCTTGTCCCGCGATCGCCACCGCGCCCGAGTGTTGCGGGTTCGCTCCCCACTGCGTCCAGAACGGCGCGTTCGATGCCACGACTGGAGGGCCGCTCGGCCCACCATCACCGCCATTGTTTCCATTGTCTTGACTGGAGTGGCTGTCGCCACCCCCACAGGCACTCATTGCAGCGACAGCGATCACGACCAGACAGCTCTGCAGGAAACGTTTCATGGCTGGACCTCGAGTGGCTGCGAGAAAGCAGCTCGAGAATTCACGTACTCGGGAAAAGCATACGCCGAATTAACGACGAGTGGTCGCGCCCATCCCCGCCTAGGCGCCGTTCGTCACTGCGCCGGAACTTGGAATGCCCCCGCCTCGCGGGCCGCGCGATAAATCCTGTGACGTGCCGCCACTTCTCCGATCGCGTCGGCGCGGATGGTGTAGCGGCCGCCGGGAAGCTGCGACGAGAAAGTGATCCGCAGCTCGGTACTCTTCGCGGGTAGATCGAAATGCTGATATCCGAGCGCGAACGCCTTCCCCCTCTCATTCACCGCCACGATGATCGCCGTGAGATCAAGAACGTTTTCGGCATTGTTTGATACCGTTACCGTTCCAGAAATCGTGGTGGTTTGCAGTGTCGGAGGCGTTCCCCAATCCATTGCGAGAGTAGGGACAGTCTTACTGGAAAAGCTGCGCGATGCCGTTTGTGGCGGATTACTGGAATCACTGACCTCTATCTGCACCTCATACTCTGCAGCGGTTGTCGCGAATCCCGAGATCACGCCGGAGCGAGCGTCCAACTGCAATCCCTCGGGAAGCGAGCCCTTCACGATGCGCCATTGCAATGGCGCAGTGGCCGCTCCAGCGCGCAATTGCTGGTAGCAGGGTTGATCGACGACACAGGTTTCAAGGGAATCAGTCGCGATCGTGAGCCGATCATTGTTCTGGGCAGAGGAAGCAACTGTGGCTCCGACTAAAACCACCACCGCGATCGCCACGCGTGAAGCTTTCATGCGCTGATTATCTACTAAGCTGCCGTCGCTAACGCGAAACGCCCTAATCCCACCTAAGTAGTTTTTCTTCGGGCCTATGTATTGTGCTACTCGGAACAGGGATGTTAGCGTGACCGCTTGTCCGAAACTTTTTGCTCGATGAGGAGAACTGCGTGCTGGCGATGATAAGAAAAACTGCTGTTCTGATCGGAATCCCTCTTTTGCTGGTGTTGATCATCGCCGGCGCTTACTCGACTGCCCGAAATTTCAAAGCAGTTCAGGCGAATGAAGGACTCAAGCAGCAATCGGCTGCGCTGCAGGACGAGATCTCGGCCGTGGAAGTGAACCTGCTCGACGTAGAAGCCGCGCAGCGCGGCTACCTGTTGACCGGCGACTCGTCCTACTTGCAGCGCTATGAAGACGCCACAAAACAGTTGCCAGTCCACTTCAGTACGTTGCGCTCCGAGTTGGCGGCAAGGCCTGATGATGAGCGTGCTTCAGAGTCGCAGCTCGAGGCTTTGGCGGAAGCCAAGCTGGCGGAGGCGCAGGAGACGATCCATCTGCGCCAGCAAGGCTACAGGCACCGCGCTTTCGGGATCATTGACTCGAATCGCGGCAAGCAGTTGATGGACGACGCGCGCCTGCGCGTAAGCGCCCTTGCTGCTGCAGAAGTTGCAAGGTCCTCGGAGTACATACAACAGACCGGCTCCAACATCGATCGCGCCGTGAAAGAGACCATCGGCTCGACCGCACTCCTGCTCGGCTTGACGGGGCTAGTGTTCGGAGTGCTTTGGGTGCACAGCAGGAGCCTGGAAGCCGAGATCGCCCGGAACAAGGAACTTATCCGCGCCAAATCCGCCCAGCTCGAGGCGGTTACGATAACCGTCTCTCAGCAATTGCCCGAACTCCTGCGGCAGGTGCGCGATTCAGCCAGAGATTTTCTCAATCGGTTCGTCGATTACTTGCCGGCTATCGGTCAAACGCAAGCAGCAGAGATGATGGAGATGGCTGAGAAATCAAACCGCTTGATCACGGACTCGGTCAAACGCTCCGCGAGCACCGCGGCGTAAAAGTTCTGCGCGCTGGGGAAGGCAGTGCCGAGCCTCCCCTTAATCTCGGCCGAATTTCGCTGGTAATTTCTTCGTAGTACCGTCCAACGTACTCAGAATCGGGATTAACATGGCGTTCATCTTCAATCCCCTGGGTCCCGTCGCATGCTGTATCGATTTTCTGGGTTCTTCCTCGCGCTAGCCGTCTTTCTACCTGCTCAATCTTTACGAGCACAAGGTTTTGTTCTCACTCCTACAACCACCCTGACGCACGAGACCGCGAATAACACCAGCGCCGCCGACTCGTTCACCGCGTCCAGCAATGGCAATGCTGCGGCCAGCAGCGTGAGCAAAGTGGCGACGAAGTCGTTGCTCTACCCGGGGGCGACTACAAAGATCTACGCCCACTTCATGCCGTGGTTCGGCCAGTCGAACCACATCAACGTGGGCTATGCCTCGAACGATGCGGCACAGGTCACAAAGCAAGTGGACGACATGATCAGCCGCGGCCTGGAGGGAATGATCATCGATTGGTACGGTCCAAACCATACGGCCGAAGACCAGACCACACAACTCATGAAGACAGAAGCAGAATCACGCAGCGGCTTCGAGTTCGCTGTCATGGAAGATGCCGGAGCCCTCACCGCATGCAATATGACTGCAGGTTGCGATCTGACGCAGCAAGTGATCAGCGATTTGACGTACGCGTACAACAACTACGAGCAGTCCCCCGCATACATGCAGTTGAATGGTCGTCCCGCGGTGTTCTTCTTTGGCATGGACGCCTACCCGACCATCGACTGGAACGCGGTGAGGGCAGCGCTGCCCGGCAATCCCGTATTCATCTTCCGCAATAACAGCGGCTTCACGCATGCCGCGACGTCCGGAAGTTTTAGCTGGCTCACCCTTAACACCAGCAACGCAGACGATGAAGGCCTTGCCTATCTCGACAGCTTTTACAGCACCGCGCTGAAGTATCCGTCACAGTCGGTGGTCGGCTCAGGTTATTTGGGGTTCGACAACTCAATGGCTTCCTGGGCGGGCGGCACTCCCAAGAAGATGAATCAGAAGTGCGGCCAGACTTGGCTTGATTCCCTTGCACGCGCCGGTCAGAAGTATTCAAGTTCGAACCAGCTTGGTGCTCTGCAACTAGTCACCTGGAACGATTACGAGGAAGGGACCGAGATCGAAAGCGGGATTGAGAATTGCGTCACTGTGAACGCGTCGATTTCGGGAAGCTCCCTCACTTGGAGCATTACCGGGCAGGAGAACACGCTGGACCGTTACACGGTCTATATCTCTGTGGATGGAGAGAATCTGATGCCGCTGGGCGATACGCAGACCGGTGCGGCCTCATATGCCCGTGACCTCTCGGCCCTCGGGCTCGACCCGAGTACCACATACACGCTTTACGTGGAGGCGATTGGCAAGCCCTCGATAAAGAATCATTTCTCTAAGGCGGCGACGTTCACTCCCGCGAATCAGCCCCCGAATGCCGCACTAACGATTACTCCTGTGAGCGGAACGGTGCCGCTGACCGTAACTGCCTCGACCGCAGGTTCCAGCGATCCCGACGGCTCGATCGCTCTTTCAACGATCAATTTCGGCGACGGCAGTGCGGACGTAGCCGGCACGAGCGCAAACCATACCTATGCGGCAGCGGGAACCTTTACCGTGACTGCCACCGTCACTGACAAGCGTGGTGCAACTTCGCAGGCCACCACAAAGGTCACGGCCACCGCCCCGGTCGTAACTAGCGCGTGCACCATCAGCAGGACCAACCGCACGGTGACCATCTGCTCGCCAATCGCGGGCAGCAGTTCGAAGTCGCCGGTCCACGTGGTCGCGCAGGCTACCGATAGTTCGACTGTCTCGTACATGCAGATCTATGTTGATGGCGCGAAGGTGTACCAGATCAACAACACTAAGAAACTCGACAAATACCTGACCATAAGCGTTGGCTCCCACCGTCTGACTGTGCAGGCGAAGGACGCAGCCGGCTTGTACTGGAAGACGGTGAACATCACAGTCACGCGATAACGGGGGACGAGGGTTAAGGTTAGAGCGAGCACCTTAGTACCGGCTTACTACCGTCACCGTGGAATCGAGGAGCTACTTTCGATTGCGCTTCGTCTTGTATGAAAGCTGCATTAATTTTTTAGCAGCCAAATGCTCCCGGGCCAGGGAGTCTGAACGGCAATCTAGATATAGGACACCTGACCTTGAGGACGACTCGAGCATTGCTTTTTCTTGTGATGATGATCGCTGCCGCGCATTCGTTTGCGCAGACCACAATCTCTAACATCGACCAGCGCACGGGATGGAAGGGGTGCGACGTATGCTCCGGACCGGGCGGCGCGGGAACCACGACCACCTACGCCATCACCCAGGCGATCTCGTCCCCCGCAATGGACGGCAGCGCGGCACAGTTCACGCTGAAGCCTTCCACCAGCTATCAGACAGCGCTTTGGTGGAATGAAGTTGGCGGGCACGACACGGCTACGCACCTTGTTTACGACCTGTACTTTTACATGACAAACCCCACCGCGGCGCAGGCCCTTGAGTTCGACGTCAACCAGACGCGGACTGCGGATGCGACCAAGTACATCTTCGGCACCGAATGCGATATCCGCGCCACGCACACCTGGCGTTATTACGACAACGTCGCCAAGAAGTGGACCTCGACCGGTGTCACCTGCAGCACGCCCGTCGGGTACAAATGGAATCACCTGACCATCGAGTTCCAGCGCGTTCCCGCCACCAGCACCACACCGGCGAAGCTGAAGTGGGTTGCGGTCACGCTGAATGGTGTGAAGAGTTATCTGAACGGCACGTCGGTGTCGCGTCCCGGAACCGGCTCGTACTCGCACCTGAATGTCGCATTCCAGATGGACGCGAACAGAGCAGCAACCTCGTACAGCACCTGGCTGGACAAGGTGAAGCTGACCTACTGGTAACAGATCTCAAACTTCCCTCCCCCGAGGGGGCCCGCGAAAGCGGGTAGGCAAAAAGCCCGCTACCGCGGGCTCTTTGCTTTCATGGAGTTGGCGGCTGATGCCGAATCCATAAAAGGGTGAGCACGGGTGGATTGTCCTACAAATCCGCAACCCGCATCTTTGCCCTCATGAACGACTACAGTCCCGAAGTCATGCTCTCTGAATCGGCGGTGCCCGCAGCCGAGCACCGCAAGCTTCCCGCATTCAAGAATGCCGTCCGCGTGCAGGAAAGTTTCCTGGCGCGTGCCGAGAAATCAGCCCTACTCTGGCTCGCCGCACGGATGCCGCAGTGGGTGAACTCTGACCACCTGACGCTGCTTGGTTTTGGTTCCCTTATCGCTGCCGGCGCGTGCTACTGGGTCGCACGCTGGGATCGTTTGTGGCTGCTCGGCGCAATCATTTTCCTCGTGCTTAATTGGTTCGGCGACTCGCTCGATGGAACCCTCGCCCGCTTCCGCCACCGCCAGCGTCCCCGTTACGGTTTCTACGTTGACCACGTGGTGGATGCAGTCGGCACATTCTTCCTGCTCGGCGGCATGGCGCTCTCCGGAATCATGTCGGCGCCCGTCGCGATCGCGGTGCTCATCGTCTATCTGCTGCTGATGATCGAAGTCTGCCTCGCGACGTACACCATCGGCGTCTTCCAGATATCGTTTTTCAAGATGAGCCCGACCGAGTTGCGCATCGCGTTGTCTGTGGGGAATCTGTTCGCGCTAGCGAATCCAGCGGGCCATTTGTTCGGGCGGGAGTTCTTGCTGTTCGATATGGGGGGTTGCGTGGGGATCGTGGGGATGAGCTTCATCCTGATCGTCTCGATCGTGAAGAATACGAGGAATCTGTACGTGCAGGAGAGGCTCAACTAAGGGCAAGTATTCCTCTGTGTACCTCCGTGTCCTCTGTGGTAAAAAGCTTTGCCTATGCGCAAACTGATCTTCCTGCTGCTTCTACCCGCTACCCTGTTCGCGCAGCGCGAGCCGGTGCTGAAGCAGATCGACCTGCCGCATCCTTATTACTTTCGCGAGATGTACCTGCCGCAGCTGACCAGCGGACCGAGCTGGGTCACGTGGTCGCCAGATTCCAAGGAAGTCATTTACTCGATGGCGGGCTCGCTGTGGCGGCAGAAGATCGATTCCACGGAAGCGCTGCAGCTGACCGACGGCCCTGGATACGACTACCAGCCAGACTGGTCGCGGGATGGCAAGTACGTCGTTTACACGAAGTATGACCATGACGCGCTGGAGCTATGGCTCCTTGATGTCCCGAGCGGCAAGACGTCGCAGCTAACAAACGGTGGTGACGTGAACGTGGAGCCGCGCTGGTCGCCAGATGGGAAGCGCATCGCTTATGTTTCAACAGTGGGGACGAAGCACTTCCACATCTTCCTGATGGATGTGGATGGCGGCCTGCCGAAGTCCATCCGCCAACTCACCAAAGAGAACGTCAGCACGCTTCCCCGCTATTACTACTCAAAGTTCGATCATGAGATTTCGCCGGCGTGGTCGCCCGATGGAAAAGACATCATCTTCATCTCGAACCACGGACACATTCACGGCACCGGCGGCATCTGGCGCGCTAGCGTGCCGGATACGGGGATGATTGACACGAACACCAACGCAAAGGAAATTCATTACGAGGAGACGAACTGGAAGGCGCGTCCAGAATTTTCGCCGGACGGTAAGCGCATCCTCTACGCGAGCTACCTGGGCCGCCAATGGCACCAGCTTTGGCTGATGCCGTCGCAAGGCGGAGATGTGTTCCCGCTGACGTACGGGGATTACGACAACATCAATCCTCGGTGGTCGCCCGATCGCGGAACCATCGTGTTTGTTTCAAATCGGAACCATTTCGGGGGAATTGGTTTTCGTAACTCGAATGATGAGTGGGAGCTGAAAGCGGGCACTCCACGCGGTTGGGGCAAAGCCTCTTTTAGCGCAGACGACCTTGGCGGAATCCGAATACGACTGAATGACGGAATTCGGTTTACGACCGACTCGTTTCTCCATGCAGACGACTCCTTCGACCCGAGAACGCAGCATTTCGAGTGGCACTATCTCTCATCACGTAATCCAGGCATTGCAGCAGCTGCGGGTAAATACTCAGCAATTGCAACAAGAGGGCTGGAATATAAGCCGGTTCCCATTGATTTCTCGGTCACTCCAGGTGCCATCGAAAACATCCCGCCGCTGAAGCTCGCACCCCTGCGGTTTCGCGACACCGAAGTGTGGGCGAGCGGAGACCTCCACATCCATCGGAATTATGGCGGCGCTTACAAATACAACCAAGCTGACCTCGATACCGAACTCGACGCCGAAGGTTTGGCTGTCGGATGGGACCTTCTGGTCAATAAAGAGCAGCGCTTCCCCAACCTATCGGACTCGCTCCAAATCGCCCAGCCGCAAAAGCACAAGGCGCTGATTGCTACTGGCCAGGAATTCCACACTTCGTACTGGGGTCACCTGGGATTACTGAATATCAAGCACCTCATCATTCCCGGCTATGTCGGTTATCCCAACACTGCCGCCGCGTCGCTTGTCCCCATGAACGCCGATGTTGCCGACATGGCGCATGCGCAGACTAAAGACGCGCTGGTCGGGTGGGTGCATCCCTTCGATGAGGTGCCCGATCCGTACAAGGACGCGAAGCTCACCAACGAGCTCCCCATCGACGTTGCGCTCGGCAAGGTGGACTACTACGAAGTCCTCGGCTTCGCGGATCACAAGTCGTCGGCCGCAATCTGGTATCGGCTGCTGAACCTGGGCTTCCACTTGCCCGCGGGCGCAGGTACAGACGCGATGACCAACTTCGCTTCCCTGCGCGGACCGGTGGGGCTGAATCGGGTGTATGTGAACGTCCCGCCCGGTCCGCTGAAGCTCGACGAGTGGCTGCACAATCTGAAAGCAGGAAAAACATTTGCGACCAACGGTCCGCTCCTGCGGTTTACGTTGGGTGGACAGCCTATGGGCGGTGAGGTGCGGTTGGCGAAAGCTGGCGAGGTGAAGTTCACCGCTGCGCTGCGATCGATCGTTCCAGTTGATAAAGTGGAGGTAGTGTGCAACGGGAGCGTCGCCAGAACAATCTTTTCTCCGGACCAGAGGTCCGGGGCTACACAAGCAAAATCTAATGCAAGGTCCTTCGCTGGCGCTCAGGATGACATCAACAAAAAAGATGGAGAGGTGAAGGATTCTCAGGGGCATGCGGCGACGACTTCGCTCGAAGTGAGCGGGACCGTCCCGATCGCGAAGTCGGGCTGGTGCGTGCTGCGGGCCTACTCCGACCATGCGGAAGAGCCCATCATGGACATCTATCCCTATGGGACGACTTCTCCGATCTACGTGACCGTAGCGGGCGAAAAGCCACGGTCGCCTGAGGACGCGAAGTTCTTCTCGAAGTGGATCGAGCGGGTGCGCGAAGACGCGAGCGTGCATCCCGACTACAACACTCCTGCGGAGCGGGAGCATGTCTTGAAGGTGCTGGACGATGCGGCGAAGGTGTATTCAGGGATGCAGTGACCTCGCGGCTCACTAAACGTGTCGCACGGCTAGAGCCGTGCTGTACCCGAAATCAAATGCAGATCCCTCGACTACGGTCGCCGTGGCGACCTCCGCTCGGGATGACCTCCGGGAGGGGTGGGGACTTCTTAGCTAAGAGCTAAGAGCTAGCAGCTAATAGCTCTTTCGGCGGCATCTTAGCTGCTCTGGTTCTGCATCAAAATTGGTGTAAGCAGCTTCCCCGCCCAAATTACAGGGGACCGTTTGAGCCAGTTGTCCAAGATCGTCCGCTCGGTGAAAGCCTTCAGCAAAGAGCTGACGCGCCCGATTTCGCCTGATGCTGAAACCACCAAGACAGATTGGAAGCGCCCGAAGGTCGGGCTCGCCTTTGGCGGCGGATTCGCGCGCGGGCTGGCGCACATCGGGGTGCTGAAGGTTTTCGAGGAAGAGAAGCTTCCGGTGGATTTCATCGCCGGCACCAGCGTGGGCTCGGTTATCGGCGCCTGCTATTGCAGCGGCATCTCGGCGAAAGAGCTGGAAGAGATCGCGGCCATCATCCGCTTCAAAGACATCGGCCGCTACACGCTCTCGCGCTTCGGATTCGTTTCCAACGACCGCATGGCCGGCCTGCTCAACAAGATCCTGAAAGTAAAAACATTCGAAGAGCTGCGTTTGCCGCTGGCGATCGCGGCAACCGACTTTGTGACCGGCGAGCCAGTCACCTTCCGCGAGGGCGGACTGGTGGATGCAGTGCGCGCCAGTTGCGCGTATCCCGGGATGTTCCTGCCGGTTCGCGTGAACGGACGCTTGCTGGTGGATGGACTTCTTTCGCACGTTGTCCCCGCGCCGCCGCTTAGAGAGATGGGCGCCGACAAAGTGCTGGCAGTCTCTCT
>JBJMGI010000097.1:0-136278 GCA_045807945.1 Terriglobales bacterium | reverse complement strand
ATTCACGCACACGCTGAAAAAGGGTGAGGTGCTGATGATTCCGATCGGACATATGGAAGGCAATTACTTCTGCGATGCTCAGACGCTGAAGCAACTGCAATCTCAGCAACGAGTGGTCTTCCGCTATTCGACACCCGAAGGCGACGTGACGGCGGGGGCTAATCCGAACGGCTCACTCGACAACATCGCGGGCATTTGCAGCGAAGGACGGAACGTCCTGGGAATGATGCCGCATCCAGACCGCTCGAGCGAAGGCCTGCTTGGATCGGCGGATGGACTGAAACTCTTCCAAGCAATGGTGCAGTCAAGCGTGGCGGCGAAGTAAATCGATCTTCCAGCAACTCTGGCCAGCAGTTTTTAAGCAGCAGCTCCCAGCCCTCCTCGTCCGAAGGTGACGCATCGTATTGCATGCTGTCCCTGAATAGACGAGACGAGGAGTGTGTATGCGAGTAAGAACGATGTTGGCAGTTATCACCGCTTTTGTGCTCTGCCTGGGGATTTGGGGATGTTCCAAGAACCGGGCCAGCAATCCATCCTACAAAGATGCGGTCAGCTCAGCTATCGACCGCGACGGCTTCAAAGACGTGAAGGTCGATGAAGACCGCGACAAGGGCGTCATCACGCTCGATGGCAAGGTCCGCTCGGAAGACGAGAAGGCCAAGGCCGAAGACGATGCGAAGGCCGCAGCTCCGGGCATGATCGTCGCTAACCAGATCAGCGTGCAGCCGGAAGGCGTGGAAGGCGAAGCCAAGAAGATCGACAATAACCTGGACGGCGGGATCAAGGACAATTTGAAAGCCGCTTTCATCCAGAACCGCCTCGACAAGCAGCACATCACTTCGGACGTGGACAACGGAGTCGTGAAGCTCACGGGCAACGTTGACAACGCCGCGCAACGCGAGCAGGCGGAGAAGATCGCTGCTTCCGTTCCGAACGTTCAGCAGGTGGTGAATGAGCTGGAAGTAAAGGGCGGCCACAAAAAGGGCGCAGCTTCCGGACGGTAAGTTGCAGTTGTTTTTGGAAAGGCGGACTGCGGTCCGCCTTTTTCTTTTAGAAGGCTTCTTTGTTCACGACGTACGGCATCTTTTTGATATCCCCGCCGTAGTTGCCTTCGAGCACGTCTATGAGTCCTTGAGCGCAGCGGCCTGCCATTCCGACGTTCGGGTCCGTCGAAAGGCGGGTGAGCTTGGCTCCGCTGGCGAAGTGATGAAAGAGCCGGCAGCGGTCTGCGATAGCCGGATCGCGCAAAGGTGAATCTGCCGGCAGCGGCTCGGTTTCGAAGACGTCGAGCGCGGCGCCGGCGATCCAGTTTTCCTTTAGAGCTTTGTACAAAGCGGCTTCATCCACCACGGGGCCGCGAGATGTATTGATGAGGTAGCCGGTCGGCTTCATGAGCCGAAGGTTTTTTTCATTGAACAGGTGGAACGTCGGCGTGTCGCTCTCCCCTTCGCGCAAGAGCGGAACATGAACGCTGACGTAGTCGGCTTGCCTCAAAGCTTCTTCGAATGACACGTACTTGATAGTGGTCTTCTTCTGCAGGCCAGCTGAAGTACGTGCGTCCATGATCTGCTGGATCTTCGTAACGAAATCGTGGTTCTGATACGCCGGGTCGTAGCACAGGATGTTCATGTCGAAGCCGGTGCACTTCTTGATCAGTGCGAGGCCGATGCGGCCTGTGCCGATCACGGCGATTGTTTTCCCGGTGACTTCGTCGCCCAGGAATGGCAGGAAGGGGTGCCACGAGCCCCACTTATTCTCGCGCACCTCGTGTTCGCTTGCCCAGAGCTTGCGCGCGAGCGCGCCTAGCATGAAGAACGCGAACTCGGCAGTGGCTTCAGTGAGAACGTCAGCAGTGTTGGTGAAGGGAATCTTGTAGCGGTTCGCGTCGGCGCGGTTGATGTTGTCGAAACCTACTGCAATCTGTGCGACGACTTTAAGGCGCCCATTCCCTGCCTCGAAGACTTCCGCGTCGATCTTGTCGCGCAGAGTTGTGATGAGCCCATCGATCCCTGAGCGAACTTTTTCTATGATCACTTTTTTCGGAGGCGCTTCCGGGCCTGGATAGACCTCGAGTTCGTACCCGCGTTTGCGCAGCAGTTCGATCGATTCGCCTATATCGCAGGTGGCGAACACACGCTTCTTGCTCATGGCGAGCAAATTCTAAATCAAAGCCTCGAATCACAGAAAAGAAGGAGGAGCACAGAGGAAAGACTAAAGATTCTTCTTGGCCCAGTCCCTCACGCGGTCGAGAGCTTTCTCCAGGTTCTCGATAGAGTTGGCCACACTGAAGCGGAGATAACCTTCCCCGAACGCTCCGAACGCTGTGCCGGAAAGGCACGCCACGCCGGCGTCATCCAGCAGAGCGTCGGCTAATTTCTTCGATGGCCAGCCTGTCTCTTTGATATTCGGGAACATATAGAAAGCGCCTTTGGGCTTAAGGCAAGAGAATCCTTTGATCTGATTGATGCGCCCGTAGAAGAGATCGCGACGACGGCGGAACTCGTCGTTCATGTTATCGACCGAAGTTTGATCCCCCGTGAGCGCCTCGATGCCTGCAACCTGGGTGAAGCTCGCGGTGCAGGAGTTGGAATTAGTCATGAGCCGGGAAACATGAGTGGCGAGATCAGGATGCATTACACCGTACCCCATGCGCCAGCCGGTCATTGCGTACGTCTTCGAAAAACCATCCAGCAGGATGGTGCGATCCTTCATCCCGTCCACCGACATGATGGAAAAATGTTTGCCCTCAAAGACTAGGCGGCTATAGATCTCGTCGGAGAGCACCATGATGTCGCGGTCACCGATAGCGCGCGCGACTTCGCGAACATCCTGCTCGGTCATCATGCCGCCGGTAGGATTCTGCGGCGAGTTCAATATGATCACGCGGGTGCGGTCGTTGATCTGCGAGGCGAGTTCGCCCACGTCCAGACGGAAATCCATTTCTTCGCGCAACGCGACCGGAACCGCCTTGCCTCCTACGAAGTCGATCATCGATTCGTAGATCGGGAATCCAGGGTTCGGATAAATCACTTCGTCGCCTTCGTCAATCAGTGCCAGCATGGCGAAGAAGATGATGGGCTTGCCGCCGGGAACGACAACGACTTCTGAAGGATCAACCTTCACGCCGCGGCGGTGGCCTGCATCCTGGGCCACAGCTTCGCGCAGCTTGGGGAGTCCAGCGGAGGGGCCATAGTGCGTCCAGCCGCCTTGCAGAGCCTTGACGCCGGCGTCAATCACATTGCGCGGCGTATCGAAATCGGGCTCGCCAATTTCGAGGTGGATGATGTCGCGCCCCTTGGCCTCGAGGGCGCGCGCCTTTACCAGGACTTCGAAGGCAGTTTCGGTTCCCAGCCGCGACATGCGCCGGGCGAGACGCAGTTCCGATTGAATGACTTTCGACATGGCTCCAGCAGCGAATTATACCTTCCGCGAGGCCATTCAGGCGGGCGCTAAGAGGGTGGAGGACGATGGAGTGGTACCGCGGCGCTGGGGCCGCCTGAGCTACTCTTTTTCCTGCGAGGATTTCACTTCGGCACGAACCACACGGTCTACCGAATAGGGCACGCGCTTGGCAGGCTCGTAGTAGTGGCGCACCTGCATCTCTCCTAGTAAGCCCAACGCCACCAGCTGCACGCCAGCAAGGATCAATACAGCAGCAAAGATCAGGAGCGGACCGTGCACCTGCATGATGTCCGCGTGGTAAAGGACTTTCTCGGCGGCCAGGAAGGCGCCCATTCCGCCGCCCATCAGCACACTGAGCATGCCGAAGGTCCCGAAGAAGTGTAGCGGACGCGACAGATAGCGAAGCAGGAAGCGGATGGTGAGCAGATCGAAGAAGACTCGGAATGTTCGCCCGATACCGTAGTGCGAAACACCCCGCTCACGGTTCACGTTCTTGATCGGGATCTCGCAAATGGTTGCGCCGTGCCAGGAAGCCAAAGCCGGAATGAAGCGATGCAGCTCACCGTACAGCGGGACTTGCTCGATCAGCTCGCGGCGATAGGCTTTGAAAGTGGTGCCGAAATCGTGGATGTCCACACCGCTGAGCTTTGCCATGAGCCAGTTAGCGATTCGCGACGGGATCCGGCGCATTACAAAATTATCGATACGCTGTTTGCGCCAGCCGCTGACGATGTCGTATCCCTCTTCCAATTTCTCCAGGAACAGCGGGATGTCATAAGGATCGTGTTGCAGATCGCCATCCATCGCGATTACGTACTCACCCCGCGCGTTATCGAAGCCGGCAGCAAGAGCGGGAGTTTGCCCGAAATTGCGGCGCAGCTTCACCACGACGACGCGGCTGTCCACCGCCGCGATCTCGTGCAGGTGCATGAAAGTCTTGTCCCGGGAGCCGTCATCTACGAAGACCAACTCAAACGTTTCGCCGGTCGCCTCCATCACGTCTTTCAGGCGGTCGTAGAGCTCAGTGACGTTCTCTTCCTCGTTGTGAAATGGCACAACGATAGAGAAGCGCAGCGGCGAAATGGTCTGCTCAGAATTCATGGGAACAGAGCTCAATTATACCCTTGAAATGTTCGAATCTTAAGCGGATGGGAACCTCCGGAAACACGCCCAGGACGGTGCCGGAAAGTTCCTTGTTATCATGGGATTTGCGGGGTCCCGTAGCACAAATGGATAGTGCACCGGTTTCCTAAACCGGCAATCCCAGTTCGATTCTGGGCGGGACCTCCAATTTGGCTAGACCGTTCTGCCGCCAGAGGCGAAGCGCAACAGCTCGCGCAGGCGCGCGACTTTTTCATTCTCTTCCAGATTCTCGGCGTCGAACTCTATGCCGTAGCGGTATCCGGAGCGATTGCGCACCACTGCCGGGACGCGCAGCGGGTCGCTAGAGTAGGGTGGTGTGAATTCCACCCACACGCGCTCGCCGAGCTGGGCTTCCATTCCGACGAAGATCGCGAGACCTCCCTCGCTGACTTCGTTGCCGCGGCCATTCACGATCAGAGTCTTGCTCTCCCGATGAGCGACCACACGCACAGGGACATCCAGCTTGAAGCGGGGGAAGCGGCGCTCCGCCGCGAAGCTGTGGGTGCTCTGGTGTCCGATCTGGGTGGCCATGCGCTGATGGTACGACGAGACAGCGTAGAAGCGTAGTTACAGAAGTCGCGCCGGCTTGTCCGGCTGGACAGTGCTGAGAGAGTACCGAGAGGGCAGCTGAAACCCCAGTGAAAATGCGCGTTTTTGTGACCGATTTTGTGACGAGTGTGGCCAATCCTAGGCCAACCGGAGCGGCAGGAGCATCTTCCAACCCAGTATCCCCGCCCGGGAGAACTTTATGCGAAGAAGTCTTCTTACAACGTTTCTTGCAATTCTGAGTGTCAGTGCCAGTGCACAAATCAGCGTGAGTGTTCGGCCGCGGACCGCCGGCCTGACTTATACGCAAACGCAGCAATTCACCAAGACCGTGAGCGGAACAAGCAACACCGCGGTGCGTTGGACCGTGGATGGAATCACTGGCGGAAACAGCACGGTCGGGACGATCTCGACCTCAGGCCTGTACACGCCGCCGCACTCGAAAGGCACACACACCGTCCGCGCCATAAGCCTCGCGAATACCAGCAAGAGCGCTACCGCCAAGGTCATCATGACCAATTACTCGGGTGTCTACACCTGGCACAACAATAATTCGCGGAACGGATTGAACCCGCAGGAAGTAGTTCTAACGACCTCGAATGTGAAGTCCTCCAGCTTCGGCAAGCTTTTTTCACGCACGGTTGACGGGCAGATCTACGCGCAACCCCTGTACGTTGCCAACTTGAACATTCCTAACCGCGGTCCGCGCAACGTGGTGTTCGTTGCGACCGAGCACGACAGCCTCTATGCATTCGACGCCGACGGCAAGAGTACCTCGCCCATATGGAAGCGCAGCTTCATAGATTCCGCGAACGGGATCACCACGGCGCAGAGTTCGGCGATACCAGAGACGAACATCACGCCGGAGATCGGAATCACGGGAACTCCGACCATCGATAGCGCCGGGAAAACCCTTTACGTGGTGGCGAAGACAGTGGAGAACGGAACGTACGTGCATCGCTTGCACGCGCTCGATACTGCTACGGGTGCGGAAAAATTTGGCGGGCCGGTGCTGATTGCGGGCTCTTTTCCCGGAACAGGGTTCGGGAGCGTAAACGGTGTCATCCCATTCGACAGCACGGCTTCGCGCTATGCGATACAGCGCGCGGGCTTGGCGCTCTCTAATGGAGTCGTGTACGTGGCATTCGCGCTCCACCTCGATCGAAACGGATTTCACGGCTGGCTCTTTGGCTACGACGCGACCACGCTGGCGCAGCGATTTGTTTTCTGCGATACGCCCGACGTGCACAACGACATCAACAATGACGGCAAAGGCGGTCTTTGGATGGGCGCCTCAGCGCCTTCCTCGGATGGCACCAACGTATTTGTGATCTCCGGAAACGGCAGCTATAACGCGGCCACCGGTGGCAGAGATTACGGGGACAGCGTGATGAAGCTCTCCAGCAGTGGAACCGTGAACGATTACTTCACACCATTCGATGAGGAGACACTGAAGACTCAGGACAAAGATCTGGGCTCCACAGGGGCCCTGTTGGTGCCAGGACAAACCTCCGCACATGCGGGTGGATTAGTCGTCGCCGGCGGAAAAAATGGCAAACTCTACGTGCTCGATCACAATTCCCTCGGGCAATACCAGAGCACGAGCGACAGTCAGATCGTGCAGTCGCTCTCAGTCGGGCACGGAATCTTCAGCACCCCGGCAGTCTTCAACAGCACCTTCTACCTTGTCGCAGCGAGCGACGTTCTGAAAGCGTTTCACATGAGTAATAACCTGCTGCCGAGCACGCCAACGGCGCACGCTGCGGCAACGTTCTCATTCCCAGGGGCTACACCGACTGTCTCGGCGAATGGCACTTCCAACGGAGTGGTCTGGACGTTGCAACGTGTATCGGGCGCAAACGCGGTGTTGCACGCGAACCTCGCGTCAAACGTTGCAACCGAGCTTTACAACAGCAGCCAGGCAGGAAGCCGAGATCTACCGGGGACCTCGATCAAGTTTGCGGTCCCGACCGTGGCGAACGGGAAAGTTTTTGTGGGAACCGCGACAAAGCTCACTGTCTACGGGCTGTTGCCCTGATCAGGGCTTCGAGTCGCAGTACTTCTTCAAGGTCTCGTTGAGGAAGATATTCGACTCGAGCGGTTCAAAACCCGTATATCCGAAATCTTGCGCGATTGCGACGTCGCTTTCGCCCGTGAGATTGTGCAGCGCCTCGTGGACCACCGAAACTGGATTTGAATACGGGTACGCGATCTTGCGGGTGAGCAGCTGCGGGTTGTAGTAGGTGTCTGTGCCGCGCGGCTGCGACAGCGCCATGGTGAGGAAGTTGGGGTTGTTGAAGGCGGTCTGGACCGAATCTCCGCTGTGCGGATCGGGTTGCGAGCCAATGATCCCTGCAGCTCCGAAGCTGATGCTGGATGCAGTTCCGTCTTGAGGCTGCTGCTCGGTGAGTGCGTTTGCCACCTGATCAGGCTGGAAGCCGTGGCTGCTCAAAAAAGTTGCGCAGCGCGGCGAAGCGAGATACTCGAGGGCGCTCTTGCGGGCTTGGGTGTATTTGTCCAGAGCCTTTCCCGAAAGAGCGACTTTGAGTGGCGGCGGAGCAGCGCCGCCATCGGTAGCCTCGGGCGCGCGATTCATAGCTTGCTGGCCGAACGCCGTTGCAGCAAGTCCGAAAACAACCAGCAGCGACTTCGTTGTGCAGCGTCCCGTCATGGCGACGCACAATATGCAAAGCCCCACCTCCGGTGAATCAGATTAATCCCTCAGACACTTAGGATTAAGCGACCTGAGACTCAGCATCCGGTGGAAGACCTTACAACACGGATTCATCGTTTTCGCAAACCCCACGTCAGCACCTGCCATCCAAAGAAGTTCATTCGTAAAAGGAGAAGAGCCATGGCTGATCAAGAAAACTATCGAGACGTATTGCCAGATTTGATCGAAACCAATCGCGATGGGCAGAACGGCTACCGCGACGCCGCCGAACACGTGACCGATGCTGAGATCCGGTCCTACTTCCTGGAGCAAAGCATGGAGCGGGCGCGCTTCGCTGGCGAATTGGAAGATGCGATCCGTGATTTTGGCGAACGCAATCCTGACCGCACCGGCTCGACCGCAGGGGCACTGCATCGCAAGTGGATCGACATCAAAGCGGGCCTGGGAGGTGGCGACCACACCATCCTGGAATCGGTGGAGCAAGGCGAGGATTCCGCCAAAAAAAGCTACGAGAACGCGATCAATGCTTCCCTGCCGGCGAATGTGCTCGAGATCGTACGGCGTCAGGCGGAGTCGGTCCGAGCCGCCCACGACCACGTGAAGACGTTGCGCGACCGGTTCAAGAAAGCTGCGTAAGTGTTATTGGGCGGGCGGCGGGGCGACGTTCATGCGCACCGCTGCTCCCGCCGATAACAGAGCCACGCGCGGTAGCGCACCATCGCTTCGGCGAAATCTGGCCAGATCATCCAGCGAAGTCATGGAGAGCTGGCGAAGCAGATCGTGTCCTGGCGCGTCTTCGACCTCATACAAATCATTCGGAAGAAAATAGCTTTGACCGAGCAGCAGGAGCTCGCGCTCGTCTTTGATCTCGCGATTCAGTGAAGGATCGAGGACAACGACCCAGAAGACGTCCCACTCCGTCGGCCGATTGCCCTGAGGAGGATCATTGGAATTGATCAGGACCGAGTGGTTGAATTCGTCCCCGGGCGGAGGTGATTGGTGCTGCGCACCGGGAACGATGATGTAGAGATTGAAGCGGCGGTCGCTGGCTTTGTCGTCGTGAACGAGTGAACCAAGCGTCCACGGACCGTAGTTGAAATTTCTGGCGCCAGGTTCTACGACAGGCTCGACCTGGAGCTCCTGATTGGCATAGAACGCGTTTCGGATAGGGCGGCTAACGCGCGCCGGTTTGCGATCGGCCGCAACGGCCAGCAGGGTAAGCAAGATCACGACTGCCGAAACGAAGTGGATCGAACGTCCGCGAACACGACTCCGGCGGTGGACCATTCCAAGCCGGATTATGTCACAATCGGAATCAGTAACCGGGCCGATCGATTTTGCGGAGAAATCGGATACTCTGAATCCAATCCTTCATGCGAAAGATCCTGCAACACAGGCCGTTGCGATTCGTGTTTCTCGCCAACATGATCTCCATGTTCGGCAGCGGGATGAACTCCGCCGGCGTGACCTGGTATGTGCTGCAGAAAACGCATTCTGAACTTTCGCTTGGATTGCTTTTAGTCTTGACCACGCTGCCCGCGATGGCGGTGCTGCCCTTCAGCGGCGTAATGATTGATCGCGAAGACCGCAGGCACATCGTGATGCTGCTCGACGCCGGTCGCGGGTTAGTGATCCTGGCGGTCGCGCTGCTTGCGATATTCCATCCTGAGTCGCTGCGACTGTGGCAGGTGTACGCGATGAATGTAGTGGTCGCGGCCGGGTTCTGGGTGTTCTGGCCGAGCATCACGGCCCTTATCCAGGAGCTGACGCCACAAGAAGAATTCGTCCACTCGAATACGTACCTGATGGCGGGAGTACAAGGCGGCTGGTTGCTCGCGGGAGCGCTCGTCGGTTTCATTTACAACCACGTCGGACTCGGCGGCGTGCTGCTCATCGATTGCGTGACTTACGTGGCTTCATTCTTCTGTTATTTCGCTGTTCGGAGCGGGCGGCAGGTAGTGGTGCGCCCGGAACTTTCGGCAGAAGCTGCGGCCGCGAAAGCGGAAGGCGCACTGGCGCACTTCGTCCACGAGATGCGGGAAGGTATACACACCATTCAGGGAAACGGCTTCCTGAAATTCGTCGGAATAAGCTGGGCGCTCTTCTTGGGTGGAATGCTTACGCAACAGGTGATCACGGCTCCACTAAGCGACCGCATTCTGCACGCCGGCGCCGCCGGATTTGGCTGGATGTATGCAGGATGGGGCGTCGGAGCATTTTTGAGTACCTTCTACACGCCCTGGCTGGTGCGGAAGATGCAGCCCCGACCGGCTGTTGCTTTGTGCATGGCTGTGATGGGAATCGGCCTCTTCTTCGCGCCTTACACGCAGATCGTCCCCATAGCGGTGGTGGTGTACTGGGCGGTCGGGTCAGCGCGCGGGGCGGGCGGAATTGCGCTATCGAGTACGCTGATGGAGTCGGTAGCCCCGCATTTGATGGGGAGAGTTCAGAACACGTTTTATTTTGCCGGTCTCACGATGCAACTGGTGCTCGGAATGGCCGTCGGATACGTGGCCCACAACTACAGCCTGACTGCCGCCTTCGCCATCGTGGCTGTCGTATTTGCCTTGGCATTCATCACATCTGTCTGGCCGATTGCGAAGCCCCCGGCGGAGCCCGTTGCCGCTTCCTCACCCGGGACTGAGCAGCCCGCTGAAGAAGCGCGCGTCTGAGCGCGACCCATTTTGTTATCCTTTCCAGTTCCAACGAGGGATGAGGATGTCGCAAGCGATGCAGGGCAAGACGGCGGTGGTGTTTGGAGTTGCGAATAAGCGCAGCATCGCCTGGGCAATAGCGCAGCGGCTGCAGGCGGCCGGAGCGAAACTCGCGATTACTTATCAAAACGAACGGCTGAAGCAAGAAGCCGATGATCTGATCGCCGCACTGCCCGGAGCCGAGGCGTTCATGTGCGACGTTTCGAGGGACGAGCAGATCACTTCCCTCTTTGCTGAACTACAGAAGAAATACGGAAAGCTCGACACCGTTGTGCACAGCGTGGCTTTCGCTCCGGCAGACGAGTTGAAGAACGATTTCGCGCAGACGACGCGTGAGGGCTTCCGCATTGCGCTCGACGTGAGCTGTTATTCCCTCATCGCCGTGAGCCGCGCCGCCGCGCCGCTGATGACCGATGGCGGAAGCGTCGTCACCCTTACCTATTACGGCGCTGAACGTGTCGTGCCGCACTACAACGTGATGGGAGTCGCAAAGGCGGCGCTCGAATGTGCGGTTCGATACCTGGCGTACGACCTCGGGAAAAAGAAGATACGCGTTAATGCGATCTCAGCGGGCCCGATCAAGACTCTCGCCGCCCGCGGCATCTCCGGCTTAAGCGAGATGATGAAGACGCACGCCGAGCGCGCGCCGCTGCAACGCAATGTAGACGTGAACGAGGTGGCCGAGACGGCGGTGTTTTTGGCGACGGATGGCGGCGCCGGCGTGACTGGCGAAACCATTTACGTCGATTGCGGCTACAACATCATGGGATTCTAAGAGTTATTTTGCGGTCGTTCTCTCCGAGCGTCTCGATACTGATCTCGGCGTCGCGTTCCTTCCGAAAGCGCTCGAATTTCTCGCCCCATTCCAGCAGGATCAAGCTGCGATCATCGCGAAGGTCGTCGATACCGAGAGTCTCCAATTGCCGCGGCGAATCCACCCGATACAAATCAATGTGATAAAGCGTAGCCTTGGGTCCGCGGTATTCGTGAATCAGAGTGAAGGTTGGGCTGGTGACGTTCTCCTGAGACTCTGCTTTAAATCCTTCAGCTAACCCTTTGATAAGAGTTGTCTTACCTGCACCCAAATCTCCCGTCAAAACCACTAGTTTTGGAGGCTGCAGGGAGTTTGCCAACTCGCGACCAAGAGCAATCGTCTCTTCAGGCGAGTGGGTCAAAAACTCCTTGGAGGGTTTGTCCATTGGCGGATTCAGTTCATCGGGACGAAGCGTTCGCGGGCGCGTTCGCGAACAGCGCTAAAAGCCGCGGGAAGGTACTTCAGCAGGTCAGTGGCTATGAGCGAATGCTCGCCCAACTGGTCGCGGCCGATATCCCCGGCGAGTCCGTGCAGGAACACAGCAGCCAGCACGTAGAGAACAAGCTGCGCGTGATCAGTTTCGTCGAGTGCCTTGCCCTTATAGCCGCTAACAGCTTGCGCGACCATTCCGGCGATCATGCCGGTCAGGATGTCACCAGTGCCGCCCGTCGCCATACCAGGATTTCCGGTGGTGTTGACCCAAACGGCGCCGTCACGATCCGCAACCAGGGTGTGGTAGCCCTTCAGAACGACGATCGCGCGATGCGCCGTCGCAAACTCTCTAGCCACTTTGACGCGATTCTCCTGCACAGCATCGGCGCTCAGGCCGAGCAAACGACCCATCTCTCCGGGGTGGGGTGTGATGATCAGGGGACGATTGCGTCCGTGTAATTCATCGGCCTTGCCTTCGAAGGCGTTGATGCCGTCAGCGTCGATCACCAGCGGCAGTTTGCACTTCGCCGCGAGCAAGCGGACGAACTCGGCAGATTCCGGGTCGCGCGTTATGCCAGGCCCAACGGCGACCACAGATTTGTTTTCTTCCATCTCTTCCAAGCGGCCGAGCGCTTCCAGACCGATGCTCCCGCTAGCCGTTTCGGGGAGCGGCTCCGTCATCAGCTCGGGAGCGAATCCAGCAACAGATTGCAGCACGCCGCGTGCCGTCGCGACGGTGACCAACCCTGTGCCCGCACGCAGCGCCGCCATGCCCGACATCGCCGCGGCGCCCGACTTCCCAAGCGAGCCGCCCACTACCAGCACGTGTCCAAAAGAACCTTTGTGGGAAAGGAGCGGCCGAGAAGCAACGATGGATTCGATGTCGCTCGCGGTGATCGCGTACATGTTGAGCGACGACTGCACCACCGATTCCGGACTTCCGATTTGCGTGACCACGATGGGACACGGCAGCATGCGCTCGCGCACATGGACCCGCCGCGGTGCGGTGAACGTGACTACCGCGGAAGCAGGCGCGATCATAGGCGTTGCATTGAAGTCGGTTGTTTCAGCATCCGGATCGGCGCCGGAAGGAATATCAATTGAGACCACAGGCCGACCCTGCTGTGAACCGTCGTTTTCGCTGCTTGCGGCGGCCCACATCAGCTCGATACCCCGAGCCACGAGTGAGCTTAGCGGCGGCCGAAAGCCGGTGCCGAGGATTGCGTCCACGAGAAGGTCTGACGAGAAGACGGTCTGCACGGCGGCATGGCCTAGCTCGCCTTCGTCTTTGGCGACGATTGCCGGCATGGGCAGCCGCTGAAACATATCGGCAGCGTCGCCACGCAATTCCAACGGATCGCAAAGCACGAGGATGGATACGATCTTTCCCGCGTCGTGCAGCTTGCGTGCAGTAACGAAGCCGTCTCCGCCGTTGTTCCCTTTCCCACAGATGACACCAACCGATTGCTCCTGCGGGAAATGCTCGAGGATGTATTCGGCAACGGCCGTTCCGGCGTTCTCCATGAGTGTGTGCGTGGCGATGCCGTACCGCTCGGCGGTCAGGCGGTCTATATCGCGCATTTCAGCTGAGGTAACGATCTTCATGGGATGAGCGTGGCTATGCCTTCTGTAGGACGGATGCGGCAGCGCTCTCGAGTTGCGAGAGCTGCGCGGGTTCGCCCATCACGATGAGGAAGTCGCCGCCATTGATGGGATCTTGGGCGGTGGGATTGAAGCGAGTCTCGTCGTCAGGATGTCGAACGGCGAGCACCATGCTGGCAAACTCGCGGTGGATGCCCGATGTGCCCACGGTGGTGCGATCAAAGCGCGAGCCTCCTGCCACCAGGATCTCTTCGATCAGCATCTCCTGCGTGCCGGAACTTGTTGTGGCGAGGTCGAGGAAATCGAGCACATTCGGACGCAAGAAGCTCTGCGCGATGCGATGGCCGGCGAATGCGTACGGGGAGACGACCGTGTCGGCGCCGGCTTTCCGTAGATGCTTCTCAGCAGTTTCCTCGCTAGCGCGCGCAATGATCTTGAGTTTGGGATTCAGCGACCGGGCGGTGAGCACGATATAGATGTTCGTGGCGTCAGTGGTGGTGGCGGCAACCAGTCCCGACGCATGCTCGATGCGGGCTTCGCGAAGCGTCTTCTCGTGGGTAGCGTCCCCGACGATAGAGAGCCATTCGCCGATATCCTGCAGGCCGTGCTCGTTGTTTTCGATGACCACGAATGGAACGGGCTTTTTTTCGAGCTCATAAGCGACACTGCGCCCTACCCTGCCTGCCCCGCAGATGATGTAGTGCCCTGAAAGCCGCTCGATGTCGCGCTGCATTCGTCGCTTACCTAAGAATTTACCGAGCTCGAATTCTAGCAAACCTTGCGTGAGCGCTCCGATCGAGAGGAACACCAGGCCGACACCCACGATCATCACGCCGATGTTGAATATCTGACCGGTACGGGAGAGCTCGTGCACCTCTTTGTAGCCGATGGTGGTGATGGTCATCACGACCATGTAGACACTGTCGAGCCAACTCCAGCCCTCGATCAGGCGAAATCCGAAGGTGGCGGCGACGGCGAACGCCGCAAGAGTCCCGAGGATGAGCTTGAGGTTCCGGAACGCTCGCATGTGGAGGAGTGATTCTAAAGCAAAAGCCCTGCCGCGAGGACTTCGCAGCAGGGCAGAGGTTTAGGACCAGTCGTCAGTCGCCAGCTACCGCAGGAGTGCCCGTGCCAAGCGCCTGTTGCACGCGGCTGTGCTTACGGCTGTACGTAAAGTAGACGACCAATCCGATCGCGAGCCAGATGATCAGGCGTGCCCAGTTTACCCAGCCCAGCTTGTACATCATGTAGCCGTTGAAGACGATGCCCAGGATCGGAACCAGCGGGACCCAAGGAGTCCGGAAGGGGCGATGCTGTCCAGGATTGGTGCGTCGCAGAGTCATCACTGAGATGCAGACAATGATGAAAGCGAGCAAGGTCCCAATATTGACCATCTTGCCGATGTCGTCGATGGGAGTAACACTCCCCACGATTGCAGCAAGCAGGCCCACAAGGAGGGTGTTCTTGTAGGGGGTTCGGAATTTCGGATGAATATCAGCGAAGAACTTCTTCGGAAGCAGTCCATCGTTCGCCATTGCATAGAGAACACGGGTCTGACCCAACAACATCACTAGCATGACGCTGGTAAGACCCGCCAGAGCTCCCAAAGTAATGATGTGGGAGGCGCCGACGAGACCACGATCCAAAAACGCACGCGATACCGGAGCCTCGATGTTAACGTCTCGCCAAGGCACCATCCCGGTAAGGACGCCCGCCACCATGATGTACAGCAAAGTGCAGATTAGAAGTGACGTGATGATGCCGATCGGCAGATCGCGCTGCGGATTCTTGGCTTCTTGAGCCGTCGTCGAAACGGCGTCGAAGCCGATATAGGCAAAGAAAATGTAAGCCGCTCCGGCCCCAATGCCTGCGGCGCCGTATGGAGCGAAGGAATGCCAGTCAGTTCCCCAGTTGCTGAAGTTCACGTACTTGAAACCCAGACCTATGACAAACAGAACAACCGCGACCTTAATGACTACGATGGTCGAGTTGAATCGGGCGCTCTCTTTGATTCCCACAGCGAGAATAGCCGTAATGACGAGCGCGATAACGAAGGCCGGCAGGTTGAAGCCGATCTCGTGGCCGAAGATTGTGGGCGCATTCAAGAGCGTGTGCGCTTGCTGCAGCAGCTCGGGCGATTGCACTGACATTATGTCTGCGACCTTGGCCAGATACGGCTGCGTACCGACGACAAGGGACGCGTCCGACGCAGAAGCCATCTGGCGAGCGATCACGTTCTCAGCAATGCGCAGGCCAGTCCAGTGGTCGTACGCAAGCCACAGAGGCATTTTGAGGTGGAGGACGTCCAAGATCTCGACGAAGTTATTCGACCATCCGGATGAGACCGTGCTGGCACCCATGGCGTACTCGAGCGTGAGGTCCCACCCGATGATCCAGGCGAATATCTCGCCCATCGTTGCGTAAGAATAGGTGTAGGCGCTACCTGCTAACGGGATCATGGCGGCGAACTCCGCGTAGCATAAAGCGGCAAAGGCGCAGCCCATGCCCGAAATCACGAAAGAGATCATTAGCCCGGGGCCGGCATAATGTGCGCCCAGCCCTGAAAGGACAAAGATGCCCGCGCCGATCACGGCACCCACGCCGAGCGCGGTGAGTTGAAAAGGCCCCAGCGTGCGCTTCAGGCTGTGCTCTCCTGTCTCTTGAGCCTCAGCCATTAAAGCCGCAAGCGGCTTTTTAGCAAATAAATCAGCCATTCAATCTCCTTAGGTATTAGACGGTTGCCGCCTGGTTTCTGCGTGACCAAATGAAGTAGATCGGAACGCCAAGCAGTACGATGACCAGTCCCGCCATCGAGTACTGCGTCTTGTAGCGCAGCAATACTATATCGATGAAGAGTGCCAGCACGATATACACGGCCGGCAACACAGGATATCCCACGGCCTTGTAGGGGCGCTCAGCCTCAGGACGCCGCTTTCTGAGGACGAATAGACTGAAAATGGTGAGGATATAAAAGATAAGTACGGCGAAGACGATGTAGTCGAGCAGATTCCCATAGGTCCCAGAAAGGCACAGAACACAGGTCCAGACGGCTTGGATCACTAACGCCATCACAGGCGTCTTGTAGACGGGGTGAAGCTTCCCAACGGACTTGAAGAAGAGATTGTCCTTCGCCATCGCGTAATAGACGCGCGCTCCCGATAGGATGAGGCCGTTGTTGCATCCGAAGGTCGAGATCAAGATGGCGACAGCCATCACGGCCGCGCCAGTCGCACCAAACATCTGCAACATCACGGCGGTACCGACGCGGTCTTCGTTCGCGTACTGGATACCACGAGCCATGTCGGAGAATCCGAACTTGTCGCCATGCAGCGGTAGGACCATCAGGTAGACGAAGTTCACCGCTATGTACAAAGCGATCACAATGCCCGTACCCAGGGATAATGCCAGCGGCAGGTTGCGGCTGGGATTCTTCACTTCGGCCGCGGTGAAGGTCACGTTGTTCCAGGCATCTGCCGAGAACAGAGAACCTGTCTGAGCGACGGCGATCACGACTAGGGTGCCTACCAACGCGATCCCGCCACCAGGCATGTCAATGGGATGAATCGCGCTGAGCGATGCGTTCCGCCAGAAATCTCCAAAGTTCTGAGTGATCGCCTGATAGTTTGCTCCAACAAACACGGCAACCACGATCAAGAGCGCCAGTGAGCCGACCTTCGCGACGGTGAAGATGTTCTGCACGATCGCCCCGGTGCGCACGCCGAAAACGTTAATAAAGGTGAGCAGCAGAACAATAACGATGCCCGATAGGCTCTGCGTCGTCAGCCCCACGCGGTCGAAGGCCATGCCGCCAATGTGAAACGGCGGGATGTGCAGGATCCAATTGTCTGCCGAGACGCTGGGGAAAAAGTAGCCGAGGAACTTTCCGAAGGCAACGCCGACGGCAGCTATCGTTCCGGTCTGAATAACAAGGAAGAGGGTCCATCCGTAGAGAAAGCCCCAGAGCGGGCCAAGAGCTTCGCGCAGGAAGACATACTGGCCGCCGGCTTTGGGCATCATGGCGGCAAGCTCGCCATAGCAGAGCGCGCCAGTGATGGTCATGAACCCAGTAACCACCCAGGCGGCAATCAACAGCGCGGGCGAGTCGGTCATGCGCGCAATGTCGGCCGAGACGATGAAGATCCCCGAGCCGATCATTGACCCCATAACCAGCGTGGTGGCGCTGGTGAGGCCTAATCCTTTTACCAGTTCGAGGTTCTGGGCAGTCTGCGCGGCCTGAGAGTCCATAGGGGCGGTTACTCTTTTTACATTAAAACACGAATAAAATCCTCAACTGTTTTTGCCGGAGACGCCAGTAGAGCTGAGATCACCGCTACGGAGTCGGCACCGGCATCGATCACGGAGCGACAGTTAGCGAGGGTGATTCCTCCGATAGCGACCAGCGGTTTGCGGGTGGCCGCGCGGACCTTGTTCAATCCTTCTAGCCCGACTGCCGGATCGGACCGCTCTTTGCTGCTCGTCGCAAAGATGGGACCGACTGCGATGTAATCGGCTGTGGTCGCGTCGGCGGCAATGGCCTGTTGGACCGAGTGGGACGAAACGCCTATCCACTTCCCTTCCTTTACCAGCTTGCGTGCACCTTCCGGCGAGAGGTCGTCCTGGCCAAGGTGGACCCCGTCGAATCCGGCGGCAAGACAAAGGTCGGCGCGGTCATTCATGATCCACCGGACCTTTTCTTCGGACGCAAGCCGCAGATTGCGAGTGTCGCTGAGCATCTGACGCGCGCTTCTCTTCTTATTGCGATATTGAATCAGGGTGGCGCCGCCCAAGGCGAGTTGGCGAGCGAAAGCGAGAAGGTCGTGCTGGGTGTCGAAATTCGATGCGTCCACGATGGGGTAGATTCGCGGCAGCATGGAGCCTCAAACCCCGAGGGCAGTCTTCTCAGCAGTGTGTTGCTGGCGGCGCGCGAGGAAACGCTCCATGAATTTGGTGTCGAAGCGGCCGGCCTGGAATTCTTCATCGGCAACAATCAGACGGTGCAGCGGAATCGTGGTCTGGATTCCCTGCACTATGAACATCTCAAGTGCGCGTTTCATTCGCGAAATAGCTTCTGCGCGGTCCTTGCCATGCGTGATCAACTTCGCGATCAGCGAATCGTAGTACGGCGGGATCACGCCCTCAGCATAGGCGGCGCTATCCACCCGAACACCGGTACCGCCCGGAGCGTGGAACGCAGTAATCTTGCCCGCCGAGGGAGTGAACTTCTCAGGATGCTCGGCGTTGATGCGGCACTCGATGGCATGCCCGCGCATTTCAATCTTCTTTTTCGGGAGCACGTTATCCATGCGCTCGCCCGCGGCCACCAGTATCTGCGCTTTCACTAGGTCGATGCCTGTCACCATCTCGGTGACGGGATGCTCCACCTGGATGCGCGTGTTCATCTCGATGAAGTGGAGGCTGCGGTCCTCGTCCATTAGGAACTCGACGGTCCCTGCGGTCACATAACCGATCTCGCTTAACGTTGTAATCAGCTTCTGGCCGATCTCGTCGCGCATCTCGGGCGTGACCTGCAGAGATGGTGATTCTTCGAGCAGCTTCTGGTGCCGCCGCTGGATGCTGCACTCGCGCTCGCCAAAGCTGACCACGTTGCCGTAGGCGTCGCCCATGATCTGGAACTCGATGTGGCGCGGCTGCTCGATGAACTTCTCCATGTAGAGGTCGCCGTTGCCGAAGGCATTGGCAGCTTCGGTCTGGGCGGCGTTGAACATGTTTGGCAACTCATTTTCTTCTCGGATGACGCGCATGCCGCGACCGCCGCCGCCGGCCGAGGCCTTCACGATGACGGGGTAGCCGGTCTGCTTCGCCCACTCCATCGCTTCGTCCACGCTCTGAATAACGCCTTCCGAGCCGGGCAGAATGGGTACGCCGGCCTTCTTCATGGCCATGCGGGCTTTTTCTTTTTCTCCCATCAAGCGGATGACTTCAGGAGACGGTCCGATGAACTTGACGTGGCTCGTCTCGCAAACCTCTGCGAAGTTCGCGTTCTCGCTCAGCAGGCCGTAGCCCGGGTGGATCGCGTCCACGTTGCAGATCTCAGCGGCGCTGATGACAGCAGGAATGTTCAGGTAACTTTCGGAAGAGCGCGGCGGGCCGATGCAGATGGCTTCGTCGGCAAAGCGGACGTGCAGAGAATTACGGTCGGCTTCGCTGTAAACGGCGACCGTCTTGATGCCGAGCTCTTTGCAGGCGCAGATGACGCGAAGGGCGATCTCGCCGCGATTGGCGATGAGGATCTTCTTGAACATTATCTTGGCCGGATAGCGAACAGCGACTGGCCGTATTCGACAGGCTGATTGTTCGTGACCAGCATCTTGACGATCTCTCCGGCAACGTCGGACTCGATCTCGTTCATCAGCTTCATGGCCTCAACGATGCACAGCACCTGTCCGACTGCGACTGTGTCGCCTACCTTGATGAAGGGCGGCGAACCGGGCGATGGCGCTTCGTAGTAGGTGCCGACGATGGGAGATTTTACGATATGCAGCCCGGCTTCTTCGGCAGCTTCCGCGGGAGCGGCAGGAGCTGCAGCTTGCGGCGGTGCGCCTGCGGCTGGGGACATGGCTGCAGCGACGGGAGCGGGAGCAGCGGCGACGGGGGCTGGCGCTGCCATGTGTACGATCGCCGGCTCGGCGCCGCGCTTCACGCGCACTTTCAGATCGCCGCGTTCGAGTTCAAACTCGGTGATGTCTTTCTCGACGAGAAAGTCTATTAGTTCTTTGAGTTCTTTTTGGTTCATTCGATGTGCGAATCTCTAACCAAATCTTTACAGCGTCAGCAGCTCTTTTGCAGTCGGCGTAAGAACCTGGCAACCGGTTTCGGTGACTAAAACCATGTCCTCGATCCTGACTCCGCCCAACCCCGGCACGTACGCGCCAGGCTCAATGGTAATGACCATTCCGGGCTTAAGCAGCTCCTTCTGGCCTTTGCCGAGCCTTGGAGGTTCATGTATCTCGAGTCCCACTCCGTGCCCGGTGGAATGGGTAAAGTGTGAAGCAAACCCCGCTCTCTTCAGCACTTTTCTTGCGGCTTGGTCCACTTTGCCAGCCTCCTGCCCTGGGTGTACGGCAGAGATTGCAGCCAGCTGAGCATCTAGAACGGCCTGGTATAGGGCCTTCTGCTTTTGTCCCGGAGGACCCACGTGTACGGTGCGAGTCATGTCCGAACAATAACCAGCGAGTATAACACCGTAATCTAGGACTACGAATCCGCTTGGCGGGATAGGGTTTTCCGAAGCGACCCCGTGCGGCATGGCGGAGCGCTCCCCCGCAGCAACGATGCTCTCAAACGACATTCCTTCTGCACCCGAGCGCCGGGCCACGTACTCAAGCTCCGCCGCAACATGGCTTTCGCTGGTCCCTGGCTTGATCCCATGCAGCAGAACCTCGAAGAGGCCGGAAGCCAGCATGACCGCGGCCTGGAGCTGCACGATCTCTTCGGGATCTTTGATCATCCGCATGCGTTCCAAGACGCCCGAGCTGGGCTTCAGCCTGACATTCGAAGACGCTTCGCGGAGAGTGGCGTGAGAAGCAACCGACAAGTGGTCGGCTTCGAAGCCGATAGCGGGCTTACGGCCTCCCTTGAGGCTTGCTAATGCAGCGCCTGCAGCGTTTCCGCGCGCAATGCGAACACGTGTGTGCTTGGCTTCCTGCTTAGCCTGCAACGTGTAGCGCCCATCGGTGAAGAGTGCAGCGCTTGCCGGACCCACCAGGAGTGCGCCTGAGCTGCCGGTGAATCCGGAGAGGTAGCGCACGTTGGGCATGTGGGTGACGAGCAGATACTCCACCCTGAGCTTCTCCAACCGGTGCTGCAGCTCGTTGATGCGGCGCCTGTGATTCATGGGGAGAAAAAGCAAGCCCCCGATTGTAAACCGGGGGCTTGGGTAAGAGGTTTGGACTGCGTTATGTCGTGATGATCTTCGGAGTGATGAAGAAGATCAGCTCCTGAGTTTCCGTCTTGACCGCGCGGTGCTTGAACAAATCGCCAAGCAGCGGGAGGTCGCCCAGCAACGGAACCTGCTGGATGTTGATCTGGTTCTGGGTGCGGATGACGCCGCCTAGGACCACCGTGCCGCCGTCAGTGACCAGGACCTGGGTTGTAGCCTGTTGCGTCAGCAACGCCGGGTTACCAGAGACCGCCTGGCTGAGGTCAGGCGTGGTGTTTTCCACGTCGACGTTCAGGAAGATGGTGGACTCCGAAGTGATCTGCGGCGTCACCGTGAGGCGCAGGAACGCGTCCACGTAGGTGACGGTCGGAGGACCACCCAACTGAGCCGACGTAACGATAGGCAGCTTGACGCCTTGACGCACCGTCGCCTGGATGTTGTTCTGGGTGACGATGCGAGGACGCGACAGGATCTTCAGCAACCCACGCGATTCCGCCATGGTAAGAATGGCGTCAAGGCGAACGTTGTTATCGCGGGTTATGAAGCTGAGACCGCTGGTCGGGCCAGTCGCACCGAGGTTAGAGAACAAGGGGATGGCGCCGCCACCAGCGCTGCCGCCGCCCGAAAGGATGTACTGCGGCGCGCCGGCAGTGCCAGCCGTGATCGGCGAGGTGCCAACCTGGCTGGTTCCACCGACTGCGGTGGCGCTGTTGCCCCAACCGAAGCCGATTTGCACGCCGATGTCGCGCGCATAGCTACGAGTTGCCGCGACGACGCGAGCTTCAATCTCAACTTCCGGCGTCTTGCGGTCAAGCTTGGTGAGCAATTCGTCCACGCGAGGAATGGTGCTCGGAATGTCTTCGATGATGAGCGAGTTGGTGCGCTTGTCGGAGATGATCTCACCACGCGCCGAGATGAATTTCTTCAGCGTGGGGACGACCTCGTCCGATCTCGCGTAGCTCAGGAAACGGGTGACGGTGACCTTGGGCACAGCCAGCGCGACCGCGTCCAACTGCGCGCGCTTGGCTTCCGCTTCGCGGCGGATCGTGTCCACGCGAGCGATGCGCAGAACGTTGCCGTCAAGCTGGCGATCCAGGTTGTTGTTCGACAGTACTATGTCGAGTGCCTGGTCCCACGGCACATCATCGAGAACGATGGTGAGGCTGCCCGAAACGCCGGGATCCAAAACCACGTTCAAGCCGCTGATCTCGTGGATGAGGCGGAAGAAATCTTTCAGGTCAACATCCTTCAGGTTCACCGAAATCGGCTCGCCGGTGTAGCGTCGGGCGCTGGAAGCGGTAGCGACCGGAGCGGCGGCCTGCTGCGGGATAAGGAAGTTCACCGGCTGCGCCGAGTTCAAGGAAGCGCTGGTGGCCGGCATGACTTCGCCCTGAGGTTGTGCGTAGAACTTTGAGGCAGCATCGGCAGCGCGAGCGGACGCGTCAACCTTAGTAGGCTGAGGCGCCGGAACAGGAGCCGCCAGCACGACCAATTCATTCTTTGCGGGCGCTCGAGCCGGCTCGGTCGTCGTTGTCGCTGTTGCTACCGCAGCGGGAGCAGGCGCAGGTGCGGCCGCTACTGTTGCAGGAGTTTCAGGCATGACGGCAAGTTCAGCCTTTGCCTCATGGAGCTTGAGAATGATCTTGTTGCCGCTGGGGACGACTTCGTAGTCACGGTTCCCAGCGAGGTCGATGACGACGCGAGTGACCGGCGGGTTCACCTGGAAGCGCGCCATGCGCACCATCTTGATGTCGCTGCCGTTGACGGAAAGTTCGCGCTTCGCGGCCGGCACGGTGTTCGGAAGATCGAGCACCACGCGGTCAGGCGAAGAGAGCTTCATCGCTTGCGGCGTGATCGGAGCGCTGGCCACGATCTCGACCTGCATGCCGCTCTTGCCGCGCACGACGGCCAAGTTCTTCACGCTGGCAGTCTTTGCGGAAGTGGCGACGGAAGGCGCTGCTACGGGTGCGGCGCTGGCTTCGCCTTGCGGCCCGGTCACTTTCACTAGGAGCGCGTGGTCCGCGTCGGAGACGCTGATGCCGGCGTTCTTCGCCACCGTGAGCTCAATCCGCGCGATCGTGCTGCCGCTGCTCGCCCTGTACTCGAGGGCGCGGTAGCCGACAACGTTCGCTGCGTTGAGCAGATGCGTCTTCCCGCCAAGCTTGGCGATGGAGACGCCTGCCATATCAACGAGCAGCAGGTTTTCAGATGGACGGTACTCGGTATGCGTGAAGGAACCGGTCGCCTGGATGCTGACCAGGGTCGTGCCGCCATCGTGCTTGGCGCTGACCTGCGTCAGTTGCGTTCCGGCTGCTGCTGCCACGGTGGTGCACACCATGCACAGCAAGAGAATACCCAGCAGTTGCTTTAGCTTCATCTCGATCTCTCCTCACGCCTTGGAAAAAATTCCGTTCTGCGTGTGCGGCATTTACCCTGCCGCTTAAGAATTAGCCCTCCGCCTTGCGGCGGTTACTGCCCCTGGGTTCGGCCCGAATTGTCGTACTGCTTGCTTGACTCCTGTCCGGCTATGCCGGCGCTGGAAAAATTGTTCTAGATCGCCGGCGCACTCACGCGCTTGACGACTTCGCGCTCGGTCGCATGCCCGAGGGCATCCATGACCTGTTCGCGGAAGATTACTGAATCTCCGGTGATGCGCACGACCACCGCGTTGTAAATGGGGTCGTTCTCATACAAGTAATAAGTCTTCTTCGCGGGGTTCTCGACGAGCGCGATCCACTTGGTGGGAGTGCGCACGATGCCGCGAAGCGCAAGCTGATCGATGACCAGGCAGCGCTTGCCGCCGCTGCAGGCCGCACTGCTGTCACTACGAGCCACGATGACGCTCACGAACGGATCGCGCTTCCCGATCGGCTTCGTCAGGCTCTCAGCTCTTTGCGTCGGCGATACCGCTGCCACGGGCTTAACCGCAGGCTTTGCAGGCTTAACCGATTTTGCGGTACTTGCTTTCGGAGCCGGCTTGGGGGCGACCGTCTTGGCTGCTTTCACGGGTGCGACGCTCTTCATAGGAGCGGGTCTCCCAACCGGAGCGGGCTTCCCAACCGGAGCGGCTTTCGCAACCGGTTTTGCCATGGGCTTCGTCTTCGCCGCCGCCGGCGCCATTTGCGAGGCCGGCTTGGCAGCTGTGGTAGTCGTCTTGGCGGCGGGCTTCTTCGTCGTGGCCGCCGGGCTGGGCTTAGCAGCCTGCGCCCAGGACATTCCTGCCGCGAGCACTACTATCGAAATGGTTTTAGTCACATTCATTGCCTGTCTCCCTTACCGTGCCGGCGCGCCGGGCTTTGCAGGACCGGTGGGCGCTGGTGCATCGTGGCTGAAGAAAGTAGTCGCGGTGAAGCTTGAGACCACGCTCTCCGAAGGCGAGTACTTGAACGACCTCTTTACCTTCGCATCACTCGGCTTGGCAGTGGTGGACACCTTCATGTTGCTGATGTTGATGATGCGCTCGAGCTTCTGTACGCGTTCGAAGAAGTTCAAGACGGAATAGAACTGACCGTCGATGTCAACCTCGAACGGGACTTCGGTATAGAACTCTTTCGTGTTCACGTTCCCAGCGGTATAGCGGCGGACTTCAACGCCCGCGTTCTGGGCCGTGTCTTCCACGATGTGAAGGAACTTGTCAGCTTCTTTTTGGTCGGGAACGATCTTCTGCTGGATAGCAAGCTGCTGTTGCAGGCTGGCCATCTGGCGGTTCAGCTCGTCGAGCTTGGGCTGATACTCGCGCAGCTTCTTGTTCTCGTCTTGCAGCTGAGTCAACGCGCCTTGCGCCTGGTCATTGGCATCTTTCGCCGGCTTGACCATAAAGACCCAACCACAACCAAACAGGATCGCGCACACCACCAGGATGATCCCTAGCTGCGCGCTTTTCGGCATTTCACTCAATCCGGCCATACGTACCGTCCCGTCTTACGATTTCTGCGCCGATGTTGCAGGCGGCGCAGCCTTGTTCACTTCACACGTGATCTGGAAACTGAATGCCTGAATGTCGCCAGTTTCGGGTTTCTTTTCGTCCTGGATCGACTCCGTCATTTCGACCGACTTGAAATATCCGGTCTTTTGCAGGTTGTTGATCAGATTGGCGACCGCGTGAACATTCAACGCCGTACCTTCGATCTTGATGCCTGCGCCTGGCTCATCCGTCAGCTTGTTGAGCCAGACAGCATCTGTAGAGTTGACCGTATCGCCAACCAGAGTGAGCAAGCTCACTACGCCGCTCTGGGCCTGGTTTGACCGCAGCTGGTCGATCACTTCTACGCGACGGCGATAGTTATCAGCCTCGCGCTGCTTGCGCTCGAAGGTGGCTTTCACTTCTGAAAGCGACCGATTCTCGCGCTCGGCCGTGACTTTGTCGGCCGCGAGTTTCGTGGCGCGCGTATTTTCCGCGTTCCAGAAGAACCACACGCCGCCGATCGTCGCGATCGCAAAGATCGCCAGCAGGACCATCGGGTTCAGGCCTTCGCCGCCACCGCCACCCATCTCTGGGGCTGCGCCGCCACCTGACCGCTTACCGCGCTTCGGCTTCGGTACTCCGAGTAGGTTGATCTTGATCATTGCTCGAAACTCCTAAGGGCCAATCCCACAGCTACCGCGAGTTGTCCCGCGTTCCTCTCGATCAGCTCGGCTGCCGGCCCACTGGCAGGAGGCGCGATGCGCTGAAACGGATTCAGAATCTCCACCGGCAACGAGAACTCCTGTCGCAGAGCTTCGATCAAGCCCGGCACCTTCGAGGAGCCACCCGCCATGTAGATCCGCTCGATATGCTCACCGGCAGCGGTCGCGCGGAAGAAGTCGAACGTCTTCTGTATCTCGAGGACGATTATCTCCGTGACCTGCTGCAGGATGGGCATCTTGGCGTCTTCGCTGACTGTGCCGACCTTCTGGCCCAGCTTCAGGTTCTCGGCATCTTCAAAGCTGAGGTCAAGTTCCTTCTGCAGCGAATCGGTGTACTGGTTGCCGCCCACGCTGACGTCGCGGGTGAACAGCGGCGTTACGCCTTTCACAATGTTGATGTTCATTACGCTCGCACCCAGGTTGAGCAGTGCGACCGTAGAAGTTGGCGCCGGGTCGTAGTTGTACTCGTAGCAGTTCTGCAACGCGAAGGCGTCGATGTCCACAATGGCCGGGGTCTTGCCGGCGAGCGAAAGCACGTTGGTGTAGTTGAGGATCTTGTCCTTCTTCACCGCGACCAGGAGCACGTCCATCTGCGGCGAGCCGTCGTCTTCAGAGAGGATCTGGTAATCCACGCTAACGTCGGCAATGTCAAAGGGGATGTGCTGCGCGGCTTCCGTCTGGATGCTGTTCGCAAGCTCGGAATCATCCATGGTCGGCAGCGGGATTTTCTTCACGATCACGGAGTGTCCGCTGACCGAGGTAGCGACGGCTTTCGGCTTGATGGCGTTTTCGGTGAAAATCTTTGTGATCGCGCTGGAAACGCTGCCCGAGTCCACGATCATCGAGTCCACAACGATGTCCGAGGCCAGCGGCTCAACGCCGATGTGCGCGACTTCGATCTCACCGTGGGCCTTGCGCAGCTCGACAGCCTTAATGCTGCTGGAACCGATGTCGAGGCCTACGATCGTCTTTGCTCCACCGAATAAACCCATACGTTCTTCCTCAGTGCCCAGCTACCGCTCGCGCGGTTTTGGGCTTCTTTTTGCCGCGGCTTTCGCCGACGGTGCTCTTACGCTCCATCCAACCGTCCAGGATGGTCTTCTTGAACTTCCAGCGGTTCCCCAGCTTGAAGGCGGGAATCTTTTCCTCGTACACGTACTTGTAAAGTGTGTCAGGGCTCACGCCGAGGTACTGCGAAGCCTGGCGAATGTTCATCACTTCACGCGAATCGGCCATAAAAACCTAAGCCCTTTCCACAAATTAATGCGCTCTCGCTTGCGGCGGGAGATACCACTTTGGCCGGGCCTGCGAGGGAAATCCTTATTGCTTTCTCGGGGGGTTTACTGTGGCGTGAGTTATATCAGCGTTACTACCACCTGTGTCAAGCGGGAACTTTGGTTTTCTTCCGGTTTTCTTGGATATTTGGGGTGTAGACCTTGGTAACTTTGATTTTTGTTTCGGCACCTGTTGGGTCAGGGATAGGCGAGTACCACAATATGTAGTAGTGTTAACGCTTCCGGTACAAAACGTGTCCCTAAACAGAGCACGAAAGTGCTGTAACCCTCTGTTGTACTTGCAGCAAACATTGCCCCAAGCGGGGGTCTGGCCAAACCGGTGGAAAACCTGTGTTAAACCACAAACTCCAGTGCCTCTTCTTCCACTGCCGGGATCTCGATGGCTCCATGGGCTGGGAGCGAGTCAATAGGCAGTTTGTTTTTCCAGGCGGCGCACTGGAAAGTGACCTTTGGGGGGGTCTGATGCGACCCAATACTGACACCTAATATCCTTAGTGGGACCTGGAACTCCAAGATCCGCTTCCACCGTACGGCGATTCCCGACTGCGCTGGACCCAGCGGCCGTTCTTCGGCACTCTGCCCGTTATTTGAGGGCGAGACGAGCGCGACGGCATTCCACTCTCCTAGCTTTCCCTGCTGGATCGGAACAGTGATCTTGATGCGGCTTTCAGACTTCGCTCTGTCTTTTCTTCCGATCAGTCCGAGGTTGAGGAAGATCTCGAGATCGCTGGCTAGCGCCTGGGGCTCGAGATCAACGCGCCCGTAGAAATTTTCTCCGTCGATACCGGCATAGATGGTTTGGAGAACGAATTCCCTGCCGTGCATCGCCGAGGTACGGCGATCCGCAGAGTACATTGCGGCGCCCACCCAATCGAAATATCCGGTGATGTCGCCATCTATCCGCGGGTGGATGTAAGCCATCTGCCGAGTAAAGGTGAAGTCTTCACCTTCGGGGCGCGCCATGGTGATCGGGTGCGCAAGATACTCGGGAGGTGATCCACCGAGCGCGGCATAAACATTGGAGAGATGCTTGCGATAGAGCTCGTCGAAATCTGCATCATTAGCGGAGTGGTGCTCGGGCCCATACCACCAGTTCCAGTCACTGCCCTCAGCGATGAGCAACTCTTCGTAAGCTAGTTTTCGCGCATTCTCATCGGCACGCGGCGCGGCCTCGTCGTAAAAATCATGCGCCGCTTTCAGGAAGTCCCAGGCTTTGTTGTCTTCGGGAGCGCCGATCCATACATTGAAATTGGCGTTGATCCAGGAACCCGGAACAAGCGATTTGAGCGGGGCGAAATCCTTTTCCTTCCCGATCGCTTCCGAGATGGTTGTCGCTTCCATGCTTGGATCCTTAGCGATGCCGTCGTACAAGCGGCGCAAGAATTCGCGTCCGGACTCGGGGTAGAACTCCCAAGCATTCTCGCCATCAAGAATGATAGAAACAACGGCGTCACGGCCGGAATCCAGGACGGGCTGCGCAGCGTAACGGATGCGATTGAGCATGTCTTGCGCGGCGGTCTGTGCAGGAACGCCAGCGTAAACGAAGCCGATGAGATCGGAGAGTGAGTGGTCGCGGAAGACCATATGCATCCGCGCGTCGCCCTTTTCATAGCGATAAATGTTATAGAGCCGATCCGCGCCCCCGTTTGTCAAGCGCCCATCACCCTCGCGGTGGAAATAGGAGCCCAGCGAACGGCCAAGCACGCCTTCGTCGGTCGCGAGCCAATTGATTCCCAAGCTGGATGCGATTCCCAGCACCTCTTCCGACACACTCCCTTCTGAAGGCCATGCACCGCGCGGCTTCTCACCGAAAACGCGCTCGCATAGCGAGAGGCTGCGCTCAATCTGCTCGCGCGCGTCTTCGGGATGAACAAAACGCTGCGGCAAAGGAAGGTTTGGCGTGGAGACACGCCCGATGTCGGTATCGCACAGCAGCGGCAAGATAGGGTGATAAAAAGCCGTCGTCGAAAGCTCAACCAGTCCGCGCTCCTGTGCAGAGCGGTGCGCCGGAAGCACGCGACCGATCAGCTCGCGCTGCTTGGTCATGATGAAGTTCTGGTCCTCGAGCGAATAACCGCGGCCCTTCTTGATGAGTGCGGCGACGTCGGGCTCTTGCAGGAAGAATTCGTCGAACCATGCGATCTGCGAGAGCACCTGCAGATCGGTGATGTCCTGCGCGGTAAAGGCACGCTGCAGCGCCTCGGGATCCTGTTGATTGCTCTGCATGTTGCGGAACAGCTCAAGATACCGCGGATAGCGGCCGATGACGTGCTGTTCGTTGGCCTGAAAAAGATACTTCAACGCGAAGCTGCGCTCTTCGGCAGACATTTCTGCAGCCGGATGCGCGGCGATATCGAAGAAAGGGTCACGCGCGTTCCCGGAAACGTAGTCTTCGATCTGGGAGATCAGAGAAGGAACGAGGTTGATGGTCTGGTGGACGGTAGGAAATTCGTCCAGCAGCTTCACCATGCCGTAGTAATCCTTGAGCGCGTGCAGACGCACCCATGGCAAACGATATCTTCCTGTGACCAGGTCTTTGTAATACGGTTGGTGCTGGTGCCATAGGAAGAGAACGCGCAAGGTCGGCATCGGTTTCCGATTCTAAATGACCGGCGGAGCTCCGCCGGCCAAATGCTAAACTTGCCGCTCCGATGAAAAAGTTGCTGGCAAGTGTTGCCTTCCTCCTTGTTCTTACAGCCGCATGCCTCGCGGACGAGACCTCGTCGTTCACCTTCAAGGCCCCGGTCGATACGGCGTTCAATGCTGCTTACACCGCTGTCCTGAAGAATTGGAACTTGCGGCACGCCAGCGCCAAGAGCGACACCATCTGGTTCACGCTGTATGGCGGACGTGACCACGTGGATTACGACTACGGCATCGTCATTGAGCCGGAAAGCGACAACTCGAAAGTGACAGTCGTATTGTCCCCGGGCCGGCAAACTCCCAAACCGAAAGATGCGGAGAAGTTCGCCGGCGAGCTGAATAGGCAAATGGAAAAGTTTCGCGATGCTCCCATGAACGACATGGTGCGCCAGCACGGCAACCGTGAGCTAGACGACGTTTACGAAGCCATCACTCGCGACCATCCCCACTCCGAGGTGTTTGCCGCGGCCAAGCGCGCGGCGGAGAAGAATTACGAGCTTCTCTCCGCGGACGAAGCCGGCAATATCGTCACCTTCAAACAACAGAACGCGAAGACCGATGCCGACCCGCGGCCGGGTTCGCCCTTGGTCTGCATCATCGACATCACCGACCAACGACATGATGTTTATCGTTTGCGTATAAAGTTCCGGCGTGACGACGGTGGCAAGGTTTATCTTTCCGGAGCAACCGAGGCAGTAGCGCAACAATATTTCGGGCTGATGCGCCGCGAGTTGCAGAACCCGCCGGGCGGTCCGGTGATCAATCCCCGCAGTTAGCGGCAATTCCTTATACTGACAACATGCGCATCCTGCCGCGCTATATCCTGCGTGAGGTGACGGCTAATGCCCTAGTGGGCATGAGCGTGTTCACGTTTGTTATCTTCATGCGCGACGCAGGACGCCTGCTGGAGCTGGTGGTGCGCAACAGCGCACCGCTTCCAAGCGTGGCCGAGCTGTTCTTCCTGACTGTTCCAGCGGCGCTCACCGTAACCATCCCGATGGGAGTACTGGTCGGAATCCTTACCGGCTTAAGCCGGCTCGCAGCCGATAGCGAGATCACCGCGCTGCGCGCCAGCGGCGTGGGCGTGATGATGTTTGTGAAAATCATGGGCGTGGCCGCCGTTGTAGTCACGTTCATAGCGGGGATCAACAACGTCTGGGTGGCGCCGCGCTCCCTCGCAGAGCTCAACAATCTGCAAAACCATCTGAAAAGTGCGCAGGCTTCTTTCGAAGTGCAGCCTCGAGTTTTTTACGAGGACTGGAAGAACTACATTTTGTATGTGCAGGATGCCTCTGCCGCAGACGGGACTGCGGTTTGGAAAGGCATTTTTCTCGCCGACATCACCGACCCCGGCGCGCCCAAAATCACCCTGGCGAAAGAAGGAGTGGCCATGCAGCGCAGCGAAACCGAGCTGCAATTGCATCTGCTGAACGGGGCGCAGCACGAGGCAAACCCGCGCATCCCCGACCGCTATTCGATCTCGAGCTTCGAGGCCAGCGACATTCCGATCATCTTGCCGCTACCAGAGACGAAGGGCAAAGATGCGGTCCCTGCGGCGCAGCTCGGCATGAAGCAGCTTCTCTATTCCGCGGCCCATGCTCCCGACAAGCCCGCGGCGCGCTGGTACTTGAGCGAGTTCCATCGCCGCATCGCAATGGCATTCGCATGTTTCGTGCTGGCGCTGGTGGGAATCCCGCTTGGGGTTTCATCCAAGAAGGGTGGCAAGGCGACAGGTTTCGTGCTGACCATCGTTCTTGTTTTCGTCTACTACTTCGCATCGCTCGCGGGAGTGACCTTAGCGAGAACGGGCAAATTGCCGGCCGCTATCGGGGTGTGGCTGCCGAACATCGGCTTCTTTATCTTCGCTCTCCTTCTGCTTTGGCGAGCCGACCACATGGCTTGGGAGCTGGCATCGTTCCGCGGCTTGAGCCAGCGAGCGAAGGCGTTATTCAAAGCGATCATCTATCGGTCGTCTTCTTCGCAGGACGTTTACGAGCGGCTGCGGCGCAAGCGACTGTTCAATCTTAATTTTCCGCAACTGCTCGACGACTACATCCTGCGCGACTTCGGTGTGTATCTGGCGCTCATTGTCTCCACGTTCATGATCCTGGTGCTGGTGTTCACGTTCTTTGAGCTGCTCACTGACATCGCAAAGAACCGGGTGCCGCTGTTCACAGTGGGCGATTACCTGATCCAGGTCGCGCCTTCGATGCTGTATCTGTTCACTCCGTTGAGCGTCATGCTCGCTGTGCTCGTCACCTTCGGCCTACTGCAAAAAGGCAGCGAGATCACCGCCATGAAGGCGACTGGCGTCAGTATCTACCGGCTTACGTTGCCGGTACTGATCATTGCGTCACTCCTATCCATAGGCCTCTTCGCGTTCGACCAGTTCTATCTGCCAGACGCGAACAAGCGACAAGAAGCGCTGCTGCAGACCATCAAGGGCAGGCCGGCGCAAACTTATTTGCGCCCTGACCGCAAGTGGATCTTCGGGCAGAACTCAGAGATTTATTACTACGAATTTTTCGATCCAGACCAGAACCATTTCGCTAATATCTCCGCGTTCGAATTCGATCCGAAGACTTTCCGCATCACGCGACGCATCTTTGCCTCCGAAGCGCATTGGCAGGAGCGGTCGCAGAAGTGGATATTCGAGAATGGCTGGGCACGGACGTTTGATGGCGACGCTATCAAAGACTTCCGCAAATTCGACGGACAAACATTCGCGGAGCTGGATGAGCCCCCGGCTTACTTCAAGAAGGAAGTGAAGCAGTCGTCTGAGATGAACTACGCAGAGCTGAGTAGCTATATAGAAGATCTGCAGCAGAGTGGATTCGATGTTGTTCGGCTGCGCGTGCAATTGCACAAGAAGTTCGCGTTTCCCCTGATCACGCTCGTGATGGCAGTGCTAGCTGTTCCCTTCTCGCTATCTGCCGGGCGTCGCGGCGCTGTGGCCGGCGTAGCTGTGGCCATCGGGATCGCCTTTGTCTACTGGACGACGTCAAGCCTCTTCGAAGCTATGGGGAACCTGAGCCAGCTTCCCCCGGCCCTGGCGGCGTGGTCCCCGGACTTTGTCTTCGCCATGGTTGGTGGATATCTCATCCTGAAGGTCCCCACCTAAATTTCTGCACCCCGTTTGACTTGGTAGAATCGAATCACCAATGCTCCCCAAGTCCCTGCGGCCGCTAAAACCCTATCTCTGGAAGTATCGTTGGGCATACCTGTTCAGCACCTTCACGGTGATCGCGGGTAACGCGATATGGGTACGATTCGCGCTCGTCATTAAACGCGCGATTTACGACCTGGATCACGGAAGCACGGAAAGAATCTGGTATTACAGCCTTTTGTTGCTCGCTATTACTCTGGGCAAGGGCACCTTCACTTTCCTCACGCGCTGGAAGATGATCGGCATCTCGCGCGAGATCGAGTTCGACCTCCGCAACGACCTATTCACCCACTTGGAATCGCTTTCCTATTCCTACTATCAGCGGAACCGCACCGGCGACATCATGGCGCGAGCGACCAACGACTTGGCCGCAGTTCGCAACCTGCTTGGTCCGGCGATCATGTACTCCGCGAACACTATCGCGATGATGGTGGCTTCGCTCTGGGTGATGTGGCACATCAGCGCGCGGCTTACTCTGTTTGCATTTCTGCCGCTGCCGCTCGCCAGCATCCTGGTGCAATACTTTGGACGCAAGATCCACGAACGTTTTGAGCGGATCCAGGCGATGTTTTCCGACATCTCTGCGCGGGCACAGGAAAACTTCAGCGGAGCGCGCGTGGTGCGGGCCTACGCGCAAGAAGAAGCTGAGATCAGGTCGTTTGAGACCGCGAACCTCGAATACATTGCACGCAGCCTTCGCCTGGTGCGGCTCATGGGAATGCTCTGGCCAAGCCTTGAAGCCATGCTGGCGCTGGGAATCGTGCTGGTGTTGTGGTTGGGAGGACGCGAGGTTCTGCTTCATCACATCGGAGCCGACGGCTTCGTCGCTTTCAATGTCCTGATGGTGCAGCTCACGTGGCCGGTAATCGCTCTAGGATGGGTCATCAATATCTTCCAGCGCGGGACGGCGTCGATGATCCGTATCAACGAGATCTTGATCGAGAAGCCCGAGATCCAGGATGCAGCGGACGTGAAGCCACAGCCGGAACTCAAGGGCGAAGTTGAATTCCGCGATCTCAATTTCAGCTTCAACGGCACCCGCATACTGCGTAACGTGAATTTGCGAGTTCCTGCAGGCACAAGCCTTGCGATCGTCGGCCCGACCGGGTCAGGAAAAACAACATTGGTGAATCTGGTACCACGCGTCTACGACGCGGAGCCCGGGATGGTGCTCATTGATCGCAAACCTATCCGTGAGTTCCCGCTGCAGCAGTTGCGCCAGAACATCGGATTCGTGCCGCAGGAGACGTTCCTCTTCAGCGACACCATCGGAGAAAATATTGCCTTCGGGGCGGGCGAGATCGATGCCACGGCAAAGAAGCTGGCCATTGAGCAAGCCGCCGAGGCTTCGAATATCGCCGAAGATGTTGCCGGCTTTCCACAAGGGTACGAAACCGTGGTGGGCGAACGTGGCATAACCCTCAGCGGCGGGCAAAAGCAGCGCACCGCGATCGCGCGCGCGATCATCCGCTCCCCGCGGATCCTCATCCTCGATGACGCGCTTTCCAGCGTGGACACGCAAACGGAGGAAAAGATCCTCAACCATTTGCGCAACATCATGCAGGGGCGTACCACGATCTTCATCTCGCACCGCGTCTCTACCGTTCGGAACGCCGACAAAATCGCCGTGCTGCACGAGGGCAGCATCGTGGAATACGGTACGCACGATGAATTGATCGACCGCAACGGCTACTACACCGAGCTGTACAACAAGCAGCTTCTCGAAGAAGAGCTGGAGACGGTATAAGTGTGCCCTCGCAATCTGCCCGCGAGGTTGCGCTGGTGAAACGGACCGTCGTTCCTGAATTGCTCGACACGGACGCCGGAACTCCTACCGAAGTCGCGGATTCCCTAGCCGACCTGCGCTCATTTAACCGCTACTTCGGTGGCATTTCGACAATGGCGTCAATGCTGCGGAAGGTCGCGGCTCGATCCGGCAAAAAAGAGATTTCGTTTCTGGATGTGGCGGGCGCCTCGGGCGATGTGGCGGAAGCATCGCGTCAGAGCCTTGCGTCGGATGATATTACCCTCCGGCCGATTCTTCTCGATCGAGCCTCATCACATCTTGGGCGTGGCCTCGCTGCGGTGTCTGGAGATGCTCTTCAGCTTCCCTTTGCCGATTCGAGCATTGATTGCGTCGGGTGTTCGCTCTTCGCTCACCATCTCGAGCCTGAAGAGATAACTCGGTTCGCGACCGAAGCGCTGCGTGTCGCAAGATACGCCGTGTTGATCAACGACATTCGGCGTAACCCACTGCACCTCGCATTCGTCTATGTAGCAGTTCCCTTTGTGCGCAGCCGTTTGACTCGGCATGATGCTCCGGTGTCGATCCGTCGCGCCTACACGATCGAGGAGATGAAGTCGTATCTAAAACAAACTGCAGCGAAGAGGGTCGAAATTTCGTCTCATTACTTATTCCGTATGGCAGCCATCGCGTGGAAGCATGAATAAGCATTTTCAGGTGATAGTGATCGGCGGCGGGCCCGCGGGTTCGGCCGCTGCCATTACTGCCGCGCGCGTCGGCATGCGAGTGCTGCAGCTAGAACGAGGCACCTTGCCCCGGCAGCGCGTTTGCGGAGAATTCGTATCGGCGGAATCGCTCGCAACACTCGCGAATCTTCTCGGAAAGCATCCGATGATCGAGAGCTCTCCTAAGATTTCGCGAACGCGTCTTTTCGTGGATGAAGAGATCATCACGGCGCCGCTCGCGCCCGCAGGAGCCAGCATCACGCGTTTTGAGCTAGACGCAGCGCTGTGGCGAGCCGCAAAGGACGCAGGGGCGGAATGCCGCCAAAAGATTTCCGTCACAGCCATCGAGAGCTATGGAGCCATCCGCGTCACGACTAAAGAAGACGTTTTTGAAGGTGACGCAGTCATCAATGCCGCAGGCCGGTGGTCAAATCTCAATCCTTTGCCGCAACTCGATCCTTCTCAGAAACAGCTTGGGGTGAAATCGCACTTCCGCGAGTCTGCACCATCAGCGACCGTGGACCTCTATTTCTTTGACGGCGGCTATTGCGGCGTGCAGCCGGTCGGGGACAACATCGTGAATGTCTGTGCGGTTGTAAAGGCGCATGTCGCGAAGTCGCTGCCTGAAGTCTTCAACATGCATCCGCAACTCTGGCTTCGCAGCCGCGGATGGGAAGAGGTGTTTGCTCCCGTCAGCACCTCACCGTTGGTATTCCGAAAGCCGCAGCCTGTGCTGGACCACGTCTTCCAAGTAGGCGATGCGGCCGGATTCATCGATCCATTCGTGGGCGACGGAATTTCCCTGGCGCTGCGTTCAGGAGTGATGGCTGCAGAGTCTCTCCTGGCATCACCGAATCTTTCTACCGCGCTCGAGAGCTATGCGACGCAGTACGCTGCGGAATTGTCGTCACCATTCACGGCTGCTTCGCAGCTCAGGAAGCTTCTGCGAATGCCGCGGCCGTTACGAAAAATCACAGCGAAAGCTATCCAGTGGAGTGGTGCGGGTGAGTTGCTGGTGACGGCGACGCGCTGATCAGCAGGCCAGCTGTTCGCGGGAAATCTTCAGTCCATCAAGATTGCCCAGAACAGTGACCGCGATGGAATCGGTCTGGAAGAATTCATTCGCCATCTCTAACAGGTCGTCTTGAGTGACGCCTTCGATGCGCTGAATGATCTCGTCGAGTCCCATGAAACGGTCGAAGTACATCTCCTGCCGGGCCAGGTTCGACATGCGCGCCGATGACGACTCCAGGCTCAACATCAGGCTTCCCTTCAGTTGATCTTTCGCGCGACGCAGCTCTTCGGGCGTGACCGGGTTCTTGATGGAGCGAAACTCCTTCACGATGGATTCCACTACCTTCGCAGCCGACTGTCGTGAAGTTCCCGCGTACACGGAAAGGCATCCAGTGTCGCGATAGGGATTCAGTTCGCTGAAGATCGCGTAAACCAGCCCTTGTTGCTCGCGAATGTTCTGGAATAGTCGGGAACTCATTCCGCCGCCGAGAAGGGTGTTCAGTAGATATGAGGCGTATCGCTTCTCGTGCGAAATAGGATGGGATGGTACGCCCACGCAGATTTGCACCTGCTCGAGCGATTTTTTGTTGCGCATGATAATGCGCGAAGAGATCTTCGGCGGCGCCTCGTGGAAGCCGTTCTTCGATTTCTGAAGATTGCTGAACCGTTCTTTGACCATAGCGACGAACTTTTCGTGCTTAAGGCTTCCCGCGGCAGAAATGATTAAGTTCGCCGCCGAAAAATACCGCGCCGCGTAATCTTTCAGTACTGATTGCTCGAAGCCGCGGACTGTGTCCTTAGTCCCAAGGATGGGCTTCCCGAGCGGATGGTCTTTCCAGAAATTCTGGGTGAATATCTCGTGGACGAGGTAATCGGGATTGTCCTCGTCCATCTTGATCTCTTCGAGGATGACGCCGCGTTCGCGCGCTATGTCATCGGTGTCCAATATCGGGTTCAGGACGAGGTCGCTGAGCACGTCCAGCGCGATGGGCATGTGCTCGTCGAGTACCTTTACGTTGAAGCAGATGCACTCTTTGGCGGTGAAAGCGTCCATGTTGCCGCCGATGGAATCCATCAGGCGCGCGATGTCGGCGGCGGAGCGGCCCTTGGTCCCTTTAAAGACCATGTGCTCCAGAAAATGCGAGATGCCGTTGAATTTTGGATCTTCGTGGCGGGAGCCGGTCTTCACCCAGATGCCGATGGAGACGGACCGAATGTGCGGCATCTCTTCGGTAAGAATGGTGAGTCCGTTGGGCAGGACTTCACGCTGAATATTCCTGAGCTCTTCTACCATCGCCTCTTCGATTGTACACAGCAATTGTTTGTCAGCGCGGAGCCCGGAAAACCAATAAAATGAAGGGCTGGTGACAAACAGGAGCACCGATTTCAGGTGCTTCTAAGGATTAGATGCATGCCGCAAAGCCCACAATCCGGCCTTTTAGGCGCTGATTCCAAAGAGCTTAGCACCATTGTGGAAAGCTTTGGCGAGCCAGCCTATCGGGCCAAGCAGCTTTTTGAGGCCATCTACCGGCAGAGAAGCCGCTCAGTGGAGGAGATATCTACCCTCTCAAAAGAGCTGCGTCAAAAGATGGCCGAAGCCGGACACGACATCGGCCTCCCGACCGTCGACAAGCGCTTCGTCTCCAGCGACGGAACCGTTCGCTATCTGTTCAAGTTTGCTGACGGCGAGAGTGTAGAAGCTGTCTGGATGCCGGAAGGTGACGGCGGCGAGGCTGGTGATGGCAGCGAAGCGGGACTGGAAGAAGAAGGCTCCATGCCGAAACGCGATTGGAAGCGCGCGACTATCTGCATCTCCAGCCAGGTCGGCTGCGCCGTGAATTGCCAGTTCTGCCTGACGGCTCTGTTGGGCCAAAAAAGAAATCTCACAGCCGGCGAGATCGTGGGACAAGTCACCAGCGTTCTCAATGAGCACAACGTCGACCTCAAAATCGAGCGCGTGAACCTGGTCTTCATGGGGCAGGGCGAGCCCTTCCTCAACTACGACAACGTGATGAAAGCGGTGCGTCTGCTATCGGAGCACGGCGTCGGCATTCCGGCTTCGCGCATGACGATCTCGACCTCGGGAATCGTGCCGCGGCTGTATGACTACGCCAAAGAGGAAATTCGACCGAAGCTGGCGATTTCGCTGAACGCTCCGAACGACGCTGTCCGCGAGCGCATCATGCCTATTAATCGCAAGTGGAACATAGAAAAGCTGCTGCAGGCGGCGCGCGCGTATCCGTTACGCAGCCGCGAGCGGCTGACCTTTGAGTACGTTCTGCTGGGTGGTGTGAACGATTCGCCTGATCAGGCGCGAGAGTTGGCTGAGCTGTTGCGCGGCACCGGGGCGAAGATCAACCTGATCGCGTGGAATCCGGGACCGGAGGTTCCGTACTCCACTCCTTCAGCGGAGAATGTTGATGCCTTCAAGGCGACCCTGCGCGAATCGGGAATCCCCGCTTTTGTGCGCCGCCCGCGTGGTCGCGACATCTTTGCGGCGTGCGGCCAATTGAAGCGGACCGAATCGCTGACCACAATCGAGACTACCGCCTGACATCTGCGCCTTCTGCGCAAACATCCTATTCGCATGTACCTGCGGCGTTTAGGACCTCTTGTTCCCCTTGCCTGTCTCCTCATTGCTGGCTGCGCGTCCCCGGAAAAACTTTATCAACGCGCACAAAGTTTGGAACACAAAGATCCCGCGCAGGCGATGCGGCTGTACACGCGCGTGATCGAACATTCGTCCGACCGCACGCCCCGCTTTCTTGCGGACGCGCTCGTCAGCCGAGGCGATCTGAAGTTGGCGCTGAAGGATCCGCAAGCTGCATTTGAGGACTATGAGCGAGCGACCCAGCTCAATCCCCAAAATGCCCGTGCGCATCTTCGCGCAGCGAACCTCTTGTTAGTGGGCAATTCTCCTGACCGTGCCGGGCAGGAAGCAGGCATCGTCTTTCGGCTTGAGCCGGGCAACGCAGACGCGCTCGCGATCATGGGTATTGCGGCGCTAGCGCAGGATCGAGTGCAGGAAGCAATGCCGATCCTGCAGCGCGTCCTGGATCTTCGCCCGGAGCGCGGCGACGTCGCCATCATAGTTGCAGACCTTTACCGCGCCCAAGGACGTGACGAAGAAGCCCATACGCTCCTGCTGCAGACGGCGGAGAAGAGTCCAAAGGATGCGCGCCTTCGCGTCTCGCTCGCGCGAATGGCTGAGGAACAAGGCGACAATGCCGCTGCCGAGCAGAACTATCGTCTCGCTATCGCCTCCGACAACTCTGCCGAGACCAATCTGCGACTGGCGCAGTTTCTGCAGCGGACTTCACGGCTTAAGGAATCGGCAGATGTGCTTGCGCACATCGACGCGATCCGCGGAAGCAATACGTCTGAAGTTGCCGATTACAAGCTGAACGCGGGAAACGCAACCCAAGCTGGAGAGCAGTACCGCTCGGCGTTGGCGAAGCTCACGAACTCCCTCGGCACAACCGAACCGAGCGCCGAGATCAAGCAACAGTACGCCGCATTGGCTGCACGCATCATCGAGGCGGACCTCCAATCTGCTAGCGCGACGCCTGATCACATCTTTCCTGCGCGCTTGCACCTGCAACAGTTCGCGACATTCTTCGATCCGACAACCGCACAGATTCTCGGTGCGGAAATCGCTCTCGTCGAAGGTGACACCACTTCGGCGCTCGCGCAGGCACGCTCGGCTGTCGCGCTCTCATCCGAGTCGGCGGCGGCACACTATCTGCTCGCAGCAGCGAGTGCCCGCGGTGGCGATGTTGCAACAGCGAAATCGGAGACGGATGCTGCGGTCAGCAAAGATCCAGGCTTCATACCGGCTCGACTGCAGGCAGCGGAGCAGGCGCTGGCGGACGGCAACCCGGACGCGGCCGAGATCCACGCGGCCTTCGTAGTGCGCAGCGAGCCTGCAAATCTGCGTGGACTTCTGCTCTATGCTCGAATCCTCGCGGCACAAAAGCGATATTTGCCGGCAATAATGATGGCCCGGCGCGCGCTCGCGGTGGATGCATCCTCCGCCGAGGCGCACTGCATCCAGGGCGCGATCGATGCGGAGACGCACAACGTTGCCAGCGCGTTGATCGAATATCAGCAGGCCGTGGTGCTTGCTCCAGCATCGCAGGAGGCCATAGAGGGACTGGTAAACGTTTATCGCTTCGGCCAGATCACGCGCCCGATGCTGCTGCGGATGGAACGCGTGGCCAGCAATCCCCCGAGTTCCGCGACGCTGATGGAAACTGCCGGACGTCTATTCGCCCAGAACGGCTGGTATAGCGATGCGCAGCGTTGCTTGCGCGCCGCCGCTGATATTGATCCACAACGTTCGGCCGCGCTGACTGCGCTGGCACGAAGCTACCTGGATTCCGGCAACACAGAAGCCGCACAACGGGCCATTGCGGAAGCGAACCGAAGCTGGGCTGAGCTGCTGGAAGGCGACCAGGCCCTGCGCCGAGACGACGTTCAATCCGCGACCCGGAGCTTCGAATCCGCGCTGCACCACGGCGAGAACTCCGGCGTGACGGCGAACAATCTTGCGTGGATCTACGCGCAACGTTCCATCAATCTTGACCGCGCGCTGGAGCTGGCGCAGTTCGCGCATCAAACCCTGCCGCGCGATCTGGGTGTGATGGACACGCTCGGTTACGTATATCTACAACGTCGCGAGTATAACCAGGCAATCGTGATCCTGGAGAATGCGCTGGGATATCAGCGCGCGCAACATATCGACGACGCTCCCGTAGCAGAATTGCGGCAGCATCTTGCGGAGGCCTACCGCAAGGCGGGGCGTACCTCGGACGCAGAAGCGCTCAGCCGATAGCTGCAATAGAATCGATGGATGGCGATCCGCACCGCCTCCGAGGCAGAATTTGAACAGCTCTGGCAAATAGACCAGAGCTGCTTCCTACCCGGCATCGCCTACTCTCGCGAAGAATTGCAGTGGTACATGCGGCGTCCGCAGGCGTTCACGGTCGTGAGCGAACGCGAGGGGCAAGTGGCGGGATTTGTGCTCGCGGACATAGCGAAGGTGCGAAGAAAAGCTCCTCCCGCAAAAAAGCTTACCGCCCCCGCAGCAGAATCCGTCGGACACGTGATCACGATTGACGTTGTGGCCCGCTGGCGCAGAGCTGGCATCGGAAGTGAGCTGCTTGCCTCGGCGGAAAAGCGACTGAAGGAAGCCGGCTGCCGAACCGTACTGCTCGAAACAGGTGTGGATAACGATTCCGCGATCCGCTTTTACAAGAAACATGGTTACAGCGTGCTGCGGACGATCCCCCGTTACTACATGGGACAGCTCGACGCCTTCATGATGGGAAAGAAGCTGTAACAAAAACCTCCCGCCGTGGCGGGAGGTTTTGAACAAAGTTGCCTTTAGTGGATGTCGAACTGCTCCTGGTGCAACGTTACATCGCTCTTCACGATGATGTTGCGGCCGGTGAGCTCTTCCATGTCTGACAGCCAGCGCGCATTGTTAGCCTTCAGCGCTTTCGCGACTTCCGGGTTCACGCGCACGATCACATCTTTCCCTTCAAGATGCTTCGTCATCTTGCGCATCTCGACGTAGATCTCATTCGCCACAGTGGTAACGGATTTGATCAGGCCGGTGCCGGTGCAGTACGTGCACGGGGCGCCGAGTGTGCGCTCGAGCGATTGCTTCACGCGTTTGCGCGTGATCGCGACAAGTCCGAAATCATTGAACTGAAGCACCTTTGAAGGAGCGCGGTCCGCCTTCAACGCGAGTTCGAGCTCCTGCATGACCTTCTGGCGATTGCGGCGCTCGTCCATGTCGATGAAGTCGATTACGATGATGCCGCCGAGGTCGCGGAGACGGATCTGGCGGACGATCTCTTTGATCGCATCGACGTTCGTTTTGACGATGGTGTCTTCGAGGCGTTGCGTCTTGCCGACGTACTTGCCGGTGTTGATATCGATTGCGACCAGCGCTTCCGTCTGGTTGATCACGATGTATCCACCGGACTTCAGCCAGACCTTCGATTTCAGGGCCTTGTTGATCTCGTCCTGGATATTGAACTGCTCGAATAATGGAGTCTCTTTTGTATAGAGCTTCACGCGCTTTACAAGCGTGGGCTGGAAGCGGCTGACGAAGCGCAGCACGCGCTCGTACTCGGCTTCCGTGTCGACCCAGATATGCGAGAAGCTGCCCGACACCTGGTCGCGCAGAATGCGTTCGACCAAATTCAAATCGTGGTAGATCAATGCCGGCGCCTTGCTACTTTCTGCGCGGCCCTTGATCTCGTGCCACAGGTTCAGCAGGAAGCGGATATCGTTACGCAGGTCTTCTTCGCTCACGTGTTCCGCAGCCGTGCGCACGATGAATCCGCCGGTCTGGTTCTCACGTTCGCTGTTGATGATCCGCTTGAGGCGCTGGCGTTCTTCCTCAGAGCTGATCTTGCGCGACACGCCGTTGTGGTTCACGGTTGGCATGTAGACCAGGTAGCGGCCAGGCAGCGCGATGTGACTAGTGATTCGTGCGCCCTTTTTGCCGATCGGTTCTTTTGCGATCTGTACCAGGATCTCCTGTCCTTCTTTCAAAAGATCGCCGATCTGCGGAAGCGGCATGCGGAAGTTGCGACGTCCGCGCGGTCCACCGGCACCGCCGCCTTTTTGGAAGCGGCCGCGTCCACCTCGGCGATTGTCGCGTCCGCCGCGACGCGCACGTTCCGGCGCGACGCGCGGTGAGTATCCGCTGGGTCCGCGAACTTCAGCGCGGCCTTCGTTGTTCTCGTCAGACTGGTTGCCGATGTTGTCGCCTTCGGATTCTTCTCCGGCTGCGCTTACCATCTCCTCGGGTTCTTCGAAGTGTTCTTCAGCGTCTGATTCAGAGTCGGAGTCGTCCTCTTCCATCCCTTCAGCGCCGTAGCTTCCGGTGGTCTCCTCGACTTCGGAGTCGCGGACTGCTTCAGTGACATCGGCCGTTTCGTCACCCTGAGAAGGTTGGGCATGCTCCGTGTGCGCAGCAGCAGCGGGAGTGCGGTCGAGCGTCTCTTCTTCGAGTTCCTCGTACCCTTCTTCTTCCATCTCCTGCATGAAGGAACCGGCCGTTTCGGCCTCTTCTTCTTCCTCGATCTGCTCCTCTTCCATGGCGCCGGCGCCGAAGGCGTGGGAGCGGAAGGCCTGCTCGTTCTGCTCCTCGTGCTGTTCGTTGCGCTGCTGATGACGTTCGTCGCGCCCCGGCTGTTGCTCGCTGCTTTCCTGCTGGTGCCGGTACGGCGCGGTGCCCGCTGAAGCTGCCATGCGAGCTTCGTGCTCCTCTGCGTTCAGAAGCACGCGTCCGACCGGATCAACCAAGGATTCGTGCGATCCGCGATGCGATTGGCCTTCCTGATGATCGAACCGCGGCGCGGTGTGCCCGAGCTCTTCGGGAGTGAACGCTTCGGTGATCGGCGGGGCTGCCTCGCTCGATGATTGTTGTTGCTGTTGTCGATGTTGTTGCTGTTCTGGCTGCTGTTGCTGGCGACGGTATTTGGAAAGCGACTCGCCGGGCAGAATGATAGGCTGATAGCTGCGTTGCGGCGGAGCTTCCTGCCGCGGCGCTTCTGCGCGCGGCGTCTCTTGATGTGAAGCTTGCGGAGCCGCCGGACGCTCATCGCGTTCCCCACGGCCACGGCGTCCGCCACGACGACGGCGTCCACGCCAACGGCGCGGCCCGTCATCTTGTCCTTCAGACGGGCGTTGGGTTCGCTGTGGTGCCTGCTCTTCCGAGTTTCCATCGGCTTCGGCGCCAGACTCACTGATGGCTTCGGTCAACTCGCTGGAGTCGCTCTCGTCGAAGTCGTTCGAGATGACGAATGGAGCGCTATCACCGTTTTCGGGAGTTGCTGATGCTTCTTCGTGTGCCGGCTGCTGGTGCTGGGGCTGCTGCGGGCGACGCCCCCGATCGCCACGTCCCCGGCGGCCACGACTGCGAGACTCGCCCGGGAGCTCGGCGGCCGGTTCTTCGCGTGCCTGTGGCTCTTCGCCGTGCGGAATCGTCTCGATCTCGCCGTCTTCTTCCTGCGGCTCAACGAAGTCTGTTACGTACAGGAAGGCGTCGCGCTCGAGTCCGATCTCGACGAATGCCGATTGCATGCCGGGAAGCACGCGCGTCACTTTGCCTTTGTAGATGGAACCCGCGAGGGTGTACTCATTCTCGCGTTCGAAATAGATTTCTGCTAACTGGTCTTCTTCTACGATCGCAACCTTGGTCTCGTGCGGAGTAGAAGAGACAAATAATTCTTTTGACATGTTTTCTCCGGGCTTCCCGCTGAGGAGAAGCTACCGGCGAAGTAGTGAGGAGTGGAGGAGCGAGTCCAGGCGAGTGCGGATGTTCCCCTGCGGACGTGGTAAGCCCGTGAGGTTCAACAGTGGGATTCTTTGTGTGGAGATCGGAATCTTGACACCTATCGCGCGCTAGAACGAAGTTTGTGGCCACCCTGTCCTGGGGACGGGGCCGTTACCTGCTTCGGAGCGCTTTCGCTTTCGTAGCTCTCCGGCCTCCTGCTTCGGCCGGCTCTCTGTATTTTGTTCGCCGCAACGTCCGTCATGCGACCCGGCGGCGGTTCACTTCTTTAATCTTGTTGGTCCGCAAATTTAAAGACCTGCGAACGAGTCTAATTCACAAACCTGCGCATGCGGATGTTCATAACGATCCCCAGCGCCAGGAAGGTAAACAGGATCGAGGACCCCCCGTAGCTCAACAGCGGTAGCGGGATCCCGGTGACGGGCATAAATCCCACCACCATGCCGACGTTCACCAGGATATGGAAGGTAAGTACCGCAACCACACCCATAATCACGAAAGCTCCGGCCCGGTCAGGCGCGGTCTGCGCGTTCGCGATCAAGCGCATCAGCACCACAAAGTATAGCAGTAGCACCCCTACCGCGCCTACAAACCCTTGTTCTTCCGCCAGAGTAGCGAAAATGAAGTCCGTTTGGGGGATGGGTAGGAACGAGTTCTGCGTCTGGGTTCCCTTCGCCAGCCCCTTACCCCAAATACCGCCGGCGCCCACGGCAATCTTCGACTGCTCGCCCTGATAGCCCTTGCCCTGGGAATCGGCTTCCGGGTTCATGAAAGTGGTGAGCCGGTGCTTCTGATAGTCCTTAAGGCCGTAGCGCCAAACGGGGACGACAAGAGCTGCTGCAATCGCCACGATCACCACCGCGTGTTTGAATTGGAGGCCCCCAAGGAACAACGCCATGATGATGATGGGCGTGTACGTCAGCGCGGTACCGAGGTCGGGCTGGCGCAGGACCAGAAGCATGGGCACCGCTCCGAGCAGAGCAGCTTTGGCGATGTCGACGAAATTGGTCTCGCGGTGACGGAGCTCGTGGAAGAACTTCGCCATTAATAGGATCAAGACCAGCTTCACCCATTCCGATGGCTGGAAATGTACGCCGCCCGGTAGCTTGATCCACCGCTTCGCGCCAAGGTAGCGGGTCCCGACAACCAGCACGGCCACAAGAGAAAGGAAGGCGACTCCGTAAAACCAGTGCACGTTGTCGACGAGCGTCTGATAATTCACCCTGCTCATGATGAACATGGCGGCGAGGCCACCGAGGATCCAGTAAATCTGCTTGACGTGAGCGCCGGCGAACTTCGTATTCAGTGTTGCACTGTAGATCTGTACCACTCCGACGGCGCAGATAAGAAGGACGAACAGCAGGAGCGTCCAATCGAAGTCGCGGAAGGAGACGTACCGTCGCATCAGTTGACTCCTGGCGCGGCGGTTACGCGGTTGCGCGGCAGACCAGGTTGGATGTTGAACCTTCCGCCGGCAAGACGCTCGCCGCTGGCAGAATCATCATCGGCCGCGTTCCACATTGCAGAAACTTCCACGGGAGCGGCGGGCGTTTGTGCAACGTGAGTCGGGATGCGTCGCTTCTTCTCCACGTACGCCTTGATCACCTGCGCGGCAATGCGTGCAGCGAATTGGCCGTGCTCGCCACCTTCGAAGAGGACGGCGACTATGATCTCCGGATTGCGGCGCGGGGTGAAGCCGACGAACCAGGCATTGTCTTTATACTGCGCCCCCTTCAGCGATTTACGCGCTTCGTTGCTGACCGTCTGCGCGCTGCCGGTTTTTCCGGCGAATTCGATCCCTTCGAGGTGTGCGCTAGGAGCGGTCCCGAGCGGCCCAGGGACTTCCGCCATCGCACCGGTGATCACGTCGAGATTCTGCGCGTCGATATCGAAATGTCCGGATTCGGGATAGCGCGCGAGCGCTTCGCGATATTTATCGTTGTACGGAGCCGGAAGCGAATCGTAGCTGACAAAGTGTGGCCGGCGAAGATTTCCGCCGGTCGCGATCGCGGAGATTGCGCGCATGAGCTGAACCGGAGTCGTCGCGACTGCGCCCTGCCCTATGCTGACGGAAATCGTCTCGCCGGCGTACCACTTCTGCTTGAACGTTTTTAGCTTCCACTCTTCCGACGGCATAACGCCCGTCGCTTCCTGGGGAAGATCTATGCCGGTCTTTTGGCCGAGGCCGAAGCCCATTGCGTATTTTGCAATGCGACCGATGCCTAACTTTTCGCCAAGTGTGTAGAAGAAGACATCGCAGGATTGATAAATGCCCTTCTGTATCCCGACCTCACCGTGCGAGCCATGCTTGGCGCTGATCCAGCATTTGAAGAAGCGGCCGTAGAACTCCTTCCCACCCGGGCAGTTCACGTGCAGATTCTGCGCGATACCTTCCTGCATGCCGGCGACCGACATGATGATCTTGAAAACTGAACCGGGCGCGAGTTGTGCCTGGATCGCTTTATTAAAGAGTGGCTTGGCAGGATCGGTGATGAGCTTATTCCAATCGTCCCGGGAAATACGAACGGCAAATTGATTTGGATCGAACGTTGGGCGGCTCACCATGGCGAGGATCTCACCGCTGTTCGGGTCCATGGCGATAATGGCCCCGTTCTTCCCCTCCATCGCTTCTTCCGCAGCCATCTGGACGTCGAGATCGACGGTTAGCTTGAGGTTTTTGCCTGCTGTGAATGGCTCTTCCCCGAGCTCGCGCAGCACTTTGCCCTTGTTGTTCACTTCGACGCGGCGCTTGCCGTTCTTACCCTTCAGGTAATCGTTGTACATCTTCTCGAGACCGGACTGCCCGACCATGTCCCCGGGGCGGCAATCGAAACATGCATCGCTGTTCAGTGTGTCTTCGGAGATCTCGCCCACGTAGCCGATAACATGCGCCATGAATCCGTTAGTCGGATATAAGCGACGATGCGCAGTAATGGTTTCCAGCTCGGGAAGTTCATTGCGGTGGGACTCGATGAAAGCGACATCCGCAGGCGTGAGGTCTTCTTTCAGGATCAACGGTTCCGACTGCGGGCGGCTGGAGATCTTGCGCAGGCGATCGCGGAGCTGCAACGCGGGAACGTTCAGCCCCGATGCGATGGCGTCCACATCGGGCTCGATGTCCTTCACGCGGTCACGCATCACGAAAGCGGTGAATGAAGGGTAGTTGTCGACGATGACACGCCCTTCGCGGTCAAGGATTTTCCCGCGCGGCGCAAGAACGTCCACATCACGGACACTGTTGCCTTCCGCCTGAGCCAGGTATTTTTCATTGCCGCTGACTTGCAGGCGCCACAATCCAAATCCCAGGATCAAAAAGATAGCGAGGACGGCGTATTGCGCAATGGTCAGCTTTGAAGGCGGGATCTTTTCGTCGCGACCTAACATCAGTTTCCAGTTTCCGGTTTCCAGTTTCCAGAAAGAAACAGAAACTCTGATTCGTAAAGTGTACTCCGGAACTCCAGGCGAGAGGGTGGGAGGAAGACCTTAAGTTCACAGCAAACAGGGTACTGGTATCCGGTTACTGCTCTTACGAGCGCTGCTTCGTCTTGTCGAGCAGTGCGAAGAGCACGATTGCGAGGAAGCCGTTGGCCAGGGCGGCGCCAAACGAATGCGGAAGATCGAGTGGCATCTCCATCCCGGCCATACCGCGTGCCACCACGAAGTAGACGATCTTCTGGACGAGGTAGAAGCCAGCCGCCATCAGCAGACGCGAGCCGGGGTTCTCGACGTCGATCTTGACGCCGAGGGATGAGGCCGCGAATCCGACCACCGTCTTCGAGATGCCGAAGAGTCCGAGAAAGGAGTGCGTCAAACTGTCCTGCACCAACCCGATGATCATGCCCGTCAGTAATCCCGCGATGGGGTTTCGGCGCGCGACGGCGAAGAAGATCGTGACCAGCAACGGCAGATCGAAGATGTTGAAGAACGAAACCTTCAGCGGAAGATATGCCTGAATAAAGATCGCCAACAGCGGCACGGCGATAGCGACAACAGGATTGAAGCGGTAAACCTCAAACTGTTCGCGTGATGTGATCGAGAGGGCCACGTTTTAGCGGACGGGCTGCTCCTGTTTTGCGTCAGCCTTCGCCTGAGCCGGAGCAGTCTTAGGAACCGCGGCGGAAGTGGTCGGTTTAGTCACCTTCTCGTCCACTGCCGGAGTTGAGGTCGATTTCTTCACCGGCTTCTCGGGTTCATCTTTGATTTCGTTCGCTGGATTCTTTTTCACCGTGGGCAGCCGCTTGGCTAGCAGTTCGGCGGCACGTTGCGGCGCCTCATTCGACTCTGCGAGCAACGAATCGTTGCTTATCTCAGTGACTATAAGAACTTCTTCAAGCCGGTTTAAGTTCGCAGCGGGCGCGATGGTCAGATTGTAGAAACCATCACCTCCTCGGCTGATCTCTTTGATCATGCCGACCTGCAAGCCTTTGGGAAAGATACGGTCGCCGCCGCTGGTGACGACACGCTCACCCTTTTGCACCGTCTCTTCCTGCATGATGTAACGCAGTGCGACGTCACCAGAAGCAGTGCCGCGTACGATGCCGTGCAGGCGGCTCGATTCCAGCAAGCCTCCAACGCCGCTGGTCGGGTCGCTGATCATAAGCACTTGCGAAGTGGTTGCGAACGTTCGCGAGATCTTGCCGACGATGCCATCGGGAGTGACCACCGCCATATCGGGCTTCACGCCGTCACGCGCGCCGCGGTCGAGATAGAGAACGCGCGAAAGGTCGGTGCCGCTCGAGCCAATCACCTGAGCGGGCAGCGTCTGATGGATAAAGTGTTGCTTGAAGTCAATGAGTGTCTGCAATCGGTGCGCCTGGCTGGCATCTTCATTCCACAACGCCTGCTGCAGTTTGAGCTCCTGATTTTCCTGCCGCAGCCGCTTGTTCTCTTCGTGCACGGCGTGGAGATCGACGTATCCGCTCCAGAAACCGCGAACGCCGTGTCCGGTGCTGACGATGGCGCGCTCAAAAGGAGTGAGCACAGCGACTGTCCACATGCGGATGAGGCGAACCGAACCGCTATCAGGATGGCGGGGATCTACGGGACGCTTGACCTGCGCGGCGAGTCCGACGATCTGTGCGAACAATGCGCCGGCGAGCACAACAGAGTTGCGGTGTCGTCCAAAGAATCCTTCTGCCGAGCTGCCGTATTCGGGGGGCATGACACCATGGGAGCCGCAGCGCGGCCGAACGCGCTACGGTAAAAACGCTTCGTAACCGGCGAGCCGATTACTCGATCGAGATCTTACGCAACAATTTGAAGTCGCTCAGCATCTTGCCCGTTCCAAGAACTACGCTGGCGAGAGGGTCATCCGCGATCGAGACCGGCAGGCCGGTTTCTTCGCGGATGCGCTTATCGAGATTCTTAAGCAATGCGCCGCCGCCGGTCAGAACAATGCCGCGGTCGCTGATGTCTGCCGAGAGTTCAGGAGGCGTGCGCTCGAGCGCGACGCGAATCGCGTTCATGATGGTGCCGACGCATTCGCTGAGCGCCTCGCGGATCTCGCTGTCGTCCACAGTAATCGTCTTGGGCACGCCCTCGATGAGGTTGCGCCCTTTGATCTCCATGGTGAGCGGCTTGTCGAGCGGGAACGCGGAGCCGATCTCACACTTGATCTGCTCGGCAGTGCGTTCGCCGATGAGCAAGTTATATTTCCGCTTCAGGTAGTTCATAATGGCTTCGTCCGCCTGGTTGCCGGCCATCCGCACGGAACGCGAATAGACGATCCCGCTAAGAGAGATCACGGCGATGTCAGTCGTGCCACCGCCGATATCTACGACCATGTTGCCGCTGGGCTCGGTGATGGGAAGTCCGGCGCCGATGGCGGCAACCATCGCCTGCTCGACTAAGTGCACCTCGCTTGCTTTGGCGCGATATGCGGAATCCATGACAGCGCGCTTTTCCACTTGCGTGATCTCGGAAGGGACGCCGATCACGATGCGCGGATGCACCATCATCTTGCGGTTGTGCGCCTTCTGGATGAAGTAGTTCAACATCTTCTCGGTGACCTTGAAGTCGGCGATCACACCGTCTTTCATCGGCTTGATGGCGACGATGTTGCCGGGCGTGCGGCCCAGCATCTCTTTCGCCTCTTTGCCAACGGCCTCGACTTCGCCCGTGGTCTTGTTGATGGCGACGATGGAAGGCTCGTTGACGACGATGCCCTTACCTTTCGCGTAGACCAAAGTGTTGGCCGTGCCAAGGTCGATGGCCAGGTCGCTCGAGAACATGCTAAACAGCGAGCGTAGGTTGTGGATGCGCGAGTTCTGTGTGTGGAAGCCGTTATTTGCCATTCTTACCTTTACGAGTGCGACGTTTGTGCGATGAAGTCAACGGATGCGTGAGGGCGACGCGCTTCGACATCTACTGAATAACTACTTTCTTGGTCTGAGTAGCCACGCCGCCTTTGGCGTTCTGTGCCGTGATGGTGATCAGGTTCTCTCCGTTAGGCAGCGGCGTGGTGAAAAAGTGGAAGGTGCCGTCATTGGAGATCAGTGGTACCTCCTGGCTGTTCACCATTACGCGCGCCGCTGGGTCCGTCTTGCCCGAGATCTCGATCACGTGCCCGTGCTGCACCATCGGGTTTAACTCCAGCGCAAGGTTTGCGTCGGTGCCGCGGGGCACGATGGTGAACTTGTTCTTTTCGCTCTCGAGCGATTCGCGGCCGCGCTCATCCACCGACTGCACCACCCAGTAATATGGCCCTTCCGGCAGGCCGGTCACCTTGACCGCCTCGTCGGGCACCTTCCTGTCGTAAACGTTGCTGGAGAAATACGGGTTCTTCGAAATACGCAGGTGATAAGACTTGGCGTTGTCGATCGGGGTCCAGGAGAACTCGACCACCTTGCCTGCGGCGGAGTAGAAGAAGGGCGACAGATTCGCGGGCGTGATCAGGATCGGCGGCGCCAACTCTTTCGTCTTCACAATCTCGCCGGATTCGGAATTCACCGCCAAGCGTTCGTACGGATTCAGAACGACCTTTTCGCCTTGTTGCGTGACGAAGTCGGCAGCACCGCTCTTCACGACCACTTCCTGTTTCTGTCCGCGCGGATCGTTGCTGGCTTGCAGCGAAGTGTCAGACTTTACTTCGGTGCGCGATCCCGCCATGCGTACTTCCTGCTTTGAACCTTGCGAGAGTGTGCCGGTCGTCAGGTCCACAGTTCCGGTCGTCACATTGACTGCCACCTGCGTCTGCTGCGCCGCGTTCGTCGAGTTCTCTTCCACAACGATGAGCGAATCTTCTTTCACGGTGTAGCTGGAACCATCAGTGAAGGCGATCTTTGCCAGTCCCTGTGAATCGGTTTTTATGACGTCGCCTTTTTCGAGCGGCAAATCGTAATTCGCCTGTACGAAGGAGTTGCTGTTCGCCTTGCGCACGCGCACCGAGCCATCGATGTTGGTGAAGTGAGCTTGCTGAGGGCCGCCCGCAACGGCGGCAACCCTGGGCGGAAACATCTTGTCTACAGTGCCGTTGAAGGCAGCTTTGGCGGATTTGACGAGCGCCCAGTCAGGAAAAAGAAGGAACGTGGCGATGGTGAATGCAGTCGCGATCGCGAGCATGGTCAACAGCACGCTGCGATACGTGACTGTGATCCATTTGATATCGAAATCGCTATGTTTCTTGGTTGCCACGAAAGATTTCTATGGTTTCATGGAGAGTACCACAATGCAAATAGGGTGAAAATAGAGAATTACCCTGAAAGAAACCAATAGGTTCAATACTTTGGAGTAGAACTCAGGTACAAACCACGGCATCAATTTTGGACGTCGAACGGGCGAATTGCAGGGCCGATTTGGAACTCCAATTCTATTTTGGAACTGCCTCCACAACAATCCTGAGACTAAGTCGCTTTGTTTGCAGCAGCGCTGATGGGCCAAAAGAATGCTAGTAGATGGGCATGGCAAGCGTGTCTACAACGCCGCGAAAGCTTCTTCCTAAGGAAAAGCCTCAGCCCAAGCTGGTTGCACTGGATCCCGCGAGCGAGCTCTCGATTCGGGAGCAGGTGCACGAGCATTTGGTCCTATTTGCGCGCCGCCGCATGCTCGATTGGAAGATGCAGGCCACCCGTTCGGTCGTCGTTCTCGGTGGCTCGGCGCTCGTCTTTACCGCCTGGAAAGGCGTCATGACCTGGCTGGGCTAAACCCTCTCTGGCCCGAGTACTTTGCACCGCCGGTACCCTATTCGACATCCAATGTTCTGTAGCTTGGTTTGCTATAATCGAACCACGCACTAAGTCATTTTAGGAGAACAGGATGTCCACAACCAGCACCACACATAACGTCGAGACCCCGCAAGCGCCCCCGGCGAAGAAGTTCCCGGTCGTACTTACCCAGACCGCTATCGCCAAGGTTAAAGAGATCATGGGGCAGCAGAATCCGGTCCCGGCTGGACTGCGCGTGGGCGTGGTCGGCGGCGGATGCTCGGGCTTCTCGTACTCGATGTCGTTCGAGAACAATGCCGGAATGATGGACAAGACCTTCACTGTCGACGGCATCAAGCTGTTCGTGGATGCCACCTCGGCCATGTACCTGAACGGCTGCCAGGTGGATTACGTCGAGACCCTGGAAGGCGCGGGCTTCAAGTTCGAGAACCCGAACGTGAAGAGCACCTGCGGTTGCGGCTCTTCGTTCAGCGTCTAAGAAAATTCAGCAATAAAGAAGGCGCGGCTGCTTGCCGCGCCTTTTCTTTTGCTCGCTGTTTACTGCGGATTTTGTGGCGTCTGCGGCGTCTGCGGATTTGGAGCGATAGGATTTCCCAAGCCTTGCCCGTTCTGCTGCACGGGAACCTGCCCCACTTGGCCGGCACCAACCAGCGCTTCGACGCGCGGGTCATAAACGAACTCCCAGTCGTTGTAGTGGTTCTTCCCGCCGATCTGTTTCAGCGATTCCTTCGTGCTCAGGCTTTCGACTCCAATGATGGCTCCGCCGCCGAATTGGACTGTAGAAGCCGATGCGGCCGCGATGTTACCGGTGGCTGGTGAATTCGCGTTTTGAGAGCCGTTCGCGTTCGTGTTCGCGTTGCCGTTATCAGAAGTTTGCGGCTGGTTCGCGGCCGCTCCGGGCGCAGACATAGTTCCTAAGGCTCCGGCTGGAGTCCCGCCAACAGTATTCGTGCCAGGAGTACTGCCACCGATACCCGTCCCCACTCCGATCGGCTGGCCGAATAATCCGCGCGGCGGATTCTTCGCTTCACCATAGTGCAGAACCTTCCACTCGCCGTTCGGCACCATTGGGTCTTTGTAGCGTTTGCGAAGAAAGCGGATATTGTTCGAGGTTTCGAGATCTTCGATCTTGCTGGGGTAGCGTCCGAACTTCCGATAATAGCGGCGGATTGCGCGAACATACTGCTGTCCACGATGGACCATCTCGTCTTCGCGGTCGTGACGGATCTGCGTGGCGATCGCCTGCCCGGTGGCCATGAGCGCAATGGTGAACGCCGCCAGCATGAACAGGATCACCAGCAGAACGTAGCCTTTTTCGTGATTGCGGTGGCGCTTCACTTCAACCCTGTGTGAGAGGAATCGTCTGGGTGTTGTCGTTCAATACATCTTTAATATCGACAGAGTTCACGCCAATGTGCATCACTCGATAGCGTCGGTTGACGGTATCGCCTTCGCCGGCGATGAAGACGTCCTCACCTTGCGAGAGGAAGACCTTCTTGCGCTCGCCAGGATGGTTAGCGAATCCAAAGAACTTTAAATTAATGGGCTCTCTGTAGCCTGGACACCCTCGGATCGTGGGGTTCGCTTTGCAAGGATCGTAGCCGGGGCAGCCGGGCGCATCGGGTGTGACTTTGCACTTCAGATTCGGGTCATCCACCTTTACCGGCGGCGGCACGTCCACTTCAGCCCTAAAGATGTTTCGTCCCGTGCCCTGATACTTGATCTCTTCCACTGAGCGGAGCAGGTCCAACCGGATGGTGGGGTCGAGCGACTGTGCCTGCTGAGTGGGAGCCGCTCTCTTCACCTGAGTTGCAGACCTGACTTGCTGTGGAGGTGGGGTGGGCGTGGTTGACGGCGCCGCGGTCACGTTTTCGGAGCTGGTGAAGGCACGCACCACCATGAAGGCACCGAGGACTACCAGCACCACCATAATGATGACCTTCGTGCGATTTTCCGTACCCACTTGCATGGTTATTAAGTAGCTGCCTTCGTGAATGACTCCATCACCAAATCGATGCGCACGCCGCCCGCCTGCTCTTCGCTGAGCCTGACGCTATCGACCAGCATGAGCATCTTCGAGCGCTCGATAGCATTGATGAACTTCACCAACTCTAAATAGTCTGCCGACAAGCTGGCGCTGATGACAATACGTTGGATGCCAGGGAGGTCGGTGTCTTTAGTCTCGTACCCCGCCCGTTCCAGTCTCACATGATTGGCGACCGCAAGCTTACCGATCTCATTCGAGATTTCGGAAGTCTGGTCAGCGATCCTGCCCTTGAGAAGTGCGTCGGCGTCTTTGTTAGCGCGCTGAAGCTTTTCAGGCATACCGACCAGCGGTTGCGTATCCCGCCGCTTCTGTTGCCATTCGGTCCTAAGCCGGTTGTACTCAGACTCGCGCTGATCGCGTGAGCGCCCCCAAGGCGTGAACAGAAAGCCGAGCGCGGCAGCATCCACCACGAGCAGCAGCACCGTCGCCAGCATGAACCGATTCCGCACGTGATTCACTGGTGCCATCACTCGCCTTCCTCGTTATCTAGTCCGGCGGAAGACTTCGGCCGCGGTGGAGGAGGAATATAGATAGCACTGATGTTGAATTCCACAGCACCATCTGTAGCGGGACCAGTTTTGGCCGCTTCGGTCTCGATCCTCGCCTGCTTGAACTCGTTTGAGCTCTCAAGCTTCCGTACCAAGTCGAGCGCCTTGTCGCGCGACTTCCCTTCCACTGTCATCTTTATCTTGAGTTCGTTCTGCGGATTCAACTCGGGCTCTATCTTCACCAGATGCACACGAGTAGGCATGATTTTTTCAAGATCAGAGAAGGCACGGGTCCAGGAGAACGATTTACGCACGATGATCCCGTTCAGGAATTGCGAGCGCTCGCGCGTCTGCTGGTTCGTGGGCTGATTCAAAAGCGCCTGGTTGGCGTTCCGCTGTGCATCGAGCTGGTCGATATCCTGCTGAATCTTTTGCATCTTCTCGTTCACGATGCGGTTATCGCGCCAGTGGGTGTAATCGATCAGCAACAACGCGGCGGTGATGCAAGCAATCCCGCCGAGGGTCGCGCCCCAACGCACGAACGTGATGCGGGCATCCTGATACGGACGGGATGCGAGATTGATATTGAAACGCACGTTAGACCAGCGCTCCCACTACTCCGCCGAGCAGTGCCGTCGCGCCCGGCATCCCTGAGAGCCCGCCGACGAGATACCGTGAGCCGACCAGCGGCTCGACCGCGGTTCCCGTCACCTGCTCGAGTACAGGTGCGACTTCGCGGAGCGAATCCACCCCACCTACGAGGACGCGCTCGATCTTGGAATTGAAAGTGTCGTGGAAGAAAACGACAGAAGGATAAACATCATCGGCGAGCTGCTGGGGATCGATATCGCGTCCGCGCGAATTTTCCAGCGTGCGCACCAGGCGGAGATCATCCTGATCGAGGATTGCGACGGTGATCGCAGCAGAATCTACTTTGACCACCAGCGTTGGGCGGCCGCTTTCGACGGCGGAGATGGCAGCGAGAGCCGACGGCAGAACCACTCCCGGCGCGTAGCCCGCGTCGCGGATAGCCGCCTCGTATTCCTCGATGACGGTGGTGAGCGCGACCGCGGCCACAACCTTCACCATGGCTCCTCCGCGGGAAACGTGATACGAGAGGCGCGCCTTCTCAACGTCAAAGGGCAGGGACTTCCGCATCCGTAACTTCACCACGCCTGCGGCATCGTTCGCCTTCTGCGGGAATTCTTCAAAATCGAGTAGCACCGTGCGAACGGCGGCATCGGGAAGAACCGCAGTCACATCGCGCCCGCGACCGCCTACGGTCTGCAGCGCGTCGGAGATGGCATTCGCCAGCGCCGCGGGATTGAGAACGTTCGGGTCCTTCAAACTGGGCAGCACGCTTCCCGTGGGCAGCGAGCGGATGGTGTGCATATCCACCGTTCCGCCCTGCTCAGCAGCGCGCGCGGCGACCACACACTCAGCCGTTATCTCGCACGCCAAGCGCGGCCGCGCCGGATTGGGATTGGAGGCCATTATCTCGTGGTCTCGATGAAGGTGACTTTGTTGATCTCTTTCAGAGTGGTGATGCCCGCTCTTACTTTATCAAGCGCCGACTCACGCAGGAAGCGCATACCTTCATCGCGGGCAGCGCGACGGATTTCCGAGGTCGGCTTCTTGGAGAGAATCATCTCGCGCACGTTGTCGCTTAGATCGAGCAGCTCGTGAATCGCGGTGCGTCCTTTGAAGCCCGTACCGGAGCACTCGATGCATCCTTCGCCTTCGCGGAATTCGAAATCCCCCCAGACTGCCGGGTCCAATCCGCTATCTATCAGCGTCTGCTGATCGTAGCGAAGGCCCTTCGGGCAGGATTCGCAGATGGTGCGCACCAAGCGTTGCGCCAGGATGCAGTTCAGCGCAGATATGAAGTTGTACGGATCGACGCCCATGTTGAGGAAGCGGCCGAGCACGTCAACCACGTTGTTGGCGTGAACCGTCGTGAACACCAGGTGCCCAGTGAGCGCGGATTGGATCGCGATCTGCGCAGTCTCAGTGTCGCGGATCTCGCCGACCATGATCTTGTCAGGATCGTGGCGCAGGATGGATCGCAACCCGCGCGCGAATGTGAGTCCCTTTTTCTCGTTGACGGGAATCTGCGTAACGCCGCGGATCTGATATTCGACCGGATCTTCGATGGTGACCAGCTTGTCCTCGTCTGACTTGATCTCGTTCAGCGCGGCGTAAAGCGTAGTCGTCTTGCCGCTACCCGTAGGACCGGTGACCAGCACCATGCCGTAGGGCTCTGCGATATAGCGCCGGAACTTGCGAAGGTCGTCTTCGGCGAAGCCGACGACATCCAGCGTCAGCTTGCGGAACTTCTCGCTCATTGATTCTTTATCGAGCACACGCAGCACGGCGTCTTCGCCGTGTATGGAAGGCATGATGCTGACGCGGAAATCGATGAACCGCGGCGGGTCGCCGTAGCGCACGCGAAAGCGGCCGTCTTGCGGAACGCGCCGTTCGGCGATATCGAGTTCGCTCATCACCTTAATGCGCGAAATGATGGTGGACTGGTGATCGCGCGAGATCGGCTTCATTGCTTCGCGCAGCACGCCATCGATGCGGTACTTGATGGCGACCGAGTCATCGCGCGTCTCGATGTGAATATCACTGGCGCGCCGCTGCAGCGCGGTAAAGATGGCGGTATCCACCAGGCGGATGATGGGGCTGCTGTCGCCTTCAGCGGTGAGGCGCTCGATGGAGATGGTCTCGTCGCCGCTCTCGTCTTCACGGATGACGTCAAGCACGAAACCTTCGCCCGCTTCTTCCAGAACGCGTTGCGATTGCTCCGTCTTCTTCAGAATGTCGTTGATCTGCGAAAGGGTCGCGACCTTGGTGACGATGCGCTTCCCGAGCAGCAGGCTGAGTTCGTCGATCATCATTAACCGGCTGGGATCCGCGATGGCGACGATCAAACGTCCGTCCTGCGAATTCTCCAGCGGAACGAAGTTGTAGCGAAACATCAGATCGACAGGCACGGAACGGAAGAGCTCGTGCTGGATGTGAAAGTTCTTCAGATCGACGAATTCACAGCGATAGCGCCGTGCCAAATCGCGCGCGCGCGACTCCTCAGAGCCACCGTTGGCGCTCTCTGCGAGGATGGGGTCGGGCTTTCTAATCTCGGTACGTACTGGGTCGTTTGCCATTTTTCCTTTAATGCTGGGTGCCCATCGCGGAACCGATGCTGAAGATCGGCATGTACAACGATATGAGCACAAATCCTATAAAAATTGCGACAAATATCAGCAACGCCGGCTCGATCAGCGACATGGCCGCGGCGGTCGCGTTCTCTACGTCTTCTTCGTAAAACTCCGCTATCGAGTTCAACATCTCGCGCATTGAGCCGGTGGATTCGCCCACCTCGAGCATCTCCAGCGCGAGTTCAGGAAACATTTTTGTCTCTTCCAGGCTGGTGGAAAGTGACATGCCTTCACGAACACGCTCGGCGGCGGCCAATGAAGCGCGTGCAACCGAACGGCTCTGGATGGAAGCTCCAGCAGTTTCGAGCGCAGGCACCAGGGGCAAGCCCCCGGCCAGCAAAGTGCCCATCATGCGCGAGAACATCGCGATCTGATATTTGAGCCAGATGCCCCCCAGCAGCGGCAGGTTAAGCCGGAAGTGGTCGATCTTCTCAGCGCCGCTTTGGCTGTTCTTCCACTTCCACGCGATCAGAGCAAGAACCGCGAGCCCGAGGATGATCAGGAAGAAGTAGTGATGCACGGTTTGTCCAAACGCGATCAAGTACAAAGTACTGGACGGCAACGGCGCCTGAAGGTCACGGTAGAGATCGGCAAATTTTGGAACGACGAATGCGATCAAATAGGTGATCATCACCGTGACCAAGCCGATCAGCAGCGCGGGGTAAATCAGCGACACCAGCAACTTCTTGCGCACCGCCATCGAGATCCGCTGAAACGAGATGAAGCGAGTGAGCACTTCCTCGAGGTTGCCGCTCTTTTCTCCGGCTAACAGCGTGGTGTTGTACAGCTGCGGGAAAATGCCCTGGGCGGCGAAGGCTGCTGAAAGAACCTCGCCCGATTTGACGCGCTCGCGAACGTTCTCCAGCACGCCGCGAAAGAACGGGTTGCGCTGGCGCTTCGCCAGGAGTTCGAGCGCGGTCGGAATCGGCAAGCCGGCGTGGATCAGGGTGAAAAACTGCTGGTTGAAGATGACAAAGTCGCCCTGCTTAACCTTCTTACGGCGCGGAGCCCCGATGATTCCATCGCTAAAAAGTCCTTTGCTGCGAACGGAATAGACGTAAAAGCCCTGCTTGCTGAAGCGCTCCCGCAGGTCATGTTCAGAGCTGGCGCTCTCGGTCTGCTCCAGTACCCGGCCGCGTTCATCGGCCAATTTTACGAGGAATTCCGCCATACGGTTTATTAGAGTCTAACATCCGAAAGTACTTGGTTCTTAGGCATTTAAGGAGCTACAGCCGTGCCTTCGATCAGCTTAACCCCGGGGGGCGGCTGGAAGCGAAATCGCGCCTGCTCGACGTGGACATTCTCCTCTTGGGAAGAGAACACGAACTCCGTCTGGGAACCGTCAACTTCGTTGATCTCGATCCTCTGGATCTCGCCTGCGGAGTTCACATCTAGGGAAACTTCCGCCACCCGGTCACCCATGTTCTTTGGAACTCCGCGGACAACGACGGTACCGGGTTGGTCTCCTGCGCGCGCGGTGAGGTTTTCGAATTCCTTCTTCAGCTTTGTCTTGCCAAGCAGGTAGCGCAACGGCGAGCGCAGGTCGTCGAGCTTATCCAGCGGAGCCTTGCGCGCCTGGCGCTCTCCGGGCACATAGAAATAGGCGGTCTTCCCATCGCTGACGAAAAGCTTCTCACGTGGTTCTGTGTATTCCCAACGCATTTTCCCGGGACGGCTCAACCACAACGTGCCGGATTCAGTGCGGGTGATCCCGGCCCCGCGATAAGTCTCACTGAATGTCGCGCGCAACGAGCGGAGTTCGTTGTAGTGGCGGTCGAGATCTTCGGCTACGCGGTCTACCGAGACCGCCTGCTGGGCGACTGCGAGGCCAGAAAGGCAAAACGTCAGCGCAAACGCAGCAAGAGTTTTCCGCATAAAGGATTAGATGCAGCTTAGCTGCTCATCATTGCACGCGAACGATGTCCGTGCGGCGATTCTTGGGGAGTCCGAGCTGTACGAAGGGGAAATCGTCGGGATGAGAGTACTGCACACGACCATCTGGCATGAGCAGCAGGGGCCGTCCTTTCGCATCCAGCGGGACACCCCGCAGGAACCCGGCCGAGATCATCTCTCCCCAGCTCGCGGGAGTGTGCCCTAACTGTTTGGTCGCGGTCTGCACCCGATCGATGACGCGCTCCATCTGCTCGTCGTAGCGGAGCGCTGCAAGGTGCTCGAGTGCATTGTTCCGGATCAGCTGGTCAGGATTGGTTTCGTAAATGTTCTGCCAAAGGAAGCGTGCCGTGGCGCGGTCTCCTCCGTGCTGCCGCATGTTGGCCGCGAGCACCGGCAACCACGGATGAGCCCCCGGCACCTTCGCGCCGCGCTCGAATGCTTCGGCAGCAGCGATGTAATCGTGGCGCTCCATGTACTCGATAAAACCAAGATGAAAGTACAGGTGCCAATCGTCTGGAAATTCCTTGATACCTCGCTGCACGAGGTTCACTGCGAGATCAGGCCGACCGGCTCCCGCGGGCGGCTTTTGGGCAAGGAATACAGCGCCGAATTTGTACGCCGGCTCCAACTTCGGATCGAGGGTCACGGTGATGTCGAGCAGCGGCCCGAGCAGATCGTATTCTGCCGCCTTGGCGACGTGGTGAGCTCCGAAGTATTGAACGGCGCGTGTCCAATAAATATCGGCGAGCAGGCCTGTGTACCCCAGGCTCATCCGCTTCACTGCTTTTGGAGACGGGATGAACAGCACCTCGGTCAGGGTTGCGCCTGCCCGCAGCTGGGTCACTCGCAGCAAAGATGAGAATGACGCGATCGCGATAAGCGATGCGGAAACCAGAAGGATCGCTGTCGTTCTGGTGCGGGGCGTCATTTGAAATTCCGGTTCTCGAATACAGCCGCCGCGCAAAGCAGCAGGACCAGACTGTACGTGATCGCATACACAGAGTTATGCAACACGAGCGCGCCTGCCACTGGAGTGCCGTGCGCGACCTGCGAGATCACGTTCAACGAAGAAAAATTCGGGATTATGTACGCCACACCGGTCATCATCCACTTTGCGAGTCCGTGCGCGCCAGCCGCGAAGTTGTGCAGGTCCTCGGAAAATGTTCCGATCACAAACGTCGAGAACGCAAAAATAGAAGAGAGCAGCGGCGAAGAATAAGTAGAGTACAGCAGCGCGACCGCGGTCATGATCAGGAACTGCAAAAGGATGAAGTAGAGCGCGACCAGGATGTAGAGGTCTGGCCTGCTGAACGCGTGCGAAAGATAGACCAGCGCCGCGAAAAACCCTATCGCCATCAGTACCGCGTTGAACGTGAGAGTCCCAACCAACCCGAGATACTTGCCGAAAATAAATTCCCATCGCCGCACCGGATGCGCGAGCACGGTGTACAGCGTGCGCCGCTCGATCTCTTTCCACACCAGCCCAATGCCAATGAAGATCGAGATCACGATGCCGAAGATCGAAATTGAAGTGAGCCCCATGTTGATGAGGACGATGCGCTCGATCGATATCGAGATCTGCCCGAACAACAAGGCCGAGCCGACGATCAACAACGCGAAGACGATCAGGTTATAGAGAACGCGGTCGCGCACGGCCTCGCGATAAGTATTGAATGCGATGGGGAGAATGCGGCTCATGGACGCGCAGCCTCCATCTCCGTGGGCCGGGGGTCTGCGTCCACGTTCTGAAGGAAAAAATCTTCCAGGCTGCTGCGGACAGGATTCACCGATTCGATACGCGCATTGTTCTTGCGGAGCAGATCGAGCGCTGCATCGAGTTTTTCATGCGGCAGTACCGCCTGAGTCATCTCGCCGGAGCTGCGGATCTTCGCGCCCAAGCGTTCAAGCTCCGGCCCCGCGACATTGCCGTGCCACAGTATCTCCACGTTCTTTTCCGATTGATGCAGCAGTTCGCGAACTACACCGACACCGCGCAGCTCTCCTTTGTTTAAGACCGCTACACGGTCGCATAGGACCTCAGCATCGGAGAGGATGTGAGTGGAGAAGAAGATCGTTTTACCTTCGTCCTTCAACTCCTGCATCAAGTCGCGCACTTCGCGACGGCCTACCGGGTCGAGTCCGGACATCGGCTCATCGAGGAACAAAAATTTGGGATCGTGCAGAATCGCCTGGGCAAGCGACACGCGTTGCAGCATTCCCTTGGAAAATTTCCGGAGCTGCAGGCGATCTACGTCCTTCAGGCCCACACGTTCTAGCGTGGCCACAGCACGACGCGACCGATCGCACGCGGCAATCCCGGAAAGCTGCCCGTAGTATTCCAGCAGCTCCAGGGCGGTCAGGTGGTCATAAAAATATGGCTGCTCGGGCGAGAAGCCGACATTGAGCTTGGCTTCGGGGCGATCGATCGAATGTCCGAGGATGCGAGCGGTACCTGTGGTCGGGTAGACCAGACCCATGAGGATTTTCAGTGTGGTCGTCTTGCCGGCGCCGTTGGGGCCGAGGTAGCCGAAGACCTCACCTTCCTGGACAGAAAGGTTCAGCGGCTTCAGTACACAGCGGGGACGCTTCTTCCAGAAGCCAACGCTGTAGGTCTTCGAAAGATTCTCAATCTCTAAAGCCAACATAGTTGGGTTCGGGTGGTTTCGGCCAGATTATAAGCAAAACCTTAGTGTCCCACCAGCGATTAGCGAACCACAAGGACTTCGCGGAAGTGGTCGCGGGCAAGGAAGAACTTCACAGACTTAAAGTCGTGGAAGAGATTTTCGATATGGCGGTTGTTGAAGACCCGCGCCAGCTTGAATCGCTCGACCACTTGGACATCCAAAGTCTCCGCTCCGGTGATGTGATAGCGATGGTAAGGCGCCTCTGGTCCGGCCTCACGCGTGTGGAAGAAGCCGAGTAGGACGCCTCCGGGCTTCAGGGCACGATGGAGCCGATCCACCATCGGCTTTACTAGAGACTCGGGAAGATAGTCGGGAACGTCCCACGCCAGAACCGCGTCGAGGGCTCCCTCTTCGAAAACGAGCGAGTCCTTGAAGAACTCTGTCGGCGAGAGTTCCAGGCGCCCGTCGGCACCCTTCACCTGATAACGCGAATCGAGCGAACCCATGAGAAGGTCCTCGTTGTAGACCTTGTGGCCCATTCCCGTGAGCCGCATCAGGTTGGTAGGTGAAGTAGGACCGAGATCGAGGATGACCTTCGGACTCTCCGGGCCGATGCTCTTGCTGAATTCCTTCAGGCCGCTGCTCGAGCGTTGAGTACGCGCTGCACCCTTGGCCGCAGACGCCGCTTGCGGCGATGCCGCGGAGCCGCGAAAAAATTTTAGTAGATCGGGAGCCACGTTCCCTACTGTACAAGAAAATTCAGCGCCTTATCCCTTGGGCTCGAATTTCGTCTCGACCAGAGAACGTTGCGCGCTCATGCCCCCGGAGTGGCCGGCTGCTGCTGCCGCTGCCATTTCGCGCTTAGATTCGGACCTTCCCTCTTTGCGGATGTCAATCGCGCCTTTGAAGAAGGCTCCGTCTTCGATCACGATGCGCTGGGTAGAAACGTCGCCGGTGAGGACAGCAGATTTTTTCAGCTCGACGCGCTCGTAACCTTGGATATTGCCATCAACCTTGCCGTGCACGACGACGTCTTTAGCGGTAACGTTCGCACGAATGCGTCCGTTGGGACCAATGGTGAGATTGTGCTCTAGCAGAGAGATGTTCCCTTCGACCTCGCCGTCGAGATAGAGATCTTCGCTTCCGGAAAGCTCACCGCGGATCAAAACCGACTTCCCGATATGCGCCATCTCGCTGGCGAACTCCTTTGAGCGAACGGGGTCGATGCTGGGTCGCGGCGGTGGCGTGCTGCCCATGCTGGGCGTGGTAGTCGGGGTCGAGATTGGCTTGCTTTCGGTTCCGGGCGTGGACTTCCACATACAGAGACTCTCCTTGGTCGAACGCGCGCAATTACTTGCGGGCCTAAGTGTTGGCTGGAGGAAGCGGCACGCGCATCATACATCCGGTTTTGCGGAGCAGCAATCACAATCGCCTGCAATGGAAGGCCTTAGACGCAGCAGAATCCGCTTGCCACTCTGTGGAACTCCAGGGTAACTGATGAGTACACAGGCAAGAGAGTAGCCGAATCAGCCCGGTGATACTTATTTGAGTGTCTTTAGTAAGTCCTTGAAAAGACAAATGATAAATCGTGGCGTCAGCCGTTGGCGCGAGGTAACTTTGGACACACTATTGCTATCCAATAGAGTGTCGGCCCTTCGGAGTAAGTCACGCCGCCTAGCGAGATCGAAAACCAGGGGAACAGCGGTTTTGCCAGGCAACGCGACTTTAAACCAATGGGACTGCCTTTCCAGCAGGGCCGACACTTTTTCAAAGCAAGACCGGCGAACCTGCCGGTCTTTTGCTTTTGCGACCCCTTTGAGTAAAAGCAACGGAAGCAGAGTTGTTCACTTCTAATCAGAAGATGCGTGAACGCCGATTCCATGCAGCTGCAGCCGCAATCTGTGCGCTGATCATCGCGTTGGGTTCGACCGCGCGTGCGCAGGACACTGCAATTTCCGCTTCCGCTCACGAACTGGTGCAGCGGGCCGTGCAGAACGAACTGAAGGCGTCAGAATCGAACTCACATTACATGTATCTGGAGCACAAGCAGACGCCGCAAGGATCGAGCGTGAAGCAAGTCGCTGAGACCCAGGATGGAGAAGTTTCTTATCTGCTGAAGATGAACGATCAGCCCCTCTCTGCTGACCAACGCCGCATCGAGGATGACAAAATGCAGAAGCTGCTCAACGACCCAAACGAGCAGCGGCGCAGATTGAAAAATCAAAAAGATGACGAGAGACGGGCAACGACCCTGGTGCGTGCATTACCCGACGCCTTCGTCTATGAATTCGATCAACGCGATTCGGGCGATCCACCTGAGGTGGTGAAGCTCAAGTTCCACCCAAACCCGAACTACAATCCGCCGGACCGTGAGACGCAAGTGCTGACCGGCATGGCTGGTTCCATGTACCTCGACACAAAAGCCAATCGCATGAAGCGGCTCGATGGAACTTTGATTGACGACGTGAATTTCGGCTGGGGAATTTTCGGAAAGTTACACAAGGGCAGCCACTTCGAGATCTGTGAGAGCGACGTTGCCGATGGCCACTGGGATGTGACTTACAGGAATCTTGATTTCACCGGGAAGGTGCTGATCTTCAAGAAGCTCCGCATCAAGGAGACCTCTGAGATGAGTGACTTCCACAAGATCCCAGACAATCTATCGTTCACGCAGGGCTTCGACTTGCTGCGCAAAGAGAACCAGCCCAAGATCTCAGCCAAACGCTAGCCGTTCGCGGTCGATCCGAAATTCAGATCCTCATTCCATTTTCCGAGAAGATATGTTCCATTTTTAGCGCAGTCGCGCTCGAAGCGAAGCACTGCAAGTCCGGCGCTGAAATTCTTCTGGAAAGCCTCTCGATTGCGGCTCTGTAGATCCCTTGCCCGAGGATCGGCGGCGCGCTTCCAATCGTAGATCTCGCCCGGAACCGAAATTTTCGTCTGCGATTCGGCTGTGGGTTCGGAGCCTGAGAGCACTTTCTTGACGCGGTCAGAATCCAGCCACCACTCTGCAACCAGACGGTCCGTTGGCAGGCCACCTTGCAATGGCGATGACGACATCCCGTATTGGTTGGGATTGTAGCGACGAGCAATGGCGCCGAGCCGCTCAATATTGAGCCATGCGTTCTTGATCTCCAGCGGATCGAAGGTCCATTCAATGAGCCGGATGCCGCGCCCAAGCGCGTCGTCGCGCTGGGCCAGCTTGAGTTTTCTTCCAAGACCGGTGTTGCGGAAGGTCTCGCGTACCGCAAGCATGTGCGAGTGCAGATAGGCATTTCGGTTCCGCGTTCCGGGAATGGACATGGCGAAGCCGATCAGCTCGTCAGCATCGAAGGCGCCAATCACTTGTCCGCCGATCTTGGTCGCAACGACGAAGAGCCGCAGCGGAATGAGATCGACGTCGTCGAAGTTCCAGACTTCTTTTTGAAGCATGACGCAGGCTTCGAGCTCGCGGATGTCTTTGCAGGCGCGAATGGTGGGAGCGCTCATTCGGCGGTCTTCGCCTCCTGCCAAAGCGATTCCATCTCGTCGAGTGAAGCGCTCCCGAGCTTGCTGCCGCGCAGCTTGAGTTTCGATTCCACGTACTGGAAGCGGCGGCGGAATTTGCGGTTCGTCTTTTTCAATGCGGATTCGGGATCGACCGCGAGATAGCGCGCGAGATTGACGAGCGTGAACATCAGATCACCGATCTCGCCTTCAATATTTTTCAACTGCTCGGGCGAGAGCGGCTCGTCGCCCCGCGAACCCGCGATACCGTGCTTCCCTCTTGCTCGGTCGAGTCCGCCGGGAAGCGTGTTGATGTGTTCTTCGAGTTCTCGTGTCTCTTCCTGCATTTTCTCGAAGATGCCGCGCAGAGTTGGCCAATCGAAGCCGACGTGCGCAGCGCGCGCGCTCAGTTTGGTGGCCTCAAGCATCGCGGGCACTCCTGAAGAAACATTCCCCAGAACGGAATCCGGATCGCCGGCCGGTTTTGCCGACTTCCCTCCTCCTGCTTCTAGACGCTTCCTCTTCTCTTCTGCTTTCAACAGCTCCCAATTGCGCAGAACTTCGCTCGATGTTTCCGCTTTCACATCCCCGAATACGTGGGGATGGCGTCCGACCAACTTGTTCGACAAGCGATCGAGCACATCGTCAATGGAGAAACGTTTCTCTTCCTGCGCCATCTCGGAATAAAAGAGGACCTGCAACAGAAGATCGCCCAGTTCGCCCGTGAGTTCGTCCCAGTCACGATTGTCTATGGCCTCGAGGACCTCATAGGTCTCTTCCAAAGTGAATGGCTTGATGGAGTCGAAGGTCTGTTCGCGGTCCCAGGGGCAGCCACCTGGGGCACGCAAGCGCGCCATGATCTCGACCGCCCGCTCGAATCTTTCTCCCGTGGTTTTTTTCACATCGGCCATGCAGGTTTTTGTATCACAGGCACACCGAAATGGCAGGCCAGGAGCATCTCAGCCTTGTAGTAGACTGAAGAATCTCGTCCCCTGAACGAAGCCCCCATGCAACGTCAATCCACCAACGCGGCCGCGTATATCACCTTTACGCTGCACTCCCATCTGCCGTACGTGGTGCACCACGGCACCTGGCCGCACGGGCTTGACTGGCTGCACGAGGCCGCTGCCGAGACGTATATCCCCCTCTTGCGAGTGATGACGGACTTGGAAAAAGCGGGCGCCGCGCTGAAGGCGAACATCAATCTTTCTCCGGTATTGCTGGAGCAGCTCTCGCACCCAACCTTTAAGGAAGAGTTCCCGAAGTACCTTCAGCAAAAGATCGAAGCGGCGCAGAAAGACGAGCAGCAGTTCGTCGCGAAAGGCGAGCTGCACAAGGCGAGCGTCGCACAATTCTGGCAGCGCTTCTTTTCGGAAGCACAAGGGAATTTCGATTCGCTCGACCGCGACATCGTGCGGGCCTTCAAACATTTTTATGATCTCGGCTCCATCGAGATCATCACCTGCGGCGCGACGCATGGTTTCTTCGCATTGCTGGGCACTGATGCTGCCATCCGGGCGCAGGTACGCATGGGAGTGGAAACCCATGAGCGCTTCTTCGGACGGCGTCCGCGGGGCATATGGCTGCCGGAGTGCGCGTATCGCCCGCGCGGCGAGTGGCATTATCCCGTCTACCTGAACGGGGCCACGCCGAAGAAAACGGTGATGGTGCGCGCCGGGATCGAAGAGATCCTTGACGCAAACGGCCTCGAGTACTTCTTTGTGGACACGCACATGGTGGAGAGCCGTGCGCTGTTTACTCCGTATGAGCTGCTTGCCGGCGGAGTGCCTATCGCGACTGAGTACGAAGGCGGACAGGCGCGTGCCTCGTTCTATCGTCCCTACTGGGCGGATACTCCGGGGCCGGAGAAACATAAAGTCGCGTTCTTCACCCGCGATCCGAAAACAGGCATTCAAGTTTGGAGCGGCGATTCCGGATATCCCGGCGACCCGAATTATCTTGAGTTCCACAAGAAGCATTGGCCTGGCGGTCATCGCTACTGGCGCGTGACGCAGTCAAAGGCCGACCTTGGGAGCAAGCAGGAATACGATCCTTACGCCGCCCTCGCTCGCACGCGAGACCACGCGCAGCACTTCGCCGGACTCGCTCACCATGTGCTGCTCGACACGGCGACTCCCGGCGACGGACAGCCGCCGATCTTGTGCGCGCCCTTCGACGCGGAACTTTTCGGGCATTGGTGGTTCGAAGGTCCGGAGTTCCTGAAAAATCTGGCGCTGAATCTCTCGCATCCCGGCTCGCAGATCCGGCTAACAACAGCTGGCGAGTATCTGGATAAATTCCCGCCGTCCGGATTCTTGTCACTTCCTGAAGGTTCGTGGGGTAAGAACGGCACAGACGAAGTCTGGCTGAACCATGACACCGAGTGGACGTGGAAGAATATTTATCCTTCAGAGATCAAGGTGCAGCAGATCGTGGAGGGCGGCCGCTGGCGCAGCGATGCGCTTGCCGATCGCCTCGCTAAGCAGATCTGCCGCGAGCTGATGCTGCTGGAATCGAGCGACTGGCAATTCCTGATCACCACCGGTGCGGCGCGCGACTACGCTGAGGAACGCTTCAGCACGCATCTAGAGCAGCTTCGGGCCTTGATCGGCATCTACGAGCACTACACGTCTAAGAAGGCCCTGCCCGCCGGCGGCATGCAGACGCTCGTCCATATCGAGGAGCGGGATTCCATCTTCCCCAGCCTTAGCCCTCAGCTCTACGTTTAGCCGCCCGCCGCGTCCCGTTCCCGCATCCAAACAAGTGTGAGTAGCTGCATACCTACACATGCGCCGCTGGATGGCAAGCACTTCGACGTGGTCGTCGTGGGCGGGGGTATCAATGGCGTGGCTATGGCGGGTGAGTGCGCCCGCGCGGGAAAGCGCACGCTGCTGGTGGAGAAATCTGACTTCGGAGCAGGCACGACCAGCCGCTCCAGCCGCATCATCCATGGCGGTCTGCGCTATTTGGAGCATGGCGAACTTGGGCTGGTACGGGAGTCTCTGCGGGAGCGAGAGCGGTTGCTGCGGTCACATCCGCACCTGGTACGGCGCCGGAAGTTCGTTCTGGCCGTTCAAGATGGCCGCGGTATGCGCAGCGCGCTCGCCATCCGCGCTGGATTGTTTATTTACGGCAAGATCGCTCACGTCCGCCAAAATGATTTCTCTACAACGGCTCTCGAGGATTCCCTACAGGTGGGCGGCAAGCTGGCCTGCTTCGATTACCAGGACGCGCAGTGCGAATTCCCTGAACGGCTGGTTGCGGAGTGGTTGAGAGCGGCAATTCGAGCCGGTGCGGAAGCCCGAAATCACACCGAGGTTTTGGAAGCGAAGTTCGTGAACGGAGCCATGCGTCGGCTGCGTCTTCGCGACGCACTCACCGGCGATGAATCGCACGTGGATTGCGACTGGCTGATCAATGCTACAGGCCCATGGGCTGACCGCTTCTGCGCGCAAGCTGGCGTTCCTTCCAGAACACGAATGGTGGGCGGAGTCCGCGGCTCGCATATCGTGCTACCGACTTTTCCCGGCGCTCCGGAGAATCCGGTTTACACCGAGGCGCAAGACGGGCGTCCCATTTTTCTTCTGCCGTGGAATAGCCAACTTTTGCTTGGCACGACGGAAGTGTTTGACGATGGCGATCCCGGCGAAGCAGCGCCTTCACTCCACGAGATCGACTACCTATTGCGACACCTATCGCGCTTGTTTCCGAATTGCGGACTAAGTGCCCGTGACGTTCGCTACGGGTTCGCAGGGATTCGTCCACTGCCCTACGCTCCCGGCGAGAACGCCGCAGCGATATCACGCCGTCATGTGCTTTTCGATCATGCGCACGACGGCGCCGGTGGAGTGATCTCGGTGATCGGTGGCAAGCTGACAACAGCGGCGAAGCTGGCGCGCGATTGCGTCCGCAAAATCGGGATCAAGGTTGCTGAGCCCGCGATCGAACTTTGTGCGGCTCCCTCGTCGGACGGCATCGATTCCGCTCTGGAGCAATGGGCGCGGCAGATGAGTTCAGCAGCTGGAATATCACAGGCAAGCGCGCACGCGATCGCAGAATGGCACGGAGCAGAAGCGCTCTCGGTCACCCGGCTGGCAGCTTCCGATCCGGTGTGGCGCGCTTTCATCTGCGACCATTCACCGCACATTCTGGCGGAGGTTGCGCAGGCAATGCGCTATGAGAAGGCGATCACGCTGGGCGACGTCTTGCTGCGCCGCGTCCCGGTAGCGCTCGGCGCATGCTGGTCAGAAGAGTGTAGCCACCAGTCAGCGGAGAAGATCGGCCGTGCATTCGGCTGGACTTCCACCCGCATCAGCAGCGAACTGGAGCAATTCGAAGCGGAGCGCGCCGCGTTCCTGCATCCAAGCGAGCGCGAGTGGCGGCCGCAGCTAACCCAAAGCGGTCGCCGGTAAAGATTTAGCCTGCCCGAAAGTTCTCGCCAACAAAGCGGTGTCGTCCGAAATGATGCCGTCCACGCCCATATCTGCGAAGTGCCGCATGTCGCCTTGCCGGTTGATGGTCCACACAAAGAGCTGTTTGCCGGCATTTCCCGTGAGCGACCGCAATTCCTCAGTCACCAGAGACGAATGCGCGATCAGGACATCCAGAGGGACCTGACCCCAAACAGAAAGTTGCTGCTCGGTCTTGCAGATCAATCCCAAAGGAAACTCGGGCTTGAGCTCGTATAGCGCGATCAGCGCCTCTGGCTTGAACGATGAAACCATGAACCGCTGCGGGGCCGAGCTGCGGTACGCGCCGAGGACAAAGTCATGCAATCCTTCAACTTTTAATTCTAAGTTGATGAAAGCCTTGCTGCCGTATCGCGATAGGACTTCTTCCATCGCCAGCAGCCCGGGAAACTTTGCGGCGATGCAATCCGCCAGCAGCTTGCCATCGCGGTCGCGGTCGTGGCAGATGAGCGCCTTCGCGTCGGAGGTGAGGCGAGCGTCAAGTTCAAAACCGTCGCAGCCATGTTCTAGAGCAAGATCGAAGGCTTCGAAGGTATTTTCTGGAGCGTATTTGCTGGCGCCGCGGTGGCCTAAAAGGATCGGCCTCTTTCCTGAGATGGGCCGGTCAGTTGCGCGAGGCATGGGGCTACCCCAGGTCTATGTCGCGAACGTGCTTGGTATCAGGAGCTTCTTTGGCGCGCTTTACCGCTTCCTGGAATTTCTTTTCCAACAAGTCGGCCTTGTTCTTCTCAGCCAAAACAGATTGCTGGAAGAGCGACTCGCGGCGCGAATCCTGATCGCGCATGGCCTTGGTGGCCTCTTCGAAGTCCTGAAACATCTTGGGAGCGGCTTTGGCGGTATGTGCAATGACCTGCTTAGTGACGGAGTCCACTTTCAGGACCGCACCGCAGCAGGGGCAGCCGACGTCAAAGGGCTCACTGGTCTGCTTCGCCATAGCGGGATGATAGCAGCAATTCCGCTGCCGAATCAGGCGAATTCATCAAAGTTTAACGATCTGGTGGCCGGGGCACGAGGTCTGCAAGACGTCATGCAGTTTCGCGATGAGCGCCATACCATGCCGCGCGAGATAGCTGACTCCTGCGATCTCGCGCTCCTGCAGGGTTCCGTTTGGAAAAAGCGCGGCGGACAGTTCCTCAGATTTGCGAGCGATGGCTTCATTCCTGCCCAGCTCGGCTTTGACGGCAAGGTTGCGCAGGCGATCGAGCTGGTACCGCATTTTGGAAGCGGAGCGTTTGGCCGCCTCGGCCAGCGTGGGATCGAGCTTCTGCAAGGTATGCATGATGGGCTCGAGCGAGGAGTCGAGATTCTCAGTGGCTTTATGGAAATCGCTCTGCAGATCGGCGGGCAGCACGCGCGCCGCAATCAACTTCTTCAATCGTTCAGGACCTTGGAACATCTCCATCAGCCCAAGCGAAAACTTTTCCATGACCTTCTGCTGACGCTCTTCGATCAGTGTCGCACTACATCGCGGCAGGATCGGAGTCACCCGGCCGAGCAGCGTCTTGTAGACCACCTCACACTGCGCGAAGTAGGCGATTTCCGCCTGTCCGCCGACGTAGGTGAGAGTCGGCAGAAGGAAGTCCTGCATCACCGGGCGAAGCAAAACGTTCGCGCTGAATTTCTCAGGCGCCTGCGCGATCCGTTTCTCCAGATCAGCAGCGCTGACTGATTCTTTGCCTATAGTGAATTTTCCATTGGCGCGTTTGATGGGAACGCGCGCCCCGCTCTCAAGCGAGAATAAAAGGGTTGAAGAGTCCGTGACCTTCACTTGTTGACTGTAGCCGGCAGCTTCAAGTTCTTTCCCGCGTTGCAGAAGCTTGTGGTCCAGCTCTTCAGAGTGTTTGATGGAATCGACCAGGACAGGCGAGGCGATCCGGTGAAGTTGGGTGTTCAACGGATCGAGCAGGATCAAGCCGTAGTCGCCGAACAGCTCGGCAAAGAGCTTCGCCATCGCAGAGCCAAGCGTTTCGCCCGGGCGATAAAAAGAACGGATGAGCTCTGTTGCGTTGGAATCGCCGAGCGCCTCGGCAAATGCACTCACCGCCGCTTCAACGTCTTTTCCAAGTGGACGGGCACCGACCGGGGCTCCCTCTACTCCACCTGCGCTCAGTTCTAGTCGGCGGAGGTGATGCTTCTCCACGACTGCGACGTGGTTTACCTCCGCAAAATCATGGTCCTCGGTGGCGAGCCAGAAAATGGGGACGGCATCAACTCTCTTTTGCCGCGCCTCTTCCGCCAACTTGATAGCTGTGATGGCTTTGAGAATGGAGAAGAGTGGACCGCCGAAAAGTCCTGCCTGTTGTCCGGTGACGACGGCACAGGCGCCGGCACGCAGCCTCCCGATGTTCTCGATGCTTTTCGATGAGGCGCCCCATGATGAATTCTGGGCTTCCAAAACGTCCGCGACCGATTTCCTGCGGCTTGCGTCGTACTTGATCCTCTTCGCCTCGTCGGCACACCATTCGCCAAATCGCACTGAGTGCGGATAAAAGCTCTTCAGCTTTCCTGAGAGAAAATCGTCGAACAACTTAGAAGGATGTGGCAGCTTGTCGAACGGGATACATTCCGCGTTCATGCGTGGGCCCCGAGTTGGCGTGGAATGGGCACGGGAAGTTGGATTCGATGTCGCTCTTTTCGATGCTAACAATTTACACGGCTGCGATAGACTTCCATAATCCTTTGTAGCTGGTGACCTCATGCGTTTCGTGCCAAAAATGTTGGCTCTGCCGGTGTTTGCGCTGGCGCTCGCCTACGCCCAGAACTCCGCCCCGGCCAAGCCTCAGACGGAGCTCCCGACCTTTCAAACGAAAGCCGAGCTGGTTCTGGTGCCGGTGGTGGTCACCGATAAAAAAGGTGAACACGTCCACGGTCTCAAGAAAGAAGACTTCGTGATCCTTGAGGACGACAAGGAAAAAGGGATCACGGTCTTCGAGCCGGTCCACACCGAACCGCGTGTGATGCAGCTCGCCAATGCGCACGATGTCTTCACCAATACCGTGAAGCCCGAAGCCACACAGGCGCGTGTGACCATTGTCGTGCTCGACACCCTGAACACAGCGTTCCTGGACCAGAACCGAGCGAAGGTTGAGATCTTGAAGTTCCTCTCGCACCTGGAACCTGGGGAGCCGGTGGCATTGCTGAATCTAAGTAAGTCGGGACTGCACGTCATTCATGACTTCACCGCAGACCCAAAGATTCTTGCTGCGGCAGTTGCGAAAGTTCGCGGAGAGATGGGGATCAAAGATACCGAACCGGATGTGGTATCGGAGAATCTGCCCGCTCTAGGGACCAGAGCGCGAGGCATCCAGAGCGACCTCGTACCCGCCGATGAACAGGCAATTACGAGCTCGGAAGCGAACAGATTGTCTGGGATAGAAACCCAAACCGAAGGAGTGTTTGCTTCCATCCAGCAAAGCTATTCCGTTCGAGTGACACTGGAATGCATGCGGGAACTCGCGAAAGCATTCACTGGCGTACCCGGGCGTAAATCCGTTATCTGGGCGACAGGCGGGATCCCATTCTCGGTGGACGACCCGAGCCGGATCGGATTCTTGGACGCGGACCTTTTGCCGATATACGAAAGTGCCTGGCGCGAGCTGAACAATGCGAACATGGCGGTGTATCCACTTGAGGTGACGGCACTCACTAATCCCGCTTACTATTCGCCGTCGATCAGTGGGCGCCGCGCACTGCGTACCCGCCGGGCTCAAGTGGTGGGTAATACCGATAACCTGGAACTCTTCGCAAAAATGACGGGCGGACGTTATTGTCCGTATGCCAGCGACGTCAAACAGTGCTTTCGCGAAGCAACAGACGACTCGGGCGATTACTACATGCTCGCTTACCCGGTCGATTCAGGTCACCTCAAACCCGGTTGGCACAAGATCAAGGTCCAGGTACTCAAAAGTGAATACCAAGTCCGGGCGCGTAGCGGGTATTTCATTGCTGAACCGCGTAAGGAGAAAAAAAGTCCCGAAGAGCAGGCCCAGGCCGACGTGGCCATGGCATTGACCGCTCCCATGGACTACACCGAGCTTCCCTTCTCCGTGCGCTGGACCGGCAAGGCGAACGCTGGTGAGAAAGATACGTTCCGCTTCCGGTACAACATCGCTCCGGCGGACGTGAACGAAGGCGCGAACAACCACATCAGCGTTGGATTGGCGGCGCTGGCTACGGACTCGAAGGGGAAAGTACTGGGCGAGTTTTCGATGGTCAGAGATGGCGACCTTACGCCCGAGTTGGCGGCTGGCGTCCGCGTGAAGGGTATGAGCTTTGATGGTTCGATCGACTTGCCGCCGGGAACCGGACAGTCTGTGCGCTTCCTGGTCCGCGACAATCTGACTGGGAAAATGGGCTCGGTAACGGTGACGGCGATCCCGCGATGATCGTCGCCTCACCTTTCACAACGGCCACAGTCTAACCCGAATGTTGCGGGCCGTTTTCTGCGTTGTCTTCATTTGTATTTTGGCGAACGCTTCCCTTCTCAGCGCGCAAGAATCCGACCATGTTGTTAAAGCAAATCGCATCATCTCTAGAGCGAACCCGCCGATCACGATCAAGGTGGATAAACGACTTCGCTACGTTGGGAAGATCGATTTTCCGCTGAAAGGAATCGCCCGCGTGGAGCGGTTTATTTTCGTGGAGCCCGACACTGGGCAACATGTCCGCCGGATGTTCGTCGCACAGTTCGAGGGCTTCCTGCCAAATAACAATGAGATCTATCGTTACAAGGTCAAGACCCCCGTCGTTTTGGGTGGGACCGAGTACCAGCACAACACGCTGTTTTACGACGACGCAGCTACGGGGAGTGAAGAACCGGAAGCCGAATCTGCCAAGACCCGGGCCTTTGTCACGGCAAATGGATATGCACTTGAGAAGCAGCTAATGATGTCGCGCTTTGCCCGGGTGGTGGATGAAGCTAAGCGCCACGAGTTGATCCTGTTCTATTTCGAAAATCTTTCCGCTTCCGGAAACGACCTGGCAACTTTGAGCCGGAACGATCAGGACAATCCAGAGGCGAAGGCGGCAGCGGAAGCACTGCTGAAGCGAGCCCTCAAGGCCTTCAAGGTAAGGCCATTACCAGCCGAGAAGCGGTGAGTCTTAGGCCGGGCGCAAGCATCTATATAATCGTAGTAGCTCTTTTCCAACTGATGGGGGCGTCACGGCTTCGACGGAAGTGTTTGAGGCCGAGAGGCATGCCGGGGTGCACACACCCGTGATCGCGTGCAAAAACACAATTGCCAACCAAAACATGGCATACGCAGCTTAATTAGTTAAGTTGCCGTTCTTCGTGGCTTCACCCGTGGGCCGCGAAAGGACGTCGCACAGCGGGTTGGTCTTCGCTGCTCCGTCTGTGTAGCGAAGACGAGATCATCAGGCTAGCTGTTTGCGTTTCTTGTCCGTTCGTTAGCGCAACCGGCGAAGGTTGCGGGGTAATTCCCGCAGCATGAACGGAATACGCATGTAGTCTCTCTGCTGTCAGAATTTTCGGACGTGGGTTCAACTCCCACCGCCTCCACCAAATCTCCAAAAGCATCGATTGCAACGAGGTCCTTCGCTCCGCTCAGGATTTCGCCTGCGGGCTCAAACGCCCGGAAACCGGGTCAAGTTCAACTCCCACCGCCTCCACCATTATTTTCTCTTCATTTTCCCCGTTCTCTTTTTTCCGAATTGGTGCTGGTGCAGGTCCATACGAACGCGCTCGCCGACGAACGCGACTCCCTCGTTCTGCAATCGCATCTTCTGCTCGAATCCGGATTCACCGGGCAGGCGGATCTTTCCACCGGCTCCGAGCACGCGATGCCACGGTAATCCACGGACCGAGCGCAAAGCCCAAACCACCTGCCGGGCAGCGCCGGGGAATCCGGCGGCCGCAGCGACTTGGCCGTAGGTGGCGACCTTCCCTCTCGGGATCTTCAGGATGATCGAGTGAATCTTCGGGAACACGCTTAGAGAATAATCGAAGCTCGTAAAATAGAGCTCGATGCCCAAGCTCTTCTACTGCGATCACCACGAAATCCCGCTGCCGGATGGGCATAAGTTTCCTATTGAGAAATATCGGCGGGTCCGCGAGATCCTTGGAAGGGAAGGTACGTTCGAATTTGAGCCGGCTCCGTTCGCGGAGATTGAAGACATCAAGCGCGTCCACGATTCGCAATACGTGGACAGCTTTCTGGTGGGCGCGCTTTCGCCGGCTGCTTACCGCCGCATCGGCTTCCCCGCTTCTGAAGGATTGATCAAGCGCACCCTTGCCTCTGTTGGTGGGACGCTCGCGGCGACACGGCTCGCATTGCAAGACGGCTGGGGAGGAAATCTGGCGGGCGGAACGCATCACGCGTTCCGGGCAGAGGGCTCGGGATTCTGCGTATTCAATGACATCGCTGTCGCGATTCTCTGGGCGCGACTGAATGCGGTCATCGAACGCTCGGCAGTAATTGATTTGGATGTTCATCAGGGTGATGGCACCGCAGAAATTTTCAAGGATGATGCGAGCGTGCTGACGCTCTCGCTGCACGGCAAGAGCAACTTCCCTTTCCGAAAGCAGCAAAGCTCAATCGATGTCGCGCTGGAAGACAAAACCGGGGATGAAGAGTACTTGCGGCAGCTTCAGGCCGTGTTGCCGCAAATCGCAAAACACGGACCCGAGATCGTCTTTTATCAGGCTGGAGTGGATGGGCTTGCTTCCGACACACTGGGCAAACTCGCGCTCACGCTAGAAGGCTTGAAGAAGCGCGACCGCATGGTGTTTGAGTTCGCCGCAGATATGAATGTGCCGTTTGTGATCGTGCAGGGCGGAGGATACTCGAAGCCGAGCGAGCTGACCGCCCAGGCACATGCGAACGTTTACAGCGAAGCGGCGCTGTTCTTTGCGCGGCAGAACGTCGCAGTTTAGGCAGTAACCGGCTGCGCCGACGGTATCGCCTTTTCGGTCGCCAGCAGACCGCCGATAGCGTGAACGATCGAGGCGATTCGGACGGCAGCCAGAATCTTCTCTTCGCCTACTCCCTTTTCGCGCAAAACCCGCTCGTGCGAATCCACGCAGGCGCCGCATCCATTGATAGCCGAGACGGCGGTGCACCACAGCTCGAAATTCACGGGATCGCTGCCGTGCGTGCGGATGGCGTTCATGCGCAACTTGGCCGGGATGGTCGCGTACTTCTTGTTTTCCGCGAGGTGCTGGAAGCGGTAGTAGATGTTGTTCATCGCCATGATGGTGGCGGCTGCTTTGGCTGCTTCCGCAGCCTGCGTCGAAAGGAACTCGCGCGCCTGCTCGTGCGCGGCTGCGATCAGCTCGATATTGCCGATCGCGATAGCGGAAGCCAGCACCGTTCCCCAGGTCTGCTGAGGAGTCAGCTCAGTCTGCTGACGCACGTGCGTCGAGAAGTTCAGCTTGATGTCTTTGCCGTAGTCGCCGACGTTTTCGATGAGAATATCTATGGTCATGATTTCCTCGGAGATTTTGGCCGCCAGCTCATCGGAGCCAGCGGCCTGATGTTTAGGCTACGACCAGCGTCTCTTCGCCCTTCTTCCAGTTGCAGGGGCAGAGCTCGTCAGTCTGCAGAGCGTCGAGCACGCGCAGGACTTCCTGCGGGCTGCGGCCCACCGACAGGTCGGTCACGTAGACGAATCGGATGATGTTCTCCGGATCCACGATGAAGGTTGCGCGCTGAGCTACGCCTTCTTTGGGATCGAGGATGCCAAGCTCAGAGGTGAGATTGCGCCTCACATCGGCCAGCATGGGGAACGGAAGGTCTTTCAGGTCCTCGTGGTGGGTGCGCCAGGCATGGTGGACGAACTCGGAATCCGTACTGCCGCCGAGAATCTGTGCGTCACGGTCGGTGAACTCGCGATTCATCTTGCCGAATGCGGCGATCTCAGTGGGGCAGACGAAGGTGAAATCCTTCGGCCAGAAGAAGTAAACCTTCCACTTCCCCTTGTAGTCCTCGTCAGTAATGGTCTTGAAGGCGCTCTTGATGTCGCGGCTGACGGTGGCCGTCAGCGAATACGTGGGAAACTTTTCTCCTACTCCGATCATTATCGCTCTCTCCTTAAGAATGAATTGTGATTTAGTGCGAGTTCTTCTTGCTGCTGCAGCGCGCGCACAACCCGATAACGTCTACCGAGAAGCGTTGCACTGCAAAACCTTTAGGAAGCCGGCCGCGGACCTGCAGCGGGCCGATCTGTTCTGAATCAATATCCACGATCTTCTTGCACGATGCGCACACAAGGTGGTGATGCGGATGGTCATTCACTTCAACCCGCAGCGAACCGTGGTGCACGCTCATCTCCTGCAGCAGCCCTGCCTCCAAGAAGCGATGCAGGTTCTTGTAAACCGTAGCCAGCGAAATCGAGGGAATCCTTTTCCGCACCTTCGCGTAGACCTCTTCCGGCGAGGGATGCCCCGGCATCGCGATCAGTGTGTCGTAGATCACCTGCCGTTGATGGGTCAGTGGTAAGCCGGCGCGACGGCTAAGCTCGGCAAAATCAGTTGTGGGTCGCGGGCGAGACATTTTGGATAATTATTATTAACTAATAAAAGCTATCACGGGCACTTTTGAATTGGATGTTGACGGCGGCGGTGGGATTCAGAAAGTTGTTCGGCTATACTTTTCTGAATGGGCCTCATCATCCGCTCCTCTGACATCCACGCCGCCGGCTGCTACACGACCACTCCCATCAAAAAGGGGGCCTTGGTTGTGGAATACACCGGTCCGATCATGAGCAAAGATGAAGGCGACAAACGCTACGAAGGCCGCGAATACACCTATCTGTTCGGCATGGACGACGGCCGCGTGATTGACGGGCACGGCATGGCAGCGTTCATCAACCACTCCTGTGACCCTAATTGCGAGACCGACGACGTGGACGGCAAGCTCTGGATCATTGCTCTGCGCGACATCAATGCCGGCGAGGAACTCAGTTACGACTATTGTCTCTGGGACGGCGAAGAAGACGACCCGGCACCCTGCTACTGCGGAGCCAAGAATTGCCGGGGCACGATGTATTCCGAGGAAGAATTAGAGCGGCTGGAAAATACGAAGAAGCAAGAGAAAGTCCCCGCATAGATAAAAAGCGCGACCGCTCGGGTCGCGCTTCGAACTTCTGTAGAAGTCAAATCAGGCGGTTGCTTTTCGCTTCTGGAAGGCTTCGATCGCTTTCCCTTCACCGTCGAAAGTCTCAAAAACGGTCAGCAGCTTGGTGATCTGTAGCAGATCGCCGACACGCTGCGTCAGATTCGCAAGCTTGATGTCCCCTCCGGCAGCACGCGCCGAGGTGTACAGCGACACGATAGTACCCAGGCCGCCGCTATCGATATAGCTGACGCCGCCGAGGTTCACCACGATGTTCGACTTGCCTTCGGCGATCAGATTCTTCACCTGGTCGCGGAGTGCGGAGGACTCGTCGCCAAAGACGATGCGTCCGTTGCAGGAGAGAATGGTTACGCCTTCCTGCTCGCGCGTTGTCAGTTTGAGATTGCTCATAGTTACAGCCTCCGGAGCCGAAAAGAGAGGCGAACAGCCTATATCAGGGGAAAGCCTAATTCAAGCGATGCGGCATTTTTGGCGTCCGGCGCGTGGAAGCAGCTGTTTCGCTGAGGAAATCCCTCTCAGGCGGGGAAATCTGCTGACGTATAATCGAGTTCTTCCATGAGCTATCAGGTCCTGGCCCGCAAGTACCGTCCGCAGAAATTTTCCGACGTTATCGGGCAGGAACACGTCACCCGAACGCTGCAAAACGCCATCGAGCAGCAGCGGATCGCGCACGGATACATCTTCAGTGGGCATCGCGGAATCGGAAAGACCACCATTGCGCGCATCCTGGCCATGGCTCTGAACTGCCGCGGCACGGACGGAAAAGCCGACAAACCCCAAGCGGAACCCTGCGGAGTTTGCGATTCCTGTACGGAAATTCGCGCCGGCGGAGCGGTAGACGTGATCGAGATCGACGCGGCTACGAACCGCGGCATAGACGAGATCCGCGAATTGCGGGATGCTGCGCGGTATCGCCCGGCTCGCGACCGTTACAAGATTTACATCCTCGACGAAGCCCACCAGATCACGGACGCGGCGTTCAACGCGCTGCTGAAGACTTTAGAGGAGCCGCCCGGGCACGTCGTCTTCATGATGGCGACCACTGCGCCTGAGGACATTCCGCAGACCATCCGCTCGCGCTGCCAGCACTTCAGCTTTCATGCCGTGCGCTTCGACGACATCGTCGGCCAGCTGCGCGATATCGCGAAGAAGGAAAAGATCAAAGCCGATGATGACGCGCTTGCGTTGCTTGCCGAAGCCGGCGACGGCTCCATGCGCGACGCCCTCAGCATCATGGATCAGGCCATCGCCTGCTGCGGAGAAAAGCTGACCGCAGAGATCGTTCGCGGACTGGTCGGAGCGGTTCCGTCAGAAACGCTCGAGCAAATGATGGTAGCGGTGGAAAAGAACTCGAGCGAAGAGATTTTGCGTCAGCTCGATCGGCTGCTAGTAGAAGGGCAGAACCCGACCCACCTCGCGCGCCAGATGGTTCGGTTCATTCGCAACGCGATGGTAGCGAAAGTCGCGGGTAACGATTCCCCGCTGTTGCAGATCTCTTCTGACGAGCGCGCCCGCGTTGGCCGCGTGGCGGCGCTGTTTTCTGAAGAAGACCTAACCCGTTTTTTGAACATCCTGCTGCGCACTCACGGCGACGTCAGTTACAAACAAGATCAACGTTTTCATCTCGAGCTTGGACTCTTGAAGATGGTGCACGCGCAGCGGCTGCTTCCGGTCGAGCAGATTCTCAGTGGAGTTGAGCTCCCGAAAAGTTCGGCTACGCCCTCACGCAGCGCAGCTCCGGCGCGAGCTTCCGAGCCGCCTCGGGCAGCCGCTTCTTATACCCGCGAAGCTCCGGCCGTCTCACCGTTTGAAATGGACCGCAATCGCAAGTCGCGCGAGCCGCAGATGTCGGCGGAACCGGCGCAGCTCGGCCCGAGTCTGGTTGTGCAGGGCGCGACGGCAGCGGTAATGGCTCCTGAACCGCAGGGCTCGGAGGAATCCGAGCTATCAATCGGCGAGATTCAGGCGCGAGTCGTGGGCGCACTTGAAGAAGCGGGTTTCCCTTCCGTCGCCAGCCTGCTAGATGGTGGCGAGTGGAGTCTTGCCGGAAGCGAGATCGTGATTAAGGTCACTGCTAGTCCTACCGTTGTCGAGATGGTCGTGAACGCAGAAGCCAAACGCGTAGCAACGACGTCGGCGACCGCGGCAGCTCGGCGGGCGATCAAGCTGAAAATCATCGGGGGAGCTGCGGTGAATGGAAGCGCATTGCCATCGCCGCGCATTCAATCCGCTCCGGCAGGCTCGGCGCGGCAACGCGCGGCAGAAGATCCGATCGTGCGGCGCATGCAGGAAAAGTTCAACGCCGAGATCCGTACCGTAATCGACAAGAGGCAGCCGTGATGGACCAGAAACAAATGCAAGCGCTGGTGCAGCAAGCGCAACAACTGCAAGAGAAGCTGCAGCAGACCGTGATTGAGGCCTCCGCCGGGGGCGGAAGCGTGACCATCAAAATGAACGGCAAGAAAGAAGTGCTCGCGGTCAAGATCGATCCTGAGATCGTGAAGTCCGGCGACGTTGAGATGCTGCAAGACCTGGTAGTCGCGGCCGTGAACGAAGGCAACCGCAAGGTTGACGAGACGCTGCAATCCAATTTGGGCGGAATGCTTGGCGGGATGTTGGGTGGGGGCCTTCCCTTTTAATGTCGCAGTTTGCAGAACCCATGGCCCGCCTGATCGCGGAGTTGAAGAAGCTGCCCGGTGTTGGCGCGAAGAGCGCGCAGCGGTTGGCGTTCCATATTCTGCGCTCCAGTTCGGAAGATGCCGAAGCGCTTGCTGATTCCGTGCGCGAGCTCAAGGAAAAGCTTCGCCTCTGCTCCATCTGCAACAACATCACCGACATTGACCCGTGCACCTACTGCGCCAGCCCCACGCGCAATCTGCGACTGGTGTGTGTGGTGGAAGAACCGACCAACGTGAATGCAATTGAGAAGACGCGTCATTACAACGGCGTCTATCACGTGCTGCACGGGGCGCTGTCGCCGCTGCATGGAGTCGGTCCCGAGCATCTGCGCATCAACAATCTATTGAAGCGACTGGATGCCGGCGATGTGGACGAGATCATCATCGCGACCAATCCGACGGTGGAGGGTGAAGCGACGGCGGTTTATTTGTCGCAGCAGGTGAAGAAGCACGGCTTGATCAAGTCAGTAAAGGTGACACGCATCGCGACCGGCATCCCTGCCGGAAGCGATATCGAGTACGCGGACGAAGTCACAATGATGAAGTCGATTGAAGGAAGACGCGAGCTTTAGTTACTCCTTAATCCGCGCCAGCAGATCTTGCGGGTGCACCGGTTTCGCCAAAATCTCAAACTCATGACCTTTTTTGCGCGCCTGCTCCAGCAGGTCGGCCGTGGCGGCCTGCCCTGAGAACAGCAATATCTTGCATTGCGGTAGGAATTTGCGAATCTCGATCGCTGCCTCGATCCCGTTCATGTCTTCCATGATGACGTCGCTGATGATGAGATCAGGAGGCGTGTTGCGGGCAGAGGTCACTGCCCCTGAGCCGGAATAGACCGCAGAGGCATCGAAGCCGCTCTTATTAAGAATGATGGCCAGGGTATCGGCGATCACGCGCTCATCGTCAACCACCAGGACTTTGCGTTTTTTGCTCATCAGTTCCGGCCCTCTCGATCCAGCTGCTCAGGAATTGGATGCAGATTCGGCCTTCGGTGCCGAAAAGGTTTTGGTTGCCGCTCCAACCACCTCGACTACGGCGTTGTAATCCGGTTCCGCCGAGACCGGGTCGAAGCGACGCTCGATCAGAACATTTCCCTCAGGCCAGTACGCCTGCAGGGTGCCTTGGCGGATGTCACTCAAGCGGACGTGGCCGCGGAACTCGCCGATATCCGACCGTAAAACAATCGTATCGCCATCGTCAACTTTCAGAACTGCTGCATCCGCGGGACTCACGAAAATATCGTCGCGGCGCCGGGAGCCGGTGAGCGGATCTTTTTTGCCGAACGTCATGGAATTGAACTGCTTGCCACGACGCGTGGTGAAGTAGAACTTTCCTTCCGGCACTTCGTTCTTCGGGATGGGCACACGCACAAACTGCGCGCGGCCTTCGGGCATCTTCTTGAATCCATCTCTAAAGAGCTGTGCGCCACCCCATTGCAGCCAGTCGCCTTCTTTGCTCAGCTTTTCGATGCCTGAGTAGATGGGCATCGCCGCGGGTATTTCGCGACGCACGTCAGCATCGGACGCGTAGGCGAATTGGTCGGCATGTTCCGGCATCAGCTTCGATCCTATGAGGCACGGAATCTGCCACTCGGGTTTTGCTTCGCCGATATTGTGTCCGGCGATGGGGGGCGAGTAGCGTATGCGGCGCTCGGTCGAGGTGGAAGTTCCGCCGGATTCATAGCGCGTTTGCGCAGGCAGCAGGATCAGCAGATCGCTCTCGATCATTGCGTACGTGTTGAAGACAATGTCCTGATGGATGCGGACGCGGACTTTCTGCAGCGCATCGCGAACATAAAGGGGATCAGGCATGGTCTCGAGCAGGTTGCCGCCGACGGTGTAGAGCGCGTCGAGCTCGCCGCGATGTGCTGCATCGACCATTGCTGCAGTGTGATATCCGGGAATGGATGAGAGCGGCGCCTTCCACAGGTCGGAAAAGCGCTCTGTGTTTTCGATGTTCACTTCGAAACCGCCGGGGTACTTGGCTGGATCGACTCCGCACTCCCCGCCACCCTGCACCCCGCTGTGGCCGCGGATGGGCATGATGCCGCATTTCTCGCGTCCGAGGTTTCCGCGGATAAGCGCGAGATCGGCAATCGCTTTCACGTTCTCGACTCCGAACGTGTGTTGCGTAAGTCCCATGGAGTAGCAGATCACGGCTGAGCGGGCATTGCCGTAGTGCGCGGCGAACCGCTCGATGTCGGCGCGGCTGACTCCGCTCGAACGCTCGATGGTCTCCCACGAGAGTCCTGCGAGAAACTTCTTCAGCTCGTCGAAGCCTTTCGTCTTTTCATTGATGAACGCCGAGTCTGTCTTGCACTGCTCGATTAGGACTTTCATCAAGCCGTTGATGAAGGCAATGTCGCCTCCGACGCGCACCTGGAAGAAATCGTCCATCAGCTTGGTGCCGAAGACCGCGCTGGAGGCGACAGAAGGAACCCAGTAGCGCTCGAGCCCTGGCTCGCGGTATGGATTCACGACCAGGATCTTGGTGCCGGCCTTCTTGGCGTAGTGCATGTACTTCGTCGTGACCGGCTGATTGTTGGGGAGATCAGTGCCGAAGAGGATGAGCAACTCGGTGCCGATGAAGTCGGAGAGCGAACAGGTGGGCGCCCCGACGCCGAGCGTCTGCTTCAATCCGTAAACGCTCGCCGCGTGGCAAAGCCGCGCGCACAGGTCCACGTTGTTGGTGCCGAGCATGCGCGGAAGTTTCTGGAAGGTGTAGTAAGCCTCATTCGTGAGCCCGCGTGACGTCGCGAAAAATCCCATGCGCTCGGGCGTGATCGGCTTCATCTCGTCGGCAATCAGATCGAGCGCCTGCTCCCAGGTGAGCCGGGAGAATCCCTTGTCGCCACGACGCAGCACCATTGGGTACGGAATGCGACCGAGGCGATGCAACTCCTCGTTCGTCATGCCGCGCAATTTTTCGATATCCTGAAAGCGCTCATCTGCCGCGGCGGGCATCGTGTTCAGACGAAGAAGATTCAGCCGCGTCATGCACACGTGCGTGCCGGAGATGACGTTGTCGCGCAGTCCATACGGCCCGAGCGAGCAGCCATCACAAACACCGTGATTCAGAACGCGCCAGGCATATGGCAGATTGTCCCGATTAGTCCAGACGACGCGCGCCATGTCGCGGAAGTGGCGAGGCTTATCTGAGGCGAGACCGAAGGGGACCAAATCGCGAAGGGACACGTCGGCAGTCTAACAAAATCCTCTGTTAGACTTACCCGCCTACGTCATGGCGAAGATCTCCTTCCTTGAATGCTCTAAGTGCGGCCACCAACTTTCTGCTGAGACTCCGCAGACGCTCTGCACCAAATGCCAGGGATCGCTCTACGTCCGCTACGACCTGAAGGCGTTGCGCGGAAAGCTCACGCGCGAGACGTTAGGTGGACGAGTGGCCTCGATGTGGCGCTATGCCAATGTTCTTCCTGATGCAGAGCCGGTCACGCTAGGCGAGGGTTTTACGCCACTGCTGCCCAGCCGCACGACTAAGAATGTCTGGATCAAAGATGAAGGCCTGAATCCCACAGGGTCATTTAAAGCTCGTGGCCTCGGCATGGCGGTGACCATGGCGAAAAAATATGGGCTGAAGAAGCTGGCGATTCCCTCCGCGGGAAATGCCGCCAGCGCTCTCGCCGCATATTCCGCGAGAGCCGGCATCGAGGCGCACATCTTCATGCCGAAGGATGTTCCGCAGGCGAACCTGGTGGAGTGTCAGTCGTACGGCGCACACATCACACTGGTGGACGGGCTGATCAGCGATTGCGCGCGCGTCATCGGCGAGCGGAAAGAGAAAGAAGGATGGTTCGAGATATCCACGCTGAAAGAACCGTTTCGCGTGGAAGGCAAGAAGACGATGGGCTACGAGGTCGCGGAGCAGATGGATTGGACCCTGCCGGACGCGATCATCTACCCGACCGGCGGCGGCGTGGGCCTGATCGGGATGTGGAAGGCATTCGAAGAGATGGAAGAGCTTGGGTGGATTCCCGCTGGAACCAAGCGTCCGAAGATGATCGTGGTGCAGGCGGCGGGGTGCGCGCCGATTCCGAAAGCATGGGAAGAAGGCAAGACCGTTTCCGAACCCTGGAAGAACGCTTCGACCCTCGCGGCTGGGCTGCGAGTGCCGAAAGCGTATGCCGACTACATCGTTCTTGACGTGCTGAAAAAATCCGGCGGCGCGGCCGTGACCGCGACAGATGACGAGATTCTTGCTGCTGTGCAGAAATGGGCATCGCAGGAAGGCATTTTTGCAGCGCCGGAAGGAGCGGCTTCGTTGGTGGCTTATGAGAAGCTCATTGTGAGCAAATTTCTAAAGCCGAGCGATCGCGTGGTTTTGTTCAATACGGGCAGTGGAATCAAGTACGTGGACGTGATCGCCGCCGCAAGGAAACCATCCTTGCCACCTTCAAGGAACATAGGCGGAATCATCGGCCCCTACTGACGAAATCCGTCCATCTAACCCGGACCATTTACTAATTAGATACTTACAGCGGCGCGCGGTCCGCCATATAATTCGCGACCTACCGGAAACCAGCCCCCATCTGCTCCGGAAATATTTGTTGCGGCCGCGGAGTGTTTTTGGCGCATTTGGATCCCGATTTTTTTATTTTTTTATCCCGTACCACCCACCTTCATTGCAGTGATGGTTTCATTCCCCGTGAGACGAGCCTGAGAAACACAGCTTCGGCTGACCTAACTGATCAAGGAGAAGTAACGATGGATAGGAATCTGTTCCGGAGCATGGTGACGTTTGTAGCCATGTTCGTCCTGGTTCTCGGAGTCGGCACTGCGACCGCGCAGCACGCCTCCAAGAACAAGTCTGACAATCCCAACCAGAAAGACACTTTCAAAAATCTGACCGCCGATGACCTGAACGAACTGGAAGCAGCGCTTGCTCCCTCTTTGAGTCAGTCTGCTGAAGGCCTGGTCGTGAAGGATGGTCCTGCAGGTTCCAAAGTCATCGACCTGCAAGGGCGTTTCCAGAGCGTGGCGATCGCCAAAGTAGGATCCGACGGAAAGGTCCAGACCCAGTGCGTGACAAATATGGGCGAAGCAAAGGATTTCCTGGAGAAAGACAAGTCGGCCGCAAAAGAGCCGGCGAAGAATGTTGTCAATGCTGACAAGACGAAGAACCTAGCACCAGCGGCAGCGCCTGCGTCGGCAGAATGGGAGATCCAGTAGCCATGAAGAAATCCCTATTGTTGATCGCTCTCGTTTCTCTCTTTGCAGCCCAGGCCTTTGCGGGCGCGCATCTTGTGGTAAACAACTTAGATCCGGCGGGCACAGGTTTCAATGACCCGACGCCGGCCGCACCCGTCGGCGGAAATCCCGGAACGACCAAGGGGCAACAAGCCTTGAACGTCTTCCAGCAGGCGGCCAATATCTGGGGCGCGAACCTGGACAGCACTGTCACCATTAACATCGATGCCACGTTCGAGCCTTTGGCCTGTACGGCCACCGGTTCGGTGTTGGGTTCGGCTGGCGCGCAGGATATCTGGAGCGATTTCCCGAACGCCGAGTTTTCTGGAACCTGGTATCACTCGGCCCTCGCGAGCAAGCGTGCGGGTATCGACCTTGCAGCCATCGATGGTCTTCACGACATTCGCGCGCGATTCAACAACCTGTTGGCTACGCCCAACGCAGCCTGCGGCAACCTCACGTGGTACTTCGGATACGACGGTAACGAAGGCGCTAACCAGATCGACCTGCTCGCGGTCGTGCTTCACGAATTCGGACACGGGCTCGGATTTTCGACCTTCGTGAATAAGTCTTCCGGCGCAGAGTTGGCCGGTTTGCACGACATCTACGAGCACTACCTCGCGGATGACAGCACGCCCACGCCGACTTCGTTCCTTGATATGACCGACGCGCAGCGCTCGGCGGCCATCATCAACCCGTTGCACGTGGTGTGGAACGGACCGAAGGTGGATGCAGCGGTAACCCAAACCCTTGCTTTCGGAACGCCTGGGGTAATCGTTAATTCTCCAGCTTCTATCGCGGGCAACTACCTTGTCGGCTCGGCAGCATTCGGTGCACCGATCGGCTCGCCCACGGTAACAGCCAACCTGGCAATAGCTGCTGACCCACTTGGGTGCGCGGCTCTGCCGGCAGGCTCTTTAACGGGATTGATCGGCGTGGCCACTCGCGGCACCTGCACCTTTGCCGTGAAGGCAAAGAACATGCAGAATGCCGGTGCGATCGGGGCCATCATCGTGAATAATGCTGCCGGCAGCCCTCCTCCAGGACTCGGAGGTGCGGATCCGACTATCACAATCCCGGTTGGTTCGCTAACGCAGGCTGATGGCAACGCCATCAAAGCGCTGATTCCAAGCGGAGTCAACGCGACCCTGGGGGTCGACTCCACCTTGCGCGCCGGCTCCGACCGAGCCGGGCACGCAATGCTCTACGCGCCGAACCCGGTCGTTGGTGGTTCCTCCACCTCGCACTGGGATCCGATCGCATCCCCCAACCAACTGATGGAACCGGCAATCAACGGAGACCTCACGCACAACGTGACGCCGCCGTATGACATGACGCTGCCTCTGTTCCGTGAGATCGGCTGGTATCCAGATGCTGACCTGGATCTAGTGGCCGACGACAATGGCGACGCATGCCTTGGCTCGGACCTGCAGCCCTCGGTCATCATTGGCGGGAACAACAGCGGAGTGCCCAACACACTGTTCACCAATGGTTGCAGCATTAAGGACCTGGTGAATCAGTGCAGCGTTGGCGCCAAGAACCATGGCGCCTTCAGCAGCTGCGTGGCGGGACTTGGTAATGCGTTGCTCTCGAACGGCATTATCAACAGCGCCCAGAAAGACGCGCTGCAAAGTGCTGCCGCACGCGCGAAATAATCAACGCTTAACGAACAAAAAGGCCGCGAGTGATCGCGGCCTTTTTCTTTTTCAGTGCGAGGTTTACGGGTTCGTTGGGGACGTACTCGGAGCGGTTCCCGAAATGTTGATCGGCGAATCGGTGTTCAGAATCAGCCCTGCTTTCGCCGGCATCTCGACATCTTTGCCTTGCGTCGCGAGAACGTACCCGCCGCCAGCAATTGCGCCAATAGCAAGCCCGCGCAGCGCGTGTCCGAAGATAAGCCCCGCGACGGTGCCGATACCGGCTCCAATACCCACGTCTTTTGCAACAGTTCCGCCACTGGTGCGGCTATTCACTTCGCCTTCGTTGCTGGTGCTGGTGCTTGAGCTTTGCTTGCCCGCGGTATCCGTTACGTTCTTGAGCGTCAAGAAAACGGGCGCACGCATGCCGTTGGGCAGAACGATATCGGTGAAGCGCAGATTCAGACGTCCTTTTCCCCTGAGCTGCGGAAGGGCTTTGCCCTCCTCAACTTCGCTCACTTCGCCTTCGAGCTTGGATCCGGCCGGAACGCCGACGCTGCCGTTCACGCCTTTAACATCTTGCGCCACGGTAGCGGTGAAGCGATCCCCCACTTTCGAAGTCTTGCTGGAAAGCGGTGTATCGAGGGCCGCGCGGATCTCGGTACCCTTCGCGACATCATTCCCCTGCGCGGTTTCGGGAACGTTGGCTGGCTGCAGCACAGTCCCCGGAGCAGGCGCCGGCTGGTCGGTCTGAGGAACTTGGGTCTGCGGCGCGGTTGTTTGCGTCTGCGGGGGCGGGGGAATCGAATTCGATGTTGGGCTGGTCTGAGCCGGGGCGCTGTCCGTGGCCGCAGGCGGATTGCTCGTCGGCGAAGCGCTGCCCTGAGCCGCCGCCATAGCCGCGGCAAAGCACAGCAATGTGATCAGAGAAATGAGGTTACGCATAAATGCCTCCAAATGGTCTATTTCATTTAGAAGCAGCAGCGCAGGTTAAGTTGGCTAGGAAGGTCCTTTGGCCGCTTCGGTCTGGCCGGGCGCGGCAAGTGCGTTCAGCAACCCTATCGCCTTGCGAAACCATGGGCCTTCTTTGCCGCGCAGGTATCGCGGAAGGGTGGCCTTCTTGTTCAAGATGCGCTGCGCCCAATCTCGCGCCTCTTGCTGCCTGCCCTGGCCGACTAGAAATGCGGCGTAGTTGAACTGCGTTTCCGAAAGAGTGGAGGTGCTAAGGGTGTCGCGGAAAAGGCGTTCTGCTTTTTCGATCTGCCCGGTCCGCGAGTAGCAGTATGCGAGCAGCCCGGCCGCGCGTTGGTAATCGAACTGGCGGTCGAAGTTCATCACCTTCTCCAGGTCTTGAGTGGCGGCCGCGAAATCATTCAGGTGGAGTTCGACAATTGCGCGTCCGTAAAACGGGTTGGGCATATCGGTCCGTGACGAAATCGCCTTATCAAAACACTGGCGCGCACGGTCGAACTTTTTTTCCTCGCTGTAAAGATCGGCGAGCTCCTCATAATTTCCCGGCGCGGGGTTATCGAGCACAATAACTTCAAGCTGCTTGATGCGTTTTCGTCGCGTGTACCAGCGGAATCCCTCGGTGGAGATGCGGTGGTCGGGAAGAACTTCCATCACCAGGTAAATACCCGCGCCGAGCGGGCCGCCCATGATGATGATCCACAGCCAATACATATTGGGCCGGCGGCGAATGAAATCAACGATCGCCGCGACTTCTACCATCAAAGGGAGAACGATGATCAGAGCCCGCATTTGCAGCGGACTATAGCACAGCGCCTCGCAGCTTCAGCCCGCTGAGCGGATGGTAGACTCGGCTGGTGAAAAGGCGCATCCGGCTGCTGGCAGTGGACATTGACGGCACCCTGCTCAACCCTGCTTTTGAGATCTCAGCCGACGATCTTGCCGCCCTGCGGCGGGCCCACGAGAGCGGCATTGAGATCATCCTGGTCACGGGAAGGCGCCATACTTTTGCGGTCCCCATCGCACAAAAGCTCGGCTTCTACGACAAGCTCTGGCTGATCAGTTCGAATGGCGCCATCACGCGCTCCTTCGCGGGCGAAACTTTTCACCGCGACCTGCTACCGGTGGCGACGGCGCGTCATCTCGCGGAACAAATGAGCGCCTTCCGCGGCAACATGGTCATCACCTTTGACCAGGAAACAAAAGGGGCGCTGGTGCTTGAGCATACGCGGGACCTGACCGGTAGCATCGAGCGGTGGCTGCGAAGCAACATGGAGTACATCGAATTCATCTCGCCGATCGAGCAGGCGCTCACGCATGATCCCGTGCAGGCCATGTTCTGCGGTGGCGTGAAACGCATGCAAGAGGCCCAGGCCCATCTGCTGGCGAGCGAAATCAGAGCGGCGGTCACGGTCCTGCGGACCGAATACCCGCTTCGCGACCTTTGCATTATGGACGTGCTTAACCGGGACTGCTCGAAGGGCCATGCCGTGAAGAGGTGGGCGGCGCACCGCCGCCTGCATTCCGCTGAGGTAATGGCCATCGGAGACAACTATAATGATGTAGAGATGCTGGAGTTCGCCGGGCTGCCGGTGGTGATGGGTAATGCATCCGACGAACTCAAGCAGAACGGCTGGCACGTGACTCTGGGCAACGACCAGAGCGGCGTCGCGGCGGCACTCGAAACGTTGGTTCAACTGTAGCAATGCGGAAATGGTTCCTCACATCGGCGGCGGTATTGCTCCTCGGCGCGCTCGCGTCCGCTTCGGAGTATGCCGTCATGCGCAACGGCTTCGCGCTGAAGCACGAGCACCGGCAGGTTATCGGCGAGGTCACGCGGCTGTATCTGACCTCAGAAGGTACTTCCAGTTTCGTAGATGTCCCAACCGCAGACATCGACCGCTTTGAAAAGGATGAGGTCGTACTCGCGCCCGAGGCTCCGAAGGCGACTGCAGCGCCGGTACTGACTGTTGATGAGTCCATTTCGCAAGCGGCGGAGAAGCACCACATCGATCCCGACTTCATCTCGAGCGTCGTTCGCGCTGAGAGTGGATTCCATCCACGCGCAGTTTCCCCGAAGGGAGCACGGGGGCTGATGCAGCTGATGCCGAAGACCGCTGCTGGTCTCGGGGTGAAAGATTCTTTCGACACTAACGAGAACGTTAACGCCGGCACAGAGTATCTGCGCCAGTTGCTGGAGAAATTCGACTATGACGCGGTGAAAGCGCTGGCTGCTTACAACGCTGGACCGGAGCGCGTCGCGCAATACCACGGCGTGCCGCCTTATCGCGAGACGCGCAGCTACGTGAACCGCATCGTCCGCGACTACAACCGCAAGAAAGCTGCTGATGACAAGCTGGCGAAGCAGGCTGCAGCCGCCAAAGCACACGCTAAAAAGAAAACGGCGCTTGTCGCAGCCAGCGCGCCGGCCCCGCGTTGACCTCTAAGAGATTGTCGTTTAGCTTGAATCGGCTCCTGTCTCAAAACCTGCACGTCTCTCCAGACCGATGAAAAAACGCCAGCTCCTCATCTCTCTCTTGATCGCGGTGGTGCTGCTGGCGCTGGTTTACCTGCAGGTACGCACGTGGAGACATTTCGATTGGGCCGTCTTCATTGCGAAGACGCGACAGGCAAACTGGCTGATGGTGGCCCTCTCAGTCGCACTGATCTATTTCGACTACTATCTTCGCGCGGTTCGTTGGGCGATCTTCTTACGCCCAGTCAAGAAAGTAAGCGCTGCGAGCTTGACCCCGTCACAGTTCATCGGCTTCACCGGTCTCGCGTTACTTGGACGGCCGGGTGAGTTGATCCGTCCATACATCGTCGCCCGCAAGCAGGGGTTGAGCGTCGCATCGCAACTCGCTGTGTGGACGGTGGAGCGCATCTTCGATACCGGAGCATTTGGCACGCTGCTGATGATCTCCAGCGTAATTTTCCGCGACCAGCTAAAGACGCTTCCCTACTTCGACAAGTTCGTTCGTTACGGCATCCCAGTCGCGTTTGCATTCGCGTTTTGCCTTCTGGGTTTCGCATTGCTGCTTCGCTTCCGGACGGCACAGCTAGCGGGACTGGCCGAGCGCATCCTCGGCAGGTCTCCGCGGCTGGCGCAGGCAGCCAGCCACAAGATCACGACTTTCGGCGACGGGCTCAACACCATCCACGACTTCGCCTCTTTTGTTCAGCTTGTCCTGATGTCGCTACTCATCTGGGGGATGATCGCGGTTTGCTACTGGACGATCACCCATTCCTACAATGATCCTTCACTGCGCATGCCAATCTCTTACGTGCTGCTGCTGATGGGCTTCAGCGTGGTCGGCGGAGTGGCGCAGCTGCCGGTTGTCGGCGGCGGCTCGCAGCTGATGACCATCACCGCTCTCAAACATGTTTTCGGCGTTCCGCCCGAGCTCGCCGTAAGCTGCGGGATGCTGTGCTGGATGGTCACCTTCCTCAGTTGCACGCCCGCAGGATTGCTGCTCGCGCGTCGCGAGCACGTCTCCATCACCCAGCTTGCGGAAGAAGAGGAAGCCCTGGTGGGCGCGGAATAAGCCCGCTTCCTGCTACAATCTCCCTCACTTTCCATCATGAAATGTCCATTTTGCGGCCACTCTGAAGATAAGGTGGTTGATTCCCGCGAGAGCAAGGAAGCTGAGTCCATACGGCGTCGCCGTGAGTGCTTGAAGTGTGAAAAGCGCTTCACCACGTACGAGCGGATCGACGAGATCCCCTACATGGTGGTGAAAAAAGACGGACGCCGGGAGAAGTTCGAGCGGCAAAAGGTGCTGGCGGGGCTGCTGCGGGCATGTGAAAAGCGCCCGGTCTCAATCGGCAAGCTGGAGCAGATCGTGAACGACGCCGAGTCGTTCGTGATCGACTCTCCGGAGCGCGAGCGCAAGACGAGTGAGATCGGCACGCTGATCATGAATCAGCTAAAGAAGCACGATAAGGTCGCTTACGTTCGCTTCGCCTCGGTGTACATGGACTTTAAAGACGTGAAAGAATTCATGGCAGAACTAAAACACCTGCTCGACTCGAAGGAGCCAGTCGCTCCCAAAGTGAAAACCGGAGCGAAAGCATAATGGCCCACAAGATCACATTGATCCCCGGCGATGGCATCGGACCTGAAGTAACAGGCGCGACCGTCCGGATCCTTGAAGCCACCGGGCTGAAGTTCGAGTGGGAGTCGTTCGCTGCCGGCGCGGAAGCTTTTGAGAAATACCACGAGTACATCCCCAAAGAGTTGATCGAATCGCTGGAACGCACGGGCATCGGACTGAAGGGTCCCGTAACGACGCCGATCGGCGGCGGATTTGCCAGCATCAACGTAGCGCTCCGTAAAAAATTCGAGCTGTACGCGAACGTGCGGCCCATCGTGAACCTTCCTGGACTTCCGACGCGTTACCCTGGCGTAGACCTGATCATCGTGCGCGAGAACACCGAAGGCGAATATTCGGGCATCGAGCATGAAGTGGTGCCGGGCGTGATGGAGAGCCTGAAGATCATCACCGAAAAAGCTTCTACTCGCATCTCGCGCTATGCGTTCGAGCTGGCCCGTCGCGAGAAGCGCAAGAAGGTTTACTCCATCCACAAAGCGAACATCATGAAGCTGACGGATGGATTGTTCCTGCGCTGCTCGCGGAATATCTCGCATGAGTATCCGGAGATCACCTACGGCGAGCACATCGTGGACAACACCTGCATGCAGCTTGTGATGAATCCGTATCAGTACGATGTGCTGCTGCTGGAAAATCTTTACGGCGACATCATCTCAGATTTGTGCGCCGCCTTCGTTGGTGGACTGGGCCTGGTTCCCGGCTCAAACATTGGCGACCAGTGCGCCGTCTTCGAGGCGGTGCACGGCTCCGCTCCCGACATTGCCGGCAAGAACATTGCGAACCCGACGGCGGTGCTGCAGTCAGCCGTATTGATGCTGAAGCACATGGGAGAGCGCGAGACTGCACTTAAAGTGCAGGACGCGCTCGAGCGCGTGTATCGCCACCGCAAAGATAAACTCACGAAAGACGTAGGCGGCCCGGCGGGTACCCAAGAGTTCGCCGACGCCGTCATCGAGATGATGAACACCCCTGCCGGGCAGGAACCGCACATAGAGCTGACGGCCGCTCCCGCAAAATGATCATGCGAAATATCTTTATCCTGTTTGTCGCAGCCGGGTTATTTTTCACCGGCTGCAATCGCAATCAATCTCCCTCCGCCACTCCTGGCAATTCTTCGTCAGAACCGAAGGTCGCAATCGACCAATCCACCACCGGCTCTATCAGCGGCACCGTCCATTTCACCGGCACGGCTCCCACTCCGATAAAGGTTGACATGGGCTTTGATCCGGCATGCGCGATGAGCGCACGCGGCGAAAACTTTGCTTCGCCGATCGCTGCGAAAGAGGGCAAGCTGGCAAACGTATTTGTGTACGTAAAGAAGGCTCCGGTTCTCGCCGACTGGGCGGTGCCGAAAGAACACGCGGTTGTGGACCAGGTCGGTTGCCGCTACGAGCCGCATGTGGTGGGCGCGATGGTGGGGCAGACGATTGAATTCCGCAACAGCGACAACACCGAGCACAACATCCACGCCATGCCGAATGAAAACCCTGGCTGGAATGAGAGCCAGGCCCCAAAGTCGCAGGCGATCCTTAAGCATTTCGACGAGCCCGAAGTCATGCTTCCGGTGAAGTGCAATCAGCACCCCTGGATGAAGATGTACGTTAACGTCGCGGCAAATCCGCTATTCGCGGTCACCGACGCGAGCGGCCATTTCGAGATCAAGGGGCTTCCACCCGGCGAATACACCTTAGCCGCCGTGCACGAAAAACTTGGCGAAAAGACGATGGCGCTCAAAGTCACTCCTAAGGAGCAAAAATCCGGAGTGGATTTCAGCTTCTAAGTAGAGCGTAGGCCGGCTCTGGCCTGCTAAAATCAATGGTTCGCGCCCTGCGTGATGCCACAACCTGTCTACAGCGCCGCGCTCCATCGCTTCACCAAGGTTCTGGCGGGGCTCATTTTTCTTTTGATCGCCGCAGGCGCACTGGTTACCAGCAATGACGCCGGACTTGCGGTTCCCGATTGGCCGACTTCTTTCGGATCGCTGTGGCGCATGCCCCACATGGTCGGTGGCGTGAAGTTCGAGCACGGACATCGCATGCTGGCCGAGTTGGTCGGGCTGCTGACGATAGTGCTCGCGATCTGGACCTGGCGCTCTGACTCGCGGCGCTGGATGAAGTGGCTGGGACTCGTAGCACTAGGCACGGTGATCGCGCAAGGTGTTCTGGGCGGAGTGACCGTGTTGTTCTTCCTGCCCTGGTGGATCTCCAGCGCGCACGCAACGCTTGCACAAAGCTTCTTTTGCATCGTGGTGAGCATGGCGCTATTCAGTTCGCGCGGGTGGTCGGAGACTGCACCTGCGAATTTCGTGGAACATGGATCGCCATCGCTGCGGACGCTTTCTCTGTTTTGTGTCCTTTCCATCCTCGTGCAGCTGATGCTCGGCGCAGCGTTTCGCCATTCCGGCATCAAACTTCTGCCGCACCTGGTCAGCGCGGCTGTTGTCACAGCGTTGCTGATTTGGACGTCGAGCCGTGTTCTAACGAACCACTCTGTGCCGTCTGCGGTGCGACGTCCTGCGAGTGCACTTCTTGGATTATTGCTCGTACAGCTCTGCCTCGGGCTCGCGTCTTATCTGACCCGCGTGCAATGGGGAGCTGACGCCGTACAGCCCCAGCTTGCGATGGTGATCAGCACGGTCTCGCACGTGATCGTCGGCGCGCTGCTGCTGGCCACAAGTGTTGTGCTCGCGATTGAAGTTCGGCGGCATATTCTTCCGGCAACAGCCCCGGCATCTGACAACGCACTCGACAAGGCGGTAACGGCATGAACACCGTCTCGCAGCCTATCGCAATCAGTTCCGAATCCTCGCCGAAGCGTCACCTTGCGGACTTAGGAGTCCTGCTCAAGCCGCGCGTAACGACGCTGATCGTGATATCCGCCTGGTGCGGATTCTATTTTGCCGCGCACAAGAGCGGACTGCGCGCAGTTGATTCGCTGCACTTGCTTGCTTTCGCGCTGGTCGGCGTGGGGCTGGTGGCGGGTGGAACTGCTGCGCTGAATCAAGTGTTGGAGCGCGATTCTGACGCACACATGTATCGGACGGCGGTGCGGCCATTGCCCGCACATCGTCTCGAGCCCCGTGAGGCGCTTCTATTCGGACTAGCGGGACTCTTCGCCGGCCTGCTGCTTCTTGCAATGAAGACGAACCTGCTCACCGCGGCGCTCTCGCTGGCGACGTCAGTCAGCTACCTCGGGCTTTACACACCCCTGAAGAAGATCTCGCCATGGTGCACGTTCGTGGGTGCCTTTCCCGGGGCAATGCCTCCGGTACTCGGCTGGGCCGCGCTGCGCGGGCGCCTTGAATGGGAAACGCTGGTCCTTTTCGCGATTCTGTTCTTGTGGCAGTTCCCGCATTTCTTTTCGATCGCGTGGCTGTACTCAGAGGATTACGAGAGCGCTGGGATTCGCATGCTGCCGGTCGTCGAAAAGGACGGACGCTCGACGGTTCGACAATCGATCGTCTACGGCGCTTTGTTGATTCCCGTCAGCCTGCTTCCGTTTGCGCTGCACATGACAGGCATCGTTTACCTGTGTGCGGCGATTGTGCTCGGCGGCGCGTACCTGTTCTTCGCTACGAAACTAGGTGCGGGCGCACAGCCACCCGCCGCGCCACAGTCCAAGAAAGGTGCACGCCAACTTCTGCGCGCCTCCGTCCTTTACCTTCCGCTTCTCTTCCTGGTGATGATGTTGAATGCGGCTTGATCTCTGGTGAATTCTTCAGTCCCAATCCGTTCAAGCACACCGCAGAGTACTGCGACTGAGACTCCCTCCGCGATCGCGGTCCAGCAGATCGTACACCGCTATAGTGATCGCACCGCTCTCGATGGAGCTTCTTTTACCGTCGCCGAAGCCGAGATCTTTGGCCTGCTTGGTCCGAACGGCAGCGGTAAAACGACTCTGTTCCGCATTCTCTCCACTCTGATGAAACCCTCCGGTGGCGATGCCAGCATCTGCGACTGGAGCGTCGTCTCGAATCCACGCGATGTTCGGCGGAATATTGGAGTGGTGTTTCAGGAGAAGAGCGTTGACGTGAAGCTCACGGCAGCCGAAAACCTGATGCATCAAGGACATCTCTACGGCCTGAGCGGCGGCGCCCTCAAGACCCGGATTGCGCAGATGCTCTCGCGTGTTGGCCTGAGCGACCGCGCTAACGACAAGGTGGAAACATTTTCTGGCGGCATGCTGCGCCGCATAGAGATCGCAAAGGGCCTCATGCATCATCCTTCAGTGCTGCTGCTCGATGAACCGACAACGGGCCTCGATCCGGGTGCACGCATTGATCTGTGGCAGTACCTGCGGATTCTGCGCGAAGAGGAAGGGATCACGGTACTGGTGACCACTCACCTGATGGAAGAGGCTGAGCGCTGCGACCGGCTCGCGATTCTTTCGGCGGGAAAGGTTGTGGGGCTCGATACTCCCGCGGGACTTAAAAGCGCAATCGGTGGCGATGTGGTCGTTTTGGATGCGTCCGACCCGGAAGGTTTGAAGAACAAGATCGAAGAGAAATACCGCGTGAGTCCGACCTTAATGGCGGGGCGCTTACGTCTGAATCACACGCAAGGTCACCGCTTCGCCGCAGAGATCGCGGAGGCATTTCCGGACGAGGTCGTCGGCGCATCCGTCAGCAAACCATCGCTTGAAGATGTTTTCATCGAGCGCACCGGTCACAAGTTCTGGACGGAAAAGGATTGATGTCTACACAATCGACAACCATCGCGCGAGCACGGGCCACAGCGCAGGCAGGCCGCCGTGAGCGAATCGAGCCCGGCATCATCCTGCCATCGATTTCGCTGTGGTGGCGCGAGATCGTGCGCTTTTATCGCATGCGCAGCCGCGTCGTGGGAGTGATCGCCTCTCCGCTGCTTTTTTGGGTAGTGATCGGCTCGGGGTTCGGAGATTCCTTCCGCGCGCAAGCAGCGGGCGGTGGCCAACGTTATCTGGAGTTCTTCTTCCCCGGCGCGCTGATCATGATCGTGCTGTTCACTTCGATCTTCACCATGATGTCGGTGATCGAGGACCGCCGAGAAGGATTTCTGCTCTCAGTTTTGGTCGCCCCGATCAATCGCTCCGTGATCGTGCTCGGCAAAGTTCTAGGCGGAGCGACTCTCGCGACTATCCAGGGATTCATATTTTTGGCCTTCGCGCCACTGATCGGCATTCATTTCACGCCGCTGCGGCTAGTCGCAGCGGCGTTATCGATCCTGCTGGTCTCGTTCTCGTTGACGGCTTTGGGGTTCATCGTCGCATGGCGGCTGGATTCCACGCAGGCATTCCACGCCATCATCAATCTTTTTCTGATGCCGCTCTGGATGCTCTCAGGCTCGCTCTTCCCGGTGAACGGTGCATCGCGCTGGATTGCGATGATCATGCGCGCGAATCCCCTGACGTATGGCGTGGAAGCGCTGCGCGCCTCGCTCTACCCGCAGATGGGCAATGGCCTCGGCCTGTCGACAACGACTTGCTTGCTTGTCCTCGGCGCGTTCTCGCTCGTGATGTTCGCAATCGCGTTCGCCATGGTCAACCGCAGGAGAGCAGGTTCGGCCGCTTAAGGCGGACGCATGCAAGCGGACCTATCCATCTTCCCTGCTCTGAATGCGTCGCTAAATGGACTGAGTGGGATCCTTCTCGTAACAGGGCACAGGTTCATTCATCAGAAGCGAGTCGTGGCGCATCGCGCTTGCATGCTGGCAGCATTCGCCAGCTCCACGGTCTTCCTCGCTTGCTATCTTTATTATCACTTCCATGCGGGCGTGATCAGGTTTCAAGGACACGGCTGGATCCGGCCGGTCTACTTCACGCTGCTTCTTAGCCACACTATCCTAGCCATCGTAGTCGTGCCGATGGTGCTGGTGACCCTCTCGAGGGCGCTGCGCTCAAATTTCGAGCGGCACCGCGCCATCGCACGCTGGACATACCCGATCTGGCTCTATGTCTCTGTTACAGGCGTGCTGGTTTATTTTTTCGTCTACCAATGGTTCCGATGATCCAGGTTCCGGTGACGTGGCACTGCAATCCTGTTATATTGTCGGCTTACTTCGAACAAAAGGGGCGTGAATCATGGCGCGAGGCGTAAACAAAGTCATTCTGGTTGGAAATCTTGGTAAAGATCCTGAAGTGAAATACACGCCCGGCGGCATGGCCGTCGCTAAATTCAGCCTCGCGACCAGCGAGCGCAAGAAGGACAAAGAAGGCAACTGGCAGGACCACACCGAGTGGCACAACCTCACGGCGTTTGGACGCACCGCCGAGATCGCGGGCGAATACCTGAAAAAGGGCCGCACCGTCTACATCGAAGGCGCGCTGCGCACCAGCTCTTGGGACGACAAAGAATCGGGCCAGAAGAAATATAAGACCGAAGTCATTGTGAACGATCTCGTAATGCTGGGCGGAGCTGAGGGCGGAAGCGGCGGCGGTCGTACCCGTAGCGCCGCAGCCAACAGCGGCATGGACCAGCGCGCCCCGGAAGAGGCGCACTCGCAGGCAGCCGAGATCACCGACGACGACATCCCGTTCTAAGCGCTCTGACAGCCTGCGGCAGCGACTCGGCATCAACCTCTCGAGATGCAGCCGCAGGTCACCGTCGTTATCGTCACCTTCAACTCACTTCCGTACATTGAGGCGTGTCTCCGCTCGCTCGAGCGGCAGTCGTATCTCGCGATGAAGATCGTGGTGATCGACAATGCTTCCTACGATGGCACGGCGGACTTTCTTCGCGACAGACTTTTAGAGCGCGCGATCTTCAACCGGCGGAATGTCGGTTTCGCGGCGGCGCAGAATCAGGGCATTCGGATGAGCAAGCAAGGCTGGGTGCTCACGCTGAATCCTGACGTGGTGCTCGACCCCGATTTCATCTCTAACCTTGTGGACGCAGCGGAGGGCAACTCCGAGGTCGGTACGGCCTGCGGGAAGCTCTTGCGTTGGCAGCCCGATGCAGCAGAACCTTTCAGCAACGTGATCGATTCGACGGGGATCTACTTCCGTCCCGATCTGCGCCACCTTGATCGGGGTGCGGAAGAGATTGATGGGGGTCAGTACGACCGACGGGAATACGTCTTTGGCGCAACCGGCGCCGCCGCGCTGTATCGGCGCGAGATGATCACGGATGTTTCGGTCGAGAGTGAATTCTTCGACGAAGACTTTTTTTCATATCGCGAAGACGCAGACATCGCTTGGCGGGCGCAATTAATGGGATGGAAATGCCTGTATGTTCCTGAAGCTCGCGGATGGCATGTTCGACGGGTCACGCCGGAGCGCCGCAATGAGCTTCCGCAAGAGATCAACTGGCACTCGGTGAAGAACCGTTTCATGATGCGAATGAAGAATGCGGGTGCGGGGCTCTGGGTAAACTTCGTTCCTCAGATCATCGACCGCGATCTCACGATTGTTGGGTACTCGCTTCTTGCGGATCGTAACCTTCTCTCGGCGCTGTTTTACCCTCTAAAGACTTGGCGAGCGGTGGTGCGGAAGAGGCGCATCGTTCAATCACGCAGGCGGGTGCGAGACCGTGACCTGATGCGCTGGTTTGATTACCGTCCACACTCGGAACCTGTTGCAGCTTCCGAAAACGAGCGGCGGCAAAAGGCAAGTTAACTTTCTTCTTGATCGGCCAGCCGGAAAGGGCGCGGAGTGGGCACGTGTCCGCAGGCATCGCACAACAGCGCTTCATATTGATTAGCGATGGTCTGCCACGAATACGCCGAGGCGGCACGCTCTCGCGCCAGCGCTGACAATTGCTCTCTCAATCCTGGACTGGCGATCAGGTATTGCAGCTTCTCGGCAAGGTCGGCGGGTGAATGTTTGAAGCTGACGCCCGCCTCGGCAACGGTTTCGGAATTTTCAGGGGTCTCGAGAAACAGGACGGTACTTCCGGAAGCCATCGCTTCCACCAGTGACGGGTGCGTCCCACCAACCTCGCCGGCCATGATGAAGATTCCGGCTTTGCGCTGCAGTTCCCAATAGCGTTCGCCGTACACCGGCCCCGTGAACACTACGCGGGAGTCAGCGAGAGCGTGAAGCTCGCGCTCATAGCTTGGGCGATACACATTATTTCCGACCACGATGAGCGGCCACTTGGTCTGCACCAGACCGTATGCTTTGAGGATGAGTTCGAGGTTGTTTTCCGGCTCGAAGCGCCCGACAACCAGAATGTACTCGCGCGCCGCCAGCTCAGACTGCGCTTCATTGGCGAGCTCTGGTACCTCAGCGCCGTATGCAATCACCGCACTCGGTGCGCCGTACCGCTCGCGAAAATACTGCTCGATGTAGCGCGAATCCGTGAGCAGACGCGTCGGCGTGATCAGTGACAGCAGCTCGCAGAGATATAGGTACGCTCTCCCGAGAACGTTCCACTTGCGGCGCTTGCGGTCGAGCCCATCGACATTGAGAACGGTGGGAATCCCGAACATCCGCGGGATCCACGCAAAGGGGCTATTCGCGACGTTGCAGATCAGCGCTACCTCAACGTCTGTTGTGATCACGTGCAAGACGGAAAGGAACGTGTGAAAGACGGTATCGAGATACTTGCTGCGGAGTCCCGGCAGGATTACGCGCCGCACGCGGGGATCGAAATCGTCGGTCGGCGAGGCGAAGGCGCTGCGGCAATACACGGTCACCTGGTGCCCCTGGTCGCTGAGGCGGATGGCAAGCTGCTCGGCTAGAGTCTCAAACCCTCCGTAACGCCCAGGCACCCCGCGCGTGCCGATGATCGCGATCTTCATACCTTAAAGTTCGATTCGGCGGCGCAGAACGGTGTTGCTGGGTTGCTTCGGCACGCCAGCTTCTGACAGCTGAAGGGTCACAGCCACAACCTTTCATCTACTCGGCCCATCTGCATTAGCAGCTCCGAATCACGTATGCTCCGCGGATTAGTTCAATATCGGGAGTTGGTCTGGGCGCTGGCGCTCAAAGAGCTGCGCATCCGCTACAAAAGGTCCAGTCTGGGCTTCCTTTGGGCGCTGCTAAATCCCCTGCTCATGATGCTGATTCTCACCGCTGTGTTCTCGACGGTGATGAGGATCCCGGTGAAGAACTACGCTGTTTTCCTCATCAGTGCGCTCCTGCCGTGGACCTTCTTCTCCCAGGCACTCACATACTCGGCGGAATCGATTGTGGGAAATGGCGAGTTGCTGAAGAAAGTGGCTGTGCCGAAGGCAGTGTTCCCGGTCGCGGCTGTGATCTCGAATTCGATCAACTTTGCGCTTTCACTGATCCCGCTGGTTCTGATCCTGCTGCTACTCCGCTTCCCTTTTCACCTGAGCTGGCTCTGGATGCCAATCCCATTCATCGCACTCGTCCTATTCACCATGGGTTGCGGGTTCTTCTTTGCGGCGGCGAATGTCTACTACCGCGACGTCTCGCACATTGTCCAGCTGCTGCTTTCTGCGTGGTTCTATCTTTCGCCTGTCATCTATTCGCTCGATTTCGTGCCGGCGCGTTTTCAACCGTTCTTCAAACTCAATCCCATGCTCTATCTCTTGAATGGGTTCCGCGACGTCATCTACTACGGCGCGCTGCCATCGTGGCATCTGGTGGCGGCATCTCTGTTATTGGGCGGTGTAGCACTGCTGCTCGGCTTCGGGATATTTGCCCGTTATCAGGATTCATTCGTCTTCTATGTTTGATAGCCCCGGACTTGAGCCTTCCATCATCTTCGAAAGTGTGGAGCACCGGTACAGGGTGATCCTGGAGCGGCGGGACACTTTGCGCGAGGCCTTCGTGCATTGGTTTAAGAAAGGGTCCCACTACAAGGAATTCACGGTCCTTCGTGACTTCAGCCTGATGGTCTTTCCGGGAGAGACAGTCGGGATAATCGGCAGGAACGGCTCCGGAAAAAGCACAGTACTTAAGCTGATCGCCGGCATCTTTCTTCCTGCCGAAGGAACGATCCGAGTGCGCGGACAGGTCGCGTCACTTATCGAATTGGGCGCCGGCTTCCATCCTGAGCTGACGGGGCGAGAGAACATCGAACTCAATGGTCTGTTGCTTGGCCTCTCGAAACGGGAAATTGCAGAACGGGAACAGAGCATCATCGAATTCGCCGAGCTGGGTGACTTCATGGACGTCCCGGTGAAGCAGTACTCCTCTGGTATGTACATGCGCCTTGGATTTTCAATAGCCGTGGAAGTCGATCCCGACGTTCTCCTGGTGGATGAGATTCTCGCGGTGGGCGACGCCTACTTCCGCGAGAAGTGCCTCTCGCGCATCAGTGGTTTTCGCGAGCGGGGGAAGACCATAGTCGTGGTGTCGCACGACACCGGACTCATCGAGCAGCTCTGCGACCGCGCGCTATGGATCGAATCGGGCGGCATCGCGGCCGACGGTCGCCCGCAAGATGTCATCCCGCGATATCTGCATGCTGCAGCGGTTCCCAACGCTCACTCTCTGGTTCCCCGGTAAGCGCGATGTTCGACGCGGATCCCAACTTCTACGACTCGCCGCTCGATACAAACGACCTGCAAGATTCGCGCAGTCTCGCCGTGAAGATCATCGGACCAAATAAGCGCGTGCTCGAGCTGGGCGCAGCGACTGGGCGGGTGACCGCAGCCCTAAAAGCAAATGGGTGCGAGGTGATCGCAGTCGAGCGTGATGCCACCGCCGCGCGAAGGCTGCGAGAAATATGTCCCGTGATCGAGGGCGACGTCGAGCAGATCTCCCTGGAGCGGCACCTCGACAGTGCGAAATTCGACGTCGTGCTCGCCGGCGATTTCCTCGAGCACCTGCAAGACCCAGTGGAGCTTTTGATAGAAGTGCGGCAATTCATCGGGCCCGGGGGGTTCTTGCTTTCCTCCATCCCCAATATCTCGCACGGCAGCGTGAGGCTCGGGCTGCTGAACGGAAAATTTGAGTATGGTGAGAAGGGGATTCTGGACCGCACACATCTCAGGTTCTTCACGCTCGACTCTATCCGTCAGATGTTTACTGAAGCGGGATACCGAATCGAGTGCATACAGCGGCTGAGTGCAGATCCTTTCGTGGAGCCCTTTACCGGGCGACAGGCAGTGGAGCCGGCAAAGATCGCTCCGGAGGTGCGGCGTTCCGTGGAAGATGATACTGAATCCGCAACCGTGCAGTTCATGATCCGTGCAGTATCCGACGGTACTCCGCGCACGGTGCGGAAGAAAGCGGAACTCGGCGAGCAACTGGCACAGCTAGAAGACCGCGCAAGGGAGCAGGAGGAAGAGCTTAAGAAGCTGTGCGCGGAACGCCCTGAGCTGGTGCGCCGCGCGGAGGAGACGCAGGCTACGCTTGAGGCGGTCATCAACAGCATCGGATGGAAGGCGCTAAATCGCGCGCGTGACTTCCGCGGACGCTGGCTTCCGACCGGATCGCTGCGTCATAAGCTCTACCTTCGCGCGATGCAGCCAGTGCGGCGTCGTCTGCATGCTAGTGGGGCTGCTCGCGCCGACCACGGCCCAAGGACGTACGAACGCTGGCTGGCAACACATGAGCATCCACCCGCAGAACCCGCGAAGGAGATTGCGGCGTTCCTCTACAAGCCGAAGATCAGCATCATCACTCCCGTCTACAACCCGGCAGTGCGGTGGCTTAGAAAGTGCGTTGAATCGGTGCTGAGCCAGTCGTACCCGGACTGGCAGCTCTGCCTCTGCGACGACGCCTCGACGGATCCAGAAGTTAAGGAGGTGCTGCAGGAGTACGCCGCGGCCGAGCCGCGGATCGCGCTGCACACATCGCGGCAAAACCAGGGCATCTCACTCGCCTCGAACAATGCGCTCAGTCTGGCGGCGGGCGAGTTCATTGCATTGCTTGACCATGACGATGAACTGAACCCGCACGCGCTCTTCTGGGCGGTGAAGCTGCTGCAAGGACATCAAGACTCCGACGTCATCTACAGCGATGAAGACAAACTCGAGCTCGACGGCACGCGCTCGGAGCCATTCTTTAAGCCCGAATGGTCGCCGGAGTACCTGGAGTCGTGCATGTACACCGGGCACCTCACTCTCTACCGGCGCGCGCTCGTCGAGCAGGTCGGCGGATTTCGCGCAGGGTATGAAGGCAGCCAGGACCACGATCTGATGTTGCGAGTAACGCAGCGGACGAAGTCAATCCATCACATTCCCAAGATCCTTTATCACTGGCGCAAGGCCGAGGGCTCGGCCGCGGGCACATCCGATGCGAAGCCGTACGCGTTCGTAGCGGCGCGGAAAGCACTGACCGACTACGCCTCCAGCAAATTTCCCGGAGCGCAGGTGACTGAAGGCGCGCACAAGGGGCAGTTCCGCGTGAAATATCCGGTGAACGTCGCGGAGAAAGTCTCGATCATCATTCCTACACGCGACAAGATGGCGATCTTGAAAACCTGCATCGATAGCATCGCCAGTAAGACGCTTTATCCGAACTACGAGATCATCATCGTAGACAACAACAGCGCGGAGCCGCGCACGCGGGAGTATCTGAATTCGCTTCCCTATCGGGTGATCCCGTTTAATGAGGAGTTCAACTTTTCCAAGCTCAACAATTTTGCGGCGCGCGAGGCGACGGGAAAGTACCTGCTGTTCTTGAATAACGATACGGAAGTGATCAGCGGCGAGTGGATGACGGCGATGCTCGAGTGGTGCCAGCAGCCGGAGATCGGAGCCGTGGGCGCGAAGCTGATCTATCCCAACCAGACGATCCAGCATGCGGGAGTAGTGCTCGGATTGGGCGGCGTCGCCGGGCATGCATTAGCTGGGCTGCCGAAGGACACGCCGGCTTACTTCGGCGTGAGCCATATGATCCGGAATTGGGCAGCGGTCACGGCGGCGTGCATGATGGTGCGGCGCGAGACATTCGATAGCGTCGGCGGCTTCGACGAACACCTAAAGGTCGCGTTCAATGATGTGGACTTTTGCCTGCGCCTGCTGAAACGCGGCCTGCGGAATCTGGTGACACCGTTCGCGCAGCTCTATCACCATGAATCCGCGTCGCGGGGCTTCAGCCTGGATCCGCAAGAGGTCGGATACATGAAGCGGACCTGGGGACCATTGCTCGATCACGATCCTTATTACAATCCCAACCTCACGCTGCACGGCGGCGATTTCGGACTGCGCTGGTGAGTCCTAAGCAAGCCGCCTAAGTTAGAGAGGTGAAATCCCCTATAAGCTTGACCACCAGCGCACGAGAGAACTACAGTCGACACCGTACACCCCCCAGAAAACCTTCGATTGAGGATGCTTGTGAAAAGGCATGCAGGGTGGAGTTTTGTCTTTCTGTCGTTAACGGCTCTTTTGTTTTCGGGATGCGGCAAGGGCGCTTCATCCTTTATGGCCACCAGCACGGTCCACGCAGATGGCCCGATCGGATTTACCCCAACAAGCAAGGTCACGCAGATCGACGATAATACTTATTTCATCGGAGTGGAAGCCGTTTTGCCACCAGGCTTTTCGAAGTGGACTCTTCCTTTCCAGCTGCCTCCGGGAAGAACAATCTCATCTGTACAAGGCACGATCGCGCATCGGTCCTCGTGCTTTTCGCAAGCATTGGGCGTTGTGGCTGTAGATGGCCGGGCGATGCCGACGATTGTGAAGCTAGGAAACAATGGCGGGGCATCAACTGTTTTCGTGAACTATTCGATTCCGGTGCAATACACGAATGGTGAAGCAGCCATCCTGCTAGAGGCAGACCCGGTTTCTACGTGCACTGGTACGACCACCTGGGAATTCCAAGGAATGCTCCGCATCCAGTGAGCTAGTGCGCCGGCTTCGCACAGGCTGCGACCGGCGCTTTCTCATTCCATCCGAAAGCGCGGAAGTGCTCGCTGGGCACCACGCGGGTGGGCACGCCGTCCAGAGTCTGCGGGATGGTGGGCGTGAGTTGGTGCTTGTCCACATAAACCACGACCACGGGACTGCTGCCGTTCTCGCTGTGCCCTACGCCAACGCCGAGAACCGCGGGCTGGCTGAGGAGTTCACGCTCGTGATGCTGCTTGGCACTTGCTCCGCGCCGCAACCCTTCGGCGGCCAGCGGTTGTGCAGCTTGCGCCGGTGAGCTTGCACTCTGAGCTGCCGCGCACGCGACCGCATGCTGCGCTCCGCCGACCACTGCGGGAATGTCTCCGCTGCTCGGGTCTTTGAGCGCATTCAAGACGTCGCCGATCGGATTCGCGACTGTGTCCGTGTCGTTTCCTGCATAAAGCAGTCCGACAGGCTGTGCGGTACTGGAATCAACGACGAGCGCGCCGGAATCTCCGCTCGAGCTGAAGCTGCCGCCCGCGATGACCAACTGGTTAGTGAACGTTACTGAGAACGTCGTGCCTGTGTTGCACGAGGGTTGGTAGTCCACCTTCGCCGAAGTGTTCAGAGAAGAAATGCTGGAGCAGGTCAGTCCGGTCGAGCGCCCGCTTTTCGCGACGTGCTCACCGACGCTGGGGTTTGCGTTGCCGGCGGCGGGAGCGCCGACACCTCCGCCCGAACCCAGCTCCAAGATTCCTCCGCTTGGATCGACTGAACCGGGGGTGACCAATGCGAGCGCCGCATCCACGTTGCTGGTCTTGAGCGATGCCATCTGCGACAGCTTCGCAACCGTATGCGTGTTATTGGTACTGCACGAAGCGTCCGTAAGACCGGGTTGGATAATCGGGTCGCCGGTACTTGCTGAGCCTGATTTCGCCAATACGTGGTTCGCGCTCAGGATGTAATTGGATCCGCCACGACTCACCAGAGCGCCCAGAGTACCCGAGCAGCAAAATTTTGCACTCTCGTCCGTGGCGTTGCCGCCAGACGTCCCAAGCTCTATCGGAAGTGGTTCCACGGTGCGATTGATCGAGGCGTTCGTCTTGGGGATAACCTTGACCGTCGCGGTCGCCATTTTCGAAGAATCCTGCGTCGAGACGGCCTCGACGGTCGCTGAGATCGTGGACGAGATCTTGCTCGGGGCTGTGTAGAGTCCGCTGGATGAAACTGTGCCCGTAGTCGCATTGCCACCGGCGGTCCCGTTCACATTCCAAGTGACAGAGCTGTTGTGTCCGCCGCTGACGCTTGCAGTGAATTGCTGCGTCCCGCCGGGATTGAGGGTGGCCGATTGCGGACTCACGTTCACCGAAACTGGTTTAGAAGAGCCGCCGCAGGAAAACAATCCAAAAGCCAAAAGGAGGAGAAGAGAGGCTTGTAAGCACCGCATAGGGCGAAACCCGAGTCACACAAGGATTTAGAGATGCACATTGTGAAAAAGGTGGGCTTAGGGAGCTTGCGGCCCGCACTGGCAGCAGTAGGCAGGCAGTACGCCACCCAAACCGCAAAAGCCGCGGATTGGCGTGTCGCGGGATAATTTAAACTCTAAAAAACCAGCAATTCACGTTGACAAGGCACAAATCAGCAGAGACAATCCTTTGGCTCTGCAAACGCTCCCGAAACTCCCAGTGTAGCTCGCCCTCGGTTCACCCCCTCTCCGTTGCGGGCTTCGTTCGCAGAACTGTGCGAGGTGAATCCATGCGCCCCTTCCAAGTGGGCCAGCGCGTTCCGCGTTTGGTCGTAGTGCTGTTCTGTGCCGTCTCTTCCCTAGCCCAAGTTTCCGGGCCAAATATCAATATGGTCTCCGGCACCCAGTTTCCGGGCGGCGATCCCTATCTACAGCGGCAGAACGAGCCCTCGATGGCGGTCTCGACCAGAAACCCGCAGCACTTATTTGCAGGCGCGAACGACTACCGCTCGGTCGATATTCCAATCCCTCCGGATTCGGGGGTGGAGACAGGCGACGCATGGATGGGTGTGTTTTCCAGCCTCGACGGAGGGCAAACTTGGAACAGCACGCTTCTGCCGGGCTATCCACAGGACCAAACTGCTGTTGGGCTAGCTTCGCCGCTGCATGCGTTCTCCGTGGCCACTGATCCCACAGTCCGCGCGGGCACACACGGGCTCTTCTACTATTCCGGACTGGTGTTTAACCGCGGCAACAATGCGCCTAGCGGCGTATTCGTTTCGACTTTCCAGGACCAGAACAATAAAGGAAACGGAACTCCCGTAACGTATCTGAACACGACCTTGATTGATACGGGTACGAGCGGGCAATTCATTGATAAGCCCTGGATCGCTGTTGACGTTCCTCGGCCTGGCACCAAAGTAGGTGTCGCGAATTGCAGTATCGGGGGAAAGAACTTCACCAGCGGCAAGGCCTACGTTTTCTATACCGTCTTCAGCGGCTCCAGCCAAAATCCCAGCTCAACGATCAAGGAGGTTTACTCGGCGGATTGCGGCCGGACATGGGCCAAGCCCATCAAGCTGAGTCAGGCCTTGAAATTGAATCAGGGGACAGTAGCAGCCATCGATCCTGCGAGTGGAATCGTCTACGTGGCATGGCGGCAACTGGCGAGCGGCAACCAACCCGATTCAATACAGATCGCTGCATCGAGCGACGGAGGTAACACCTTCTCCATCGCAACTGCCTACACGTTTCCAATGAACGCAGGTTTCGATCAAGCTGGATCCGGAGGCAGCTTCCGTGAGAACGATTTGCCCGCGCTGACGGTGGATGGTTCAGGACGAGTATGGCTGGCGTTCTCGCAAAGGAACAAAGGGCCGCTCGGAACTTCGCGGATCATGATGACAACCCAGACCAACGGGATCAAGGCCTGGAGCACTCCGTTCGTTGCCGATACTAATGCCAGCGCTCCCGGGCACCAGTTCATGCCAGCCTTGGCGTACGCGTATGGAAAAGTTTTTCTCAGCTTTTATGACAACCGCGACGACAACACGTCAGGCCGGTTGCAATGTCCTGCCCCGCCGTGCAGCAAAATCTCTGACTTGGTTGAAGTGAGAGTTCCGGTCGCAGGCAGCGATCTAGCCTTAGGTAACTTGGCGAAGTTGTTTGGGCCTTCGATCTCCGATGCAGGCGCAAAGATCCGGCACACCATCGACGTGCGTGGAGCGCTGGTTGATCCCGCGAAATACAACGCCGCTCAGAATCCTCCGTTGGCATTCCCGTCATTCCGCATTTCGCAATACAAGTACGGCAGTCGCCCGGGAAGCACCACCATCGAGCAGATGCAATTCAATCCGCCTAACTTTCCGATGTTTGTGCACGGCACGCGCTCTTTTATCGGCGACTACATCGATGTGGCTGCTTTGACCATGGTGCCGGGCCCGAATAACACGTGGACGTTTAATAATCAGGCTTCCAACGCCGCGGTATTCCACACCACGTGGACAGACAACCGTGATGTGCGGCCGCCACCGGTAACCTGCACGGGTAATCCGCAAGTTTGCACGCAAAATTGGTCGCTTTATACGCCAGTCGCATCAACGGGCGGCGCCAGCGGTTACGATCCGACACAAACCAAGCCTCAATGCGCGGTCGGTCAGACCGGCTCACGCAATCAAAATGTTTACACGGCAAGAATCACTCAGGGACTGCTGGTCGGCTTCAAGGAAAACTCCAAATCCCTGCTAAACGCTTCGAATGCACCGATCCAGCGGGCATTCTCTGTCTTTGCGACCAACACTACCGGCCAGAAGGCGTTCTACCGGCTCACCATCAACGCTCCGCCCGTCGGTACAATCGCATCCTTCGATCAAAGACTTTCCGTCCCCACTCTGGACGTGACCATACTTCCGAAAACCACGATATCGCGCACTGTTTTTGTAACCTCCTCCAGCGCCAATCCAACCGTCAGTGTGACCGTGGCTGAGATCCTGGGGATCGGCGGCGCGCCGAAAACGGGTGGCCTGCAAAGCACGGCGCTGATCAATCCTGATCCCACGAATCCTAAGTCGACGAACCCGGACATCGTCACTTTCGACTCCACCAATCCTGATATCACTACTCCCTACAGCACGAACCCGGACATCACGAATGCCGAGGTTTACGATCCGACGGTCACGAACCCGGATATTACGAATCCCGATATCACAAATCCGGATATCACCAACCCGGACATCACTAACCCCGACATCACGAATCCCGATATCACCAACCCGGACATCACCAGCATGGTCGTAACAAACCCGGACATCACCAATCCGGACATTACGAACCCGGACATCACCAACCCGGACATCACCAATCCTGACATTACGAATCCCGACATCACGAACCTGAACGATGGTGGGATAACCGACTTCACATACAAGGTCACGAACAAGGGCAACACGAGCTCGACGTACAACGCCAAACAGTTCGCCAAGCAGCTTGGGCTGCAGTGCTGTCCCGCCGGCTGTCCTGGCGGGAACGGCTGTCCGGCTTCTTGTTCCAAGTGCCAACTGGTTGCGCGCAAGACTTATCCCACTCCGATCGCCAATGCTTGCAGCTTGACGGTAGAAGTTCAGAACATTCCAATCTCAAATATTCCAAACCCAGTCTTCACAACCCAAGGAGACGCGGGCAATCCGGACAACAGTAGTGATCCGGCGAACGCGACCGTTTCTCTGGCTCCAGGCGAGGGCGGAAGAGTTACGCTACGGGTCTTCGGGCCTTTGGTGACGGGAAACGATCCTGGTACGCCCATCAAGACGATTGCAGTAGCAGGCGGCGCGAACACTGGGCAGAACAATGCGGCGGCATCGCTGGCGATCATCACCGTTGTATTGCCAGTGGCCGTGGTCGGCTCACCCTATACCACCACGCTGCAATCGGTGGGAGGAGTCGGAGCAAAGACTTGGACTGAAACAGGTAGCTTACCTGCGCAGCTCACGCTTAACCCACTCACAGCCGAGATCTCGGGGTCGGTAACAGCTCCGCCGTCTCCATATGCGTTTACAGCACAAGTTAAGGATTCAGCCACGGGTTTGCCAAACAACCAGACCAATACCGATTTCCAAGCTCTCGAGCTCGACGTCAATAGATTCACGATCGCGAGCGTGACCGCCGACAACACGAATACGCATTCGATCTACCTTAAGGGCGGCGATTCAGCAACCGTCCGAGTGGTGGTATCGAATGAAGGGCCGGCGAACGCCTCGGCTGTAAGCGCCTCGCCGCTCGTTATCACGCCGGTCGCGGCAGGAAGTCCGGCCGGACCGACCCCGAGCGTGACTTGCACTGCTGCCACTCCATTAAGCGCGTTGGTGCTCAGTAACTCCACCCAGGAATTCGACTACAACTGCACCAACGTGTCGGGGAATGGATTTGTCACGTTCTCAGCCACCGCATCGGGAAAGTACGCCAACAGTGCCGCAATCGTAATAGCTAACGCGGCCTCGGTCGGGTCGAACCAGCTGACCGTGGACACGACTCCTCCGACCCTCGCATTTGCGGATGTATCGCCTGCTCCAAATGGTGCGGGTTGGAACAACACCAACGTTTCCTACAGCTACACGACCAACGACAATCTCTCTGGTGTTGCCTCCAGTGTGCCAGCCAGTGCGCTGGTCATCGGCACTGAAGGTAAGAATCTGTCGACGTCCGCCACGGTCACCGACAAAGCAGGAAACGTGGTGACCTTCACTACGTCGCCGGGCGTGAACATCGACAAGACGCCCCCTGTTATTTCGGCAGCAGCGGCGCCGGGACCGAACGGCAATGGATGGAACAATACCCCTGTAAAGGTCACGTTCTCGTGCGTGGATAATCCTGCGGCGATCGCCTCGGGTGTAGGTGCGCTCACCGCACCCGTAACTCTGCCGAACGAAGGCGCGAACCAATCTGCGAATGGAACGTGTACCGACGTTGCAGGAAATAGCTCCAATACTTCGACAACCGGCATCAACATTGACTTCACGCAGCCCTCGGCCGCGATCATCACGCCTCCGAATGGAGCCGCATACGTAGTCAACCAACCAGTGCCGGCCAACTACACCTGCGGAGATACTCTTTCGGGAATCTTTGCGTGCACCGGGACGGTCCCATTGGGCGCGAATATTGCAACCGGAGCCGTAGGGCCGTTCGCCTTCTCGTTGACCCCAACGGACAAAGCCGCGAACTCCGCACTGGCGACAACGAGTTACTCCGTCCGCTACAACTTCACCGGCTTCGCAGCTCCGCTTGCTGGCGCGGGAACGTTAGCGGCACCAAGTGACTCAGGAGGCTTTGCAGTGGGAAGCAAGGTGCCGGTGCGCTGGCAGCTCAGTGATTTCGGCGGGAACTTCATCTCACAAGTCCTGGCGAACAGCTCACTGCAAGCACTGCTCAATCCGAACTGTGCTGGGGCGGCGGCAGACGGTGCTGCTTCCGTAGCACTAATCAAGGATGGACTCGCACTGCGGACGGAAGATGCTTTCGCTTACGAAGGCACGAACAATCGTTTCGCGTTCACTTGGGATACCAGCACGCTTGCATCCGGCGGATGTTACAACCTGGTGCTCACTCTCGCGGACGGCCACTCGTATTCCACCATCCTTCACCTGACGTTCAATGGATTCCAGGCGCCCTTGAAAGTAGCTGGAACCACGGCAACGCCTAGCGATTCGGGCAGCTTCGCTGTTGCAAGCACGATCCCCGTGCGCTGGCAGTTCGAAGATGGCAGCGGCGCAACCGTCACAACCGATCAGACTACGAGCATCAGTTCGATCAAAGCGGTCCTGAATCCAACGTGTACAGGCGCTGCTGCTGCTGACGCGACAGCCATCAGCCTCTTCGCGAATGGTGCACCGGTCGCCCCGAACACCATGGCTTTCCAGACCGATGGAACGTATGAATTCGGCTGGGACACCAGCACGCTGATTTCTGGGGGTTGTTACAACCTGGTAATCGCGACGACCGATGGCAATTCGTACTCCACCATCGTTCACCTGCCGTTCAAGGGGTTCAACGCACCGTTGCAAGTGGCGGGGCCCGCGTCGAAGCCGACCGATTCCGGCAGCTTCGCTTTAGGCGGTGGCTTACGCATACCGTGGCAGTTTGTTGATGGAAGCGGGAACGTTGTCGTGACCGACCAGACTGCGACGATAAGTTCCGTGCAGGCTTTCCTCAATGCCGCTTGTGCGGGAGCTCCTTCCACCGACACCGTTCCGATCAGTCTGTTCGCGAACGGGGCGCCTGTCGGTTCGAATACCATGACCTTCCAACCCGATGGCACGTATCAGCTCACGTGGGATACAAGCAGCTTGTCTGGAGAAGGTTGCTACAACATCGTCGTCAACAACGTGGACGGCAGCGCTTACGCGACGATCGTGCACCTGGTCATTCCGTCATTCGACGGATTTCTCTCGCCGTTGGCAGTAGCCGGATCCGCCAGTGAGCCCAGCGATTCCGGAACGATATCCATGGCGAGCCCGATCCCGGTGAAGTGGCGATTCAACGATGGAGGGGGAAAACTAATAACATCGAACCTTCATGGGATCCTTCAGTCGATCCAGGTGATTGCCAACTCTGCGTGCACGGGAGCGCCGCCTGATGGAGCTGCAAGCACTACTTTGTTCTCTGGCGGCACGGCCGCAGCCGGAAATACGTACACGTTCGATAAGCCTTCGAGCACGTACGTATTTACGTGGCAGTCTACGTTAGACCCTGGGTGCTACAACCTTGTTTTGGGACTCACGGACGGGACCTCACACGCCACGATCATCAACCTGAATTAAGAAGATGAGGAGTGACGATTACAACTTTGCGAGACGTTCGCGCGCATCTTTGACGAGAGTATCGTCGCCGTCCTTGCCCTTAAGTTGTAAGAAGTTGCGATAGGAATCGCCGGCGCTTGCGCTCTTCAACCCTTGCTGCACCCGGCCCATGTAGTAATACACCGCCGGGAAGAAGTGGAAGGTCTGCACCTCGTCGGAGTAGACGTCGGTTGCTTCTCCTCGACGTTTAAGGCATTCGGCCAACTCGGAATCGGCTTGTGGGAAAGCCTCGGCTTGGATGTAGGCCTGAGCCAATTCAAAGTGTCCCATCCAGGTGTTGGAAATCTCTTTCGCATCCTGGAATTCCTTGATGGCTTCCTTCGTTCGCGAATGTTTCAGGTCAATCGCACCCGCAATCAGCTTGGCGTAGGCCTGCGGCAGCGGCTCCAGCTCCTTTGCCAAAGACTCAGCAAGGGCTAGCGCTTTCTTATCTTCACCCGCTTCCGCATACACGCGGGCAGCGGAAAAGAGAACATCGCTTCTGCTCATAGAAACAGCACGATCAAGAGCAGCCATGCTCTGAGCCTTCTGGCCTTGCATCAGCAGAGCTTCGGCCATTGCGACGGATTTTTTTGCGGCAGCAGCATTGTTCTTGGCTGCGAGATCCTCATCGATCCCTTTCCGCAAAAGATCAGCGGCCACAGCGGGAGAGCTCTGATAGAGAGCGAGGTCAGCGAGCCCGTTGGTGCCGAAAGAAGATCCGAGTGCGCTGACTTTCTGAAGCTTTCTGTAGGTCTCCGCCGCCTCGTCAGGCCGCCCTAAGCCGATCTGCGAGAGTGCGACGGATATATACGCCTTGAGATATGCAGGGTTCATCGCCAAGGCTTTGTTGCCTTCTTGCTCGCCAACGTTGAAATCGCCGGCGTAGACGGCGTACAAAGCCACGTTATTTCTGTAAGGAACGTTCTTGGGATACGTCTCCAGCGCTTTGCGACCTTCTTCGAGCGCTTTCTGCATGTCGTGACGGAGATAGTAGGCAAAGCCGAGTGAGCTGTAGCCCATACTGTCGGCGGGATAAAGTTGCACCAAGGTGCTGAACTCGTCGACAGCTTTCTGCGGGTCCATGGTCGCAAGATAGTATCCGCCGCGAGTGCGATATTTCTCGCGGTCCGTCATGCGGTCCAGGTGTTCCAAGGCAAGCTTGTAGTATTTGGTGGCCTCTTCACGCTGACCTTGATTGGCGTACATAGCCGCAAGACCAGCGTAAGCACTTCCGAAATTCGCGTCCTTATTGGTGGCCTGGAGGAAAGATTGGATCGCCTGGTCGCCTTTACCTGAGGAGCGCTGATCTTGGGCGACTGCATAATCGTGCAGAGCCTCAAGCGAATTGGTGGTGTACGTTTCCGCCTGTGCCAGTTTCGTCGATTCCGGTGTGGTATCGCCAAGCTCGCTACGCATGCTGCCGGCCAGCGATCCCATAGCTTGCAACACCGCCGACTTGCTGCTTGCCTTCGATTCGGCGGTGCCGATCACCTTCCCGGTCGCGGCGTCTATAGCCTTGCAGGCGATGCGGTAACCGTCGCCGTCTTTCTGGACTGATCCGCTGACTACAACATCAATACCTTCACGCACCGCTACCAGACGAGCATCCGATTCGCTTAAGGTGGTAGCACCTGGCTTGAGTTGAGCGATCGTCTTGCGAGCCTGGCCGCGGTTATAAGAGTTGATAAAGGAGGCGCCCTCGATCCCGAGGGCGAAACCCGACTCCAGCGACCCATCGAAAACCGGATCAGCCGTGCCGTTGTCGAAATCTGCAACCAACAACGTAACCGTCTTCGCGGGGGGGTGGGCCGTTGAGCGGGAGCGGAGCAAAAAGACGCCACCGACGATCACCGCAACCAACAGCACGGCGACAGCGGCGATCCAGCCGAATGGCTTGGCGGGCTTCAGAGCGGCGGTCGCAGGAAAGACCGAAGAAGGACGCTTTCCCTGCACCGCATCCAGATCAAGGATCAGCTCCTGCATGTTTTGGTAGCGATCGGCCGCGTCACGCTCGAGACATTTGGATACGATCGCACTCAGCGAAGCGGGAATGTTGGGGTCGATCTCGGCAACCGGGATGGCGCGTTCTTGGGTTCGTTTCACCAAGCTCGCCATTGCGCTGCCTGCTTCGTATGGCATCTTGCCGGTAAGCAGTTCGTAAAAAATTAGGCCCACAGAGAACAGATCGGAGCGCGCGTCCAGCGCTTCTGCCTTGGCTTGCTCCGGCGACATATATTCCATCGTTCCGAGCATCACACCCGAGCCCGTCATACCATCGCCCTTAACGGTGCGCGCCAGGCCGAAGTCCATCACTACGACGCGACCGCGTTCATCGAGCATGATGTTGCTGGGTTTCAGGTCACGATGCAGCACGCCTTCAGCATGAGCTGCCGCCAAACCCGCGCACACCTGCTGCATGATCTCTAATGCTTCACTCGGCGGGAGTTTCTGGCGTTCGACCAGCAAGTGCCCGAGGTCCTTGCCTACCACATACTCCATGGTGATGAACTTCAGCCCAGCGGACTCGCGGACATCGAAAATCCGGATCACGTTTTTGTGCGCGACCTGGCGGGCGAGCAACATCTCTTGCTTGAAACGTTGAATGATCTCAGCATGTGCGGCGAGATCCGGGCGGATACATTTCAAAACGATGATGCGCTCGATATCCCGGTCGTGGGCTTTGTAGACCGCGCCCATACCGCCGATGCCGAGCATCTGCAAAATCTCGAATCGCCCGCCGAGGACGGTGCCAACTTCGAGGATGGCGGCGGCATTGCCCGCTCCGAGCGCGGGTGCGACCCCGGACGCAGTTCTTCCCGGACCGCTCACTGGAGTAGCGTCGTTCGCAGTCACGCCGAAAGAGACTGGTTTGCGCGAGTCCATCCGGGAACCCTTCGCTTAAACGTTAATTATAGAAAGATTCCGAAAGTATACATCCAGAATAGGGTGCGGTAGGCGTGACTTTGCGCTTTGTCAGAGCTTGGCGTGTTCTCGATTCAAAGTCCAGAGCGCCCCAAAAGACTGGGTCCCAAGAGATGGTTGATGCTTTGGGGAGCGCTCTTTTGAGAATGAGGACTAGGGTGTCGGACTAGGTGGTATCTACTTTATGTTCCCGCGGCTCGAGCTCAACCATTTAGAGCTGAAGGTGCCATCCACGTTCCTGGTTTGACCGTTGCCAGTCGTGATGACCTGCGGCGAACCCCTCACGTGCTCGGGATCGAGTGCTCCTCGAAACTGATCAAGTCGACCGAACCCCGCCGACCGACGATGTACGTCAAAGGGTGAGTTCACGCCTCGCGAAGGGCAATCATCGGGTCCACTTTCGTCGCGCGGCGTGCTGGGAGATAGCTCGCCAGCACGGCCACTGCAAGTAAGAGCAGAGGCACGATCAGAAACACAGCCGGATCATGAGGGCGAACCCCATAGAGCAAACTTGCCATCAGGGACGCAGTGGCTGCAGAAAAGACCAATCCGGCAACGATGCCCACGCCAGCAAGCGCGAGCCCCTTGCGCAAGAACATCGTCAGAATGTCGCCCTGTTGCGCACCCAGCGCCATGCGGAGGCCGATCTCGTGCGATCTTTGGCCAACCAAATAGGCCAGCAAACCGTAGATTCCGATCGAGGCCAGCAAGAGCGCCCCACCCGCAAATGCCGCCACCAAATTTGCCGAAAACCTGCGCGATGCCAACGATGCATCCAGTATTTCATCCATCGAGGTGACGCCGAACACCGGCAGCCCTGGATCTACGCTCTGAATCGCGCTGCGAATCTGCGCCTCCAGCGTGCGCGTTGGCAAGGAAGTTCGCAGAGCCAAGCTTAACGACAGCCCCAGAAATTGATTCAGCGGAACATAGAGGTGCGGCACGCCATCGACATCGAGCCCGTCGTGCTTGATATTTTTCACCACGCCCACCACGGTGCTCCATGAATTCACAGGATTCGGCCCGAACCGCAACCGGATACGCAGCCGGCGGCCCAACGGATCATGATCCGGCCAGTAGCGCGTCGCCGTCGCCTCGTCAATGATCACCACGGGCAGTTTGCCGTTCTCGTCGTCCTCGGTGAAGAAGCGCCCCTTGACGATCCGTGTTTGTATCACCCGAAAATAATCCGGGCTGATGCGGATAACCTCGGCGCTCAAATTTCCCGAGGATTCCGTGGGCCGGTCTTCGATCTCCAGCGAATTGTGATTGGTGGCGCCGAAGGCCGCCGAATCGCCGTTGATCGTGTCGGCGGCCGGCAAATTGGACGTGATCGCCGCCAACTCCACGCCAGGAATCGCGTTGGCGCGCCGCAGCAGTTCGCGATTGAACGGAATCTGCTGCGCGAAGGTGTGATATGGAGCGAGCTGCGGATCATTCGGGTTCGGCAGATAGATATTCGCCGTCACCACGTGCGATGCATTGAAGCCCGGATTCTGCCGCAACAAATCGCGCAGCGTTTCCAACAGGAGCCCCGCGCCGATCATCAGCACTACGGCAAAGGCCAGCTGCGACACCATCAGTGCGTCGCGCATGCGCCCCGCCTTCGCGCTGTAACCCGAGCCGCGCGAGCCCTCGCGCATCGTACCCGCAAGTCCCGCCTTCGACGAATGAAGCGCGGGAGCCAGCCCAAATAGGAGCCCGGTCGCGAGCGAAATCAGTAACGCGAATCCCAGCACCCGCCAGTCAATGTTTACCTCCCCCAGCCGCGGAAGATTCGCCGGCACAAATCGCAAGACGGCTTTGAGCGTGACCACCGCCGTCGTGAGCCCTGCGATTCCCCCGATGAAAGCCAGCAACAGCGATTCCGTGAGCATCTGCCGGACCATTCTGCCCGCGCTCGCTCCCATTGCCGCGCGCACTGCCATCTCTTGCTGTCGTCCAGAGGCGCGCGCCAGAAGCAGACTGCCAATGTTTAGAGACACCACGAAAACGATTAAGATCACGGCAGCCATCAACACGACCAGCAGCGGTCGAATCTTCCCGACCAACGATTGCTGCAACGGCACAACCTCGATCGACCATTTGGCTTGCGGAGGGTAATCATTCGCGAATTCGCGACGCAAATTAGCACTCACGGCATCAAGCCGCGCTTGAGCTTGCGCCACGGTGAGGCCCGGCTTGAGACGACCGATCGCGCCTGGTAGTATGCGCAGCCCACGCGCCGGCGCTGGAAACGGATCGCCACTGAATCCGCAGGTAACCCACACCTCCACGGCCGGATTCGTCGGCCCGGGGTTGCGAAATCCGGGAGAAACTACACCTACGATCGTATACAGATCGTCATCGAGGCGAAGGCTCCGACCGAGCACGCCAGGATCAGCCCCATAAGATCGGCGCCACAAGGCATCGCTGATCACGACCGTGGGCGCGAAACCGAGCGAGAAGTCCTGGTGACCAAACAAGCGTCCTAGTTCGGGAGTGGCACCGAGCATGGAAAAGTAGTTGGGAGAGACCTCCATCATTTCCAAATGTTCGGGCTGTTTGACGCCGGTCAAGTTTGTGGGGCCAAAAACGATGACACTCACATCTTCGAACACATCCGTCTGTGTCCTAAGGTCGTCGAGCTCCGGAACGGAGAACCGGACCCCCCGCAACCCTACCCCTGGGTTGTTAAAGTTGATCCTTACTAGACGATCGGGGTCCGGGAACGGAAGAGAACGGAGCAGCACGGCGTTCACGATGCTGAAAATGGCCGTGTTGGCTCCGACGCCGAGAGCCAGCGTCAGGACAGCCACGATCGTGAATGTGGGGTTTTTGACCAGCTGGCGCAAACCGTAGCGAATATCCTGAAATAATGTCTCCATGAAGGCGCTCCTCTCGGTCAATATCACGCGATCACATGGTTGTCCTACTTAGACCAGGGCGGAACGACGCCGTTGCTGCGCGCGTATGCGATCGACTGCCCCAGGTGCTCGTGTTGATCATTGAGAAGCAGCATCAGCGCGCCCTGCTTGGTCATGTCTTTTCCGAACAGTTTCACCGGCGCCTGCAGGTCGTTGTCGGAAAGTCCGGTGATCGCTTTTTGCAGATTGAAGTAAGAAGCCTTCAGTGCTTCCTGCATTTTCTCCGGATCGGTGATGGGCGCGGGCTTTGGCCCACTAGTCGGTGTGCCCGAAAGCACGCCGGCGAGCATTCCGTTCTCTTTAACGATCAGGTTGAAGACGTCGGCGACGGAGCGAACGCCTTGTCCGGGCTTCCAGTCGTACTTGCCCGACATAACACGCGCGAGTCCGGTGAATTTTTCGGAAAGTGTTCCGGCATCTTTTGCGAAGGCGGCCTGCAATCCTGCCGGCTGCGACTGCGCCCGCACCAACGGCACCATCACAACGACCGCAAGCGCGCACTGAATCAGAATCTTCTTCATGTGAAACTCCTGCAGGCAATGCGCCTGCTCACCGGAAAATATGCCGCGAAGAACCAGCGTTTGGAGGAAAAGTGACATGCGGTCGCTGCAGTGGGACAAGCGGTATGTCCGCAGCGATGTCCTCTTCGAAGGTCCGGCTATAATCCGTGCCGGAGAGGGTCGACACACTCATGCTGCAGGCCACGCCAGATATGGGCCGGACGAGATGGATTTTGATCCTCTGTGCGTGGACGATCGTAGGACTGTTGTTCACGGTGCGCGAGATCGTGGTGGCGAAGGCTCACGGCGGGCATGTCAGCTGGGTGATCGTGGGTGCGATCGAACTCGTCTACTGGAACGTATGGGCGGCGTGCACACCAGTAGTGATTGCTCTGGCAAAACGGTTCCCGTTAACGGGTCCGAGGTTTGTACCTCATATAACGATCCACACGGTCACCGCGTTTATGATGGCTCCCCTGGGATCGGTGATCGCATACTTTCTGAGCCATGGACTTCTGCGGTTACTTCTTCGCATAACTGATCCTGGTGCGCCACCTCTTCCCCAAACGTTCACAGCCAGTGTTCTGTCGATGAGCTTCACCGGTGTGCTTACATACTGGTTAGTTGTGGGGCTGTATCAGTCGTTCCACTTTTACCAGGCTGCTATGGAGCGTCAGACTCGAGCGGCGCAACTGGAGACGCAGCTCTCCCATGCCGAACTTGAGAACCTTAAGAGCCAGCTACATCCGCACTTTCTGTTCAACAGTCTCCACACCATTGGAGTCCTGATGCAGGAAGACGTCGAAGCTGCGAGCCATCTGCTGGTCAGCCTCGGCGACTTGCTGCGTATGGCCCTAGAAACGCGCGAGAACGAGATCACGTTGCAGAGCGAGCTCGAGTTTGTCGGCAAATATCTGGAGATCGAACAGACACGTTTTCATGACCGGTTGAAAGTGCAGATGGACGTACCGGCTGACCTTCTCGGAATCTATGTACCGAGCCTGGCGCTTCAGCCTCTGGTTGAGAATGCTATCAAGCACGGCATCAGCGTCGATTCCGCCGCAGGCCGGCTAGAGATCGCTGCGCAACGCAACAATGGCAGAGTTTCGCTCCGCGTCCGCGATGATGGTCCCGGTCCGGCACCGGGATCGCGTCTGCGATTCGGCATCGGACTCAACAATGTCCAGTCACGCTTGAAACAGCTGTACGGGGACGAGTCGTCGCTGCAACTTACCAGGGGCAACGGTCGAGGCTGTGAGGCTATCATCACCATTCCACTCCGGAGTTCGCATGAAGACGCGAGTCCTCATCGTCGATGACGAACCGATCGCCCGGCGCGGTATCCGTCGCTATCTGGCCAAACACAACGATATTGAAGTTGTAGGCGAGGCGGCGAACGGAATCAGTGCGGTGGAGCAGATCAACGAACTTCATCCCGACATCGTTTTTCTCGATGTGCAGATGCCTGATCTGGATGGTTTTGGAGTCATCGAAAATGTGGAGCCATCGGCCAGCCCCGCTCCCGTTTATGTCTTCGTCACGGCTCACGATGCGCATGCCATTCGCGCATTTGAAGTCCACGCTGTTGACTATTTGCTGAAGCCGTATGATAAAGAGCGATTTGCCAACGCCCTGGTTCACGCACTCCAGGTCGTGGAACAGCGCGGGACAGCAAATCGAGGTCTCGAACCACTGCTCCAGTCCGTCCGTAGTCTCCGCCCGTTGGAACGCTTTGTGGTGAAGGACAAGAAGCGCATTTTCTTTGTTCCCGTATCTAACGTTTTGTGGATCGAGGCCGCGGGGAACTATGCCTGCATACACACTGCCAACGACAGTCACATCTTGCGGGAAACTTTGTCACACCTGGAAGAGAAGCTGGCCCCACACCACTTCATCCGAGTGCGAAAATCAGCCATCGTGAACACTGCCCGCATTAGGGAGATTCGTCCGATGTTCGATGGGGTATACGACATCGTACTGGTAGAAGGAACGTTGGTCACATCGAGCCGCAGATACGCTCACAACCTACGGGCGCTGCTGGAATCCTAAGGCAGTATCCGGATTGGGTGAGCCGCCAGGTATTCGGGACCAGGGGTCCAGGAGCACGGTAGTCCCAGTTTTTGATCGGGCAGCCCAATACCAATTAAAAAAAAGCCGCCTAGGCGGCTTTGGGTGTTGGCAGTCGAAGGGGAGCGCGAGCTCCTTTAATTATTGCTTGTAAATCATGAGGTCTTTGGTTGCGGGGGCTGGATTTGAACCAGCGACCTTTGGGTTATGAGTGACCTGACGTCCGGCAAAGCAGCGCATTCTGCGGTACGGATGGTAACGTCAGGGACCATTGGGCGATTCTTTGAATTGAGAGTTGGGAGTCAATCGGGAGCTTTCAAATTGGGACCGAGTTCGAACCGACTATCCCGGTGCACGGAGGGATGCGAACCGTTCTCGGGACCAAATTACCTGATACCACGAAAAAATCAGGGATTTTATTACTCCTGCCACATAGTCTCGTGCAAAAAGGGCGATCAATTCAGACTGAAACCATCCCATGCGCGCGTATCGTGGCCAATCAGAGAACGGAAGTTTCTGTCTCGAAGGGCCCACTCACAGTTGGCACCGACGAACTTACAAAAGGACTTGTAGCTTTGGGATCCACACAACAGGAGGTTAATCAGCTTCAAAAGACAAATACCTGAACCGTCCCCGGCGTTCTACCTGCAAAACTACAGCATCGCCCGACGTGAAACGGCGAACCACCGCCTGGAGGCCATTCACACTCTGCACCGCCGTACCGTTCACCGAACGAATAAGGTCACCCTCTGCCAGTCCGCTCCGAATGTCACTGTTCGCTATCTTCCCAGCAACGAGTACGCCAAAGCTCGACCGCATTCCCTGCACGCTCCTTCTTCGATCAAGTGGTGCGGCGATAATTCCTAACTGTTCTATCATGTTCTCTTGAAGGTCGAGTTGCTCAAGCGGATCCCGGGGATCTTCACCGCTCCTGACTGCCACCGTCAAGTTAAAAGTTCGGGACTCCCGCAGGAGCTTGAGTTTTACTATGTCGCCTGGCGACTTAGCATAAAAGCTCATTACAAATTGTGCCGGGGTCTTTACAGGACTCCCATCTATTGACAGCAGGATGTCTTGAGTCCGGATGCCGGCTACATCGGCGGCGCCGTTGGGAATCACATCCGAAACTATGAGTCCAACTTTGTTGGACAATCGAAGTCCGCGAGCCATGGTCGGGGTTACACGCTGCACATTGAGACCAATGTCGCAAGCGTAAAGGTGCCCATCGCTTCTCAGTTTGTTGTAGATCAATGAGATCACGCCGCTTGGCAGTGCAAAACCGAGTCCGTCACTACCTCCGCCCTCGGTCAAGATAAAGCTAGTCATCCCCACTAATCGCCCATCAATGTCCACGAGCGCACCCCCACTGCTGCCCGGATTGATTGCGGCATCGGTTTGAATATAGACCGGGGACATGTCTGATCCTGTCTCTCGTGCGACAGCACTAATGATCCCCATGGATACTGAGCTGTTGAGTCCTTCTGGATTACCTACCGCGAAGACCAATTGACCGGGCTCGATCTTGCTGGAATCTGCAAGGGCCAAAACCTGCAACCCAGTCGCGGCTATCTTCAGCACCGCAATATCAGCCTCTGCGAAGGTCGCAATAACCTTGGCTTCGAAGGGTTCTTCGGCATCAGGCTCACGTGAGGGATCGTTCAATGGTCGCTTTCTATCGAGAATGACCTGTACCCGCTTTGCCCCTTTCACAACATGGGCGTTTGTCACGATATAGCCGTCCGCGTCGAAGACAATGCCCGAGCCGACATTTTCCATTTTTGAGAGGAGATGGGTTTCTGACCCCTCGTCGTCCTGATTGGACTCGCTGTATCCAAAGGCTTCCACGCGGACGATCGCCGGTGCGACCTTAGCGACCATTTGCGCCAGCGAGGTGCTCAGTTGGTCCAGCGGATCCATTGAGACGGGGGGGCGCTGCTTCTGAGCAACGAGATGCGGAGCAAACAGAAGGATCCCTAAAAATAAAACGCCTGCCCGATTCTCAATCATCCAGTTCTTGATCACCCGGAACCTCCTACATCGCCAACGGACCATGTGTCCCGATTCTGACGAGAGCTCCCACCTCATAAAACTGTCAGGACTAACAGCCGGGAACGCGATGGTGGGACGCGTTACGCGTTGATAGGGTGAAAATCTTGATCCGCTATGCTCGGGAGTATCGCTTCGTTCCGGTGATGTGAGTGTCAACGCGATCGGATATTCACATTTCCAAATTGAAAGGGCGAAGCCCTGGCTTCGCCCTCAAGTTGTCGGGCAGGGTCTTGTGCTGTGGAGGTACAGCCCTGCCCGACAATGGATTAGTTCTAACTCATCACTGTGGTGCGGACTACTGTGAAAATTAACAGCCCGACCGAAGCGCTAGTGCATGTGCTCTGATAAGAAGGCAACGAGGGCGAATCCCCAAAATCTTCGCCCTCGTCTGTGGGCGGTGTCCGATGCGTGGCAGAACCGCCCTAGGTGTCTGTGAGGTTGCAGACCCGCCCCACGTCTGGATGACGCTCCAACGTTTTAATTCCAAGCAACGAGTGCCTGAAACTGTCAAAAGTATCAGCGTGATGAAAGCGGCGACGGGAACAAGTCGGGATCACACTAGTCGTGGAGCGGCTTGACCGGATATTTGTCGAACATTTTCCTCACTAGCTTCTCCAGATGTTCCTCCCGCTTAGGGCGGGCTTCGACAGACTCGGTGGCGCTCGCGAACCAGACCAAGGCATGGCGACCACGATCAAAAATCTCAACCGCGAGCGATCCCTCGGTTATTACCCCGCCGGCGGTATTGGAAAAATTGGTGAAAACACTCGCGTAGGTCATCGGAACGCCCCGACGCTAACGTATGTCGGGTCGTCGGCTGTGACGTGAATCTCCCCACCAAAACCGAGTTCATAGTGGATCCACAGATCAGCCTCTTCCTTGTTTTCGACTTTTTGCAGGCCCCGACGTTGTAGCTGATGGTCGATGGTGGCTTTAATCAGGTAGTCAACGACTTTCCGGTGAGCGCGTATACCCTCTACCCAGACGTATGTTCTCTCTTGTGAGAAGTCTGTGCTCGGATCGAATTTGCATTTCACTTTTGCGGAGGCCGGAAGGGTACAGCACAGAAGGAAGAGCAAGAACAAACTTGATGTCACGATTGAATCTCCTTTTGCCGCCGGAGCAATCGAGCACATGCGGCCGGAACTTTTTAGACCACATGTGCTCTCATGCACCCGGGGGGAGTGACAGAGTGCACAAAGAGTAGAACGGCTCTCAATGGTTTCGAGACTGGCAGGAATGACAGGCGCACTCACGTCTAGGCTGCTCAATAATCTGTTAGTAGCCGACTGGGCTTTGGTAGCTGCATTTATCGTTGCGGATTCGCAGAGGGATGGATGAGATGATCCGAAAGAGACTGTTTTCAGCTATGTTCTTGCTTGCTTCGCTGTTGATGACCCCCAGTTCGGGTTCAGCCAAAGGCGACCCCGAAGCCGATGCGAAGTTCAACACTTTCTTTGCAGAATTTCAGCAGGCTGTGGTTCACAAGGACCACGCCAAGTTGGAACATCTAATGATGTCGAGTTTTGATTATTTTCAAGCTCAGCATGTGGCGCACGACGTCGTCTTGCGGCACCTCGATGCGCAAGGAGGAACACAGTGGATCAACCTACAACAGTCTGTGCAAGGCAACCCAAACATCGTGGTTCAGGACTATAAGCACCGGCCGGCACGCCTAGTGCAATGCAGGGCCACTAGCGATCTCTATCACTGCGTGCTCGCTTTTCAGCAAGACAATTTTAGAGATTGGCGCTGGAAAGCCATGATCATGCCGCACCGGCATTAACTTTTCAGTCCATCAGATAAACGTTCATGAGCCTTAACGGGGCGATGCCGTAACTCTCGATCTCGATCTGCTCTTTCTTGTTGAATTTGATTTTGCAGCCGACGTACATCACTCCCGTGCCTTTCCCTTTGGAATCCACTTCTAGAAATGCCAGCCCGAAAGGATAGTCCCGAGACCGGCTCATATTCCGGTTCTCCGCCATTGTGATGTTCCGGCTTGTGAGCAGCGTGATCCTCCGCTTGCCATCTTTCAGCGGTACTTCCCGAATCACTTCCACTCCGGTCCCAACGCTGTGCGTCGGCGCAACGCGCCCCTTCTCGTCTAAATCGTCTACCGCCTTGAGCAAGCCTTCAGGCCCGCTCTTCTTCAGGGTGGCGACGAGCGAATGCACCTCTGGCTCCTGAGAATACGAATTGACAATGAAGGTTACTAAGACGGATTTCCCCGCCAATCCTCCCGATTGTCCGACGGCAAGCCCAGAATACGTTTCCGGCTTTTTCTTTTCCGTACCTGACTTCTCCTGAGCACGGACGGGTACCCGCACGGAGGCGAAGAGCAAGAGGAGTGCAAAAACAGTCAAGCGCTTATGAATAAGCATGTAGATCCCTTTCTGGCGCCGCGTTCCAGCGCACGCCCCTAACCACTGGCCCGCACGAGCGAAGCAGTTGTGAACCAGTGCCTCAAGAGTAGGTTTGGGCTCTCTTTTGCGCCTACTGTGACTAATAACAGTCAGTTGCGTCGCAAACATTTATTCCAAGCACCCGCACTGCTGTTACTTGTGACAGTTCCGGCCGTCGAGCTCCTTTACTAGTCTGAAGCGGAAGTATTCCTCACCTGAAGGATCGGGGACATGAATACGAAAATTATGAATCTCTGCTGCCGGTTACGCAGCTTCGCCGCAATTACATGCATGTGCGCGTTATTGCCTGGCGATGTTGCACTGGCTCAGCAGACGCAAGCCCCGCCTCCGAATGCGCCTTCGGCATCTCAGGCAGCCGCAGTCAAAATACCGGCCGAGCAGCTCGATTCGTTGGTAGCGCCCATCGCACTCTACCCTGACCCCCTGTTGGCGCAGACGCTCGTCGCCTCTACTTATCCATTGGAGCTTGTCCAACTGCAGCAATGGCTGGAAAAGCACAAGAACCTCAAGGACAAGGCGCTCGTGGATGCCGTCACAAAGGAATCATGGGATGCGAGCATTAAGGCCATGGCAGCTCTTCCGGACGTGGTTAAGCGCCTTGCTGACGACATTCAATGGACCACCGACCTTGGCAATGCCTTCCTGGCGCAGCAGAGCGAAGTGATGGATGCGGTGCAACGGATGCGGAAGAAGGCCCAGGACAAGGGAAACCTGAAGCCGAGCGAGCAGCAGAAGGTGGAGACGAAAGTGGTGGAGAGCAAGCAGGTGATCGTCATCGAGCAAGCGAATCCGGAAGTCGTCTACGTGCCTTCCTATAGTCCGGTCGCAGTTTATGGTGCCCCTTATTACCCCTATCCACCCATCTACTATCCATCGGCCGGTTACTACGCGGCAGGGATGGCGATCTCGTTCGGAGTAGGTGTCGCGATGGGCGCAGCCTGGGGTGGTGGTTGGGGTTGGAATAGTGGCTGGGGTGGGAACAACGACATCAACATAAATCGGAATAACAATTTCAACCGCACCACTAATGTTGGAAGTGGCAACCGTGGGAATGGCAACGGCGGAAAGTGGCAACATAATCCGCAGCACCGCGGAGGTGCACCTTATGGGGATCGTTCAACGGCGCAAAAATTCGGTGGAAGTGCGCGTGGCGATTCTCTCTCCAACCGGCAGACGAGCGCGCGGAACCAGGTAAGCAGGCAGGGAGGCACTTTGCCGAGCAATCGGAGCGCGGCAGAGCGGTCGCTTGGAAGTGGTGGCGGCAGCGGCAGCAGCAGTTTAGGCAGTCGGAGTGGCTCCGACCGAGCTGGTAGCCGTGATCTGTCGCGAGGCTCGAGCGGTCGTAGCAGCAGCAGCGGCTTTGGTGGCGGAAGTGGCGGATTCAGTGGAAGCAGTGCGCGGTCCAGTTCCTCGCGAGGTATGTCCAGCATGTCGCGCGGGGGCGGTGGTGGACGTGTGAGGGGCGGCGGTGGGCGAAGGTAAAGTCCGGTGATCGGAGACATTATGAAATTTGCGATTTTAAAAAACTATCAAGCGCTATCGTGGATGCTGGCACTTGCTGCTCTGGCGCTTCCTTTGACGTTCATGGAAGCACAGAGCGCGGGACAACAAACCGATCCAGGATCGCAGGTCCAGGTATTTGAAACTCCGCAGGGCGCGGCAGACGCTCTCATTGTTGCCGCGAGCAAGTTTGATGTGCCGGAGCTCAAGAAGATTTTTGGAGCGGAAGGCAGCAAGATCGTACTTACCGGCGAGGAAGGTCTGGATCGCGAGCTCTCGGTGCAGTTTACCGCCAAGGCGCGGGAGAAAGATGCTGTAGTGTTCGACGCCAAGAACCATCGGCGCGCGGTCCTCACCGTGGGGAAAGACGATTGGCCGTTCCCTGCCCCGATCGTCAGGACCACCAAAGGATGGGCCTTCGACGCTAAGGCGGGACAGCGGGAGATCCAGTATCGCAGGGTAGGCCAGAATGAATTAGACGCGATCCAGATCTGCAATGGATACGTCGAGGCGCAGCAAGAATACGCCCTTGCTCCGCGCCAGGGTTATGACGCCAATCAGTACGCGCAACGAATCATCGCCTCGCCTGGCAAGCAGGACGGCCTTGCTTGGCAGAATGCGGATGGCTCTTGGGACGGTCCGCTCGGAGAAAATGTAGCCAGTGCCATCGCGAACGGTTTCTCATTGCATAACTCATATCACGGCTACTACTTCAAGGTCCTGAAGGCACAAGGCCCGGCGGCTCCGCTGGGCGAGATGGATTTTGTAGTCAAAGGTTTGATGATCGGTGGCTTTGCTCTCGTTGCGGCGCCGGCTGACTACCGCGTCACCGGGGTGAAGTCGTTCATCGTTGGCAGCAAAGGAGTGGTCTACCAGAAGGACCTCGGCCCAAACACTCTCGAGGAATTCCAGAAACTGGAAGCCTTTAATCCGGATAAGACATGGCAAGCTGTCAGGTACCCTTGATCTTCTTCGGATTTGGAGGAGGAGAGCCACCCGTCTCTCCTCTTCTTTATTTGGAGTGCGCCTGCTCCCAAGCCCGGACTCGAACCCGGGCTTCATCAAAGAGCCGCTCATAGTTGCGCTTAAGGACTTTTTCGCGCGCCTCTGCACTAAGCAAAGCCCACATAGGAGCGTACTGATCGTACGTCCGAAGATATTGCTTCTGATTCGGTGGCGCCACCTCGTCGGTGCCGAACAAGAACCGGTCAGGATGCCCTTCGATCAACTTTGCAGCTATGCTGGTTGATTCCGGAGACGCGACAAAGTATTTCGCCACCTCATTCCAGGAGATATCGAAATACAAGTGGTCGAACGCCGGATCTTTCAATATCGCTTCAATGATCGCTGCGTGCCCAGTGACCGGACGCACGATGCGTCCCATGCCTGTGTGGGCCCAAATGATAGTGGTCTTGGGGTGCCGACGGACCAGCTCCTTCATCTGTTCCAGGTACGCCGGCGCGCTCCCTGCCTTTGGAAAAGGGGTGTCCATATCATTATGTATTAGTACGACCAAGCCGATCTCGGCAGCCGCGTGGAGGATTTGATCGAGTGCCCGGTCCTGCAGGCTTGCTACCTCCCCGGGGATTTTTGCCGAGACGAACTCCTTGTGAATCGTGAATTCGCCAATGCCCGTGAACACCCCAGGGAATGTCTGCAACACCCTACGAATATGGTCCGCGGCATACATGTCGGCTGGGTTGAAGCCGGTGATCATGGGATCGAATCGTGCCTGCTCATCTTTGGAGAGGGAGCGGTACTGCATGGCGATGTAAGCGTCTGTGAACGAGTAGTAATAAAGAGGGGAATCGCTGGCAAGATAGTATTCGGGCGCTCGGTCACCGTCGTTTCGGTAAGACCATTGCTGCTGCAGGGGAATCCCAAACAGAGCCACCCGGCCCACTCGGTCGCCCATCAAATCGAGTAGATCGTGGACATTGATTCCCTTCTGAATGTAGTTGGTGAGATGGAAATGACAATCATCTAATTGATAAGACTTGGATGGAGTTTGTGCCGCAAGAGGCAGGCACATCGGCAAGCTTACGATGATGAACGAGAATACGCGGAAGAGCTGAGTGCGAACCGGACGATTCATTCGAGTTTCCCTTTTAATGAGTGGCAGATGATAGACGTCTCAGAATTGCAATTGAAGGCGCGTCTGGAAGAACTGCGTATGACCTTTGAGATCGAATCGATCGAGGTGGCCATAACCGTAAGCCATTTCGAGCCGGACATTGTCTGACATGTGCCAGTTGACCATGGGAGTTATTCTGCTGAACTTGCCTCCCCGTACAGTCTTGCTGTCCAGGTCGACGTACGAGAAACGAAGCACAGCCTCCCATGCGCCTGGGCCTCCTGAAAAGACGGAACGCACGGGCGACACGGCCCTGAAATATCCTCCGACGGTGTTGTAAACGCGACGCGCATCATTAAAGAGGTAGGTCGCGACAATGTCGCCGCCATGGAAGACTGGGTCCTGCTGAGCCTTGGATGAGACATTGATCCACCAATATTCGCTGCCAAAAAGCCAGCGATTCTGGCGGTAGTAAGCCTCGTAGCCCAACATTCGGGTGGAGTTGGAAGGAAATGAGCCTGTGTCCACAAAATATGGAGCGGTGTAGGCCTCGGGCCGCGATCTGAATCGGATCTTATTGTCCTCTGGCTTTCCAAACCGCAGGTTCACGCCAACGTGGAGGACCTTATCTTTTTCGTCGGAAAGGATCGGCAAGAACACGAGGCGCAGAACTTCCTGGCTGCCATACGTAGAGAACGTCTGGTTATGGGAGAACACATCGTTGAAGTAGCCGGCATTCCAGAGAAACTTGTGTTTGGGTGAATAACCAAGCCATTTAATACCATCCGCAAGAATAGGGATGGACGCATCGCTCATGGTCGCGCGCTCCATCGTCCAGCCATCGTAGCCGGTCATCACTTTGTTCATCGAAAACCCTTCTTTGCTGCGTCCGACGAAAAAGTGTCCCCAAAGTTCAGGTACGGCGATCATTATTCCGGTTTGTCTTATTAGCCACTGGTGGTTCGGAGCGTCATACATGATTCCGGCGCTCCAAGTGATGCGCCGCTCCAGATGAGGGAATAACTTCCCCCCCAGAATGAAACGAAAATCGCGCAGCTTTTCCTGGGGATGCAATACGAACTGCTGTTTACTCGCGTCGTCCTGAGCGTAGGCACCGTATTCGAGGAGCAAACCCGCCCCCCACCGCCCGGTGAAGTAAGGCCCTTCGTATTGGTTCCATTTGAAAGTTCGGTCGGGTGGTTCGTCAGACTCCATCGCATCGATCTTGTTCTCCAGCGATGTGTTAGGTGGTTGCGGTGTGTCCTGGCTATCTTTTTCTGGCGTGGTTCGAGTGTTATCCGCAAGCTCAGCGGAATTAGCCGGGGTCCCTTGTTGCGCGTAACCCTGCGCCACCGCCAAGGTGAAGATGAGCAATACTCGCAACAGAGCCTTCATGGTCCCCCCGGCCGACACGCCATGGCCCATCAATCAGTAGGTTCTGAAGAGCTCCTGGATTTGTGCCGACTGGCGGCTGGCATTCAACAGCGCCAGCGAAAGCAGGATCCTTGATTTTTGTGGATTCAACTCATCCGAAGCGACGAATCCGAGCTCATCATCGTTAACTTCCACGTTGCGATCGACCATTCCGGTGGCCACACGGCTGCTACGGACGACGACCACACCTTTTTTGACGGCGCCTGCCGCCGCGTCTACCGACACCTTATTCATGTTCCCGTTGCCGACCCCGGCGATCACGATCCCTTTTGCCCCAGCATTGACGCTTGCGTCGATGAGGTCAGGAGACATGTCGGCATCTGCGAATACGATGTCAACACGCGGCAGTTTTGTAACATTCGAAATGTCGAATTCACTCTGCGCGGTGTGCTTCCAGGGCGGAGTGTTGTACCAGTCATTTTTGCCATAGGCAGTCACGCCTACTAAGCCACGCAGCGGTGACATGAAAGTCTGGACGGCGGTCGTACTCGTTTTTGTGAGCGAGTGGGCAGCGTGAATCTGATCGTTCATGACAACCATTACTCCCCGGCCCTTCGCCTTCGGGTCAGCTGCGACGGCGACAGCGTTGTACAGATTCAGCGGGCCATCGGCACTTACGGCTGTTGATGGTCTCATCGACCCGACCAACACCACGGGCTTATCGCTTTTGACGGTCAGGTTGAGGAAGTATGCGGTCTCCTCCATCGTATCCGTGCCATGTGTGATCACGATGCCATCCACACTGTCCGTGGGAAGCAATTCGTTGATGCGCTTGGCCAGCTTTAGCATGATGTCGAATGAGATGTCCTGCGACCCGACATTCGAGATCTGCTCTCCCTTAATGGTCGCGAGCTTCTCGATACCCGGAACGCCCTTCACCATGGAATCGATCCCTACCGCTCCGGAGGTGTAACCGGACTGTGTGCCCGTCGCAGCGGCACCGGCGATGGTGCCGCCTGTGGCGAGAATGACAATGTTGGGTTTGCCTTGCGCAAACGAGTACTGGGTGGCAATGACTAGCGTGACAACTAAGATCAATTTCTGTGCGAGATTCATGATTCTCACCCTTTCGAAGGTGCGGTCCAAAGCTACTTATTGATTACTACTTGGCCTGCTGGTACTTGCTCTTGTCTAAATTCGTGAGTTTCACTGGATCCAAGAGGTCTTTGATCTGAGCTTCGGTCAACACTTTCTTCTCGCGGATGATCTCGAGAATTCCCTTTCCGCTCTTGTAGGCTTCCTGCGCCAACTCGGTTGACTTCTCGTAACCTAAAACCGGATTCAGCGCGGTGACAATTCCCACCGTCGTCTCCATGTAATGGGCCAGAACCTTTTCGTTCACATTGATCCCGTCAACGCACTTGGTACGAAATAGGATGGAGGTGTTGAAAAGCAGATGCTGAGATTCGATCATTGCTAGTCCCTCGACGGGTTCATAGGCGTTGAGTTGAAGCTGACCACTGTGTGCGGCAAGAGTAGTAACGTAGTCGTTCCCCATCACGCGGAAAGCAACAAGGTTAACGACTTCAGGAACCACGGGGTTCACCTTCCCCGGCATGATCGAGGAACCTGGTTGTAACGCCGGCAGGTCGATTTCAGACAATCCGGCACGCGGGCCCGAAGTCAACAGGATCAGGTCTCCGGAGATCTTCGATAGCTTGATGGCAACACTTTTCAATGCGGCTGAGTAGGCAACAAAGCCTCGCTGATCCCAAGTGGCGGCCAGCATGTCCGAAGCTGGTACGATCGGCTTGCCGGTGATCTTCGCCAGATGTGCCGCGCATTTTTCCGCGTACCCTTTCGGCACATTGATCCCTGTTCCGATCGCAGTAGCGCCCATGTTGATTGCGTAGAGAGATTTTTCGGCGTCTTTGAGTCCTGCAATCTCATCGTCCAATGACGAGGCAAAGGCATGGAATTCCTGTCCCACCGTCATGGGAACAGCATCTTGCAACTCAGTGCGCCCCATCTTCACGATCTCGATGTACGCATCGCCTTTTGCGCGGAAGGAGGCTGAAAGTTTCTGCAACTCGGCAATGAGCTTGTCATTCCGAACTAAAAGGGCCACCTTGATCGCAGTGGGGTAGGAATCATTGGTGGATT
>JBJMGI010000096.1:0-15036 GCA_045807945.1 Terriglobales bacterium | reverse complement strand
CGGCGAAGGCCGCCGTCTTTTCGGACAAACGGTTCCTTCCGAACTCCCCAACAAATTTGCAATGTCCATCCGCCAGCCCGTGGGCGTGTGCGGCATGATCACGCCCTGGAACTTCCCGATGGCGATCCCCTCGTGGAAACTCTTCCCGGCGCTCGTCTGCGGTAACACCTGCGTCATCAAGCCCGCCGAAGATACGCCGCTCTCGACCATCAACATTGTCCAGGCGCTGCTCGACGCCGGCTTGCCGAAAGGTGTGGTCAACATCGTTACCGGTTTCGGCCCTGAAGCCGGCGCGCCGATGCTCACACATCCTGACGTTCGCGCGATCTCGTTCACCGGCTCGAGCGAAGTAGGACGCATGATCGGTGAAGTCGCCGCTCGCAGCTTCAAGCACTGTTCGCTCGAAATGGGCGGCAAGAACGCGATGATCGTTCTCGACGATGCCAACCTAGACCTCGCCGTAGAGGGCGTACTCTGGGGAGCCTTCGGTACCACCGGACAGCGTTGCACGGCAACCAGCCGCGTCATTCTGCACAAATCGATCTTCAATAAGTTCCGCGATGCTCTCGTCTCGCACGCTCAATCTTTGCGAATCGGGAACGGGCTTGAAGCGTCCACGCAGATGGGACCGCAAGTGAATCAGCAGCAGATCGAGACGTCCGCGAAGTACGTCGATATCGGCAAGAACGAAGGTGCCAAGCTCATGGCCGGCGGCTCGCGTCTCGATAAAGACGCTTACGCGCACGGCTTCTTCTTCCAGCCCACCGTCTTCAGCGATGTCGATCCGAAAATGCGCATCGCGCAGGAAGAGATCTTTGGGCCCGTCGTCTCATTGATTCCTACTGACGGCCTCGACCAGGCGATTGAGATCTCGAACAACGTGATCTACGGTCTTTCGACCTCGATCTACACCCGCAACGTGAACGCCGCCTTCCGCGCCGCTCGCGATCTCTATGCTGGAATCACCTATGTGAACGCGCCTACCATCGGCGCTGAGGTGCATTTGCCCTTCGGCGGCACCAAAGCCACTGGCAACGGTCACCGCGAGGGCGGGCAAGCGGCCATAGATTTCTATACCGAATGGAAGTCTGTTTACGTAGACTATTCCGACCGTCTGCAGCGTGCCCAGATCGACCGCCCGGAATAGTGCGACCCGTTCGACACCGGCCCTTGTCTTAGAAATTTCGAGAGGAAAAGCTAAGAGCTAAACGCTCATAGCTAACAGCTACTCATGATCATTGGCGTTCCTAAAGAAGTGAAGAACCTCGAGTTCCGCGTCGGCATCGTGCCCGCGGGCGTGCAAGCCCTCGTCGAAGCCGGACACAAAGTCTTCGTCGAAACCAACGCCGGTGCCGGCTCTTCCATGCCCGACAGCGAATATAAGAAAGCTGGCGCACAGATTCTGCAGAAGGCCTCTGACGTTTGGAAAAAGGCCGACATGGTTGTGAAGGTGAAGGAGCCGTACCGGGACGAGCCTTCCTACTTCCGCCCGAACCTCACGCTCTTCACTTATCTTCACCTCGCGCCGATTCCCGATCTCACTAACGAGCTGCTCACCAAGAAGGTCACCGGCATCGCCTACGAAACCGTTACAGACAAGAACCGTACGCTTCCTCTGCTGACTCCGATGTCTGAAGTCGCGGGCCGCATGTCAGTGCAGGTCGGAGCCAGTTATCTAGAAAAAGAAAAAGGTGGACGCGGTATTCTGCTCGGCGGCGTCCCCGGAGTTCCGCCTGCGAACGTCGTCATTATCGGCGGCGGCATCGTCGGCACCAATGCAGCGAAGATGGCACTCGGTCTAGGCGCCAACGTCACTATCATTGACGTGAACTTGAACCGCTTGCGCGAGCTCGACGACATCTTCGGCGGACACGTCCGCACCCAAGCCTCGAACTCCTACGCCATTGCGCAAGCTACGGAGAAAGCGGACCTTCTCATCGGCGGCGTGCTCATCCCCGGCGCCTCCGCTCCCAAGCTTGTCACTAAGAAGATGGTCTCGCGCATGAAGAAGGGCTCGGTTATTGTCGATGTAGCCATCGATCAGGGCGGATGCATCGAGACTGCCCGCCCCACCACGCACAGCGATCCTTCCTACGTCGTGAACGGCGTTGTGCATTACGCGGTTACCAACATGCCCGGCGCAGTTCCGCACACTTCAACCCTTGCTCTCACCAACGCGACGTTCCCTTACGTGATGCGGCTTGCGAATCTGGGCGCGAAGAAGGCACTGCAATCTGATCCAGGCCTTATGGAGGGCGTAAACACTTTCAAAGGCCACATCACCTACGCCGCCGTCGCCGAATCGCAAAAGGTGAAGTACGTGAATGTGAAGGATTTGCTGTAAATATCGTGTGAGCGCGGGCGCCTCGCCCGCGCCGCCCTTCCGAGCATCTAACCGCAGTAGAATCCCCTCAGATGCCTGCGCTCAAAGACATCCTCGACTCCCACGTCCGTGAGGCTGCGCCCGAGCTGGTCGAGCAACTCGACCGCAACCGGCTGCGCTGCTACTCCTGCGGGCACGCGTGTCCGATCCCTGAAGGCCAGGCCGGCGTCTGCAAGGTCCGCTATAACCGGGGTGGCAAGCTCTATGTTCCCTGGGGATACGTTGGCGGCGTCCAGTGCGACCCCATCGAGAAGAAGCCGTTCTTCCACGCCATTCCCGGCGCCCTCGCTTACAGCTTCGGCATGCTCGGATGCGATCTGCATTGCTCCTATTGCCAGAACTGGGTGACCTCGCAGGCGCTGCGCGATCCAAGTGCCGTGGCGGCCCCATTGGCCGCCACACCCCAAGCATTGGTTGAAGATGCACTCGCGCAAGGCGCAAAGGTGGTGGTCAGCACTTACAACGAGCCGCTGATCACCAGCGAGTGGGCGGTCGCGATCTTCAAGGAAGCTCGCGCCGCCGGCCTGATGACCGGGTTCGTTTCGAATGGCAACGCGACTCCGCGGGTCCTCGAATACATTCGCCCGCACATTGATGTGTACAAGGTCGACCTGAAGAGCTTCGACGATGCCCATTACCGCAAGCTCGGCGGACGCATCCAGCCCATCCTAGACTCCATCAAGCGCATTCACCAGATCGGATTCTGGTTGGAGATCGTTACCCTGCTCATCCCCGGCTTCAACAATTCCGATGACGAGATCCGCCGCCTGACCGAATTCGTCGCTGGAGTCTCGCCGGATATTCCCTGGCACGTCACCGCGTTCCACCAGGATTACCGGATGACTGACCAGCGCAATACCACCGCGGAAGACCTGCTCCGCGCCGCCGCAATCGGCAAGCAGTCAGGACTGCGTTACATCTACCCGGGCAATCTGCCCGGACGCGTCGGCCATTGGGAGAACACTCATTGTGTGCAATGCGGCGAAACTCTGATCGAGCGCTACGGCTACCGCATCCGCAGCTATCGTTTGACTGGCGAGGGTGCCTGCCCAACCTGCGGGACGAAACTCCCCGGCCGCTTCAGCTCAGGCTTCGAAGGCCAGATCGCCTCACACCCATTCATTCCGAACGAAAAGAAATCTCACTTCCCCATCGTTAGCTAACTCCACCGAAGTCATCCCGAAGCAAGCGCGAGTCCCAGCGAGCGCGCGTCGAGGGATCTGCATTTGCTTTGTGTGGCACAGCCGTCCTCGGCTGTGCGAAGCGGCGCTCACTTCATAAGCCGCTCAATCCCATCCACCGGCAGTGGCCCCATATCCAGCACGGCATCGTGGAACTTCTGCATATTGTAATCTTGCGAATGTGCTTTCTGATACCGCTCGCGGAAATCCATCCACGCGCGGTATCCGAAGTAGTAGCTCGGTAACTGGACGGAGCTGAGCTTCGCCCGCTGCAGCTTCCCTTCCGCCTCAGCCCGCGTTTGGAAGCAGCGATTCATCATCAGGTCCATCGCCTGCTCGTCCGTCATGCCCATGGTTTGCAACTTCACGTCGAGGATGGTGTTCGCGATTGCGCGCAGCAACACCTTTTTTCGGCTGAGCACAAACCGTGGATCGTGATTCATGTAGCCCTCGTCAGTCATTACTGTCGCGATATACTCCGCCCAACCTTCAACGCTGGCTCCGTTGCCAAACACATTGCGCAACACCCGCCGCGATTCCGGCTGGATATTGTTTCCATGCTCTGCCTGTATGTAGTGACCCGGAAGCGCCTCATGGATAGAGAGCCACTTCAGCATCCAGTTGTTGTACTCGCGCAGCTTCGATTCGGCTTTCTCCTCCGGCATCTTCGGATCGATCGGCGTCACCCAGTACTGCGCCTCGGCTTTCGGCTCGAGCGGCGGCGCACTGTGGAAGCCGGCGACCGAATAGATACCCCGCATGAACGACGGCGTGGGGATCACCTTCATGTTGTCGCGCTCGCTGAGTGAGACGATCTTCTTCTCGCGGATGAACTGCTTGATCCCTTCCAGGTCCCGTTTCACGGCGTCGATCAACTCATCCCTTTTCGGGTGGTCATCGCCGATTTTGTCGAGCACTTCCTTCAGGATCACGTTCTCACGCTCGGCCGCGCTCAGCTCAGAGTGGTCCGAATGCTGCGGGTACCACTGCTTATGGAGTGGGATCGCCAACTCCAGCATCTGCCCGCGCTGCTTCGTCAGCTCCGCGTCGGCTGCCGCGGCCAACTGCTCCGGAGTCTCGATCGTCTCCATGACGACTTTGAATTTCTTTGCGTACCAGTCTTTCCCCAACCGCCAGGTACGGTCGGTTTTGCGCTTTGCCAGGACGTCGTCCATCCACGTATCGAAGTCCTTCAGCGCTGCGATTGCGGGCGGCACGGCGCGCTTGTATTCGGCTTCCAGCTTCGAACCCGGCGTGATCTGCTCCTTGACCGTGTTCTCAATGGTGTCGCGATTGCCTTCGTTCTCCTCTTTCGCGACTTTGATAAAGATCGGATCGGAATCGAGCAGTAGCTCTTTTGCCTGCGCGACCGCCCGTGGGATCTGCTGCATGCGCGCGAGCGCGTGCCCCACTCGAACACCTTTTTCAGCGTACGTCTGTGTCAGCGGCAGGAACAACGAGTCGCCGACAACTTCGACGAAGGCGGTGGGATTATGCCGCCGATTTTGTATCGCTTGCAGTTCGAGGAGCTGATACGCGATCTGATCATCTACTAACTGCCGATCTGCCGCCTCGTTTGGACCCAGCTTCGCAACCGGCGTCTCTTTCGCGAACCGCGCCTGCCAAGTCTTATAGAACTTCACCTGCCGCTGCATCGCTGCCGGACTGAAATCGTCAAGCACCGCGTCGAGCTCGATCACTCTTCCGTCTGCGCCCTTGTGCTTGTGGTACCCAGCCTCGGAAGCGCTCGTGGGATTCATCGCCAACTGCTCTTTCAAAAACTGGTCAGCTAGATGATTGAACAAGGCATTCTTGTCGGCGGGCGCCGACTTCTTTGCGGGAGTCTTGTTTTGGGCAGCCGCCAACATCGTCACAAGGCAGATCGAGACCAGCACAGCCAGTCGCATCGGAAATCCTCCGCCGAGGATTATCCAGACTTCATGCGGAATGAGCAAATAGGCAATTCAACAAATCGGCGCCGAGCGCGAACGCCTGGACGGCCAGTCCAAAAAATTCGCCCCTCCATTGGAGGGGCGAGAGTCAGACAGGAGAGAGACAACAACACAAGGAGAAATCGTTAGTTCATCGTGGCCAGCAACTCGCGCATCCGCAGACGCGCCTGGTGCAGACCTTGCACCGACTCAGCTTCCGAGATTCCGATCAGCTTCGCGATGCGGGCGTGCTCGTAAGACTCAACGTCGTGCAGCAAGAAAATCAATCTTTCGGTTATGGGTAGTTGGAGCACGGCGCGCTCCAGATGAACACGCAGCGTGTTTTCGCGCACATTCTTCACTTCGCTGCAAGGCGCGCAGCTCAATGTCAGCGGACCGACAGCAACTTCTTTGCGGATCTCGCTCAGCAACGCCGCGTCGATCGCATCAGCAGACGGGCCGTCGCTCGCGGCGAAGGCGCGGCCAAAAGTAGCGGCCATAAGCTCTTCAGCGCTCAGCTCGTTGTCGGTCATCCAAAACGCCAGCGAGTAAATGCGGTGCCGGTTGGCTTCGAACGCTTCCTGCATCGCCTCTACATCGGCGGTAACTTCAGCCGGCAAGAACCCAGCCAGTGCGTTCAGCTTCGCATCTTGATATGTATTCGCCATTCTGTCTCCTCTGATTTCAAAAGCCAGGATCGTGTGTCCTGCGGGTTGGTTAATAGCACTTGACCAGCCACTCCCATATGCCAATAGACGAAATCGGGCGGCGGGCGGTCGCCGCAAGTTACTGATGCGTGAACCCCTTGAGAACCAAAGGCTTGATGACGGTAAACAATTGTTAACGGCAGATTCTCTTGATCAGTCAGCGTGGATTGCGCGAGGGGAGGAGAACGATTGAAGCAGGAGAAACCCAACAAGTGGTATCCGCGTACACACCTTTTGCCTAAGGTAGGTAAAATCTATCTGAATCTGAGTTGCTCAAATTCCACGAGACAAACGGCTCAAAATCAGGAACAAAACTCGCGTTCTGGAAATAGATGTCATCTTGGTTACTAGGTTTGCTCCTCATGTTTACCTTCGGGTTATTCTCGTTGTAATTGCTAGACTTCGGTGGCAGAATGAGCTTCTTTCTGTAAGGAAACGCTTCAAACCACATGTCCAAGCAGCGCGTTTTAGTCGTAGATGACGAAGAGTCAATACGCGAGATTGTCGCGTCCATGCTGGCTGCGGCCGGCTATGTGACCCGTCAGGCTTCCTCCGGCATGGAGGCGCTGAATATTCTCCACTCCGGCGAAGAGTTCGACCTCATGCTCTCCGACCTGATGATGCGCGACCTCGACGGCATCGGCCTCCTCGAGCAGACCAAGACAGGCTACCCCGATCTGCCCGTCATCATGGTCACCGCGGTACACGATATCTCCGTCGCTCTCGCCGCCATCCGCAACGGCGCCTACGATTACCTCCTGAAGCCGTTCGAGCGTGAGCAGCTTTTAGCTGCTGTAAGTCGAGCGCTCGAAATGCGCCGCCTGAAGTCGGAAAATAAGGCCTACCAAGCTAACCTCGAGTCGCTGGTCGCGGCGCGCACCGAGCAGCTCCGCCAGGCAATGACAGACCTAGAGCGCTCGTACGACATCACTCTCGAAGCCCTTGGTGACGCCCTCGACTTAAAAGACGCTGAGACCGAGGGCCACTCCAAGCGCGTAACCGCTTTCACCATCGCGATGGCGCGTGCCATGGGACTTGCTCCCGACAAGATTCGCATCATCGCTCGCGGCGCCTTCCTGCACGATATTGGAAAGATGGCGATTCCCGATGCCATCCTGCGCAAACCCGGCCCGCTCACAAAGGACGAAACCGCGATCATGCAGGAACACGCCCTTCGCGGCTACCAGATGCTTCGCAAAATCCCGTTCCTCTCTGAAGCCGCCGAGATCGTTTACTCGCACCAAGAAAAATTCGATGGAACGGGGTATCCGCGTGGCTTGAAAGGCGAAGAGATTCCACTGGGGGCACGTATCTTCTCCGTCGCGGATACGCTCGACGCTATTACCTCCGACCGTCCTTACCGCCCGGCCCAAACCTTCGCCGCCGCCCGCACCGAGATCATGAAGTTCGGCGGCACACAGTTTGATCCCAAGGTCGTCGACATCTTCGTGGCTATGCCCGATTCCCTCTGGGCCGACCTGCGCCGCGAGATTAGCTCCCAGCTCTTTCGCTTTGCCTACCCGCAACGCACCGCCAACGCCACCGTTTAACTGGATCGTGTAGGCACGGGCGTCCTCCTCTGAGGGTTCTTAAATCGCGAAAATGCGTACCGTTCACGACTGCCATTCCTGAGGAGGGCATTAGCCCGACGAAGAATCCGACTGGCAATACTGATTCAATCCTGAGGTGAGTGCTGTGAATACAATGAGCCATGCCCCTCACCAACACCGAAATCCAAGCTGCCCTGAAAGACCTTCCCGGCTGGAATCCCTCCGGCAAAGCAATCGAACGCAGCTTCAAGTTCCCTGATTTCCTGGCTGCCATGGCCTTCGTGAACCGAATCGCCGAGGCAGCCGAAAAAGCGAACCATCATCCCGACATCTCGATCCACTACAACCAGGTCACGCTATCGCTGTGGTCGCACGATTCCGGAGGCGTAACGAAGCGCGACCTGAAGATGGCCGGCACGATCAATGAGATTGTGGGGAACGAATAGGGATTGCCCTCGCGGTCGCGAAGGCTTGCCGGCGCTTACTGCGCGGTTTCGAGCGACTCGGCTACCCGATTCAGTGCCAGCTGAATGCGATCGAGTTCTTCCTGGGCGCGCGCGTTCCAGTCGTTGAACTGGTCAGGCGCTTCATCCAGCTTGTCCATGGCCCATTGAATGGCGTCCTGACCGCGATCGCTCAGCGCCAGCAGCCCCAAACCACCCAGGCCCAACACCGTCAATGGCAAGAACCACCTCTGCATACTGCTTCTCCTGCTTTATAGACACCGCAAGAGCTCCAAAGTTGCACAAAATCGGCGCCCAGAGCGGCTACTTCCATCTACTTAGATGCTGTTTCCGCATCCATCCGTACCCTAAAATTGCACAAAAAATGGAGCCCTGTGGGAACAGGACTCCATCTACCACCGTCCATAGCCAGGCCCCGCCAGGGCACCTAACTAGGTTTGCGAACCTTAACGTCGTTGTCACGGATAAAGAACTGCGCCGAGCACTGATCGGAGCCACAGATCACCGGCAGCAATCCCGATATCTGCCGTCGCGTGATGAGCCCCAGCGTTCCGCATTCCGGGCAAGAAAGCACCGCCCAATACGGGTCGTCGTTGTTGCCGACGTCGCCCGCGTTTTCCAGCACGAACACCGTACCCGGCTCCATCTGCTCCGGGATCCACTCCGTCAGTACATTCAGTTCCTGGACCATGACACCTCCCTGGTGACATTTCCTGCAACCTGCTGAACCAACATCCGTGTTCTACGCGTACTTTTTGTTCAAGCTTCGCGACCGGGGACGCACTGCCCCATTCGCTTTTTTCATCTGCTTCACATCTGCTTGGATGCGTTTCACCGCGTCCGTCAAACAAACCGTAAAGATCGGCTGGCGCGCGTTCTTCAGAATGTCAATGATCTCGTTCGCCGAATTCTCGAGGAAGATTTTCTTCCCATCCGTCAGCAGGTGGTATTCCGAGCCTGCCGAAGCTGTCTCCACCAGCCTGCGCCCCAACTCGCGCTGCAGGAAGCGCATGATCTTGCGGATGCGCTGCAGCGAGAAACCCTTGTCGCGCAGCTCGCAGATAACCGAGACCTCTGCCAGGTCTGCCATCGAGTAAATGCGGTTCCTGCCTTCGCGCTCCGGACAAACCACTCCGCGCTCATCCCACCACTGCAGCTGGCGCGCCGTGATACCCGTCAGCGCCATCACTTCCTTCGATGCATATCCTTGCTTCATTCTGGTCTCGAAATGTTTCAAACATTTCACTTACTAAAATGTTTAAAACATCTTAAGACGAAAATGATGGGAGTCAAGCGGAAAACTGCGTAAGAGGGGAACCTGATTGGATAACAACGCTCTACTTTGAGATTTTGGCTTTGATCCGGTCGAGAGCAGCCGTGGCTTCTTTGGCGGATGGTTTGTCTGGTCCTGCGGTGATGCTGGCTTCGTACTTTTCTCTCGCTTTTTCCAGTTCTCCTACTTTTTCAAACGCCTTCCCTAGTCTGAGCAGGATTCCCGGATCGTTCGGTTTTTCGTCGAGTGCTGTCTGGTAACGTACGAGAGCACCACGATAATTTTTATCGCCGTAATTAAAGTCCCCGACTTCCACATCATGGACAGCCGAATAGACATCGCATGTCGGACCAAACACCGGCTTGCTTGAGCTTTCGTCTTGATCCTGAGGCGGAGGCCCGGCGGTGTCATCCGGGTGCGAGCTGGGTAGATTATTAGGGTCGGGAGAATTGGGATTCGTGCGGCACCAACCGAAGACGCACACATCGCTCGGAAGAGGATTTTTGTTGTGTACTCTTTTTGCTCTATTTTTCGCCGCTAGATACTCGTCTATGGTGCCAATCCCGCAGGATTGAACAGCAGTGGAGCTGTCCTTGGGCGGCTCAGTACTAGGCTTCGCCGTCTGCTGCGCAAGAAGACAAGGTGAGACGACGATACATAAAACCGCGGAGCGGAGGCGCATCCGCGTTAGTATCTCGCCGCCGATTGCAAATTACAAATTGGCCGTCAGAGATTCCGCGCAGCACCCGCCGCCGACGAACTGGACGATCTCCAGCCTATCGCCATCTTTGAGTTTCGTGGAATCCCAAGACGTGCGCGCGGCGATCTCGCGATTCAGTTCCACCGCAACGCGATCAGCTTTCAAGCCGAGTTCACGCAACAGGTCGGAGACGGAAGACACGTTGTCCACCGGCTTCTCTTCCCCATTGATGATCAGCTTCATTTAGGAATGTCGATGCAGACGGAACTTCCGCGTGGCGTGCTTCTCGCCCAAGGTGGCTTGCACCAGGACCGCCGCATCCGCAAGCGCAGCTTCATCAAGAAAAATCTTCATGTCCGCCGATCCATTCTCGTCGGTCACAGCTTGCGAGAAGATGGGCGGCTCTTGCGAATTCGCGATCAGGAACTTCGAGATCAGCTTCGCGCCGGTCACTGGCTTGCCCGATTCGGTCACAGTGAATAGAAGATGGAGATTATTTTCTTTGTAGACGGAGTGCGCGTTGTCCCATGTGAGACTCAGTTCGCCGCCATTGCTGCCGGCTGCTGCGTTCGCCGGGATTCTTACGCTGTCAGATTTTTCGAGCAGTCCTTCTACCCGATCTTCGCGTACAGCTTCCAAGATGGTCTTATGCTGCGACTTCAACATCTCGTGCATGCGATCGTCGTTGAAATCTGGTGCGCCCACCTTCTCCGCATACGACGTCGCCTTCTTCCCTATGCAACGCCCGCGCACGAACACTTGTGTCTGCAGCAATTGATCAGACTTACGTGCTTCACTTTGCACGTGGTAGACGGTATCGCCAACTTTGACGTCTGTGTTGAATCCGAAAATCATGAGCCTGGGTTTCTAAATACGTTTGATCAAGGTGCAAGCAGCGATTTTCTTGCGTTTTTCATACTGTAAATCACGCCGAAAACTTGACACTACTTAGCGCGAAAATTTACAGTAGAACGTTTGCCACTCCGCGAGTGGCGCGATTATACCGCAGCCCACAATATGGAAAGCAATTATTTCGCCCGTTACGTGCCGTTGTTGATTCATGCCTGCGCCGCGCTTGGCATGGCGGTCGGAATGATCGTGCTTACTTCCCTGCTGGGCAAGAAAAGATACAGCCGCGCCAAGATGCAGCCTTACGAGTGCGGCATCACTCCCACCGGCGACGCGCGCGAACGCTTCTCCGTAAAGTTTTTCATGGTCGGCATCCTCTTCATCCTGTTCGACGTGGAAGCGATTTTCCTTTATCCCTGGGCCGTGATCTACCGAGAGCTCAAGATGTTCGGATTCTTCGAGATGCTGGTGTACATCGCCGTAGTAATCGGCGGATTCCTCTACATGTGGAAGAAGGGTGTGCTCGACTGGGCGATGGCGAGGCCAGAACCCAAGCGCTGATTCAAACACTCATGTCCAATTCCCCCGCCATCACCGACCTGGAACAGCTCAAGTCCCGCAGCGCCGTCTCTGCTCTGATTGAGTGGAACTCCGCGGCACTCAAGGGTGGCAAGTTCGATCGCGACGAACTTACGGTAATCATCGAGTCGGCATTTATACGCGACGCTTGTTTCTTCCTGCGCGACCGCCAGACTTTCAACTTTATGTGCGACCTTACCTGCGTGGATATGCATCCGCGCGAGCCGCGCTTCGAAGTCATCTACCACTTGCTTTCCCATTCCAAGAAGGAACGCATCCGTCTGAAGGTGCAGCTCCCCGGCGACGATCCGGTGCTCGAATCCATCGTTCCGGTCTGGCCGACGGCGAATTTCTTCGAGCGCGAAGTTTTCGACCTCTTCGGCGTTCGCTTCCTCGGACATCCGAACCTGAAGCGCATCATGATGCCCGACGACTGGAAGGGCAATCCGCTCCGCAAAGACTATCCGGTGGAGGGCTTCCGCTAATGGCAGACGCTCCCTACCGTGGCGGAACTCCCGGCCTCGCCACTCTCGCGCCTTCACCTGAGTCCGACGGCCGGACAATGATCCTCAACATGGGCCCGCAGCACCCGTCCACGCACGGTGTGCTCCGCCTGGTGCTTGAGATTGATGGCGAGAATGTCGTGCGCATGCTGCCCGACATCGGCTTCCTGCACACGGGCATCGAGAAGACCTGCGAGGCCAAGTTCTATCAGCAGGTCGTAGTCCTCACGGACCGCATCGACTATCTCTGCCCCATGATCAACAACCTCTGCTACGTGCTGGCAGTGGAAAAACTTTTGGGGCTCGAGATTCCCGCACGCGCGCAGTGGGTCCGTGTGATGTTCCACGAGCTGCAGCGCATCAGCTCGCATCTGGTCTGGCTCGGCACTTCCGCCCTCGACATGGGCGCGATGACCGTCTTCTTATATTGCTTCCGCGAGCGCGAAGAGCTGCTGCGGCTCTACGAGATGGTCAGCGGACAGCGCCTGATGACTTCTTATTTCCGCGTCGGCGGCCTTGCACTCGACCTTCCCATCGGACTGCTCGATCGGGTGAAGAAGTTTGCTTCCACCTTCGAAGAGAAGGTTGATGAGTACGAAGACCTGCTGACCAACAATCCGATCTGGCGTCAGCGAACAAAGGGCGTCGCTCATCTTTCCGCTGAAGATGGAATCGCGCTCGGCGCCACCGGCGCTACCCTGCGCGCCAGCGGAGTCGATTGGGACCTCCGCCGCGACATGCCCTACAGCGGTTACGAGAATTTCAAGTTCGAAGTGCCCATCCACCAGGATGGAGATGTTTACGCGCGTTATCTTTGCCGCGTGCAGGAGATGCGGCAGTCCATTCGCATCGTGAAGCAGGCGCTCGAGGGGATGCCGTCTGGTCCTATTAAGGCCGCTGCGCCGAAAGTCATCCTACCTTCGCGCGAGATGATGAAGACGCAGATGGAAGCGCTCATCTATCACTTCAAGATCGTTACCGAAGGATTCAACGTCCCCGCCGGCGAGGTTTACCAGGCGATCGAATCCCCGCGCGGTGAAATGGGCTACTACGTCGTAAGCGACGGCACCGCAAAACCGTATCGCGTTCACATGCGCGCGCCGTCTTACGCGAACCTGCAGTTGCTGAACGTGATGTGCGAAGGCCGCCTCATCGCCGACGTCGTCGCCGCCATCGGTTCCATTGACATTGTTCTGGGAGAGATCGACCGCTAGTGATTCCAATCTCCGCACAACTCGACTCGCTGATCACAAAGAAGATCACCGACTATCCGACCAAGCGATCGTTCCTCGTCCCCATGCTGCTCTTCATTCAGGACGAGATCGGGCACCTCACTGACGACGCCATTACCTACGCCGCGCAAAAAACCGATCTCACCGAACTCGAAGTCAAGAACGTCATCAGCTACTACTCGCTGCTGCACACGCGCCAGATGGGAAAATTTCACGTGCAGGTCTGCACCAACATCAGTTGCATGCTGCGCGGCGGTGAAGAGCTTTACGAGCACTGCAAGGAGCGCCTCGGCGTCGGCCACAAGCAGACCACTCCCGACGGCGTCTTCTCGTTAGAAGAAGTTGAGTGCCTCGGCGCGTGCAGCTGGGCGCCTGCGGTACAGGTGAATTACGACTTCCACGAGAACCTCACGCCCGCAGCAATGGATCAAGTCCTCGATTCCTATCGTACGAAAGGGAAACGCTAATGGCTGATCTCGTTTCCCATCCCGACGAAGTCCGCATCGTTTCGCAGCGCTTCGGAAAAGGTGCGACCGACATCGAGACTTATCTGAAGCTCGATGGCTACAAGGCCGCGCAAAAAGCCTTGCAGATGACGCCCGACGCGATCATCAACGAGGTGAAGACCTCGAACCTTCGCGGACGCGGCGGTGCCGGCTTTCCTACCGGCATGAAGTGGAGCTTCGTTCCCAAAGAATCAGCCAAGCCGAAATACATTCTGGTGAACGGCGACGAATCCGAACCCGGCACCTGCAAAGACCGCCTGATCTTCGAGCAGGATCCGCACTCGGTGATTGAAGGCGTCATCATCGCTGGACTCGCCGTCGGCGCGCAAAAGGGATACATCTATATCCGCGGCGAGTATCGCTACCTGCTCACGATCATGCAGAAGGCGATCGACGACGCCTATGCCAGGGGCTTTCTCGGCGACAACATCTTCGGCTCTGGCAAGAAGTTCGATTGCTACTGGCACACCGGCGCCGGCGCCTACGAAGTGGGCGAAGAGTCGGCCCTGATGGAATCGCTCGAAGGAAAGCGGGGCGTCCCCCGCATCCGGCCTCCGTTCCCTGCTGTCGTCGGACTCTGGGGCGGCCCCACTGTCATTAATAATGTCGAGAGCCTGGCTTCCGTCCCGCACATCATTCTTATGGGCGGTCAGAAATTCGCGGATTACGGCCCGCCTAAGAACGGCGGAACCCGCCTCTTCTGCCTCAGCGGGCATATCAATAAGCCAGGGGTTTACGAGCTACCTCTCGGGTATCCCTTGAAGAAGATGATTTACGAGGTTGGCGGCGGAATTCCCGGCGGCAAGAAACTCAAAGCCGTCGTTCCCGGTGGCTCTTCTACCTTTATTCTCACTGCCGAGGAAGCCGAGGCCATCAACATGGACTTCGACAGCTTCTCCAAGCGCGGCGAGTTCCTCGGCTCGGGTGGCGTAGTAATCCTAGACGAGACTGCCTGCATGGTTAAATTCGCGCTGCGCATCATGAAGTTTTACGAGCACGAGAGCTGCGGCTGGTGCATTCCCTGTCGCGAAGGTACCGACTGGCTCAAGAAGACTCTGACCCGCTTTCACGCCGGCGCGGGAATGAAAAAGGACATTGATAACATCAAGTACCTGGCGCAGAACATGCTTGGACGCACCTTCTGCCCGCTTGGCGACGCCGCTGCAATTCCAACAATG
>JBJMGI010000095.1:0-12478 GCA_045807945.1 Terriglobales bacterium | reverse complement strand
TTGGCCCGACTGGCACCGGCAAGACGCTGCTCGCGCAGACGCTCGCCAAGCTGCTGTCCGTCCCCTTCACGATCGTCGACGCGACGACACTGACCGAGGCGGGGTACGTCGGCGAGGACGTGGAGAACATCATCCTCAAGCTGCTCCAGTCTGCCGACGGCGACGTGGCTCGCGCCCAGACCGGCATCATCTATATCGACGAGATTGACAAGATCGGCCGCAAAGACGAGAACCCCTCGATCACGCGCGACGTCTCGGGCGAAGGCGTGCAGCAGGCGCTGCTCAAGATCCTTGAAGGAACCGTCGCCAATGTGCCGCCGCAAGGCGGACGCAAGCATCCACACCAGGAATTCACTCCCGTCGACACCACCAACATCTTGTTCATCTGCGGTGGAGCATTCGTCGGCTTAGACAAAGTTGTGAGCCGGCGCATCGGCAAAAAATCTCTCGGCTTCCGGACCGGCAACGAGAACGAAAAAGAGACGCCATCGACCGTGCGTCAGGATTCCGAGATGCTGCAACAGGTGCAGCCGCAAGACCTGATCAAGTTCGGCCTGATCCCGGAGTTCGTCGGACGACTACCTGTGGTCGGCGTACTCGACGATCTGGATGAGTCGGCGCTGGTGCAGATCCTTACCAAGCCGAAGAACGCCATCACCAAACAGTACCAGCGGCTCTTTGAGTTTGAGAACGTGAAGCTAAAGTTCACCGAAGATTCGCTGAGCGCCATCGCCCGCGAGGCCCTCTCGCGCAAGGTGGGGGCGCGCGGATTGCGCATGATCCTGGAAGAGCTGATGCTCGACCTGATGTACCACCTGCCCTCGCAAAAGAAGATCAAGGAATTCGAGGTCACGCAGCCGATGGTGGAGAAGCGCGAAGTCTCGCTCTCCATGGTGGAGAAGGCTGCCAGCTAGCAGGGTTTTGGCTCGCCTAAGCGCGCACAATGTGCGCGCTTTTTTATGAACGTCGCATGTGCATAACTTTCGTAATTCCAAGCACATTTTGCACGGTTGCGGCGTGCGGCTGGGTGTAGTACGCTCGACTTAACAGAGCTTTAACGGGTGAAAATCCGGTACCCCAAGGTGGAATCGTGAGCCAGAGCCAGGAACGTTTCGAGAGCCGCAAGCTGCCCATGATGCCGATCCGCGACGTGGTCATCTTCCCTTTCATGATGACGCCGTTCGTGGTTGGCCGCGAGTCGAGTGTGCGCGCGCTGGAAGAGGCGCTGAATGGCGACAAGAAGATCTTTCTGGCCACCCAGCACGACGCCTCGATCGACGAGCCTAAACCTCACGAGATCTATCAGGTAGGCACCATCGTCAACATCGTGCAGTCGCTCAAATTGCCGGACGGCAACATCAAAGTCCTGGTCGAGGGCATTGAGCGCGGAAAAATCTTAGAGATTGCTGACACAGACGGTTTTTTCCAGGCCGTGATCCGCACTGCCAAGTACACACCTGAAGCCGGCCCGACGGTTGAAGCTGCCATGCAACGTGTGACCGGGTTGTTCGAGCAGTACGTGAAGCTCTGCCAATCCCTGAACTACGAGACCATGATCGCTGCGGTGAAGATGGAAGATCCCGCGAAATTGACCGACACAATCGCCGCCAACCTGCAGCTATCGATCGAAGAGAAGCAGGAGCTGCTCGACATCTTCGATCCCATGGAGCGCCTGTCGCGCATCGCCGACGTGCTCGATATCGAGATTGAGAAATTGAACATGGACCGCACCATCCAGTCGCGCGTGAAACGGCAGATGGAGAAGGCGCAAAAAGAGTACTACCTCAACGAGAAGATCAAAGCCATCCAGAAAGAACTGGGCCGCGGCGAGAAGAGCGAGTGGGACGAGCTGAAGAAGAAAGTCGATTCCGCCGGCATGCCGAAAGAAGTCCACGAGAAGGCGATGCAGGAGCTCAAGAAGCTTGAGGCCATGCCGCCGATGTCGGCCGAGTCCACCGTCTCGCGCAATTACCTCGACTGGCTGCTCGCAGTGCCGTGGAAGAAGCGCTCCAAAGAGATCCGCAACATCAAGCGCGCGGAAGAGATATTGAACCAGGACCACTACGGCCTCGAAAAGATCAAGGACCGCATCCTGGAGTTTCTCGCGGTCCGCCAGCTCGTAAAGAATCCCAAGGGCTCGATCCTCTGCTTCGTCGGACCTCCGGGCGTTGGCAAGACGTCGCTGGGCATGTCTATCGCGAAGGCCACCGGCCGCAAGTTTGTCCGCATGTCGCTAGGGGGCGTGCGTGATGAAGCTGAGATCCGCGGACATCGCCGCACCTACATCGGCGCGCTGCCCGGCCAGTTGATCCAGATGATGAAGAAAGCGGGCACGAAGAACCCGGTCATCATGCTCGACGAGATCGACAAGATGTCGATGGACTTCCGTGGCGACCCGTCAGCGGCGCTGCTCGAAGTGCTCGACCCTGAACAGAATTACATGTTCAGCGATCATTACCTCGACGTGGAGTACGACCTCTCGCAGGTGTTCTTCATCGCGACGGCGAACGTGCTGCACACGATTCCGGCTCCGCTGCAAGACCGCATGGAAGTTCTGCGGCTGCACGGCTACACGGAACTCGAAAAGGTGGAGATCGCGAAGCAGTACCTGGTGAAGAAGCAGCGCGAAACGAATGGCCTGACGGAAAAGAACCTCACCTTTACCGACGACGCGCTCACCACCGTTATTCGTGGCTACACGCGCGAAGCCGGCGTCCGCAACCTCGAGCGCGAGATCGGCAACATCTGCCGCAAAGTCGCGCGCAAGGTGGTGAAAGAAGGCGCAGAAGTCAGCGTCGCGGTCACCGAGCAGAACGTGCCGGATTATCTCGGCGTGATCAAGTTCCGCGACATGATGGCGCACGAGAAGAACGAAGTCGGCCTGGTTACCGGCCTCGCGTGGACCGAAGTCGGCGGAACAATCCTGACCACCGAAGTATTGGTCGTCGAGGGCAAGGGCGGCAAGCCCACTCTCACCGGCAAACTCGGCGACGTGATGCAGGAGTCCGCGCAAGCTGCGCTGACCTATGTTCGCTCACGTGCAGCGCAACTCGGCTTGCCACGCGACTTCTACCGCAATGTAGACATCCACGTGCATGTGCCCGAAGGCGCGATCCCGAAAGACGGTCCGTCTGCCGGAATCACCATGGCCACCGCGCTCGCCAGCGCTTTGACAAAGATTCCTGTTCGCCGCGATCTCGCGATGACAGGTGAAATCACGCTGCGCGGCAAAGTGCTCCCGATAGGCGGCTTGAAAGAGAAGCTCCTGGCCGCGCATCGTGCCGGATGCTTCGAGGTCTGCCTGCCCAAGGACAACGAGAAGGACCTCGCCGAGGTGCCGGAAAATCTTCGCAACGCGATGAAGCTGCACTTCGTCGAAGACATGGACCAGGTTCTGGCGATCGCTCTTGAGCGCCCGCTGCCTGCACCGCTCGCTGAAAATGCTGTGCCCGAGATCGCCCCGGTGCCACCGGTCGGGGATGCACCAACCGCGCATCAGTAAACCCTTTGCAGCAGATTCGAAAAGCCCGCGAATGCGGGCTTTTCCTTTTGGCGTGGGCCTCTGTGGTAGGTTCTATTACTTGAAGCCTATCGCCAAATTCCTTACCTCTGCGGTTGACGCCGCTCACTTCCCCGCACCAGGTCCGCCGGAGGTCGCCTTCCTCGGTCGCTCCAACGTCGGCAAGTCGAGCCTGCTTAATTCGCTTGTCGGTACCACCATCGCGCGCGTCAGCAACACTCCGGGACGCACGCAGATGATCAATTTCTTCGGCGTGAACTTTAAACCGAACCAGCCGAATCCGGAGATGCTTTTCGTCGATCTCCCCGGTTATGGCTATGCAAGAGTCCCTCTCTCCGTGATGAAGCAATGGTCGAACTTTATTGATCCGTATCTCCAGGAGCGCGAGTCGCTGGCCCTCTGCGTCGCTCTGGTGGACGTGAGCATCCCGCCACAAGAGAGCGACCAGCACCTGCTCGATTTTCTGCGCGGCGCCGGGCGCGACTTTATCGTAGTCGGAACCAAAGCCGACCGCCTCTCAGGGAACAAGCTGAAAGCCTCCATCAAGTCTTTGGAGCAGGCCCTCGGAGCCAGTCCCGTCCAGCCTTATTCGTCGAAGTCCGGCAACGGAAAAGCGCAGCTTTGGCGAGCGATTCAGGCCGTTGCAGCCTCTAGTAGACGCTAAATAGAGCCAGCACCTACTTAGCCAATTGCGCCCCCACCCCCCGCAGGATGGAATGAAGAGGTTCAATGGCCAGTTGCGCGATTTGGGAGACTTCTTATGCAAGGCTGCGTACCCGTCGTGCGGAATACCGTGATTTTCGTAACAGCTCTGATGAGCTCGTCCCTGCTGCTCGCGCAGTCGCAGTGGAAAGGGCTACAACATGCCAAGGTCGGCAATGGCCGCTGCCCCAGCTGCTCCGGCTCCATTTCCAGCGCACCAAAGGGCGCTAACAAAGACAGCAGCTACGCCGGCGAGGGTCCCGATCCGAATCATCCATGGGAAGTAGAGTTCCACGCGGGAGGATTCTTCAGCTTAGGGGGCGAGGGCGGCGGCAGGGCAAAGATCTTTCCACCCGCAGCGCCTTTTAATTCTGGTCCTGGTGGGATCGGACCAGCCTCTCTGCAGCTCTCTTCCTATTTTTTTGGAGATGGCCCGCCTCTTTACAACCGAGTCGCCACAGGCTCTGGTCTCTCGAACACTATTGCACCTCTAGACCCTAATCTTGGCTTCCCAGATAGGAACGCGTAATAGCGGGCCATCCATAGGCGTGCGGCTCGGCCGGGACCTTAACCGTTGGTTTGCGGTAGAGCTAAGCGCTGATTGGAGCACCTCAGCGGTCGAAATCGGCGATAAGCAGCTCCTCGCGCTGGAAAATACCAGGCAAAGCTTCGCCAACAGTTTCAATGAGCTCTTGCCCGGGATGGGAGCGACCAATTCTTCGGTTGCGGCGATCAGTGATGTTAGGCGAACCCAGGGCAGCCAACTATTTTGGACCGGAGTGGTGAACGTCAACCTGAAGCCTTCTGGGAAGACCGTTCCCTATCTCACCTTTGGAGGTGGTGCAGTTTCCCGCTTGGGACCGACTACGCATGCCGCTCTTTTGGGGGCTTATTCATTCGATTTCCTGGGGGCACCTCATTCCGAGATGGATATTGTTAACGTAGAGGCAAAAGCTCCTAGAACCCAAGCTCTTGGTGTACTAGGCGGCGGAATCAGGTACTTCGCTACACCTCGCTGGGGACTTCGCCTCGACGTTAGAGATCACGTTTATTCCAACTCCATCGACACGGTACTTTCGGCAACTCCCACTGTCCAGACTCTCGCTCCCGCTGCCTCTCTGCTCCAACCCGGCGGCGGATCGAACTTGATCTTCAGCAACGATCCGTCGCAAGGACCTTCTACCCTTAGCGGGCCGCTGATTCACGGGCTTCGTACGTTCCGGCCGGACGGCATCACGAATCAACTCTCGACCAGCGTCGGCGTTTTCTACCGCTTCTGAAGTTTTATGACAACAAAAAGCCCGCACACTCGTGCGGGCCTTTTTGCGTTAGCTCGTGCTTATTGTTGGTGAGCGCGCGTCTCCCCGGAACCGGCTGCTGCTCCCGGACGCTGCTGAAGCCAAGTCGCCAGGTTAGTTTCCTGCTGCTGCTTGAGGCTGAGGCAGTTGTCGATGCGCTCCAGTGTCTGCCGCAGCGAGCGATCGGCCCCGGGGATGGCGTTCTGCGTGAAGAAGTTCTGCACGTCGGTCCGTAATGCGGGCTGGCAGAATTCCTGGGTTGACTTGATGATCGTCCCCGGGCTGTAGGTCGCGAGCTTCGGTTTGATGCGGCTCCAGTTTGCCTTGATGAAGTCCCAGGCCTCTTGCTGGTTTGCGACTGGTTCTGCGGTCGATGCGAGGATTCCTTCGAAGTCCTGGTTACGGACTTCGTCGGAGAGCGAATACTCCAGTGTGCGCTTCACCAACTCCGGTTTTTCGAAGGTCGTCAATCCGTACAGCCAGCTGTAGAACTCTTCCGGGCTGCGCGACGCGCGCGCCTGCTGGACGTAGCGGTCGTACAGATCGGTGTCACCATACTTAGCGGTCAGGTCCACCAGAGTGTTGCGCAACTCGGGCTCGAGCTGAGCCTTCCCGTCAAGAGCACCGACAACCATCTGCTTGGCGGTTGCGATCACCTGCGGATCGGCACCCGAAAATCCGAGGGCCTTGATCACATTGGCGCGAGCCGTTTTCTTTTCGGAGTCTTCACCGGCCGCCGACTTCCAACCGAACTCCGTCAGCGCGGGACGCAGCAGCTGCTGGACCCAAGCCTCAAAGCGTGGACGATCAGCATCCGTAAGCAGATTGTCGTGGACATATTCCAAACGGTCGGCAATGCGTTCCAGTACTGCGCGTTCGCGGCTGTTCTTCATGCTCTCGACCAGCGCCAGGTAATCTCCAACGCTGTTGCGATCGGCGCGGGTAAGCGCCCATTGATTGTCGAGGAGTGAAACCTTCTCCTGGGGCGACATCTTGGCGACGCTCTGCATGAGTTGGTTCAGGTCACCCCCGTCGTAGGCCACGCGGTAGTACCCCGACCCACCCGCATTGAAGTTGCTCCCAGCAACGCATCCGGGAACGGTGACGGACTTCTGCTTCTGATCGAGCAAAATGCATTCCCTGCCGCCATTTCCGGAGTAACACACTGGAACCTGCCAGGTCTCCGGCGAAGGGGCGTCTAGAAGCTCCTTGTTGTAAAAGAAGCGCTGCTGCTCGAGTGCGACTTCGGTCTTGTTGCTTTCGCATTTCGTCTTCACGCTGATCAAGGGGACTCCAGCCTGCGTGACGAAGCTCTGCAGGATCTTATCCACCGGCTTGCCTGAGGCGCGCGTCATCGCTCCCCAAAAGTCTTCCGCGGTAGCGTTACCGTAGGCGTGCTCTTTGAGATAGAGGTTCACGCCGGCGCGGAACTGCTGCTCCCCGAGGTAGCTCTCAAGCATCCGCAGAACAGCCGCGGTCTTGTTATAAGCGATACCGTCGAAGAGTTCGGCAATCTCATTGGTGGTTAGCGCGTCGGTGCGGATCGCGCGCGTGTTCTTGGTCGAATCTATGTTCATCGCGTTGCCGCTGTCCTGAACTTCGTCGAGCGCAACGTTCCAATCGGGATGGTTCGTCTTCTGGGGTTTGGGGCTCATCCAGGTAGCGAAGCCCTCATTGAGCCAGATATCGTTCCACCACTGCATCGTGACCAGGTCACCGAACCATTGGTGGGCCATTTCATGCGCGAGCACATCGGCAACCGTCTTGCGTAGGTTGTTGGAGACGTTCTTCTCGTCCACCAGCAGCAGCGTTTCACGGTAGGTGATAGCGGCCGTGTTCTCCATAGCGCCCGCCGAGAAGTCCGGGAAGGCGATGATGTCCAGCTTCTTGAACGGATACTTGATGGCGTAGTACTGGTTGTAGAAATGCAGGATGTCCTTGGCGTCCTGCAGCGCGAGGTTCGTGTACTGCACTTTGTCAGGAGTCGAGCAGACGCGAATGGGAGTGCCGTCTTGCTTGTCGCCGATGCATTTGAAGTCGCCCACCATCATGGCCACGAGATAGGTAGACATCTTCGGCGTCATTGAAAATTTCAATGTGTGCTTGTCCGGACCAGGCCCGGGCGTATCTGAGACGATGCTGCCGTTTGAGATAGCCGTATCGCCCTTGTCGACGATCAGGCTGATATCGAAGGGCGCCTTGTAAGCGGGCTCGTCAAACGAGGGGAACGCGCGGCGCGCGTCGGTCGGCTCCATTTGTGAGACGGCGTATTTGCGGCCGTTACCTTTGCTTAGATAAAAACCGCGGAGGTCGCCATTGAGGATGCCTTTGTACTTAATCTTCAACTCGAATGGTCCGGCGGGGATTTCGTTCGGGAAACTGAGCGTCACCATCTCGCTCTTTACATCGGGAGTAACGGTCACCTTCTGCACCTCGCCAGGCTTGCCGTTCTTTTCGCCTGGAAGCGCCTGGATAGTGACGTCCTGGAATTCGATCTCCAGCGAGTTCAGCACGATCTTGTTCGTCGCCTTGAGCGTGTCGCCGTGGATAACCTCGTCACCAGTGAAGGTGTCGGTTTTGAAGTCCGGTGCGAGCGTCAGGATGTAGTGGTGAGGTACCGCGAGCTCAGGCAGTTTCTGTGCTGCTGCCGCCGCGGAGAAGAGGAACAACGATAAGAAGAACAGAATCGCTTTTTTCATTGGTTTTTCCGAGAAATTAATTTTCCTTGCATGACCACCGCTTCACAATGATTGCTGCCAAACCAGTACGGGATCTCACGGTAGTCCTCGACATCAAAAACGGCCAGGTCAGCGTGCTTACCAGCTTCGATGCTGCCTTTGCGGTCTGCGAGGCGCAGCGCCTGCGCTCCGTTTATCGTTCCGGCGCTGATCGCCTCTGCCGGTGACATCTTCATCTGGGTGCAGGCCAGCGACAGGACAAAGGGCATGCTCGAGGTGGGCGACGTGCCCGGGTTGTAATCCGTCGCCAGGGCGACAGCGACACCCTGCTCAATCAGCTTCCGCGCGTTCGGGTATTCCTTGAGTCCCAAAAAGTAATTCGCACCCGGCAGCAAGGTCGCGACCGTGTCCGAGTTCGCGAGCTGAGGGATATCTTCGTCGAGGAAACAATCCATGTGGTCGAATGAGGCCGGGCGGAACTTCGCAAGTGACCCTAATTTAGACGGCGAGAGCTGGCAAACGTGAGCCCGCACCGCTAACCCGTGCTCGGTTGCCGCCTTGAAGATCTCTTCTGACTGCTGCAGGGAAAATGCTCCGCGGTCGCAAAAAACGTCCACAAAACTGGCCAGCTTCTTCTTGGCCGCAAGCGGAATCATATTCCGTGTGACCTCTTCCACATAAGCCTGAGGGTCGGATTGGCGCTCTTTAGGGACGACATGCGCTCCCAGCAGCGTGGAAACCACCGTTCCGGGCCACTGCTTTCCCGCATCGCGGATCGCCTCTAGGCTTTTGATCTCAGCACCGGCATCCAGGCCGTACCCCGACTTCGCCTCCACCGTTGTGGTGCCCTGAGCTCCCATTTGCTCCAAAGCTTGAAGCGCACGCGATGCTAAGACTTTCCGGGTGGCTTTTCGGACTCCATCGACGCTCGACCTGATTCCCCCACCGGCTGCGGCGATTTCCTCATAGTTGGAACCCGCAATACGCTTTTCGAAATCAACCAGCCGAGGTCCCGCAAAAATCAGATGGGTGTGCGAGTCAACGAAGCCAGGCAGTACCACTTTGCCGCGACAATCGAATTCTTTGGCTTTGAGCTTTTTGGCTTGCTTGGAAATCTCGCGCCTCGGGCCTACAGCCGCGATCTTGCCGTTCGTGCACAGCACAGCACCATCCTCGACGATAGCCATGTCGGCAAGTTCACGCCCGCGGCGCGGACCTGCACCGCCTCGCAGTGTGAGCAGTTGTCCGATATTGGTTAGGAGTAGCGGCTTAGGCAATTTGATTTGCACCACAGACACGGAAGCACTGAGAAAGACAAAAGAAAATGATTGCCCCGAGTCTCCGTGCCTCCGTGGTGAATTAGGACTTCATGGGAATCTTCAACTTCTTTGCGCTCGCGAACGACTGCGCTTCTTCATACCCCGAATCCACGTGCCTCGCGACTCCGATTCCGGGGTCGCAGGTCAGCACGCGTTCGATGCGCTTGGCCATCGTGTCGGTACCGTCGGCGACAGTGACTTGCCCGGCGTGCAACGAATATCCGATGCCCACTCCGCCGCCGTTGTGGATCGATACCCAGCTCGCGCCGCTTGCCGTGTTCAACATGGCATTGAGCAGCGGCCAATCGGCGACCGCATCGGAGCCGTCCTTCATCGCTTCCGTTTCGCGGTAAGGCGACGCGACCGATCCGCAATCGAGATGATCGCGCCCGATGACAATTGGTGCCTTCAGCTTGCCCTGCTTCACCAGATCGTTCAGTGCGAGGCCGAACTCCGCGCGCTCGCCATAACCGAGCCAGCAGATACGCGCCGGGAGTCCTTGGAACTTGATTCGCTTTTTTGCCAGATTGATCCAGCGGCTGAGGATTCTGTTCTCGGGAAACATCTTGAGGATCAGCTCGTCCGTAACTGCAATGTCAGACGCCTCGCCCGACAACGCCACCCAGCGGAACGGCCCACGCCCTTCGCAGAATAGCGGACGGATATACGCTGGCACGAATCCGGGAAAATCGTAGGCGTCTTTTACGCCGCGCTGATGCGCAAATGTGCGAATGTTGTTTCCGTAATCGAATGTGACCGCGCCCATCTTCTGCAGGCGCAGCATGCCCTCGACGTGGCGCGCGATGGAATCGAGTGACTGCTCGAGGTACCCCTTCGGGTCACGCTCGCGCAACCCTTTCGCTTCGTCCATCGACATCCCGCGCGGAATGTATCCATTCAGCGGATCATGCGCCGAGGTCTGGTCGGTCAAGATGTCGGGCAGAACGCCGCGCTCGGCAAGCTCGGGGATCAAGTCGGCACAATTTCCAACCAGCCCGACCGAGATTGCTTCCTTCTTGCGGATCGAATTCTTCAGGATGCGGAGCGCCTCATCGAGCGAATTCACCATGAAGTCGCAGTAGCCAGTCTTCAGGCGCTTCTTAATGCGCTCGGCGTCCACATCTATTCCCAGGAAGCACGCGCCAGCCATGGTGGCCGCGAGCGGCTGCGCGCCACCCATGCCCCCCATACCGCCGGAGACGACCAGCTTCCCACTCAGATCGCCGCCAAAATGCTTTTCACCGGCGGCCGAAAAAGTCTCAAACGTTCCTTGCACTATTCCCTGTGACCCTATGTAGATCCACGAACCTGCGGTCATCTGGCCGTACATCATCAGGCCGGCGCGCTCGAGCTCGTTGAACTTCTCCCAGTTGGACCAATGACCCACCAGGTTCGAGTTCGCCAGGAGCACGCGGGGCGCATATTCGTGGGTCTTGAAGATGCCGACGGGTTTGCCGGACTGTACCAGCAGCGTTTCGTCGTTCTCGAGCTTGCGCAGGGAGTCCACGATTGCGTGGAAGCACTCCCAATTGCGCGCGGCTTTGCCGGTCCCGCCGTAGACCACCAGGTCCTGCGGACGCTCGGCGACTTCCTCGTCCAGGTTGTTGTGGAGCATGCGCAGCGCTGCCTCCTGCTGCCAGCTCTTGCAGGAGATCTGATTCCCGCGCGGCGCCTTCAGCGGAGTGTACCCAGCATGCGTTTCAGTCAGTGTGGGCATAACAGATGATGGTAACGGAATGCAGCGGTCGCTGGCTAGGCTTACCAGCTCGAGTACGGTGTGCCGTCGCTGCTGGTGTTGGGTGAGGCGCTGTGCACATCGCTAATGCCCGGCGCAGTCTGGTCGGCGCTCATCAGCGAGTCGTCTTCCACGGGAACCCAATCCGGCGCGTTAGTGATGGGATCTTTGGGAATTACGCGCAGGTATCCTGACGAAACCAGCTCATCGAGTGATTGCGGAGCTTTCTCTTTGTCCAGTGTGTACTGGTCGATGCTTGAGCGCAGCGAGAACAGGTCCTGCTTCAAGACGCTCTCTTTCGCGCGCATCAGTGAGTTCATATACTGCGGGATCGCGATGGCCAGCAGGATGGCGATGATGCTGATCACGATCATCAGCTCCACCAGCGTGAAGCCACGCTCCCGCGAGTGCATCGGGCGATATTTAGAGACGTTTACCATTCTGAATATTTCGTTCCGTCCAGCGCGGTTCCCTGCGCTTTAGTGTAAACGTCGAAGACGTTCTGGCCTCCCCAGGAGTCTGCATCGGGAGCATCCTGCATCGAGCGTAATCCCCAATCGGTGTTGCCGGTCATGGGATCCACGGGGATGCGGCGCAGAAAGCGCAGCTTCTTCCCATTCGCGTCCACACCCTTCACCAGCGTCTCCAGGTCGGGCGGGTAGCCTTCGGTTCCAACCTTGATCTGGAAAGCTCCGCGGTCAGCCGCGTCTTTGTAGCGGTCAATGGCATCGCGCATCTGCCACAAGTCGCGCCGCAACTCGCGTTCTTTCGCCCGCCGAACCGTGGTTCGCGCCAAGGGAACAGCCGCGCCCGCCAGGATCGCCAGAATGGTGACGGCTACGATCAGCTCGACAAGCGTGAGCCCGCGTTCTCTCTGTCTCTGCAACATCACAGACTATTGGATGCTCACGGCGGCCTGACCCGCCGACATCATGATCGGCGTGCCAGCTTCGTCACGCGGGAACAATCCGATGGGCGCGATGGTGGTCTCGCCTGGGGCTTTCGCCACAAACGTCAAGGTGAAGACCGAACCGTTGCCGGTTACCCCGCCCGAACCCGGTGGACGCGTCGCCGTGATCTGCAACTTTCCTCCGGCAGAATCGTCGCGATGCACGATGGCGACGGACTGGCCATCACTCGAGAGAAAGCCGCCATTAGAGATGTTCGCCAGCTGCAGCAGCTTGGGATCGTATTGCAGTTGCACGCTGAAAGAATGCATCTGCTGC
>JBJMGI010000094.1:0-16115 GCA_045807945.1 Terriglobales bacterium | reverse complement strand
GATCAGCTCTTCCATCTGCTTGAGCGCCATCGCCTCGTAAGCTTCATATTCCAAGTAGAGCGTCTTGCGTCCGCGGCTATTGTTTCGAACGATGCCGTCGAACATCGCGATTGCGCCGTCTTCAGGTCGCTCCATGGGCGGAACGATCTGGTGTGGATCGATCTTCTCGCGCACGATGCTCGCGCGCGGAGCGCCACCGCTTACGGGGGGAAGCAGCGCGACTTCGTCGCCATCGCGCAGCGGAGCGTCCTGCGACGCATATTCGCGATTAATGGAGAGAGCTAGCGAGGATGAAAGCTTGCGGATAGCAGGGAACTTCTGGCCGTAGTGTTGAAGAACGTCACCCAGTGTTGCGCGATCCGCCAAAGGTCGAGTCTCGCTCGAACGGCCGGTCAGATCTTTTAATTGTCCGAAAAACAGCACTTGCACACGCATCGTGGATAGAATACCGGACATTCGTCAGTGAGCGCACATTGGAGCCTGCATGAACCGTCGGGAATTCCTGCACCTGGCAAGCATGGCCGCGCTCGCGGCCTACACAAAGTCCCTTGCAGTGGGGCAGACTGGCGGCCTGCGCAAGCAGGGTCCGGCGAAGAAGATCGTCATCTTGGGAGCGGGTCTGGCGGGATTGGTCGCTGCGGAAGAGCTAACCAAGGCAGGGCATAGGGTCACAGTGCTGGAGGCGCGCAATCGGCCGGGCGGACGGGTGTACACGCTTCGCGAGCCTTTCACCGGCGGGGTATACGCCGAGGCAGGAGCGGGACGCATCCCAAGCACGCATGCGCTTACCTTGCAGTACGTTAAGAGGTTCGATCTACAGCTAGATCCGTTTTGGCCGGAATCGGGTTCGACCGTTTTCCTTTGGCGAGGGAAGCGGCAGGTGGTGCCATTCGGAAAAGACCCCGACGTCTCACAGTTCGACGTGAAGTTCACGCCTGAAGAGCGTCGGCTCGGCTTCGGCGGGTTAGAGGAGCACTACATAAAGCCTCTGCAGGACAAATTGCGGGCGCTTCCTGACGACGGCTGGCCGATGTCGCAGATGGCGGAGATGGGAAACATTAGCCTCGCCGATTACTTGCGCAAGCAAGGCGCATCCCCCGATGCGATCCAGTTGTTGTGTTTCGGCTTCGAAAAAGACTCGTTGCTGGACTTCGTCCACGATTCACTGAGCCACGCGGTGCCGAAACTTTGGAAGATCCGCGGCGGCAATGACCAACTACCGTACGCGATGGCGAAGGTGGTCGCCGAGAAGGTCAAGTACAACGCCGAAGTGGTACGGCTCGAGCGGAAGGACAAGTCGGTGGCGGTGACCTTCCGGCGCAACCACAAACAAGAAACCCTTGAAGCGGATCGGGTGATCTGCACTCTTCCCTTCACTGTGTTGCGAAGAATTCCGGTCCATCCAGGCTGGTCAGAGCAGAAGGACTATGCCATTAAGAACATTTATATGGGTCCCGTCGCGCGGGTGTTTGCGCAGACAAAGTCACGTTTCTGGGAGAAGGATGGCCGAAACGGCTTTGCGACTGTGGATCAGCCGATGGAAGTCTGGGCGCCGACTTTCAATGAGCCGGGGACGAAGGGGATCGTGATGTCGTACATCTACGAAGACCTGGCGGCGAAGTATTCGGCTATGAGCGAGAGCAAGCAGGTCCAGACCTCACTGAACGTGTACGAGCAGATACATCCGGGCTTCAAGAGCGAGGTAGAAAAAACCACCACGTGGTCTTGGTTGAACGATCCCCACGCGCGGGGTGCTTACATGGTTGTATTGCCAGGACAGTTCGAGACAGTCGTTAAACATCTCGCGACGCCGGATGGCAGAGTTCATTTCGCCGGCGAGCACACCTCGCCGTGGCCGGGGTGGATGCAGGGAGCTATACACTCCGGCCTGCGAGCGGCCAGGGAAGTGAACGAGGCTTAAGCGGGAACCTGGCGCAGGACTTCTTCGCGCTCGCGATCGTCCACGCGCTGCTCGGCGGCCGAGCTGGGTAGCGCGACCGCGAGCACTTCTTCCATCGTCGAGACGTAGTGAATGCTGAGCCCTTCGAGCTGCTCGGCGGTGAGGTCTTCCTCTACGTTCGTTTTATTGTCCGCGGGCAGAATGATGGTCCGAACTCCTGCGCGCTTCGCCGCCAGCACTTTCTCTTTCACGCCGCCGATGGGGAGAACGTTTCCGCTCAGCGTGACTTCACCGGTCATCGCGGTGTAAGGACGCACCGGGCGATCCGTCAGTAGAGAGACGAGCGCTGTCGTCATGGTGATGCCGGCAGACGGGCCGTCTTTCGGAATCGCGCCAGCGGGCACGTGAATGTGCAGATCGTGCGAGCTGAAGAAGTCGTCACTGATGTGCAAGAACGCTGCATTCGAGCGCACCCATGTCAAAGCGGCCTGCATCGATTCCTGCATCACCTGACCGAGCTGTCCGGTCATGGTGAAGCCGCCCTTGCCCTTCATCTTATTGGCTTCGATGAAGAGGATGTCGCCACCAGCCGGGGTCCAAGCGAGACCCACCGCGACCCCGGGACGCTTGGTGCGTTCGGCGATCTCGGTGTCAACGCGGATTTTGATCGCGCCGAGGAAATCGTGAATGATCGCGTCGTTCACGACAAGCTTTTCGGGTTTGCCTTCGGCGATGCGTCGCGCTTGTTTGCGTGCGACCGTTCCGATCAGGCGCTCCAAGTTACGGACGCCGGCTTCGCGGGTGTAATGGCGGATGATGAACCGGACAGCGTCTTCAGGGAACTCGATTTGTTCCTTGCTGATGCCGTTCTCTTCGATCTGCCGCGGAATCAGGTAGCGGAAGGCGATGTGAACCTTCTCGTCCTCGGTGTAGCCCTGCAGCTCGATGATCTCCATGCGATCGCGCAGCGGCTCGGGGATCGGGTCAAGCATGTTCGCTGTGGTGATGAACATCACCTTTGAGAGGTCGAAAGGAACGTCAAGATAGTTGTCGCGGAAAGTCGCGTTCTGCTCGGGGTCAAGTGCTTCGAGCAGGGCCGACGACGGGTCGCCGCGGAAATCGCGACCGAGCTTATCCACTTCGTCGAGCATGAAGACGGGGTCGTTGGTTTCAGCGCGGCGGATGCCCTGAATGATCTGTCCGGGTAGAGCGCCAATGTAAGTGCGGCGATGGCCCCGGATCTCGGCCTCATCGTGCAAGCCACCGAGAGACATGCGCTGGAACTTGCGTCCGAGTGAACGCGCGATGGAGCGGCCAAGCGAAGTCTTGCCTACGCCGGGAGGTCCGACGAAGCAAAGGATCGGCCCCTTCATGCTTGGCTTCAGCCGGCGCACGGAGAGGTAATCCAGAATGCGGTCTTTTACCTTCTGCAGGTCGTAGTGGTCTTCGTCGAGGATCTCTTTGGCTTTGACAATGTCCACTTCTACGCCGCTGGATTTCGACCAGGGGAGAACCGCAAGCCACTCGATGTAGTTGCGAGTGATGGAATAGTCGGCAGCCATTGGCGAGATGCGCGCGAGGCGGTTCAATTCCTTGAGCGCCTCTTTCTTGACGTCCTCGGGCATGCCGGCGGATTCGATCTTCTGCTTCAGCTCTTCGACGTCACGCTGGGTTTCGTCCTGCTCGCCGAGCTCCTTCTGGATAGCCTTCATCTGCTCGCGCAAGTAGTACTCGCGCTGCGTCTGCTGCACGCGGTCCTGCACTTCAGACTGGATCTTGTTGCGCAGCTGCTGGACTTCGAGTTCCTTAGCCAAGTGCTGGTTGATCTTGGTGAGGCGCGCCTTGATGTCTACTGTCTCGAGTAGGTCCTGCTTATCTATCGTGTTCAGAGAGGGCAGCGACGAGGCGATGAAGTCCACCAGACGGCCCGCGCTGTCAATGTTCATGGCGACTGTCTGGAGCTCGTCCGAAAGAGTCGGCGAGCCGGAGACGATCTGCTGGAACAGATTCAGGACGTTGCGCTGCAAGGCCTCAATCTCAGGGCTTTTTTCGTCCTCTTTCTCGGTCAGCGGCGTGACCGTGGCCTTCATGAAGGGATTGATCTGGCTGAATTCGCCTAACTTGACGCGCGTGAGCCCTTCGGCGAAGACGAAGAGGCTCTGGTTGGGCATCTTGACTACTTTGTGTACGGTGGCAAGCGTGGCTATAGAGAAAAGATCGCTGGGCTGAGGTGCGTCAACACGTGCCTCGCGCTGGGCTGCCACCACGATCGTCTTGTCTTCACCCAAAGAATTGATCAACTCGACGGAGCTTTCGCGTCCGACGGTCAAGGGTAGTACTGCGTGCGGGAACAGAACGGTGTCGCGCACGGGGAGCACCGGAAGATTCCGGGGACCTTCCAGCACAACTGGCTCGTGCTGGGCCTTGGGGTCCAGATTTGTCGTTTTCTGCGACATTCAATTTTCCTCGATTCCAAGAATGGATGAGGCTGACCACCAAAAAGATGCAGACCCCGCCCTCGCGAGCGAATGAGCGCGCAATTCTAATGGAAAGGAAGTGGCGCAGCAATGTTTTCCGCAGAACGAAAGACTACTTTTTGAGCGTCTCGTCGATGGTGAGCAGCGTGTCTTTCTGGACGGTGACCTTGCGGGTCACGGTAGTGTAGCCGTCGAGCTTGAGTTGGATCTCATGATCGCCGGGCGGAAGCGAGATCTTTCCTGGCGTCTTCTTGTTCACGTAATTTCCACCAACATAGATCTCAGCACCTTTGGGAGTGCTGTTCACTTGGACGGAAACTTTGTCGCCTCCAAAGAGTTTCTTGAAGATGTTGCCGGAGTCTTTTTGCACCGGTTTCAGGCTTGCAGTGAAAGAGAAGGCATCGCCTTCTTTAAGAATAGTTTTCTTTGAAACGTCCTGAAAACCGTCTTTATGGAAAACGAAGATATGGTCGCCTTTGCTTAGCGGAAGGACTGAAGGCGTGACTTTGCCGCTCGGTTTTCCATCGACCTCGATCGCCGCGCCAGAGGGATCACTGTTCAACGAAGCCGTGAGCAAAGATTCGGAAAGCTTCGACTCCACTCGGGCTGGCTTGCCGGCTGCGAGGGCGACGGTTTTGGTTTCCCCCACGTATCCCGATTTGGTGAAGGTGACAGTGTGCTGACCGGGAGTCAGCTTGGTGGCGAATGGCGTTGTCCACGCCGAGTCAGCTTTTCCATCGATCTGAACCTTTGCGCCAGAGGGAGTTGACGCCAGCGAGAGCTCGACACTCGCAGTTGGAGTAGGCGCATCCTTCTTTTTGGGGACGAGTGGAGGTGGCAGCGCCGAGGCAGGTTTGTCATTCACAGCGTTAGCTACTGGGGGCTCGGGAACCGGCGGCGCAGCAGTTGCCGTGCTTGTTGCAGGTGCGGCAGTCGCGGCAGGAGTAGCACTGTTTGGCGCGGGCGTGTTCGTCTGCTCCTTGTCTTTCAATAACTTCTCCAGCTCAGTGCGCTGCTGTGCCTGCGAGTGGTTCACGTACGCGACCACACCACCAGCTACCGCAAGAACAGCAACCACGGCAAGAATAGGAACAAGCAGCTGGTTCTTCGCGGGAGCCTTAGCGGGAGCAACGGCCACAGCAGCCGCAGAGCCCAATGCGGGATTGAATCGGCCGCTTGCGGGTGCCATGCTGCCCGATGCACTGGCCGCGCTCATTTTTCCCGAGCTGGAATCGCGCAGCAACCGACGCAGGTCGGCGCCCATTTCTGCCGCGGTCTGGCAGCGAACGTCGCGGTCCTTTTCCAGCGCCTTTTGAATTAGCCGCTCGACTTCCGGAGGCAGATCCGGATTGTGCAAAAGAGGAGACGGCGGAACGCGATTGAGGATGGCCTCGAAGATCACGGCGCTGGTGGTTCCAGCGAAGGGCTGCTTGCCAGTCGCCATTTCGTAGATGACGGTACCGAATGAAAACAGGTCGGAGCGCGTGTCGAGCTCCTCGCCACGTGCCTGCTCAGGGGACATATAAGCGATGGTCCCGACGGTAGAGCCCGGGCTGGTCAGGTTCTCCGGGGAGATGCGTCCGCCACCGCTGACCGTCGCGGTCTCCATGAGCGAGCGGTGCTCCATGTGCTTGGCCAGGCCGAAGTCCAGCATCTTCACCTGTCCGGTGTCGGTGACAAAGATGTTCGCCGGCTTGATATCACGGTGCACGATGCCGCGCTTGTGCGCCGCGTCGAGCGCATCCGCGATCTGAATGCCGTACTTCACCAGCGTGGCGAGTTTGACCGGTTGTCCACCGATCTGTTGGTCCAGGGACTTACCTTCGAGCAGTTCCATCGCCATGAACTGCTCGCCGCTGTCGTTGCCGATTTCGTAAATGGTGCAGATATTGCGGTGATTCAAAGCAGATGCAGCCCGGGCTTCGCGCTGGAAGCGCTCTAATGCTTGAGGCTCAGCTTGAAATTCTTTGGAAAGGAACTTGAGGGCGACGTGGCGGCCGAGATTGAGTCCTCAGCTTCATAGACGACACCCATTCCTCCGCTGCCAAGGCGACGGACAATACGGTAGTGGGATATAGATCGGCCTTCCAAAGATTGTCCTCGGGAACAGAGAAGGTATGTTAGGTGGATTTATCGTGTTGCGTCAATTAACCAAGGTCACTTCTGCAAAGTCTCGGTGATGGTGAGAGGTGTGTCCTTCTCGACGGTGACCTTGCGGGTGATGGGACTGTAGCCCTCGAGCGTCAACTGGATCTCGTACTCGCCGGGAGCAAGCGCGATCTTGTTGGGCGTCTTTTTGCTGAGGACGTTGCCATCCACCGAGATGGCGGCACCTTTTGGAGTCGTGGTCACCTGTACGGAAACCTTGTCCCCAGTTTGCGCGGCGGTGGTCGTGCTCGTGGTGCCCTTAATGTCTTGTACAAAACCCCGTATGGTGCCCAGAATCTCGGCGTACTGTTTGGGTTGGTATTGCTTCATGTACCACATGCCACCGAAAACAACGACCATCAAAAGCAAGGTCGTGCCGAGCGATGGTAGGCGCGAAGGCCGGGGTGGACGATAAGGAGCCGAGGCCTGACGTGGCGCCGCTGCTGCAATAGGCGCGGAAATTGGCGCCGCTGCGGTCGCAACACCGGATCCGGAGATCGGCTTTGCATATGGATCCGAAGCCACGTTGCTGCTGCCAGATGGGGTCGTTGCTGCCGCAACTTTGCCTGAGCTGGAATCGCGCAGGAGGCGGCGGAGGTCAGCGCCGATCTCGGCAGCGGTCTGGCAGCGCATGTCGCGGTCTTTTTCGAGCGCTTTGTGGATGACTCGGTCGAGCTCCGAAGTGACGTCGGGGTTGTGAAGGATAGGAGGCGCGGGGGCGCGGTTCAAGATTGCTTCGAAAATCACCGCCGTGGAGTTCCCGGCGAACGGCTGCTTGCCAGTCGCGATCTCGTACAGGACGGTCCCGAACGAGAAAAGGTCGGAGCGAGTATCGATCTCTTCGCCGCGCGCCTGCTCGGGAGACATATACGCGATAGTCCCGACCGTGGAGCCGGGGCTGGTGAGGTTTTCGGGCGCAACGCGGCCGCCAGCGATGCTAGCCGTCTCCATGAGCGACCGATGCTCCATGTGTTTGGCGAGGCCGAAGTCGAGCATCTTGACCTGGCCCTTGTCGGTGACGAAGATATTGGCGGGCTTGATGTCGCGATGGATGATGCCGCGCGCGTGAGCGGCATCGAGCGCGTCGGCGATCTGGATGCCGTACTTCAGCAGGGTAGCGTTCTTGACTGGCTGTCCGCCGATCTGCTGATCGAGAGACTTGCCTTCGAGAAGCTCCATGGCGATGAACTGCTCGCCATTGTCATTGCCGACTTCGTAGATGGTGCAGATGTTGCGATGGTTCAGTGCAGACGCGGCGCGCGCTTCCCGCTGGAAGCGCTCGAGCGCCTCCGGGTCACCTTGGAATTCGCGGTTCAAGAATTTGAGCGCGACGTGGCGGCCGAGGTTGATGTCCTCAGCTTCATATACGACGCCCATGCCGCCGCTGCCGAGCCGACGAAGGACGCGGTAATGCGAGATGTTCTGGCCTTCCAAAATTGTAAGAGGGGAAACAGCGTCGTAATGTTAGGTGGAATGTTCCTGCTCGTCAATCAACAAAACACGACATGACGCTTCAAAAGCGGGAGGGGCTGCTGCTACAATCTAATGTTCCTTCAACATCCTTGCACTTATAAGGGAGAGACAGCTTTATGGCATATGTGATCGCGGAACCTTGCATCGGCACCAAGGACTCGGCATGCGTGGACGCGTGCCCGGTGGATTGCATCCACCCGAAAAAAGATGAAGAGAAGCACGGCGGGGTGGAGATGCTGTACATCGACCCGGTGGAGTGCATCGACTGCGGCGCCTGCGTGCCTGTGTGCCCGGTGTCGGCCATCTTCGCGCAGGACGACCTGCCGGAAAAGTGGAAGAACTACACCGAGATCAACGCCAAGTACTACGGCAGGTAAGCTGACCTTCAGTTTGGAAGCGCGCGCGACCTGCGGGTCGCGCGTTTTGCTTAGAGCCGTCATTTACAATCGAATTTCAAGATGCCGCTGAAGCAGACGGAAGCGATCGTGTTGCGTACCTATCCGATGCGCGAGGCGGATCTGCTGGTCACGTTGTTTACGCGCGCGGAGGGCAAGCTGCGCGGCGTAGCGCGCTCCGCGAAGAAGTCGAAGAAGAGATTTGGCGGTGCGCTTGAGCCGCTTACGCGCGTGAACCTGTATTACGAGGTGCGCGAGCGGCAGGAGCTGGCCCGGCTGGATGCATGCGATGTGATCGAGTCTCCGCTGACGAGCGCGGTGGATTATGGGCGCGCGGCGGCGCTGGGACACGTAGCCGAGACATTGGACGAATTGCTGCCTGACCACGAGCAGAACGATGACGCTTACAGGCTGGCTGTCTCGGTATTGCAGAACATGAGAGCCGGCGCGATATGGATGCCGCTTACGTACTTCGATCTTTGGATCACGCGTTTGACGGGACTGCTGCCGGCTTTGGATGAATGCGTTGCGTGCGGATCTGCGCTGAACGGTTCGGCGGCATATTTTCATGTGCTGGCTGACGGTTTGCTCTGCATCAACGACAAGCGGTTGGCATCGAGTGAGCTTTCGCAGGAGTCACGAAAGCTTGCGGCGGAGATGTTTCGAGCTCCGATCGAGAAGTTCGTCGGCCCGGAGTGGCCACGGAAGCGCGGCGCTGATCTGAGAAAGTTTGCGGTGCAAAGGATCGAGAAGCTGACGGAAAAGAAGTTGGTCACAGCGACGATGCTGGACCGGATCGACTAAAGGACGACATGAGGCAGGACGCTCCAACATTTCAGGAAATCATCCTCTCGCTGCAGAAGTTCTGGGCGGAGCGGGGATGCGTGTTGCAGCAGCCCTACGACGTCGAGGTGGGGGCGGGGACGATGGCGCCTGAAACATTTCTGCGCGTGCTCGGCCCGAAGCCGTACAAAACGGCGTACGTGCAGCCCTCGCGCAGGCCGGCCGACGGTAGGTACGGCGACAATCCGAACCGGCTGTACAAGCACACGCAGCTGCAGGTGATTCTGAAGCCGCCGCCGGAAAATGTGCAGGAGCTTTATCTGGAATCGATCAAGGCCCTGGGAATCGACCTGCGCAAGCACGACATCAAGTTCGAAGAAGATAACTGGGAGTCGCCGACGCTGGGTGCGTGGGGCATCGGCTGGCAGGTGATGCTCGATGGACTGGAGATCACGCAGTTCACTTACTTCCAGCAGTGTGGCGGAGTGGACCTGGATCCGATATCAGCCGAGCTGACGTATGGGCTGGAGCGCATAGCAGCGTTCCTGCAGGATAAAGATTCCATCTACGACATTGAGTGGGCGCGCGATCCGAAGACGGGTCACGTTACGACGTACGGCGACGTGCGGCACGCGGAAGAGCTGCAGTTCTCCGTCAACAACTTCGAGACGGCGGACGTGAAGGCCGCGTGGCAGCATTTCGAACTCTACGAACGCGAGTGCACAGGATTGCTGCAACAGTTTGCCGCCGCGCAGAAAAAAGGCGAAGGGAAGCGGTTCCCCTTGCTCGGGGCCTTCGACCTTTGCCTGAAATGCTCACACCTCTTCAATATTTTGGACGCGCGCGGCGCGATCTCCGTCACCGAGCGCGTTGGAGTGATCGCGCGAGTGCGAGCGCTCGCAGTTGGTGTTGCGAAGGCGTGGGTGGAGCAGCAGTATCCCGCAACGGAAAATGCAGATCCTCGACTCGCACGGGAACGCTCGCTCGGGATGACCTCCGTAAAAAATTAGGACAATATGGCAGATTTTTTATTAGAGATCGGGTGTGAAGAGATTCCGGCGCGGATGCTGGATAAGGCTTGCGAGGAAATAGGACGACTCGGCTCATTGCTGCTTTCGGAGAATCTTCTGTCAGACGCAGATGTAAAAGAGGAGTCTTTCGAGCCAGAGGGTAAAGAAGTTGTACCGGGGCTGAGAGTATTAAAAACCAGCTCAGCCTTCGGACCCATCGGAAAAACCTATGCTACGCCGCGTCGTGTTGCGTACTTCCAAACTGGAATTCTGCAGAAACAACCCGACAAGCAAGAAAAGCAGTTTGGGCCTGCCGTGAAGGTAGCGTTCAAAGATGGTAAGCCGACTGCCGCCGCCGAGGCCTTCGCCAAAAAGTTGGGTCTTTCGGTTGACCAACTTAACAAAGAGACGACTCCCAAGGGTGATTATTTGAGCGCAGTCGTTTCAAAAAAAGGTCGCTACGCACGAGAGATTTTGGCAGAACGTTTACCCAAAGAGATTGCTGCGATCTATTGGCCAAAGAGCATGTATTGGCGACCGGGCAAGCCGGAGCGGTTTGTGCGTCCGGTGCGCTGGATCGTCGCGATGCTCGACGGCGAAGTTATTCCGCTGGAGTTCGCGGGGGTAAGAGCGAGCGCAGAGACATGCGGCCATCGGGTGCTTGGAAGCTGGACTGTACTGCGCGCACCCAAAGATTACGAAGCGGCGCTCGAAGAAAAGAAAGTTGTAGTGGATTCGCGGGCTCGCGAAGAGCGCATCCGCAAAGCGCTGGATGCCGCGGCACGAACCGTGCCGAACGTCCGCTGGCGCGAAGACAAAGAGCTGCTCGATACCGTCGTGAATCTGACGGAGTGGCCATCCGCCATTCTCGGCAGCTTCGATAAGAGCTACCTCGATCTGCCGGAAGAAGTTCTGGTCACGGTGATGCGTGATCACCAGAAGTATTTTGCCGTCGAAGATGCAAACGGGAAGCTTGCCCCCCATTTCTTGGCTGTGCTGAATACTGACGGCGACCCCGACGGGCTGATCCGTCATGGCAATGAGCGAGTTCTCCGGGCGCGATTCAACGATGCACGCTTCTTCTGGCAGACGGATCAAAAGATCCGGCTCAATGAACGCGTGAACATGCTGCACGCGGTCACCTTCCAGAAGGATTTAGGAAACTATCACGCCAAGGCCGGCCGAGTCGCGAATCTTTCGTCAGGAATTGCCACAGAACTGGCAGATGCCGGGGTAAAGATTGACCGCGACGCGCTAAACAAAGCGGCATGGCTGGCGAAGACGGACCTCACGACGGAGCTGGTGAAAGAATTCACCGAGCTGCAAGGGATCATCGGCGGACTCTACGCGAACGCGCAGCACCATGGGCCGCACATTGCGGACGCAATTTACGACCAGTACAAGCCGGAGTCGGTGGAGGACAGCGCGCCGCGGACGATTGAGGGCGCGGTGCTCTCGATCGCCGACAAGGCTGATTCGATCGCGGGTATGTTCGCGCTGGGGAATATCCCGACTGGATCGAAAGATCCGTTCGCGCTGCGGCGTCAGGCGAATGGCATCATCAAAACGATCGCCGAGCACAAGCTGCGAATGAGATTGAGTGGGCTGCTGCTGGAGGCGGTGAACTCGTATAAATCGTCACCAGGAAAGCTGCAGGAGTTCTTTACAGGCGCTCCGCAAGACAAAGTAACAGAATGGGTAAACACGTTCTTCCGTGAGCGGCTGGAGTTCTATCTACGCGAGGCGCGCGGATTCGCTTACGACGTGGTGAATGCAGTATTGGCAGCCGGTGCCGATGACGTGGTGGACACGGTTGCGAGAGCCGAGGCGGTGAGCGCGGTCCGCAACTCGGAAGACTTTGAGGCTATTTCGGTTTCGTTCAAGCGGATGAAGAACATCCTACGGCAGGCGCGCGAGGCAAAACACGCTCCCGCCCCGGAATTCGCGCCCACGATGGCGCGGGAGAAGGAAGAGATCACACTCGCTGGAGAGATGCCTCACGTTGCCGGCACTGCCGACCGGATGCGGACCGAAGGGAAGTATCGCGAGGCGCTCGCGGAAGTTTCCAAGCTGCGGCCGTACATCGACGCCTTCTTCGACAAGGTGATGGTGATGGACCCGGATGAACGCATCCGCGCGAACCGGCTGGCACTGCTGAGCAAATTGCTGCAGGATTTTTCGACGGTGGCGGAGTTTTCGGAGATCGTGACGGAAAAGAAATAAAACACCCGCGCGCGCGCAGGCGTGCGCGCATAGTTTAGGCCGTAACCGCTACGCGAGCGTCCTCTTGGAAGCGGACGCGCTCCTTACTTTTTTCAACAATTGAATGCTTGCGGAATTTTGCGTCGTCGTGGATGGGGAAGTCTTCGCGATAGTGCGCGCCGCGGCTTTCTTCGCGGGCCAGAGCGGAGCGAGCGATCAAGAGCGCGATCTGGTGGATGTTGATGACTTCGCAGGAGCGGCGGCACCAGGGACGCGGCAGGCGGGCCTTCATCGCTTCGAGTTCTTGGATGGCGTGACGCATGTGCGAACCCATGCGAACGACACCGGCATCGCGCCACATTAGATTGCGGATGGAGCGCAGCAGGTCGTCAATGTGCTCGTCATTGGGGTGTTCCGTTTCATCTGCGGCGATTTGCGGGTGAGCAGAGCCTGCCCCGCCTTTTTCCTGACGCATCGCAATCCCCGCGCGCGCTCCGAAGACAACGCCTTCCAGTAGAGAATTGCTGGCCAAGCGGTTCGCGCCGTGGACTCCGGTGCAGGCGGCTTCGCCTGCGGCATATAGTCCCGGGAGACTGCTCTTGCCGTTTAAATCAGTTCGCACTCCGCCCATCACGTAATGAGCGGCGGGGCGGATGGGGATCATGTCAATCCCGATATCGACGTTGTACTGCAAGCAAGTTTCGTAAATCCGAGGGAAGCGAGTGCGCAAGCGCTCCGGCTTCAGGTGCGTGAGATCAAGGTAGACGACGGCTTCCGGCGACTTCACCAGCTCGATCTCATGTGCGATGGCGCGGGCGACGACGTCCCGGGGAGCGAGTTCGGCCATGTCGTGATACTTCGGCATGAAGCGGCTGAGCTCCATGTTGCGCAGGTAAGCGCCTTCACCACGCAGAGCTTCAGAGATCAAGAACCGGGGCGCGTTCTTCAGGTAAAGAGCCGTAGGATGGAACTGCACGAATTCCATGTCGCTGATCTCGGCCCCAGCGCGGTAGGCCATGGCGACACCGTCGCCGGTTGCGACGCTCGGGTTCGTCGTCTCACGATAAACCTGACCGATGCCGCCGCTGGCTAGCAGCACGGCTGAGGCGAGCACATTGTGCCGCTGCCCACGTTTGCCTTTTCGCTCATCGACCAATGCAACGCCACACACACGACCATGCTCCAACAGCAAGTCGGCTGTAAATTCGAACTCGCAGAAAGAAATGTTTTTCAGAGTGGCGGCTTTGGCGTGGAGAGCGCGCCCGATCTCGCGTCCGGTGGAATCGCCGTGGGCGTGCAGCACGCGCGAGCGACTGTGAGCCCCTTCGCGTGTGAAGGTGAGCTTGGTGCCTTCGCGGTCGAACTGCGTGCCCCAGGAGATGAGCTCGTTAATGCGATCTGGCCCCTCTTCAACAAGAACGCGCGCGGCTTCGGGATTCACCAAGCCGTCGCCAGCAGACAGAGTATCTTGCAGATGAAGGCTGATCTCATCTTCGTCACTGAGGGCAACGGCGATCCCGCCCTGCGCGTACTGCGTGGCGGATTCGGTGATCTCCTGCTTGGTGAGCACGAGCACGCGGCCCGATTGCGCAAGCTCGATGGCAGCGCGCAATCCCGCTACTCCGGCGCCGACAACGATGAAATCCGTGTCTTGAGGAACCGACTTCATGAGGAGAAAGAAATGGTAGCAGAATCGGAGAGCAAGAGTGGCCGCAGCTCTTGCTATGATGAAAGTAGATGACGCGTGTCCCCATCAGCGTGAAGCCCCGGCCCTATGAGGCAGTGATCGGCAGCGGAGTATTGGCCGACATCGGGGACGAGATCGAGTCGGCACTCGGCCGCAAACCTTCCAAAATATTCGTCATCACCGTTCCGCCAGTGAAGAAGCACTGGGCTGCGCCGGTATCGGCTGCGTTGAAGAAATCTGGATTCGAGCACGAGGTGCTTGAATTCGCCGATGGAGAGAGCAACAAGAACATGCGAACGGTCGAAACACTGACTGGGCGTTTGGTGAAATCGGGCGCGGACCGGCAGTCGCTCATCTTGGCTCTCGGGGGCGGTGTTGCAGGCGACGTTGCTGGATTTGTAGCGTCGGTTTACATGCGCGGTATTGACGTCGTCCAAATTCCAACTTCTTTCCTTGCACAGGTGGACGCGGCGATAGGCGGCAAGACGGGAGTGAACCTGTCGGCTGGGAAAAATCTCGTCGGCACCTTCCACCAGCCGCGGCTGGTGTTGACCGACCCGGAAGTGCTCTCGACCTTGCCGGAGAGAGAATTCCGCTCGGGACTGTACGAAGCGCTTAAGTGCGGTGTGATCCGCGAGCCAAAGATATTTGAGTTCATGGAGCAGAAAAGAGAAAAGGTCTTATCGCGCGATCCCGACACGATGGAGTGGCTGATCACGGAGTGTGTGCGCGTGAAGGCCAAAGTGGTCGCAGCGGATGAGTTCGAAGGCGGCGAGCGGCGCATCCTGAATTTTGGCCACACCATCGGACATGCGCTTGAAGCGGAGACTTCGTTCAAACAGTTCCTTCACGGCGAGGCGGTTGCGTGGGGAATGATCGGCGCGGCGATGATCGCGGCGGCCATGCAGAAGTCCGACGGCGAAACAGCGAAGCGGATCATCGGCACCGTGCTGGCCTACGCTCCGTTGCCAAAGGTGCAGTCGCGCAGCAAGAACGTGATCAAGCGCATGCACTCCGATAAAAAGAAGCAGAACGGACACGTACATTTCATACTTCCGCGACAGATCGGCGAAGTTGAGATCGTGAGCGATGTGCCTGATCGCGCTGTGCAGCAGGCCGTGGAAGAAATCCGCTACCTCTCGCAGCTATGAGCCCGCCGGAAGCGATATCGAAGGCGGCCGTGGGCGCGGCCCCGGAAGGCGCTCGCGATGAGCAGTCTGCCGCACGAGCCGTGCAGCAGATGTTCGCTGATGTTGCTCCGCGTTACGACCTGCTGAATCACGTCCTCTCATGCAATGTTGATCGCATCTGGTGGTGGCGCGCCGCGCGAACGTTCTCGCACATACTGCAGCGACCGGATGCTCGTGTTCTGGACCTTTGTTGCGGCACAGGTGACATGACACTCGCGTTGCGAAAGCGCGCGGGGAAAGCTTCGAATCAAATCGTGGGTGCAGATTTTGTGCACGCGATGCTCACGCGCGCGACACCGAAGACGGCGGACAAGAGGATTGCCTTGATGGAAGCGGACGCGCTGCAGCTGCCGCTACCGAATACCGCTTTTGATCTGGTGACCAGCGCATTCGGTTTTCGCAACCTTGCGAACTACGAGGCTGGCTTGCGGGAGATACATCGCGTGCTCAGGCCGGGTGGTGAGATAGGAATCCTGGACTTCAGTGAGCCGACTGGAATCTTGGGAAAGCTTTATCGTGTGTACTTCAAGCACTTGCTGCCGCGAATCGGAAGTGCGATCTCGGGAGTGAGCGGACCCTATAGCTACTTGCCGGCTTCGGTGGCACGATTTCCTGAACCCGAAGAGATGAAGAAGAAAATGGAAGCGGCGGGGTTCAGCGATGTCTCCTGGACGCCGTATACATTCGGTATCGCCGGACTTTTCCGCGGCAAGAAGGCTTAGGTCGGCCTCTTTATCCGGTTCCCGAGCGCGAGCTTTCGTTCCGCGTCCCCCAGCAGAAAAGCCAAAAAACAGAGCGCCAGAACGGAGTGGTCGAGTGAAGCTCCGAAATACTGCCACAATGGCGCATG
>JBJMGI010000093.1:0-8405 GCA_045807945.1 Terriglobales bacterium | reverse complement strand
TAGTCGGAGATGAACGTGTTGACGGCAGGCGTGAAGCCCATCACCTCCGGTGCAACATAATTGATCAGCACCGCCCGGTCGATTCCCGCCGAGTCCATGTGCTCGAGAAACGCTTTGGGAGAGCGGCAGAACTCGAGCACCTGCTCCCAATCGGTGCGCTTGCGCTTCATCGCCTCCAGCGCAGCCGGCTTCCAGGCGTCAACCGGTTGTATGTGGATGTGGCAGTCAGTGACGAGCATGAGTTGCTGGTTGCTAGTTATAGCAGATGGAATCTTTCTAACGTCGAGGATGTTGCTCTCGGAGGGGCGGCTTCAGCCACGCCGTAAAGCTTGCAAAAAGAGTTCCGCGCGGGATTTATCCCGCGCGGAACAAGTCTCTACTTCTTCGGGAAGTTCGGATCAGCCTTCACTTCTTCCATCTGAGCTGTGTGACGCTTGGAGTGAGCAGCCATGAAAAGCATCCATTGATAGGCGTCATTGGTTCCCGTACCCGGAGGGCCTTCCATGGTGTGCTTGCGCATTTCGGCATAATTTGCCTTGATGTAATCGATGTTCTTGGCGCGTGTAGCCTTCAATTCCTTTACCAGCTCCTCGCGGGTCGCCCACTTACCGGTAGGCTTCAGCATGTCCGGAGCTTGCGCTTTCGAGCTACGATCGGGGACTCTATCCAATATCCCCGCTTCTTTGCCTTGGACCGAAGCTATCTTGTCTGCATCCGCAGCAGGAGACTTCATCACTTGCTCGGTGACCATCTGGCTGAACATGTCTTCCGCTTTGGTGACGTGCTCGGCCACTTCCATCACCGACCATTTGTCGGGCGCCGGTTTGAATTTGAGTTGCGCCTCGGAGAGATGATTGAAGGAATCGAGAAAGTTTTTCTCGGTCTCTTTCAGATATTTTTCGCCGAACTTGGCGTCGTACTTGGGAGTGGCAGCCGGTTTATCGGCCTTATCTGCAGCCAATGCCCAACAGGAAACGAACAGGATAATAAGCAGGGGAAGTCTCTTGCGCACACAGCCTCCTAAGGATTGGAACGAATGATTGTAACGGTACTTAGACGAGTGAGATTGCGAAGGGTCGCATTAAATTCTAGGGGCCGACCGCAGCCTATCTGTCTTTTGCGTCGCTTTGCACGACTTGAACTTCCCAACCGTCGTACTCGCCGCCCAGCTGACTGGCAATCAGCGACAGCCTGGCGCATGTTCGGGGAAGGGCCGTCGCATCCATGGAAGAAACCCTAGTGAACTCAATGCCGTGTGGCAACTTTTTATCGAAAGAATAAGGAACCGTCTCAGCCACCACACTAAACTTCAACTTTGTGATTTTCGCGATGAAGGTCTTGCGCGCCGTCTTCGTTTTGAAATAAGCCCAATGAAAGAATGGGCGTGGCGTTATCAGATCGTCCCGCTCACCACGCAGCACTCGGAAGACTTTGCCATTAACATATCTCTGCTGACGCGTCTCTCGCGACAGTGCTGCGTTTGCAGCGCGCTTTTTCGCCCTGTCGATTCCCACTGCGTCCTCCGCGTCCTCCGCGGTTTTAATTGGACTTTATCGCCGCCAGCACGGCGCGCTTCGCGAACACCCGGATCATCTCGCGGCGGTAATCCGGTGTCAGCGCCGACGTAGTCAGCGGCTTCGCTACTTTTGCTGCGAGCTCCCCAACGACGGTCGCGTTCATCTCGGCGTCATCCTTCATCGGCTTGCCGCGCAGCGCGTCGGCGACGTTGGGAATCAGGTGCGGCGCAGGATTCACTGCAGTGATCGCCGCCTGCGCATCCTGTATCACCCCATTCTTCTTGATCGCGACAGCCACTCCCGCCAGCGGGTAGTCGATCGAGCCGCGGATGCGCAGCTTGAGGTACGCACCCTGCCACCCGGCCATTGTCTCGGGCAGGAAGATGCGGGTGAGCATCTCGTTCTTCTCCAGCTTCATGCGCACGACGCCATCGTTGGTGTAGAAATCTTTCAGCGCAGCGCGACGGAAGCCTTTTGGCCCGACGATCTCGATCTCCGCATTCAGGCACAACAACGCCGGAGGAGTATCGCCCGAGAACGCCGCCCAACACTTCTTGCCCCCGGGCGCCACGTGGCATAGGTCGCCATCTTTCTTTATGCAAAAGCCGCACGAGCGCCGCCATTGCAGCGATTGGTTGTACCAGAGGCAGCGCGTGTCCAAACAGATGTTGCCGCCGAGCGTGCCCATATTGCGCAGGATGGGCGAGGCCACCGTCTTCACCGCCTCGTGCAGCACGGGATAATTGCGCTGGATGAATCCCGAGTCTTCGATGGCGGAAAGCGTGGTCAGGGCGCCGATCTCGACCGCGTGCCCAGGTAGCACTTTGATCTTCGACAGCTCCTCGATGCCGCGCACGTCCATTACGAAGTTCGGAGTGAAAAGGCGCTGCTTCATCGATGGGACAAGGTCCGTGCCGCCGGCCAGGATCTCCAGCTCGCCAAGCTGGCCATGGCGCGTAAGGTACGTGACCGCCTGCTCGACGGTGCGCGGACGAAGAAGTTTGAATGAAGGAAGGCTCATCTATAAGCGCGAATCCAATCATGGACGTCGATAAAAACCAGCACAGGAAGGACAACGACCGTTAGAAGACCGAGAACGCGCGGCGCATACCGCCGGACGATGATGCGACTCAAAGACATGAGCAGCCACAAATGCAGCAGGAGAATCGCCCCCGCCTCGATTCCGAATCCCAGTTCTCGCGGGTCGGTATGTGTCCCTCCGCTGCGCATAAGCACCGCTCCAGTGACTAGCGAGAGAACTATAGTTGTTAACCCCAAGTACAGGATTCGGTCCGCGCGGGTAGTTGTACTCACTCACTCACCTCAGCCGGCTTCCTTGCCGGATCCAGCTCATGCCGATTCGGGCCGCGTCCTTTGAACCACAACGAGCCGCCGTGCTCGCGGAACTTTGTCGGCAGAACCGGATCGTCGTGTCCGGTCAGATCAATATGCTTCATTCCCTTTTGCGCGCGGATGGCCGCAAGAACGCGCTCGGGCGTGAATGGAGCTTCGCGCAGGCGTATGCCGACTGCGTCGTAGATCGCGTTCGAAATTGCGGGGATGGCGGCCGCGAGCGAGCCTTCGCTGGCTTCCTTCGCTCCGAACGGACCTTCGGGGTCAACGCTCTCGACGATGTAGCTGACGATCTCCGGCGATTCCGCCGATGACGGCGAAAGATACCCGAGCATTCCGGGATTCATCAGCAATCCATCTTTCCACACCATTTCTTCCTGCAGCGCCTGGCCGAGGCCCATCCACACCGAGCCGATCACTTGTCCTTCGACGGAGACAGGATTCAACGCACGGCCGCAATCGTGTGCCGCCCACATCTTGTTCACGGTGACGATGCCGGTCTCTTCGTCCAGGCTGACGTCTGCAACCTGTGCCGAATACGAATACGCCGGCGACGGGCCGACGCCACCACCCTTGTGACCTCCGCCACGAGCTTGCGGAGGAGGTGCATAGGAACCTGTGCCGCTGAGCGCTCCAGTGAAATCAATCGCTGCAACCACCGCTTCTTCAAAACTCAAGCGGTCCTTCGGACCTTCTTCTTTGCGCTTCTGCTGGAGCGAGCCGCGAAGCACTTGCCCTTCGACGCGTCCGGAGACCTGTGCGACGCTTCCGGCCGCTGCTGGTCCGCCGTACGGATTATCTTTTTTATCGAGAATGTGCGCGGCATCTGGCATCGGCGACGATGAAACGTGCGCGGCGCCGCGACGCCAGACCATATCGTCGCGCATCACCACATCTTCTTCCGCGCAGGCCATCTTCTTCGCTGCCGCGTGGATGATCTTCTTCTTCACGTCCTGCGCTGCGCGCAACGACGCGTTGCCATTCATGAACGTCACGCGCGAGGAATACGAGCCGATATCGATGGGGGTTAGATCTGTGTCGGCGGCAATCACGCGGATGCGGTCCATCTTGCAGCCGAGCCCTTCAGCAACGACCTGGGCCACCATCGTGTCCGAGCCCTGGCCGATGTCGGAGGCTCCGGTGTAGACGACCACGCCGCCGTCGCGATCGATCTTGATGTTCACCGTGGAGTGCGGCATATCGGAGCGGATGATCGAGTTCGCCGCGCCGCTCACGTAATGCGAGCAGGCCAGGCCCAGCCCGCGTCCTCGGCCGAGCTTGCCTTTGCGCTTGCTCCACTCCGAACCTTCAACAACCTTATCTATGCACTCCGGCAATCCGTAGCTCTGAACCCGCAAGCCGTTCACCGTGATGCAGGGAGGCTTGAGCAGATTCACGCGCCGGATTTCCGCCGTGTCCATGCCGATCTTCGCCGCTAACTCGTCAAGCTGTGACTCGAAGGCGAAACGCACGTTCACGGTTCCGTGTCCGCGCATCGCGCCGCATGCGGGCTTATTGGTGAGCACGCGGAAGCCGTCATATTTAATGTTGGGGATGTCGTAAAGCGCGCCGAGCAGCGCGCCTGAATAAAGGATAGTGACCACGCCGTACGAGCAATACGCGCCGCCGTCCTGTATGACCTTTGCCGCGACCGACTGGATGCGTCCGTCTTTCGTAACGCCGGTCTTCAGGTCGATAATGGTTCGCGGACGCCCGCGATGTGCCCAGAAAACTTCCTCGCGCGTGTAGGTGATCTTCACTGGCGCCTTCGCTTTGCGCGCCGCGACCGCCGAGATGATCTCCAGCGGGATGACCTCGCTTTTGCCGCCGAAGCCGCCGCCCACCAGCGGCTTGATCACGCGTATCTGCTGCATCGGCATATCGAGCACCAGCGAGAGCTTGTGCTGCAGGTAGTACGGAACCTGCGTCGACGACCATACCGTCAGCCGCCCCATCTCGCCGGTCTGCGGATTGAATTCGAAACTCGCCAGGGTGGAGTGCGGCTCCATCGCCGCGTGCGTCACCTCGCCGGCAAGGTAGCGGTTTTCGAGCACCACATCGCACTTCGCGAACGCCGCATCCGGATCTCCGAAGACGTGGTGATAATCCTTTTCTAGATTGTTGGCTTTATGGTCGTGAATCAGATCGCTGGTCGCCTTCATCGCTTCTTCCGGATCGAAGTAGGCGGGCAGCAGCTCGTAGTCCACGTCGATCAGCTCGACCGCTTGCTCGGCGATCGACTCTGTAGTCGCGACGACGCACGCCACGTTGTCGCCCACGTAGCGGACCTTGTCCACGGCGAGCGCAGTCTCATCGTGTCCGACAGGAAGAATTCCGTATTTGTTAGGCGCGTCCACGCCTGTGACCACCGTGACCACGCCTTCGAGCGCGAGTGCGCGCCGCGAATCAATGTGCTTGATGCGCGCGTGCGGGTACGGCGAATGCAGTATCTTGCCGATCAGCATGCCGGGAACGCTGAGATCGTCGGCATACTTGCCGTGACCTGTGGTCTTGCCGGCCGAATCGATCAGGGCGATGGGCTTACCGATGATTGAGAAGTCGGACATGATTGCCTTCGAATGAAAATGTCAACTCGCCAGTGAATGTTCCACCCAATCGTGCATCGTCGCGGTAGTTCCATTTAGAAGCAGCATCAACTGCGGCCTTCTGCAACAGCGGATGTCCGTTTTTTGCGGTTGCACATACCGTCTTGTTGCTCTCCACAAACACGATCACTGTAATGCTGCCTGAGCATCGACAAACTAACGGAGTCTTAGGAAGTACCTTCTTCTGTGCTCGCTTCAAAATGTCCGTCGATGAAAGCTGTGCGTAGGCGACACTCTGCATAGGCGCTTCCTCGAAAGTTCTTTTTGGACATGTTGAATACTTATCAGCTGCCAAAGTAGACGCCATTAGAAGAACGAGCGTGGACGCCTTTATCATCTCGCTACCGCCATTCCCTTCTTCTCCGCCTCCACCGCCGCCTTGATCGCCTGGAACATCTGCGTGTAGCCAGTGCAGCGGCACAGGTTCCCGCTGAGAGCATGGCGGATGTCTTCGTCGTTCGGATCAGGATTGCGCTCTAGGAGCGCCTTCACCGTGATGATGAATCCCGGAGTGCAGTATCCGCACTGCGCGCCGCCCCAATCGCCGTAGGATTTCTGAATGGCGGCTAGCGACCCGTGCTCGGCCACGCCTTCAATCGTCGTGATCTCGATGGGCTCGGGCAGGTCGTCATCGCTGGCGCAGCTCGCGGCCAGCATGGTGCACGCGAGCGACGGCACTCCGTTCACCTGGACGGTGCACGCGCCACACGAAGAGTCGTCGCAGCCGCGCTTCGAGCCGGTGAGCCCGAGGTCCTCGCGCAAAGTGTCGAGCAGCAGCTTCGAGGGCTCGATGGCGAGCTCGCGGGTCCGTCCGTTGACGCGCAGCAAAATGAGTTCTTTCTTCATTTAATAAGTCGGTACTTTCGGATCCACACTTCGCGACCACGCATCGATCCCGCCGCGCATGGACTGCACCTTCTCGAATCCCTGCTGACGCAGCCAGTTGGTCACGTTCAGCGAGCGCACTCCGTGATGGCAATAGACCACGATGTGCGCATCCGGGTCGAGTTCCTGATGCGCCCGCGCCGGAATCTCGTTCATCGGGATCAACAGCGCGCCTTCAATGCGCGCTGTCTGGTGCTCCCACGGCTCGCGGCAATCGAGCAGCGTAAAATTGTGCGCTGCCAATTGCTTTACCTGTTCCGGCTGAATCTCGAAATCCATCAATATCCGTAGTCCGTCTGCGCCGCATAAGCATGCTGTTTTACGCCCAAGCTCGCGACGCGCTCCTCGCCAAGCAGCTTCGCGTACTCGGCAATATTCCGAACGCCGTACACCCAGCGCTTGGCCCAGCTCTCGAACGCCTCTGCCGTCTTGCTCTCTTCATGATATTGGCGAAAGAAGGAATCGTCACGCTTGTAATATCCCTGCACCGGCGAAGGATGCCCTCCCAGAGGGACCTCGCACACCGCACTCACCAGAAAACCGGGAATCACCGTGCGGTTGGGGTCGGAGGAGATGACCTCGCGCGGGACGATCTCCTCGGCGCAGACGATCACCTTCTTCGCCGCGCGTACACCTTCGATCATGACGCCGAAGTTCCCCCAGCAGTGCGCGTTCCCCTCTTCGTCGGCACGCTGCACGTGGACGATCGCCACATCCGGCACCAGCGCCCGGACGGCGTACACCATCTCGCGCTCGCCGCTCTCCGAGGCAAAGGGGGACATGATCTCGTAGAAGAAATGATTGTTCTTCGGGATGTCACTGCCGCGAGCGGTGCGCGTCGGCAGGAACGGTACGCCCATAGCCCCCGCCTGCAGCGCCAGCGCCAGCGTGAAGTTGCTCATATTGAAGATTTTTAGCTTCTCACCCGGCGTTCCCCGATTCTTCTGCTCCACGGCGCGGCGAAAGTTATAAGCCGTCCCCATCATCACGTTGCCGACCCAGGCGGCCACGACGTCTTTCACGCATCCCGCGCCGATGAGCTGGTCAAACAAAATGTCGGAGATCGGACCGATCAGCCGTAGCTCGCGCTTCTTCTGCCGCATGATCTCGTGCCCGGCGGCGAACGGGATCATCTGCTCCATCTGTAGTCCGAGAGCGACGGAGGAGCCGTTAGAGACGTGCTGCGCGATCGCCTGCTGAAGCGATTGGAGTTTCACTTCCCACTCCACTTCGGCTGGCGCTTCTGCATGAAGGCCTTAATCCCCTCTTTGGCGTCGTCGGTCTTCATCAGCACTTCCATGTAGACCTTCTCAGATTTAGCCAGTCCTTTGTCGAAGTGAAAGGCGTCCCAGGAGTAGAACGCGCGCTTGGTGATGGCGAGCGCCTCGGGGCTGAGGTCGGCGAAGGTGCGCGCGAATTCTTCAGCGCGCTCCTCGCACGTGCCAAGCGCTTCGTTGGCGAGTCCAATCGCCGAGGCTTCCGTGCCATCGATCTGCCGTCCGGTAAGAATCAGATCGGCCGCATGCTTTGGCCCGACCACCGCCGCAAGTCCGGCGCATGCTACCGGAGGAAAGCAGCCGAGCTTGATCTCAGGGAATCCCCATCGCGCGTGTGGCGAAGTGAAGACCATGTCGCAGACCATCGCCAGCTCGGCTCCGCCGCCCAGGCAATTTCCTTGCACGGCCGCGATGGTGATCTTCTTGCACGCGACCACCGACCGGATCACGCTGTGAAACAGCCGCAGCATCTCTTCCACTTTGTCGGGAGTATGCGCGGCCACGTCCACACCAGAGGAAAACGCCTTCTCCGAGCCGCTGATGATCACCGACGCGACCGGCTGCTGCTCAACCTGCTCGAGCGCAGCGCGAAGCTCGTCCATCATCTCGAAGGTGATCACGTTCTGCGGCGGCGAGTTCAGCCGCAAACGCGCCACATGGTCCACAAACTCCAGCGAGATGGTTCTGAATTCGCTCATCGCCTACTTCGTCCAGAAACCCTCTTTATCGTACTCGCGGATAGCGCGCAACTCGGCCTGGTTCGGTTC
>JBJMGI010000092.1:0-89861 GCA_045807945.1 Terriglobales bacterium | reverse complement strand
CTTGACGACAACGTAATCGAGCGTCGGCTCAAAGCATGCCGGCGTCTTCTTCGTGATGTCATTGGAAAGTTCGTCGAGCGTGTAACCGACCGCGAGCTTGGCGGCGATCTTCGCGATCGGGAATCCCGTGGCCTTCGACGCAAGTGCCGACGAGCGCGAGACGCGCGGGTTCATCTCGATGACGACCATCCGCCCGGTGTTCGGATGCACGCCGTACTGGATGTTTGAGCCGCCGGTCTCGACCCCGATCTCGCGGATCACCTTAATGGAAGCGTCGCGCATCATTTGATATTCGCGGTCGGTCAGCGTCTGCGCCGGCGCGACCGTTATCGAGTCGCCCGTGTGCACGCCCATCGGATCGAAGTTCTCGATCGAGCAGACGATGATCACGTTGTCCGCCACATCCCGGATTACTTCCAGCTCGTACTCTTTCCACCCCAGCACGCTCTCTTCGATCAGCACTTCGTGCACTGGTGAGAGGTCGAGGCCGCGCGCCAATATCTCCAGCATCTCCTCGCGGTTGTATGCGATGCCGCCGCCAGAACCACCCAGCGTGAACGATGGACGAATGATCACCGGGAAGCCGATCTTCCCGGCGAAGTCGAGTCCGTCTTTCAAATTGTTGGTCAGCGTGGACTTCGGGACGTCGAGGCCGATCTTCTGCATCGCGTCTTTGAAGAGCAGGCGGTCTTCAGCCTTCTTGATTGCGCCGAGTTGCGCGCCGATCAGCTCGACGTTGTACTTCTCGAGAATGCCTGAATCCGCAAGTTCCACCGCCAAGTTCAGCGCGGTCTGCCCGCCAACCGTGGGGAGCAGGGCGAAGGTGCCCTTGCGACCCGCCAGCATCTCCGATTCGATACGAATGATCTCTTCCAGGTAATCGCGAGTGAGCGGCTCAATGTAGGTGCGATCGGCAAGCTCGGGATCGGTCATGATGGTGGCCGGATTCGAATTCGCCAGCACCACCTCGTAACCTTCAGACCGAAGCGCCTTGCACGCCTGCGTGCCCGAGTAATCGAACTCGGCAGACTGACCGATCACGATCGGCCCGGAGCCGATGATCAAGATCTTCGATATGTCAGTGCGTTTGGGCATTTGAAGAATAGTCCGGCTTTATCATCCATCCGTTGCAGGTATCTGAAACAATCAAATGCAACCCGGAGTCCTTCGCGTTCTTGCTTATTAAGGCTACAAAGTCAAAGCTGGGTTTCGAGGAAGTGAAAGTCTGTAACATCTCCACATGTACCAGAAAATCACCTTCCATCGTGGGAAGCTGAAAACGACCCTGCGAATCCGTCAAGGTCGTGCTGATTTCTTTTTGGGTACGCAACTCAGCCCACTTCAATGCAGCTGCTGCAAGCGGTTTATAGCCACTGGTGGTTCCGACTAGCAGCACCCCTGAAGCCGCTTTTGCGGAGGCTCTCTGCAAAGACGGCCAAAAAAGAGCAACGGAACCCACCTTCTTTTCCTTCTCCCCGGAACCACCCACAGATATCCGTCGAATGGAGGTTTTAAGATTGTTCGCCGTCGCACCTACCCAGTAGTCCCCAGGTGGTAATTCAGCAATTCGATTGATCCCGCTCTTGTCGAGAGTGACAGTTCGTACTGGACGCTTGTTCTCTACATCCTGGATCGTGACAACCACAGTACCGCTTGGTTCCAATCCGCGATCCAGCGTGATCTCCAGGGGTAAGCTTACCGGCACTGCCACTGGTGGCAAACACGCAGCAGCTAACGTGCACAAACACATTGTGCTGGCGATCACGACCGCGATACGGTAAGTCAATTCTTCTCCCTCATTGGTTCGGCACGTACACCATCATTCCTACACATTCATCCTGCGAAAGCTTTAACCAGATCTCTTTCTGTTTCGGCAGCATCGCCGAATTTTTCGCCGGGATTCGAACCAGCGCGCTCCGCTCAGGAGCATTCTTTTGCGTCAGCGTGAGGAAGTACACACCCGCTTGTACGGTGCTCAGGTCGAATGCGCCCTGATTGTCCGTCATCGCAGTGACTATCGCTTTTTCCGTACTCTTGCGATACGTATTCGGCGAAACCTGATGCGCACTGTAGAGTTTGATCTTCGCGCTAACCACCGGTGCGCCATTCGGATTCAGGATCGCTCCGCGCGTTCCGCGCAAATCCATCGGCGGTGCATCCGGACAAGTCGCTGCAAAAGCGAACCCGAACATTCCTAACAGGATCGCGATTGGCAATATTCGTTTCATTCTCGAAACTCGACACCCGACACTAGCCCCTAAACTCTTCCATCATCTTCACAAAATCTTTGAACAGGTAGTGCGAATCGTGCGGTCCCGGCGACGCCTCGGGATGGTACTGCACGCTGAACAGCGGCAGGTTGCGATGTCGCAGGCCCTCCAGCGTCCCGTCGTTCAAATCGATGTGCGTCTTGATGATCTCGCTATCGGCCAGCGAATCGGGATCCACGGCGAAGTTGTGGTTGTGCGCCGTGATCTCGACTTTCTTCGACTCCAGCTGCTGCACCGGATGGTTTCCACCGTGGTGCCCGAACTTCAGCTTGTAAGTTTTGCCGCCGAGAGCCAAGCCGATCAGTTGATGTCCGAGGCAGATGCCGAATATAGGCTTCTTACCCATCAGGCGGCGGATATTGTCTTGCGCGTAGGTGCACGGCTCGGGATCACCCGGGCCATTCGACAAGAAGATTCCGTCAGGATTCAGCGTGAGCACGTCTTCCGCGGTCGTCTCCGCCGGAACCACGGTGACCTTGCAGCCTTCGCTCGCAAGTTTTCGCAGGATGTTGTGCTTGATCCCATAGTCGTAGGCGACTACGTGGAAGCGCGCCGGCTCGTCTTTTACGCCGACGACTTCCGTCGGCTCGTGTGAGCGCTCGCCTGTCTCCCAAACATAGCGCTGCTTTGTGCTGACCACTTTCGCGAGATCGCTGCCGACCATCGAAGGAATCGCCTTGGCCTTCTCCACCAGCTTCTCGGCGTCGGTCTCGAGCGACGAGATCACGCCGCGCTTGCATCCGTTGTCGCGCAGGTGGCGGACCAGAGCGCGCGTATCAATGTCAGCGATGACCGGGATCTTGTACTTCTCGAGATACTCATCGGCAACCTGTTGCGAGCGCCAATTCGAGCTGATAGGCGAAAACTCGCGCACCACTAGTCCCTCGATATAAGGACGCGTGGCTTCATTGTCTTCAGGGTTGGTGCCGTAATTGCCGATCTCAGGGTTGGTAAGGACTACGATCTGCCCGGCGTAAGAAGGATCGGTGAAGATCTCCTGGTATCCGGTGACGGAGGTATTAAAAACAACTTCCCCGTAACACTCTGCTTTGGCTCCGTAACCTTTGCCTCTGAAGATGCGGCCATCTTCGAGCGCAAGGATCGCTTGCATGCTGACTCCGGGGAGTGGATTTTATAAATTTTAACAGCACTGGATGGAAAAGGAAACTGAATTACTGCTTCGGACGGATAGAAAGTTCGTTCTGCTTAGGTTTCTCGCGTTTATGCCAGAGATAAAGCGAGGCACCAACAACAATTCCGCCGATGGCACTCGCGATCCAGAACCAACGATAGTCCGGCAAACCGACCCAGGCACCAATCACAATCCCAACCCCGGCGATCATGCCGGCAACATCGCCGCCGACCGGAATCCTGCTCATGTTCGGCCCGCGATGATAATCAACGAACTTCTGCGACTTCAGCATCTGAAAGCCTGGATGCGCCTTCTGCGGTTTTGAATGCGATTCAGCTCGTCTGCGGACGTGGCCATATCTTCACCGCATGACCGAAAAGCACTTTTGTGCGATGCAGTATAGCTTCTTCGTCCCACGTTTCGGCCTCGAGAAATGCGCGGTTCAAATGAATGGCGCTGTGCTTCAGAATCTCGCGGCGCTTTGTCTGCCATGGCCCATTCGATATGGCGGGATTCAACGAGCGCGTGATCAGAGTGAGGTTGCCGATCTTGTGCAGGTATTCGTTACGAAATTCCGTGGCGATGTCGAGCGGGAAGTTCCCGGAAAATGCAGTCAGAGGCCAATGCTGCTCCCAATCGCGAGGCATCAGATGCTCGATGGTAAGTTGGCGGTCGATGCGGACCTTCTCTGTCTTTGGCGTGAATAGCGAATCGTTCAATGCTTCCAGGATCATCCGTACTTTCGATCGTTTCACCTTCCGGTAGAAATCAATATTGATCCATGCCTTCTCGAATTCCACGTCGTCAGGCCAGCGGGAAGTGTCTGCCGAAGACGCGAGCAGGAAATCGCGGATGGACTTGGCTGAGATCGCCGGGATACTCCGCAGCATCTCTACAAAAAGATGGTTGTAATTCTTGCTGGTGAGCTGGCAGATGCTGCGCCTTACGAGAAAAGACTCGATGTCGGTGAGTATCTGATCGAGCTGCCGCCGATGCTCGTCGCCTGCGAATTTGCGGATTACTTCAAGCAGGAGCGGGAACACCGTACTGGTATCGAGCTGCTCGAGGCGATAAAAGAAGATGCCTTCACGTGAGTCGTCGGCATAGGTCTCAAAGCTGCGGTAGATCGTGCCGTAGCTTCGGAATTCCCGCATCAGCTCGCAAGCGGTACGCTCAGGCTCGCGGCCGGCGTACCTTTTGAATCCCTTGAAAAGCTCGCCGGCGCTTACGTCTTCCTTCAACATTAATGTGAGGTAGTGGCGGACGAATAAGTCATACCGCGGTCGCTTGAGGCGGCCTTGGCGCACCTCGTCGCGCCAGAAGCTGATTTCACGGTCGAAGCGTGACCAGTATTGCGCGTTCAGCCGCTCGGAGTTCAGTCCCTGGATCTCCGCCATGCGGAAAAGGTAGTTCTTGATCAGGTCAGCAGGCAGCAGCGGAGTGCCGAGCGCATTCAATGTTTCGAATATCTCCTGCGGATCGTCGTCGCTCTCGAGGTCGATGATGACCAATTGCAAGTCTTCGCGCAGCGCCTGATGCAGCGCGTCGAGCCTGGGAAGGAAATTGGGGTCATCTGGGGTTCCTAACCATTCCTGAAGGAGGTCGTAGAAATAAAGATAAGCCTGGGGGATGAGAGCGTTTTTAAACGCGAGCGCGATAATCTCGCGCTTGTTCCCCGCGGTCATGGTGTCGCGGAAGACGCGCCGGTCAGCATTTGTAGGCCATACTTTGAAGATGTCGTCGGGATTGTCGCTGAGTGGGACATCGTTGTCGGTGAGCTTGCGAAACGCCTGAGAGAAGCGCTGTTCGCCCAAGGCGGCGCAAAGATCGCGCGCGGCGGCCAGGACCATCTGGAAAGTCGTGAGCCGCTGTTGACCATCGATGATCTGCCGGGCGTGGATCTGGCTCAGCGGAGTCTCGAGTTGGTCAAGGACTAGTTCGCCAAGGAAGGTGGTGCGGTGGGCGTCATTATTCAAACGGGCCTCGGCAACGGTACGGATGGTGCACCAAAGCGGCTCCCAGTTTTGCTCCCGCTCCCATACATAAGGGCGCTGAAACAGGGGTGCTTCCAAGCGTTCGGTGCGGTCAAAGACGCGATTGAGCGGCAGCTTGTCTACTTTCATAAGTTGTAGGTTGTGGAAAAACGGCGGAACACTAGCACGAGGGGGATACCTGGCCAACGTGCCCAAAGTAACCGTTTGGGGCGGCTCTGGTGACCAAAGTACACAGCCCCGGAGTGCCACATTTTAGTGCAGAAAACTGTTGCATCAACTAAGGTGCAGGGCTACTCTGGTTGCGTTCTGGCCCCCGAAAATACAGGACGTCTTCAATGTGGATGGAAAAAATCCGTTACGGCGTGCTCCAGGTTTCAAGCGACAATGGAACTCGCTACGTATCACCCCGCCTGCTGGACCGCATCCGTTTAGTGTGGACCTTCCGCAACTTCAATGTGCTTCCGGAAGAAGTGTTGAGCTCGCACGAACAGCAAGTCGTCGACGAGTTGTGCCAGAACACCAAGCGCGAGAGCCGCACTACGATGTATCTCTCTGACCATCAGAACCAGATCGTTATTGGCGTGGTGGAAAAAGGGACGATCACTCCCTGGATGCAAGCCGCGGCCAAAAAAGCTTGCGGCAGCGTGCGAACTTCAGGACGACTCGCCGGCGCGACGCGGCACTAATCTCTCTACCCCAAAACAGCTTTGATCTCGGCGGCGGCGCGCTGTCCGCTTTCCATCGCGCCATGCACGGTGCCATGGTCGCCCATTCCGTTTGTAGCTTCCCCAGCAAAAAACACTCTATTCCCCATAGAACGCGCGAGTTCGGCGGGGGCATCTGCTGCGCCTACGCATAAGTAGCTGTAAGCGCCGAGGGAGAACGGGTCGGCTTGCCAGTCGTGCAGGAAGCCCTCGCGAAGCATCCCAGCAACCTCGGTCCGCGAAATCGGGAGGATGTTCGCGAGGCTGGAGAGCGCCTGTTCGATGATCCGCTGCTTCGTCCAGCCACTGAATTCCTTTGCACGCGGCCCCGAGGACCAAGCGACGAGCACCGGTGACTCGACCGGGTGCTGGGTCCACCAGGTTGGGAAGAACGGATCGTGCGAAAAGAGGAAGCGCAGCCTCGCAAGCGAACCGCCGCTGCCCTTCATGGTTTTCCAGAATGGTTCCTTGAAGACAAGGACGACGCGGATGACTGCTCCGAACGCGGTTCCGCGAAGCGCCTCCAGCTTAGAGGTTGGAAGTTCGGGGTCGAAGGTGATGCTGGCAGCAGCTCCGGGGTGGAGGAGCGAAGCTGGAACGGTGACCACGACAGCGTCAGCTTCGAGCTGAAAGGTCTCTCGAAAGTGATTTCCCGTAATCACGGCGCGGTCAGAACCATATGCAATCCGGCGCGCCGCATGATCGGTGCGGATTTCGACACGGTTGCTAGTGCACTGGCGTTCAAGCCAAGAGACCAGCGCTGAGTATCCGTTGCGCAGGCGCAAAATACGCTCACCTCCGAGTTCCTCGGAGCGCGCCATATCTTTGATAAGCGACCGAACGCTGATCTTGTCTGGATCCGCTGCATTGAAGCCGCTTACGTAGTCAAGCGCGCGGAGGCGGATGTGCTCATCACCTTGTTCGCGTGGGAGCTCTTTGAGAAATTCTGCGAAGGAGCGATCAGGGTATCCGTGCTGCTTCATCTTATTGAGAAGCTCGTCTACCTTTTCGAAGAAATCGCAAGCGCAAAGCTCGCCTTCTTCCCTGCACCAGTCGTCGCCCGTGCCTTCAATGATCTCTTGGCCGGCCTGCTTCATTGAATCGAATATCTGCGGCGCTTCGCCGTGGATAAATTCTGCCCCGAGCTCGACTGGGGCCGGCAATCCCTGAACTGACTGGCTGAAGATGCGTCCGCCAACGCGGTCGCGAGCTTCCAACACGGTGACGGCAATACCGGTGCGCGCGAGATCGGCGGCGCACGAAAGACCAGCTGCGCCTGCTCCGATAATCACGACGGACTCGCTCATGAGTATTCGATGCGACAGTCAAAGAAGAGAGGAGAAGCTTGGTTGCCTCCCAGGGATTCGAACCCCGATACCGTGGTTCAGAGCCACGTGTCCTACCATTGAACGAGGAGGCAATGCGGTGCAGGCAGCCGCGATGGACTTGCGTGCGACTGGATTCATTCTAAGCGGCTGCAGAATGTCGGTCAAATTTCCCTCGTTTACAATCGTAGCGTGTCCGCCCCCGTGACTCCGAACATCTCAAGCAAGCAAGCCGCTTCGGCGCGGCGGTTGGCAGCCGAGCACTGCGCGCTGCTGGTGATCGACATCCAGGAAAAGTTGCTGCCACCCATTCACCACCACGAGCGTCTGGTGAAGAACTCGCAGCTGCTGATCCGGCTGGCGAAGATCCTCAAATTGCCCGTGTTGGTCACGACACAATACGAGCGAGGATTAGGAAAAACAGTTCCCGAGATCGCTTCCCTGCTGCCCGACCAGACTGTTTACGACAAGCAGGAGTTCAGCTGCTTTGCTAACGAAGGATTCTGCAAAGCGGCGCAAGCGGTGCCGCAACAGCGCAAAACGTTGTTGCTATGCGGAATGGAAACTCACATCTGCGTATTGCAGACGGCGTTGGGCGCGCTCGCGCAGGATTACACGGTGCACGTTGCAGCGGATGCGGTTGGCTCGCGCTCGGAGCTGAATTGGAATGTGGGGCTCGACCGGATGCGAAGCGCAGGAGCGGTGATCAGCTCGACCGAGACTATCCTTTATGAACTGCTGGGCGGATCGGGTGGTCCCGCGTTCAAGGAAATGCTTCCCTACTTGAAGTCCTGAACTTACTCTTCCGCGGCGGAATCTTTACTCTTCACCCGCACAACCACGATCTTCGAGAAGCCTTCGTCAAAGGTAGGCGCTTTCAAGCGCTGTGCCAGGTTGCGCATGACTTCTTCAGAGACGATGCGCTCGCGCTTCCGATTCCGCTCCAAACAAACTTCCAGTGGGACATCGAAGAAGACGGCCTGCACTTCATATCCGAAGCTGCGCGCCATGCCGATCCATTGCTTACGTTCACGTGGCGAAAGATTCGTCGCGTCGACATAATTCCACGGCATCTTGGCGATCAGACGCGCGCGAAGCAGGGAGCGCAAAGTCGAGAAGACAAGATTTTGGTAGCGCTGCTCGGTGATGTCATCGAATAGAAGAGAGCGCAACATGTCACTGGAGAGCGGAGTGACTCCGCGGCGCTTGAACCAAGTGGTCTTGCCGGAGCCGGGCAGGCCGATGGTCAGAACCACAACACCTTTGGGTGCGCGCGGCGTTTTCTGACGCGGAGCGTGGCCGGTAGCGGCTTCAGGGCTGGCGGGCGGAGCGGAAACGGACTCCGGCTGGGTCTCAGTCTCAATGCGCGCATCCTGCGGCCCGGCAGCGGGAGCATCGTAGTAAGCGGGTTGCAGGGGAGCTGCTGCGCCTTCGAATGTCTTTTTCGACTGGCCGATGTGTCCGGTCTGTTCCGTGTCGTTCGGGGTAGTTTTCTTTTTGCGGATACGATCCCGCACCCATTTGCGCATGGAGGGTTTGTATCACAGACGCTCGCGGCGAGTCATCATCGGCAACAGATTTGCGCCTCGGAATCACACGATGTTACGATTTTTAGTTTGCTGTGTGCGCCGCAGCCTCGCTGTGCGGCCTGAACTTTTCCGGGAGGAACTATGGCAGTGAAAGTCGGCATCAACGGATTCGGGCGCATCGGGCGAAACATCCTGCGCACCGCACTCGAGGACAAGAATTTTGATCTGGTCGCGGTGAACGACCTTACCGATCCGAAGACGCTGGCCCACCTGCTGAAGTACGACTCCATCCTGGGAAATCTGAAGCACGACGTTCGAGCCGAAGGCGACTCGATTTCCGTCGACAATAAGAAGTTCAAGGTCTTCAAAGAAAAAGACCCGGCGCTGATCCCGTGGGAGAGCGTGGGCGCGCAGATCGTGGTGGAATCCACCGGCCGCTTCACCAAAGCCGAAGACGCAAAGAAGCACCTGCGCGGACCGGTAAAGAAGGTGATCATCTCGGCTCCGGCGACAGGTGAGGACATTACGCTTGTCCTCGGAGTGAATCACGACAAGTACGATCCGGCGAAACACCACATCGTCTCCAACGCTTCCTGCACAACCAACTGTCTGGCGCCGATTGCCAAAGTGATTCACGACAACTTCGGTATCCAGAGTGGGACGATGACGACCATCCACTCCTATACCAATGACCAGGTCATTCTCGACTTCCCTCACAAAGACTTGCGTCGCGCCCGCGCTGCAGCGCTCTCCATGATTCCGACTTCGACCGGCGCAGCGAAAGCGCTGCACCTGGCTGTCCCTGAGCTGAAAGGCAAGCTCGATGGATTTTCTCTTCGCGTTCCGACTCCCGATGTCTCCGTGGTCGATCTGGTCGCATTCGTTGACAAGAAGACAACCGTCGAAGAGGTGAACGCTGCGTTGAAGAAGGCCAGCGAAGAGGGTCCGCTGAAGGGCTACCTCGGATACGAGACCGAAGAGCTGGTCTCAATGGACTACCGCGGCGACCCGCGCTCCTCGATCGTGGACGCTCCTATGACGCGTGTGGTGGCGGGAAATTGCGTGAAGGTCATCTCCTGGTACGACAACGAGTGGGGATACTCGTGCCGAGTGCGCGACCTTATCGACCTGATGGCGAAGAAGGGCCTCTAAAAGCTCGCGGTACGCATCAATAAGCGCACTCCAAGAGTTTTCAAGAAAGCGAAGATGGCGAAACTCTCGATCCGCGACCTTGAATTAAAGAACAAACGAGTCTTCATGCGGGTGGATTTTAACGTCCCCCTCGACGAGCACGGCCGCGTGACCGACGACACGCGCATCGTCGAGACGCTGCCCACGATCGAATACGCGCTGAAGCATCACGCGCGCTTGATCCTGGCGTCGCATCTTGGTCGTCCCAAGGGTAAGCCCAATCCGAAAATGAGTCTGATGAACGTGGCCGAGCACCTACGAATTTTGCTCGATCAGAAGCTCAGCCGAAACTGCAATGTTGGATTCTCCCCAGATTGCGTCGGATGGGAAGCCGAGGAGATGGCGCAGAAGCTCGAAGCCGGACAGTGCCTGCTGCTTGAGAACTTGCGGTTCCATCCGGAAGAAGAAGCGAACGATGAGAACTTTGCGAAGGCGCTGGCCAAACTGGCGGAAGCCTACGTGAACGATGCCTTTGGTTCGGCCCACCGAGCACACGCGTCGACGGCCGGGATTACGAAGTTCATCTCGAAGTCCGCTGCGGGCCTGCTGATGGAAAAAGAGCTGCAGTACCTTGGCAAGGTGCTGGCGAATCCTGAGCGGCCGTTCGTCGCGATCCTGGGCGGCGCGAAGGTCAGCGACAAGATAGAGGTCATACAAAATCTATTGCCAAAGGTAGACGCGCTTCTAATCGGCGGCGCGATGGCCTACACCTTTATGAAGGCGCAGGGGCGTGATACCGGAAAATCGCTGGTAGAAGATGACAAGCTGGACCTCGCGCGGAAGCTGCTCGCCGACGCGAAGGCGAAGGGGTTGAAATTCCTGTTGCCGGTGGATGATGTGATCGCGGACAAGATCGAAGCTTCGGCTCAGGTCACGCAAGTGGACGCGAGCGCGCCGATCCCGGCCGGCAAGATGGGGCTGGATATCGGACCGAAGACGCGCAAGCTCTACTCCGATGAAATAGTGACGGCGAAGACTATCCTTTGGAACGGTCCGATGGGCGTCTTCGAAGTAGAGCCGTTCGCCAAGGGCACAGTTGCTATTGCAGAGGCGGTTGCAAACAACCGCGCTGCGACTTCCATCGTCGGTGGCGGAGACTCCGTCGCGGCGGTGCATCAGGCGGGCGTTGCCGACAAGATCACGCACATCTCCACCGGCGGCGGCGCGTCGCTCGAGTTCCTTGAAGGCAAGAAGCTGCCCGGGGTTGAAGCGTTGACCAACAAATAAATGGCCCGTAAAAAACTAATCTCCGCGAATTGGAAGATGTACAAGACTCCGCCCGAGGCGAAGAAGTTCTGCGAGGACTTCCTTCCGCTGATAGCGGGACACACGCGCGATGAAATGGCCATCTGCGCGCCATACATTGATATCTCCACCCTCTCATGCGCACTTTTCGAGAAAGGTATCGGCATCGGGGCGCAGGACCTTTATTGGGAAAAGGAAGGCGCGTTCACGGGCGAGATCTCCGCACCGATGTTGAAAGCCATCGGGTGCACGCACGTGATCATCGGACACTCGGAGCGGCGGCAGTACTTCGGCGAGACAGACGCAACGGTGAACAAGAAGCTGAAAGCCGCGCTCGATGCCCAGCTCATCCCGATCGTTTGCGTGGGAGAAGTGCTGGAAGAGCGCGAGGCGAAGCTCACCGACGACATCCTGCGCCGGCAATGCACCGGAGCATTTCGCGATATCGGTGGCGACCGCGCGCACTCGCTCGTGATCGCCTACGAGCCGGTGTGGGCCATCGGCACCGGAAAGACCGCGACTCCGGAGATGGCCGTCGAAGCCCATCTCACAATCCGCGCGCAGGCTGCCGCGGCTCTTGGTGACGAGGTCGCGCGCGCGATGCGCATCCTTTACGGCGGCAGCGTCAAGCCGGAGAACGCCAAGGCCCTGATGTCCGAAGAAGAGATCGACGGCGCTCTCGTCGGTGGCGCGAGTCTCGATCCGAAAGCGTTTGCGGCAATCGTTAAGTATTAACCCCCAAGTACTAACCCCCACTACAAACGCCAGCACACGCCACCCACTCCGATTTATAATAGAAAGATTCGCTGACCACTCTGAGCGCGTCTGTGTGTCCGGCGACGGCCTCAAACATGTCCAATGACAGCATCATCGTGCGCGGCGCGCGCGTCCATAACCTTAAGAACATAGATTTTGAGATTCCCCACAATACCTTGACGGTGGTGACGGGAGTCTCCGGGTCGGGCAAGTCTTCCCTCGCCTTCGACACCATCTATGCCGAGGGGCAGCGCCGGTACGTCGAATCGCTCTCCGCATATGCACGGCAGTTCCTGGAGCGCATTGAGAAGCCGGATGTGGACCTGATCGACGGTATCTCGCCCGCCGTGGCGATCAAGCAGAAGAATTCCACGCGTAATCCCCGTTCGACGGTTGCGACCGCGACCGAGATTTACGACTACCTGCGTCTGCTGTTTGCCCGCGTAGGCCGGACTTTCTGCGCGAACTGCGGGCAGGAGGTGAAGCGCGACACCGTGGACGAGGTCGCCGCGTCGGTAATGGAGTTAGGTGAAGGCACGCGCCTGAATGTGCTCTTCCCTGTCCACGCGCACCCGGTGGCCGTTGAGGAGAAAAAGGGCAAAAAGAAGTCGGCGAAGGCGAAGCAGGAAGAAGTAGCGGCAAAAGCTGAGGCGCTGAAGGCACGCTTGTTTGAGTTGCGCAAGCAGGGATTCAATCGGCTGTATCAGGGCGGCAATATCTACGAATTCTCAACACCGGAGTCTCTGCTCGAGATTGATTTCTCGAAGCCACTATTCGCGCTGGTGGACCGCATTGTGATCGCTCCCCACTCTCGCGCGCGCATCGTGGACGCGCTTGAGACGAGTTATCGGCAGGCGGGAGAAGCAATCTTCCAGACAGTTCCGCGCGAGGGCGAAGAATCGAAACAGCTCCGCTTCTCGCGTAGGTTTGAATGCAGCCGCTGCAAGATACGGTACGAGGAGCCGGAGCCGCGGCTGTTCTCGTTCAATAATCCCTTCGGCGCCTGCCCGCGGTGCCAAGGTTTCGGCAACACCATTGATTTCGACATGGACCTGGTGATCCCTGATAAGTCGAAAACACTGGCTGAAGGAGCTATCGAACCATGGACGAAGCCGAAGTACCGGCCCATCTTCACTGAGCTGCGGCGATGGGCACGCGATAAAAAGATTCCGGTGGATGTGCCATGGTACCAACTCTCGCACGAGCAGCACGAAGCCATCATGGAAGGCGATGAGGACTTCGTCGGAATCCGCGGCTTCTTCGAACATTTAGAGCGCAAGAAGTACAAGCTTCATGTGCGCGTGTTTCTGAGCCGCTACCGCGGGTACGCGACCTGCGGCGACTGTGGCGGGCAACGTCTACGGGCAGAGGCGCGACAGGTCCGGGTTGCCGGCAAGAACATTTGCGATATCTGCTGCCTGACTGTCACCGAAGCGGCGAAGTTCTTCGATACTCTCGAACTCACCGAAGCCGAGCGCGAAGTCGCGGACAAACTTCTGGAAGAGATCCGCGACCGTTTGCGGTTCTTGAACGAAGTTGGATTGGAGTACTTGACTCTGGGCCGGATGGCCTCGACTCTCTCTGGCGGAGAAGCGCAGCGCATCCAGCTGGCGACCTCTTTGGGCTCGCGGCTGGTGGGAGCACTGTACGTGCTCGATGAACCTTCCATCGGCCTGCACAGTCGCGACACGGCGAAGCTGATCAACATCCTTCATGACCTGCGCGACTTGGGAAATACGATCCTCGTGGTCGAACACGACCCTGAGATCATGCGCGCCTCTGACCGCATTCTCGATCTCGGTCCGGGGGCGGGAGAGCACGGCGGCAAGGTCGTCGGCGAAGGCACATTCAAGCAGCTGAACTCGATTGCGACGTCGCTCACTGGGCGCTACTTGAGTGGGGACCTGCGCATACAGCTTCCAAACGCTCGCCGAAAGCCTACGAGCGAGAAGTTGAAGATTGAAGGTGGACGCGCGCACAACCTGAAGAACGTCACAGTCGAAATTCCTTTGCGCATGCTGGTGGCGATCACGGGCGTCTCCGGCTCAGGAAAATCCACGCTGGTGCACGATGTTCTCTACCGCGGACTTGCAGCGGTGAAAAATCAGACGAATGGTGCACCTCCACCGGTCGGCGCCTTCGACCACATATATGGAAGCCAGTTTCTAGACGAAGTCGTGCTGGTGGACCAATCTCCCATTGGCCGCACGCCGCGTTCGAACCCGGTGACCTACATCAAGGCCTTCGACGCGATCCGCGAGGTTTTTGCGGCGACACCCGAGGCGCAGAAGCGCGGCTTCAGTGCCGGTCACTTCTCGTTCAATATCCCGGGCGGCCGCTGCGAAGTGTGCCAGGGCGATGGAACTGTAACGGTCGAAATGCAGTTCCTGGCGGATGTGGAGCTGATCTGCGAAGAATGCAAGGGTACCCGCTACAAGGCCGAGGTGCTCGAGGTGCGGTATCGCGGCAAGAACATACACGAGGTGCTGCAGCTGACGGTAAGAGAAGGGCTGCAGTTCTTCTCTGCTGTTCCGAAGATAACGGAGAAACTTCGAGTACTGGATGAAGTCGGATTGGGGTATCTGCGGCTGGGGCAATCGGCGACCACACTCTCCGGTGGCGAAGCACAGAGAATGAAGTTGGCGGCGCATTTGCAGCCGAAATCCATGCGGCAGGAAGAAGAAGGCGAGAACGGAAGCGGTAAACGCAAGCCGCGGTTCCTGTACATCTTCGACGAACCGACAACCGGCTTGCACTTCGACGACGTCAGCAAATTGCTCGCAGCATTCCGGCGACTCATCGACGCAGGCGGTTCCATCCTGGTGATCGAGCACAACATGGATGTGATCAAGGCCGCTGATTGGGTCATTGATCTTGGTCCGGAAGGCGGTGAGGGCGGCGGGAAAGTTGTGGCAGCGGGGACGCCGGAAGCGGTCGTCAAGAATAAGGAGTCGTACACCGGCAAGTGGCTGGCGCGCATCTTAAAGAACGGGAACTCACCTTCGAATGGCCGTAGTTAGGATCATTGCGGCGCTCGCGCTGTGCTCCGGCATCGCGCTCGGGCAAGCGGCACAGCCCGATGATGCGGAAGCGCACTTCCGCGCGGGCGACCAGTTAGAAAAAGCCGGAAACGTAGCCGGCGCTGAAGCCGAATACAAGAAGTCCGTCGAGTTGCAGCCGAAAAATCCGAGCGCGCTGGGTGCGCTGGCGTATCTCTACTCGACGCAGAAGCGTTATCCGGAGGCGGAGGCGGCGCTCCGGAACTTCATCGCTATAGATCCACAAAATGCGAAGGCACATGTGCAATTGGGCAGCTTGCTGCTTGAATCGAATCGGAAAGAAGCGGCAATCAAGGAACTCTCAGCCGCATCAGGTCTCGCCGGGTCCGATGGAACACTATTCAGGAATGTAGCGGAGCTCTATGCGACGCATTCCCTGTATCAGCAAGCTGCGCAGCAGTATTCGACGGTGCTGCGGCTGAATCCTAACGACGCGGACGCGCATTACGGCTTTGGCGTGGTGCTAATGCAGCTGCGCAGATTCGATTTAGCTCAGAATGAGCTGCAACGAGCGGTGGGGCTGCAGCCGGACCTGAAAGAGGCCTACGGCGATTTGGCTGTTGCTGCGGCCGAAAACAAAGACTTTGTTGGAGCGATCCAGGCGCTGGACGCCCGGGTGCATTTCTTGCCAGAATCAGCCGCTACCTACTTCCTGCGCGCTACGTCTTATGACCACTTGAAACAGATGCCGCAAGCGGCGGAGAATTATAGAAAGTTCCTGGCGACTGACGGTGGCAAGAATCCAAACCAGGAGTGGCAAGCTAAGCATCGCCTGGTTGCGATCGACAAGAAGTGACTGTGAATAGAACTTCCAAACTCGTCCCTGTCGTCGCATTGTTGTTGCTGACAAGCGGCGTGCGACTCTTCGCTGGCACGGAACCGCTAGATAAGCTGATCGCGCGCGCGGAAGCCGGAGGCGACAAGCAAGCCGAGCTCTACGTGGATGTGGCGAGCCGCTATGCCGAGCAGGCCAGCCAACACCTGGGATCGGGAGACTTCATGAAGACCCGGGACGACATCCAGAGCGTGATCAGTTATGCCGAGAAAGCGCGCGCAACCGTCGGGCGTTCGGGAAACCGCATCAAACAAACAGAATTGAAGATGCACAAGCTGCAGCGGCGTCTGGAAGAAGTAGCGCGTGCTGCAGACGTGGATGACCGGCCGCCGATCACAGCCGCCGCCGAACACGTTCAGGAGTTGCGGTCGGAGTTGTTGGACCTGCTGTTCAGGAAATGAATGAGACATTCACGGATTCCTCTTACCGCTCTCACTTTAATCGCGCTCTCGTCATCCCTTTTTGCTGGCGGGCAGCATAAGCGTGATCCGCTAACCGACCAGGAAACGGATCAGATACGCGAACAGGCCCTGAACCCGCAGAAGCGGTTTCATCTGTACGTTACCTTCGCCACGGCGCGGCTAACCGCGATCGATCAGCTTCGCGCCGACCCGAAGATGGCACAGGGGCGGGGGCAGCATATCCACGATCTTCTGGAAGACTTCCTTTCACTTGTGGATGAGACGGAGGACAACCTCGATGATTATCGCGAGAAGAAAGCTGATCTGATCAAGCCGCTCACGGAGCTGGTGGAAGCCGAATCCAATTGGAAGCTGAAGCTGCGAGCGCTGAAGGAAACCGGCGGCGCGGATGAGAAGGATTACGACTTCGTGTTGCAGAACGCAGTCGACGCGGTAAACGAGAGCTCCGACTCAGCGAGAAAAGAACTCGAGGACATCGGCGGGCGCGTTCCTAAAGAAAAGAAGAAGTGAGACGCCATTTCCCTTCTTCCCACTCGTGCTAATTTGAATCTGTGAGCGGCGGACTCCACGAACTCTTCCAGCATACCTATCGCGAGTTGAGGCTGCGCGCCGAAATGCCCGGCTTCCGCGTGAGCTTTTACCCCTTCGCGAATATCAATAACACTATCCGTCTGCGCAATGGGCTGGTGCTGGTGCGATTGTCTGACCTGCTGGAGGGCGCGCCGGAGAGTGTGCACCATTCCATTGCGCATATTCTCTTAGCGAAGCTATATCGCAAGCCGATCAATGCGGCACATGCCTCGCGCTACCGAAAGTACGTCAGCAGTCATGACCTGAGCCGAAAAGCTCACCTGGTCCGACAGATGCGCGGGCGAAAACACATTGTCTCGGCGCAGGGACACACGTTCGACTTGGATGAGATCTTCGACGATCTCAATAAGCAATTTTTCTACGGATTGCTGGGTAAGCCACGCTTGACCTGGAGCGGAAACGATTCTCGCAGCAATCTTGGACATTACGACCCAGCACACAACACCATCGTGATCAGCCGGCTATTCGACAGGGCGGACGTGCCGCGGTATGCGGTGGAGTACATCGTTTATCACGAGATGCTGCACCTCAAGCATCCGGTGAAGCTGCGCGGAAGCCGCCGCTGCGTGCATCCCAAGGCATTCATACAAGAAGAGAACCTTTTCCCAGAGCTTGAGAAAGCGAAGGCCTTTCTTAAGCGGCTCTAGCTTCTTCGGGTGCGAGACAAGCGCGAAGCTCTGCGGAGCTGCACTCCAGTCTGTAGAGAGGAACGCTTCCGGTCGCGAAGCGCATTTTGTACGGCTGCTCACCCGTCATGTAGTCGCAATTGAGGCCGGCTGCAAGCGTTTCGCAAGCGGCATGGTAGAGCAAAGCGACTCCGGGCGAGTGCTTGCTCCAGCGCTGGTCCATCCAGGTGGTATAGAAGCGGCGCACTTCCCGATCGCGAAAGGTTATCAGGGCGGCGATGCGCTGACCCGCAGCCTCCATTAAGAAGACATCGCAGTGCGTCAGCGGAAGAGAGACGACGTTGCGCATGAAGGCGACGCAACGCGAATCCTGGAAAACATTCTGGCCAAATCCCGCAGGTTCCTTTGCTTTCTCGCGATAGAGCTGCTCGATGAGTTCGGGCATGGCGGGGACCATTCTGACGGAAGCGCCGAGATCTGCTAGGCGACGGAGCGCGCGTCGAGAGCGTGTGTGCTTTTCTGCAAACTCCTTTGCGGAAACATTCCGAAGCGAGACGAACGGTGCTGATGTCCACGGCTGACTTGGGATAGCCCACAGCGAGTGTGCGGCCTCGGCGCGAATGCCCTGAATGTTCCAAGGCAACTCGAGCTCAGCGACTTTTTCAAGACCGAGCCTAAAGGAATCGTCATCTCCGGTGTGGAGGACGTCGCGGTAGTCAAAGAGCGGGCCGCCGGCGAGGCGGATCTCACGATCACGAACAACGACGGGAATGATGGTGGCGGAAGATTCGAGTTCAACCGCAACAAAGTATGGCTTCTCTTCTGTAAACGTACGCAGGGCGAGCAGGTTCCAGTCGAGATTGTGGAAGATCGTCGCTCTATTTTCCCTCAAGAGCTCATCCCAGAGCGGCCGAAGCCGTTCAACTTCCGAAATAGTACTGGCAACGGTGACGCGCACAGCGGATTAGAAGAGCGATTGCAGGCGCGAGATGTAGCAGCGGATTGACGGAAACGCGCAGCGGCGAGTAAGATAGATATTGAAAATGAATTTCATTTTCAATATCAAACATCTATGCTGCAAGCCCTGATCATCACCCTCCGCGAAGGGGTGGAAGCTGCTCTCATCGTCGGCATCACCCTGGCTTATCTCTCTAAGATACGGCGTCCCGAACTGCGCAAACTGGTCTATTGGGCGCTGGGCAGCGCCTTCGTAGGCAGCCTGGCGGTGGCGGTGGTAATCTCCCATTGGGAGTGGAACCAGGACATTTTCGAAGGCTGGGTGATGCTGGCCGCGGCTGCGTTCGTCGCCTCCATGGTCGTCTTCATGATGAAGGCGGGCAAGACGATGAAGGGCAGCATCGAGACCAAGCTGGGCGGCCTGGCAACAACGGGATCACGAATCGGTGTTTTCTTCTTCATTTTCCTTATGGTGCTTCGCGAGGGCGTGGAGACGGTCTTGATCCTCGCCACTGTCAGCTTCAACACCAGCGAGCTGCTGCGCTTTTTAGGCACGCTGATTGGAGTCGCGCTCGCGGTGGTCTTCGGCGTGATGTTCGTCAAAGGCAGCGTCCGCATCGACCTGCGCAAGTTCTTTAAGATCACGACAGTCATCCTCTTCTTCGTTGCCGCGCAGCTTCTGGTCACAGGTCTGCACGAGTTGTCGGAAAACGGCGTAATCCCCTCGAACAAAGCTGAAATGGCGACCATCGGACCCATCGTGCGGAATGACTGGTTCTTTGCCGTGACCATTCTTGCGCTGACGGGGATGATGATCCTGCTGGAATACCGCCGGCGTGCTCCGTTGCCTAGCGCTGAGAGCAAGGCCGAGCAGCGCAAAGCGGAGTGGAGCTTCCGCCGCGAGCGCCTATGGATGATCTCGGTTTGCGTCGCGTGCTTCATCTTCATAGCTTCGGTCACGGCTGAGTTCGTTTATGCGAAGAGCACCACTTCCCTCTCACCGGCGACTGAACTCACGTTCGTAGACGGAAAGGCATCGATTCCAAAATCGCAAGTCTCAGACGGCGACCTGCACCGCTATGCGGCCAAGGTGAATGGGACCGAGGTGCGCTTCCTGCTCTACCAGAAGCCGGATGGGAAAATTGCAACCGTCCTCGATGCATGCGAGATCTGCGGCTCCGTCGGCTATTACAAGACAGCACAAGGACTGGTCTGCAAGAACTGCGCGGCCCCGGTGAATCCGCAAACGGTCGGACAGAGCGGCGGCTGCAATCCGATCCCGCTGCATTCGAGCGAGAGCCGAGACGCAGTGGTCATTGAGCAGGCTGACCTGCAAACGGCAGCGGTCCACTTCACGAAATAATCATGTTCCTACGGTTGATCTATCAATCGTTCCGGTTGCAACGTCGCCGCAAGCTGATGGCCGCCGTCGCGATCACGCTGGGCGTCGCGGTCGCGACCGCGACGATCGCGATTGCAACCGACATTGGCGATAAGGTCAGTGAAGAGCTGCGTAGCTTTGGCGCGAACATCTCGGTTGTCCCGCAGGAAGACACTCTCGATCTGAATGTGGGCGGAGTGAACATCAAGCCAGCTAGCGAGGGCGCTTATCTTAACGAGGCCGAGCTTCCCAAGATCAAAGGGATTTTCTGGCGCAATAACATCCGCGGCTTCGCTCCGTTCCTCTCAACGAGCGTTCAAGCTCGATCCGGCGCAGAATCGCGCAATGTCGAACTGATCGGGACATATTTCGCCAAGCAGCTTCGCTACGGAAAAGACGAGTTCGTCGAGGGCGTGACCAAGACCAGCCCCTGGTGGAAAGTTCAAGGCGAATGGCCAGCTGACGATTCGCAGAGGGTTTTAGTCGGTGCAAGGCTCGCGCAAGGCTTGAACGTGAAGCCGGGCGATGCACTCACCGTCGCCGGGCGTCAGCTCACGGTCGCTGGAGTCCTCAGGACGGGAGCGGGCGAGGAAGATGCGGTGGTCGGCCCACTTACGTTGGCGCAAGACATCGCCGGAAAGCCGGGCGTCGTCCGAAGCATCCTGGTGAGCGCGGTCACGAAGCCGGAAGATGCGTTCGCGCGCACCGATCCGAGAACCCTAAAAGGTCCGGCTTACGACCGCTGGTACTGCTCTCCTTACGCGCTCTCGATCGCGCACCAGATCGAAGAGGTGATCCCGAATGCCCACGCCGAGCAGATCCGCCGCGTCGCACAGAACGAAGGCAAAATCCTGAACCGGATAAAGGGTTTGATGCTGCTGATCACTATCGCTGCGCTCTGTGCAGCGGCGCTTGCGGTTTCGGCGGCTATGGCGACAGCGATAATGGAGCGGCGTACCGAAGTCGGGCTGATGAAGGCGATGGGAGCCGATAACTCGTCCGTCGCCGCATTGTTCATGACCGAGGCAGGAGTGCTCGCAACCATCGGCGGCGTAGTCGGGTTTGCTCTGGGTGGAGTTTTAGCTGCGCAGATCGGACGCAGCATTTTCAACTCCAGCATCAGCTTGCAGCCGGTGCTCTTCCCTATTGTGCTGGCTGTCGCATTTCTGGTTACCTATGGCGGTTCGATTGCCTCTATTCGCCGCGCGGTGCGGCTTGATCCGGCGCACGTGCTGCGAGGTAGCCAATGAGCCGCAGCAGAATGTTTTTCCGCGTGCTGCTGCGCCCGCTGATCGTGAGGCGCGGAAGCTCCGCCATCGCGGTGCTCGCTGTGGTTGTGGCGGCCACGGCAGCCACAGCCATGCTTACTCTGTTTACGGATGTCCAAGCGAAGCTGCGCGGAGATTTTCGGGGATACGGCGCGAACCTGATCATTACCTCTAAGGCTGACGCGACGCTTCCAGCCGACGCTTTGCACAAGGTGGATGCTCAGCTTGGTGCTAGTGAATCGGCCGCGCCGTTCGGATACGTGATCGCGAAGGCGAACGGCCAGGCGGTGGTGGTCGGCGGCCTCGACGTGCAGCGAACTCGGAAAATCGACCCGTTCTGGATGGTAGGTTCATGGCCGGAACATGGGAAGGCGTTGTTGGGCTCGCGTGCAGCGAAGCAGTTTGGCAAAGGCGATCTCTCTCTTGAATTCCGTGGAAAGAGAATCACCGTGCGTCAGGCTGGGATCCTGCTGACCGGAAGCACGGAAGACAGTCGCATTTACATGCCACTCGAGGATTTCACAGCCTGGACGGGTCTTGGGGCGGACACGATCGAGATCGCCGCCGACCGTAAGCCGCAGGATGTAAGCGCGCTTGTGAACTCGCTGGCTTCGGCTCTTCCCGGCGCCTATGTGCGCCCCATCAAGCAAATCACAGAAGCTGAAGCGAAGGTCTTCGGGAAAGCGCGCTCGACGTTACTGATCGCGGTCATCATCATCATTGTCATTTCAGCGCTCTGCGTGTTGGCGACCTTGACCAGCTCGGTCCTCGACCGCAGAAAAGACTTCGCCGTTATGAAGGCCCTCGGCGCTTCACCGCAACTTGCAAGCGCACTGTTTGCATGTGAAGCCACGTTGCTCGGGGCGGCGGGCGCGGTGCTCGGATTTTGCCTCGGCATCGCGGTTGCGTTCCTGATCGGGCGATTCAACTTTCAGGCGGTCGTGCTTCCGCAATGGGATGTTTTCCCGATGGTGCTCGTTGGCAGTATCGCTCTCACGATCTTGGCGGCGCTGATCCCGATGGCGCTGCTGAGCCAAACGCAGCCTGCGGTAATCTTGAAGGGCGAATGAACTGACGCATGGGTATCGCGATAAAAAACGTGAGCAAGACCTATCCCGCGAAATCTGACGGCGATGGTGGCGTGATCCGCGCGCTCGACGCGATCGATCTGACCATCGAAAAAGGCGAGTGGGTCTCGATCATGGGGCCATCGGGTTCGGGAAAATCCACGCTCGTGAATCTGATCGGATGCCTCGACCGACCGAGCTCAGGCGAGGTCTGGCTAAATGGGGAGAACGTCGCCGCGCTCGACCGCAAGCAGCTCGACCGCTTCCGCGCGGAAAAGATCGGGTTCATCTTTCAGCAATTCCATCTCATCCCGTACCTCACCGCGCTCGAGAACGTGATGCTGGCGCAGTACTTCCACAGTATGACCGACGAAGCCGAAGCGCTCGAAGCCTTGCGGCGTGTGGGGCTGAAGGACCGGGCACACCACATTCCTGCGCATCTCTCGGGGGGCGAGCAGCAGCGTGTGTGCATAGCGCGAGCGCTGATCAACGATCCCGCTATCGTGCTTGCCGACGAGCCCACCGGGAACCTGGACGCGCGGAACGAAGAGATCGTCCTGCGCTTGCTGCGTGAATTCCACGAGCAAGGGCGGACCATCGTGATGGTGACGCACGATCCCACGGTTGCGCGTCTTGCTGACCGACGCATCGAGCTGCATCATGGAAAGATCTCGGCGCAGGAGATCTTCTCCTTCTCAGACGAAGAAGAGTTCGATGAGATCCTGGAAGAAATTTGGGTGGTGAAAGAGAACGGTCAAGTCGCGGACATGGGCCGCATCCAGGTAGACGGTGCGTTGCCGGTAGATATGGCGATCGAGAAGATGGCCGACATGGGATTGTTGACCCTGGCGGACCACCAGTCGTCTGAGCCGCACACGCACAAAGAAATCCTGAACCGCTGTCACGAGGCGATGCAGGCTTCGGGGCCTCTTCCCGAGCACGGGCGCTTCACGGTGGACTTTACCGAGCGTGGGCGCCAGCGCGCAAGCGAGGTCATCCGGCGGCACCGGTTAGCGGAGAAGCTCTTTACGGAGACGCTGCACATCGAGAGCGAAGCTGAGATCGAGCAGCAGGCGTGCAAGTTCGAGCACATCTTGTCAGCGCAAGCTACCGAACGCATTTGTACCTTTTTGCAACACCCGCGCACGTGTCCCCACGGGAGTCCGATCCCGGAAGGCGAGTGCTGTGTACAGGCGAAGCGGGCAGGCGGCGGTCTGTAAAGCAAAACAAAACAAAAAAGGAAGGCTCGCGCCTTCCCTTCTGCGTTCTTCGACTCGACTCGGTTAAGTACTGCGAAGAATCTGACCGCCGTTTAGCGGAACTTAGTAGAGGTGGAAGTTAACTTCCACGCTGATGGCCACGGCTACGGGCTGATTGTCTTTCTTGGCCGGTTCGAAGCGCCACTGCTTCACCGCTTCGAGCGCCTTCTCATCCAGACCCATGCCGAGAGCGCGTTGAATTTTCAACTTCTGCGGACGCCCATCGGGACCAAGAATCATCCAAACTACGACTGTGCCTTGATACTTTGCTTTACGAGCTTCTTCCGAGTACTCCGGATCCGGTGAGACGAGGAGACGGGGCGCGGAAACTCCGCCACCCACTTTGTACACTCCGCCGCCGAATCCACCGCCGCTGCCCGGTCCAAGACCTGCGCCTGCGCCGCTACCGATACCGCCGCCAGAGCCTGCGCCGATTCCAGCGCTCGAACCGACTCCGTTCGAGGGAGGACCTGCGAGCTTCGCCATCGGGTCGCCGATCGTCGGCATGCTGGCGTTAGGGAGATTCACCTTCGGAGGAGCAACTACGGTCTGTTCCACCGGAAGTTTTGGCGCATCGTTACGCGTGATCACAACCGGAGGAGTGATCTGCACCGGCGAAACCTTAGGGAGCTTACCCTTGGGAGCCTGCACGATGTCATGGTCACCACCGCCCCCGCCACCGGACATCGCCGGCCCGGGGTCCTGCTGCATGGGCATGTAGTCGCTGAGCGGAGGAGCGACGAGATGCGTCACCTGCTTAGGCGGTTCTTGAGGAGTTTGCTTCGCCGGCTGCATGAGCGCGAAGGCGATCAATCCAAAGAACAAGCCATGCGCGATCAGCGAGCCTACTGCAGCCGTCTTGGGGCGTTGCGACTGACCCCAAATCTCCCGGACTTTCACGGGACGCGACGTCAGCTTGAGCGGCGGAAGTTTTTCCGGCTTTACGACGGAGCGAACGTTTTCTTTGAGGGAATCCCACAGCGACCATTCTGAGGTGAATACGTCGCTAAATAGCGCGTCACGCCGAATGTTGCTGACGGGGGAGGATTCTTCCAAGGGAGTAATAACAGCCCGATTTGACATAACCCTATGTGGCCTTTTCCAGGTTCGACCCAGAGGTGCATTGCAACTCTGTTCCAATAAGATGCACGCCGAGTGCCAAGCGGTTCCTACAGCCAGAAGCTTTTCTGCTCTTGGATTTCGCGCATTTTTTGCCGCGATTTAACAAAGGACCGATTCACGCGCTACGTGTTCAGATGCCAAGAGTGGTATTCCGGGTTACATTCAGACCACCACAATCCCAACTCACCTCGGCTCGTGGACGCTTCTTTTAGCGTCACCCTATAATGGAAGAGCACCCGGAGAATTGATGAGCGCCCCCGTCCGCGACGATCTGAAGTCGACCTTGAACCTTCCTAAGACCGACTTCGCCATGAAGGCCAACCTGCCCGTGAACGAGCCGAAAACGCTCGCGCGCTGGGACGAGATGCGCCTGTACTACAAGATCCGCGAGTCGCGTGCGGGCAAGCCCATCTACGTGCTGCACGATGGCCCTCCTTATGCCAACGGCCTTATCCACCTGGGAACGGCGTTGGATAAATGCCTGAAGGATTTCGTCGTTAAATCCAAGACGATGGCGGGCTTTGATGCTCCCTACGTTCCCGGATGGGACTGCCACGGCCTGCCCATCGAGATCAAGGTTGACGAGTCGCTCGGCCGCAAGAAGCTGGAGCTGGATCCCTTGCAGGTCCGTCAGGAGTGCCGGAAGTACGCGGAGAAATATGTCGATCTGCAGCGTGAGCAGTTTCGACGCCTAGGTGTGCTCGGTCGGTGGGACGATCCATATCTCACGATGTCGGCGCAGTATGAGTCAGTCATTGCGCAAACGTTCTTCCAGTTCCTCGAGAAAGAATTCGTCTACAAAGGGCTGAAGCCGGTCTATTGGTGCATCCACGATAGGACAGCGCTGGCAGAAGCTGAAGTCGAGTACGAGAACCACACCAGCCCAAGCGTCTGGGTGAAATACGCTCTCACTAGCGATCCGGCGAAGCTGGATTCCGCTCTCGCCGGCAAAAAAGTGAACACCATTATCTGGACGACCACACCCTGGACGCTTCCCGCGTCGATGGCGGTCGCGTTCCATCCGGAGTTGGAGTATGTGGCGCTGGAGAGTGGTGGGCAGGTTTATATCGTCGCCGACGCACTCGCAGCAGCCACAAAAGAAAAATGCAACCTGACTGACGCGAGAGAGATCGCGCGATTCAAGGGACGGAAACTTGAACGCTCGACCTTCGCGCATCCCTTTCTCGACCGTTCGATCCTCGGCGTCCTGGCGGATTACGTCACCACCGATCAGGGCACGGGCGCCGTGCACACCGCACCTTCGCATGGCGCAGATGATTTCTACACTGGCGCGAAGTATGGGCTGGACCAGAAGGTGAACGTTGATGAAGCCGGGCGGATCCATAACGGGTTGCCGGAGTACGACGGCAAGACCGTCTTCAAAGCCAACGAGCCGATCGTCGAATTGCTGAAGGCACGAGGCGTTCTGCTCGGGCACGAAAAGATCGAGCACTCCTATCCGCATTGTTGGCGCTGCCATAATCCCGTGATCTTCCGCGCTACCGAGCAGTGGTTCATCGCAATGGACGGGAAGATGGAAGGCGGCACGCTGCGCTCGCGCGCGCTCGACGAGATCAAGAAAGTAAAGTGGGACCCGGAATGGGGCGAGCTGCGCATCAGCAACATGGTCGAGACGCGTCCGGATTGGTGCATCTCGCGGCAACGCATCTGGGGAGTTCCCATCGCGGTATTTTTCTGTACCGACCGCAAGTGCAACGAATTGCTCCGCTCGCCTGAAGTAAACCGCAAAGTTGTCGAGCTGTTTGCGAAGGAAGGCGCGGATTCCTGGTACCGCCACGACGCAGCTTCTATCCTTCCTGCTGGAACGAAGTGCGCGAAGTGCGGTGGCAAAGAGTTCCGGAAAGAGATGGACATCATCGACGTTTGGTTCGAATCAGGCTCGAGCCACGCGGCCGTGCTGGGGCATGAGAAAGATCTTCCCTGGCCCGCAGACCTGTACAGCGAAGGTGGCGACCAGTACCGCGGGTGGTTCCAGTCTTCCCTGCTGTGCGCCGTCGGGACGCGCGGCAAAGCACCGTTCCGTGAAGTCACGACGCATGGATGGACACTGGACCCACAAGGTCAGGCGCAACATAAGTCTAAGGGCAACGCCGTCGATCCGGATGCGATCGCGAAGAGGCTCGGCGGGGAGATCATTCGTTTGTGGGCTGCTTCGGTTGAGTATCGCGAAGACAGCCGTTCGTCTGAGGAGCTGATGAACCGCGTCGCTGAGAATTACCGCAAGCTGCGGAACACATTCCGGTATGTGCTCGGGAATTTGAGCGACTTCGATCCGGCGAAGAATGCAGTCGCCTTCGACCAGATGGAATTTGTGGACCAGGCGATGCTGGTGCGGACGGGTGACCTGAACGACGAAATCGCAGAGTGGTACGAGGCCCGGCTGTTCAACAAGGTCTATCACCAGGCCAACGAATTCTGTGTTGTCGATTTGAGCGCTATCTACTTCGACCTGCTGAAGGACCGGCTCTACACCGCGGCTCCAAATTCGCGCGGGCGGCGGTCCGCGCAGACCGCGCTCTGGCGGATCGGGGAGACACTAGTGCGCGCAATGGCGCCGCTAATGAGCTATACCGCCGACGAGATCTGGCAGATGATGCCGCAATTGTCTGCCCGGCCTGAGAGCGTTCACCTTTCAACTTTTTGGAAGCGCAATGAAGTTCTTGGGGGCGAAGTTGGCGACGATCGTGGCGCTGTGGTCCGGTCGGAGTGGGCGCAGCTTGTCGCAACCCGCGAGGCGGTCATGCTGGCGCTTGAGCCGCTACGCAGAGATAAGGTGATCGGGAGCGGCCTCGAAGCCCAGGTCGAGCTGCTCGCTTCGGGTAATCTGTTCACCACGCTGCAGAAGCACGCGGCCGGCCTGCGCGAACTGTTTATCGTTTCGCGCGTCAAACTGACACGCGCTGAGGCCGCCAACGGCGACTCACCCCTTGAGATCCGGGTGGCGAAGGCCGATGGCACCAAGTGCGAGCGCTGCTGGACTTACTCTACCGAAGTCGGTAAAGATACGGAGTATCCGACGGTATGCGAGCGCTGCAGCACGGCTTTGAAGGAGATCGCCGAGGGCAAGTAAGAATCGTCAGCAGAGATTTAGGAATCTAACCCAGAAAATGACCCAGCCACACGCTATGCGCCGGTTCCACTTTTTGATCTCAGCAGGAGTGATCCTGCTGGACCAGTTGACGAAGTGGCTGGTCGATCGAAGCATCACATTGCACGACTCCATCGTGCTGATACCCGGATTCCTGAAACTCACCAACGCCCACAATGAAGGCGCCGCGTTCGGACTGTTCGCCGACTCGGCCTCGCAGTGGCGCGCACCGGCGCTCATCATGTTCTCTGTTATCGCAATGTGCATTGTGACCATGCTGTTGTGGCGCAATAGCCACAAGATCACGATGACGGGGCTGGCACTTTCGCTGATCCTGGGCGGCGCGGCGGGAAACCTGTGGGACCGCATGATCCACGGACACGTGGTGGATTTTCTCGACTTCTATGTCGGAAGCTATCACTGGCCGGCGTTCAACGTTGCCGATAGCGCAATCGTTGTCGGTGCATTCGTGCTGATGGGCGAGATCCTCTTTGCTAAATCGGCGCCACCCGAGCACGCACCCGCTGAATGATCACGGCTCGCTATAGAGCCTGCGATAAACTCCCGCATTCCTAACAATAGCTTGCACGTACTCGCGTGTTTCGGTGAACGGAATCGATTCCACGAATTCGGGGACGTCGCGGAATTTGGCGTCTTTGCGCCAATCGTCAACGCGGTCTTGTCCGGCGTTGTAGGCAGCAAGCGCGAACTCCACTGTGCCAGCGTTCTGATCCACCATCTGCTTGAAGTAACGCGTTCCGAGTCGCAGGTTGATGGGCGGGACGAAAAGAAGCCCCTGATTAAAGCCGCCGAGCTTCACCTCTTTTGCGAGATGCTTACCTACACTTGGCAACAATTGCATCAGCCCCAACGCCTTCGCGCGCGAGACAGCGCTGGGGTTGAACTCCGATTCCTGACGGATCAACGACGCGACCATAAACGGATCGAGAGCATTCTCTTGCGAATATTTTTTGAGGTCGGTCCAATAGACACGCGGGAATAGCGCCTCCCAGAACGGACGCGGCATGTCGGTCAGCTCGAATGCGAAGTAACCTGGAACGGAACGCTTGGCCACCTGCAAAGCGCGATAGTATGCGCCATCGTTCTGGTAAAGCCGCAGGATCTCTTGATTCGCCCATCCTAGTGAATCGTTGTAGCCAGCGGTCTGTAGTTCTTTCACCGCCAGGTCAGTCAATCCACCGTTCTGGAGCAAGCGACTGCGCTGCGCGCGAAGATTGTCTGCCGGCATCAACTCTCTCGGATCTTGGGGCGGCTTTATCGCGGGAATCTTCCTGAGCAGCGGATCGGGATCGGCCGGCCCTTCGAACTTGATCTGCGCCATGCGGTCGCGAGCGAGTTCGCCGTAGTAGTAATAACGAAAACGCTCGGCGAGCTTTTGGTAGTAGGCGCGTGCCTTGGCCGGGTCGTTCTCCTGCTCCGCGATGCGTGCTCGCCAATAGAGAGCATTCGCGACTTCGGCAGAGTTGGGATAGAGGCTGATCTGCTCTTCGAACTGCTGCTTCGCACCGGCGAAATCGTTCAGCCGATAGGTGATCCAAGCCGCTTTCCAGTGCGCGTAGGAGCCGTACTTCCCGTTCGGCACCCGGGTGGCTAATTCAGAATAAAACTTTGCGGCAGTGGCAATGTCCTTCTTCAGAAGATAGCTGTTGCCCGTAGAGATGAGGCTTTCCTCCAGCCATTTACCGGCAGGCTCAATCGCACGGAGCTGACTCAGATATTCAACAAAGGCGATCTGATCGTCGCCGCGAGTGATCTCGCCGAGGTAGTACAGCCGCTCGGCTTTTTGGTCGCTGCTGAGAGGGGTCTCTCCCGTGACGGAGAGCTTCTGCAGCAAATCCTTCGCGTCTTTATATCTACGATCACGATAGAGGGCGACAGCCAGGCCAAGGCGGAGAGCGGGAGCGTCGGTAGCTGGGGCTTCCTGGAGGAGCCGCTTGTAATCTTCAATAGCCTCGCTGTAGCGTTTGCCAGAAACGAGCAACTCGGGGCGCTGCCTGCGAACGGAGAAGCTGGCCGCAGGGATCTTGCTCTGCTTTTGCAGGCGATCGAGTTCGTCACCAGCCGCATCGGCTTCGTCGCTCAGCGGCATTCCGTAATAAACATGCTGGAAGGCGACAGCCGCGGTATTAGGATGTCCGCTGCGTGCCAGCGCACGGCCGAGGTACAGCTCGACATCTGAACGCAAGGGCGTGCGCTCCGCCTCGAGGACTTTTGCAGCCTCCACATTCTTCCCTGCTGCAAGCAACGCGTTGCCGTAAACGATGGCCGCGTCGCGACGATTGAGCGAGTCCGGATACTTGGTGCTGAAATCCTGCAGAGTGGCTATACAGTCCGACCAATTGCTGGTGGCGTGATAAGACTTGCCGAGATAGAAATCAACGTAATCGCCTAGCTCACCAGCCTTTGGCGGCGCCTTCAGAAGCGGGGGAATGGCTTGCGCAAATTCCTGATCGAGGGTGTGAGCGTATCCGATGGCAAACCAAGCCAGGGCGCCCGCTTCATTGGGATGGGTGAGAGCATAATGCTCCACGCCGTCGTAGGCGGCTTTGGAGCGGTTCTGGAGAAGCTGCGTAGCCATCGCGCGCAGATCGAGTGAGCGGACGAATGCCTGCGCCGTCTTCTGCACCCTCGCAGCGGAAGTCTTACTCTTCTTCTTCGCTGCGGTCTTCTTCTTTGTGTGGGTCTTGTTTATGTGAGTCGTGGAGTGCGAAGTCGAGCTCTGCGGGTACGCGCTTCCGGAAGCAAGCGCTAAGGCGAGCAGGAGAGGTACAAAGCGATTGCGAAGGGTCACTGAGATCAAACTAACCTAGCGGTTAAAGTTACTGCCCATGAGCGCGGCATCATTGTCGGCCAACACGCGAACGATCTCTTCGTTGAAGTAATTGGCAGAGGCGGCCGGAGTGCTGCCGTAACGTTTATCGTAAGTGGCCTTGCTCTTATCAATGTCTTCACGCAGCCGATCGTAGAGATCGCTATTCTGGCGACCTTCGTTAACCTTACCTTGATTGTAAAGCTTGATCTCGTCCACCAGAAGTTTCGCAAAGCGCTTGGCTTTCTTGTGGACCTCTTCGTCACCTGGAGCGATGACTGCAGGACCAGCGGAAGGCGGCGCGGATGCAGGGGCAGCCGCCGCCATCGCAGCTGCGGCAGGAGCCTTGATGCTTCCCGGAGCCGGCGTAGGCGTCAGCATCGTCGCTGATTCCACTGCTGCCGCGGCTGCTTCCGGAGAAGATGCCGTGGTCATTACCCCACCAGCCTTGCGCATAGCGAGCACTTCGAGCCAAAGCCCGGCGGTGCGCACCAGCAATTGCAGAGCGGAAGCGTCGGACTTGCCGTTTTTCTCGGTGCCGCCGTCGGCGTACATGACCGCGGGAACCTTATCTTTCACAAGCAGCGGCAGAACGTTGGCGTTTCCTTGTGACGGGGCGCCGACACCTGAGATGAAACCGTCGTCGAACTCGGAAGCCGAGGCTGCAACCGGAGTGCGATCGTTGATGGCGCGTGCTGCGAGTCCCTGGCCAGCGCTCAGGTTGTAACTCTTAACTTTGTCGTTATCTTTAAAGCCGCGTCCTTGCCATCCGGCGAGACTGTTCCCCTTTATGATGAAGAGAGCGGCGCGTCCGGTGAAATTTGAGGCGCCTTCGAGCAACGTACGGAGAATCTCGGACTGACTGGTCGCTTGCTGGATTGAAGCCACAGCTGCGTCAAGCGTTCCGCTGGTACTTGCGACGGCGGCGTGCGCATCCTCTTCACGATCCTTATCCTGCGATTTGCCCTTGCCCTTCGCCAATATGGGCTCGAGCTCTTTCCAAATTCTCGTGGCGGAATCTTTCTTCATCTCGTCGACGCGATCGGCGAAGACTTCGGGAAGCAGCTTGTCCACCGACTCGCGCGTCTTGCTCATCACGCCGTCGGTCACTTCTTTGCGCAACGCCGACAGGCGCTTCTCCACGATGTTCGGGATCGTGCCTTCGATCGTGCTCTTGGTGCTCTTGTTCATGCGCGCAATCACGTCTGAGCGCATTTCGCCGATGCCTTTATCAATGAGTTCCGGCACCAGATTGTCTATGGATTTGTGCGTTTTCTGGTTGACCTTCGCAATGACCTCATCGCGCACCGTGTTCATGCGCTTCTCGAGGACCTCGGGGACAGTCTTTTCGAGCGTGGCCTGTACTTCCTGGGTCATGCGCCCGCTGAGATCGGCGCGCATTTGGCCGAGCTGCGCGTCCATGATGTGCGGGACCATCTGCTCGAACATCTTGCGCGCTTCCTGCGCCAGCTTCTCTATGATCTCGCCACGCAAATCGCCAAGGCGCTTGTCCAGGGTCGCGTTCATCGCGCGTTCGACTGAAGCTTGCGCCTCGCCTGCGACGCGGCCCACCACTTCCTGCTTCAGTTCGTCAAGGCTGGAATCGAGTGCTTCCGCAATCACGCCGTGGGTGACGATCTTGGATTCTTCGGAGATGCGATTGACGAGTTCTTTGCGGAATTCTTTGGCACGGGAATCGATGGCTTCGTTGACGGCGCCTTCGATGCCATCCTGCGTCTCTTTTAGAACGCTGTTGACAACATCTTTGCGGAGCTCGGGCAGATGGGTATCGGAGACTTCGGCGAAGACGGCGTCCACAATGTCTTCCGACTCGCGTGTGATGCGCTTGACCACGTCTTTGCGCAGCTCGGTAATACGGCGCTCAGAGACTTCTCCGACCACGCGCTCGATCAGATTTTGAATATCTTTGGACTCAGACATGATTGTTGGAGGATCCGTGCCAAAACCGGGGGCTTCTGGCTGTAAGGAGGATTCCGACGCTGATTATATGGCCTTTCTACCGAGTGTCAATCGAATCGCAGTTGCTTCAGTGGATGCCCTTAGAAGCCCTCGGCGGGCTACTCGACAATGATTTTGCCTTCCATGTCGTCGTGCCGCGAGCCGCAGATGATGCTGCAATTCATCGGGAATGTGCCCGGTTTATCGGACTCGAATTCGACCTCTGCCGTCTGCCCTTTTTTGACGGGCTCGTTGATACCGAACTCTTCCACGTGGAAGCCGTGCTGGGTGTCGAGCGAATTGATCACGAACAGCACTCTTTGTCCCCGCTTGACGTGAACCTCAGGCGGACTGAACTCGTACTTCTTCATAGTGATGTTTATCCGCTCCGAGAGCGGCTTCTTCGCGCAGCCGGCGAGTGCAGCCGCTAGGCACAGTGTGAAAAAAAGGCTTTTCATGAGTGTGAGTCCAGTCTAAATGAGCGTTCCTGAGGGAATATTTAGACGCTCGGCGGGTTATACGGTTTGAAGAATCGAGCGCTTTGCTTTAAAGTCAAAGGTTCCGGTTTCGCCTACGGACGAGCCGGGAAGCTGTACCCCTGGAATTAGGGCAATTTTTGTGAATCCCCCTGTGACACCGCCCATCCAATCCGCAGGAGCTGATTACGCCTCCGCCGAAGAGCTGGCCCTTGTAAGGGCCGCTAAGGGAGGCGACGTCAGCGCGTTTGAAGAGCTGGTCCGGCGCTACGACCGGAACGTCTTTCGGATCGCGAACCACATCACGCAGAACCGCGAAGACGCGGAAGACGTGGTGCAGGACGCCTTCCTGAAGGCTTACCAGAACCTCGAGCGCTTCCAGGAACAGTCGAAGTTTTATACTTGGCTGGTCCGAATCGCCGTGAACGAGGCGCTGATGCGTCTGCGCAAGCGGCGTACCGGCACCGGGCGAACTGTCTCGATAGACGAAGACATCGAGACCGACGACGACTCCATACCCCGCGAGATCGCGGACTGGAGCCCGAACCCGGAGCAGATGTACAACCAGGCTGAGCTGAAAGATATCCTCAGCCGGAACATTCAGGGCCTGCCCGCGAGCTTCCGCACGGTTTTCGTGCTGCGCGACGTGGAAGGGCTCTCAACCGAAGAGACGGCCGAGGCGCTCCAGCTGAGCGTTCCGGCGGTGAAATCGCGACTGTTGCGCGCGCGCTTGCAACTACGGGAACGCTTGAACCGCTACTTCAAAAAGAAAAAGGACGGCGTCGCGTAGCCGTGACCTGCAAAGAATTTCTCAACGAGTTGACCGACTACCTGGACGGCGCCATTAGCCAGAAGGACCGCGCCGAATTGGAAGAGCACCTGCATTGGTGCCACAACTGCTTTGTCGTTCTCAAGACAACTGAGACCACGATCGAGATCCACCGCAATCAGGAAGTCTACGACCTGCCCGAGCCATTGCGCGATAAGCTTCGCGCCGCCATTATGTCCAAGTGCAAGGACGCCAAAAAGTCCGGGGTCTGACGCACCATTTCCGCACCAATTCAATCCCCTAAGGTTGAAACCCAAAGGCATGTTCCTGAATCTAAGTACCTGGAGCCGAAAAGCTCCGGGCAGAACCATTCAGCAATTGGGCCCTTCCTGAGGGGTGTGGTAATGATGACGAGTCTGGTAGACCTGTTTTTTGGGTGCTGGCACAAGAATTACAGTTTCCCCATTACGAGCAGAAACAAGCGTTCCGAAGCTTCCCGCATCACCGGCACATACGTGGTTTGTCTGGATTGCGGCCGCGAGTTCGCTTACGACTGGAAGACGATGAAGGTCGTGGGCCGCGAAGAAGCGAACGACAACGCTCTGCAAGAGCCGCTGCACCAGCGCGCAGCGTAAAGGCGGATTAGGGCGTTGCGCCCGAAGCCGATTCTCCGTCTGCTAGCAGTTGATTCAGCAGTCCCAACATGTCTGAGATGGTGACGATGCCGACCAACTGGTCGCCATCCACCACGGGGAGCGCGCTCACGCGCTTGCTATAGAGCATATTCACCGCATCGCGCACCGGAGCATCCGGGGCAATGGTGATTGGATTTTTGGTCATGGCCGCGGTTATGGGAGTCGCCTCAAATACCCGGTTGTAATCGTCTGGGGTCATATTCGCGAGCATCGAAGGCGAAAGCCGCGAGACGTCGCGATCACTGATGATCCCAACCAATTTGCCGTTCTCATCCAGGATGGGCACATGACGCTTGCCGGTGCGTCGGATCAGCAGGGCTGCATCGAGCAGGTGGCTGTCATTACGCAAGGTAGTCACGTTGCGCGTCATGTACGCGCTCACCTCGAGAACAATGTTCCCGCCGGGCTGCCCCATGCTTTCCTTCTTGTCTGCTGAAATTGCTGCTCAGCATACCATCAGTTGCAACCCTTGATTCCCCTAATAGTACGAGCGGCAAAAAATCGTATAATCCAAGTTCCCCCTGAGGCCTTCCTTTGCGAGAGATCCAGTCCAGCATCCGCGACGTCGCCGTGTTGCAAGAAGCAACGGAGATGATCCTTTCCAGCGTGGACCTGGACACCGTTCTGCACCACATCCTGCTGATCGTTAGAAACTACTTTGGGATCTCAAATTGTGCGGTGATGCTTGTGGATGCCTCTTCGAATGAGCTCTACGTTCGCGCGCAGAATGGCTACGATCAGGACACCACCGCTAGCCGGCGGGTGAAGATCGGCGAACAAGGTGTTACCGGCTGGGCGGCAGAACATAAAGCTCCACTTTATGTTCCCGATGTAACCCGCGAACCCCGTTACCTAAAAGCCGCCGAGGGGATTCGCAGCGAATTGGCACTTCCCCTGATCGTGCGAGACACGGTCATCGGCGTCCTGGACATCGAGAGCACAAAACCGGACTACTTCCGTGATGACATGATCGGACTACTGGCGCTGTTTGCCAGCCAGGCGGCGGTCGCGCTTGAGAACACCCGGCTGCACTCCACCGAGCGCCGGCGCATGCGCCAGATCGAGATCATCCACCTGATCGCCCGCGCCACTACCGCATCGAGCGACCTAGACCAACTGCTGAGCACCCTAGCCGACCTGCTGAGCGACACATTTGAAGGGTCCGAGGTCGGAATACTTCTGCGCGGCCCTGACGGACCGCTGGAATTACGTTCACACTCCGGCACTCGCAACGATTGGCCGGGAGACTACTCCGCCATCGCTTCTAAAGGAATCCTGGCACAGGCGTTTGAAGCTCGTATGAACGTCCTGGTGAACGATGTAAATTCGCGTTCCGATTGGGCGCACGCTCTTCCCGGTTCCGGCTCGGAGCTATGCGTCCCACTGATCTCCTTTGCCGAAACTTTGGGCGCCCTTCTGGTCATTCATCCGGAGGCGAATTTCTTTACTGTGGATGACCGGTCCATCGCACAGGCCGCCACCGACGTTTGCGCGACTGCTATCCGAAATGTGCAGCTTGCGGACGAGTTGCGCCGCGTAAGCAACACTGATTCGCTGACCGGGGTTTACAACCAGCGGTATTTCCACATTGCGCTAGGGCTCGAGACAGGGCGCGCGCGACGCTATCGCGGCACCTTTTCAGTCGTGTTGGTGGACCTGGGTGGGTTGCGCGAGATCAACTCCGCTGCTGGCTTCGATGCAGGAGATATGCTGCTGCGCAACGTAGCCATGATCATGAAGCAGCAGCTCCGTGGGGTGGACGTGATCTGCCGCTATGGCGGCGATCAGTTCGCGATGATCCTGCCGGAAACAGGGTCGGAGCAAGCCCTTAACGTGGTGAGGAAGCTATGTGCCCAGATCGAGGCGAATCCGGCGGCAAAAGTTGGAGGACGGCTGGTGGTGCGGGTGCGAACGGGGCGGGCAAACTTTCCCGAAGATTGCGACAACGAAATGGAGTTGGCGCGCACCCTGCTGTCGCGACTGGGAGAATCGAAAAGCGAATCGTCGTCTGCTGGCGCTTCTTAGATACAACTGCTGTCGCGCTCTGCTATTCTCACCATTGTGCAGAAACCAAGAATCGATCTTGCCAAGCTTTCCCTTCACTGGCGCCAGAGCCGGTTGACGATCATCATCGGTATCGCCTTCATATTCGTTTCGGCAGTGAACTTCGAGCAAGGCCGCGTGATCGACTCGCAGCGAGCGCTGATACGGCTGCTATCTGGCGATAGCAGCGAGCTTGCGATGCGCAAGATCCACGACAACATGCAGCACCGATAATCCCTTTCAGAGGAAAATAAAAACGGCAGCCATTGGCTGCCGTTTTTGCTTTATTGCAACTTGGATCAATCGTCGCGGCGATGAAGGACGGGAGGAACGTCGTCCCCATTCTTGTCTTTGTCCTTGTCGGTGCGCTGGTTAGTATCGGGCTTGTCCCCGCCATTCCCGCCGTTGGAAGCGCGACGCAGGCTAGGCTTGTCCTTATCGTTATCGTTGATCTTGCGGCGGTTCTCGATGGACGCCAGACGCGACTTCACGTCATCGAACTCCGACGTGGTGACGATGTACTGCTCGCGTGCAGGGAGAATCGTGGAAATCTCCTTTTGCGTCTCGGAAATGCGATCAGGAGTCTGCGGATGGCTGGCGAAGGCTTTAGCTAGCGAGCCCGGTTTCTTCTTCTCAGTGGCTTGCACTTTTTCAAAGAACGAGACGAACGAGTTCGGATCGTAGCCGGTCTTATACATGTACTGCACTCCAAGATAATCGGCCTCGGCCTCGAATCCGCGCGAAAACTTCATAAACGTCAGCGGAAGTGCAAGGCTGACCGCCTGGCGGGCAGCGTAACCGATTCCGCCACCCACAAAGATCAGGGGGATAGTCGCGATCTGCGCCAGGTTGCCGCGTGTCTGCTGACGCATGGCATGGCGAGCGGCCACGTGAGCGATCTCGTGGGCCATAACGCCCGCAAGTTCCGATTCATCATCGGCGGCGAGAATGAGACCGGAGTTCACGTAGAAGTAGCCGCCGGGAAGAGCGAAGGCGTTAATCTCATCGGAGTCAACGACCTTGATCGTGAACGGGACCTTCGCGTCGGAATTGCGCACCAGATTCTGCCCGATCCGGTTCACGTACTCGTTGACGACAGGGTCCTGAACCAGCTTGACGGTGGACTCGACCTGCTGGGCGTATGCCTTGCCCATCGCCATTTCCTTCTCGATCGAATACCAATTACCGAAGCCGCGCTTGCCCACATCGCGATTTCCGATGGCGTCCACGTCTTTCTCGGATCCATCGTGCTTTATCTGACTATCGGCCTTCATGTCGGGCTTTGTGGGATCATCTTGCCCACTCTGCAGCGCGATGGTGGAAATCAGTTGCTCGTCGCCGCCGGCTTTCCGGATCTTCTCGACGTTGTCTTTCGACAAATCAAAATTGGTGCCGTGCGCGGTCACGATGGAAGCGGCATTGCGCGACTGCTTTTTATCTTTCAGGATGGCAAGCAGATCATCGAGACTCAACGGCTGCTGCTCAGCGTCCGCGGGATTCGCAGCAGGCGCCTGGGTCGTGGTCGTCGTAGTCGTAGTGGTCGTAGCGGCCGGCGCGGGCGACGTGTTTGGGCTCTGCGCGAGGGCGAATGGGGAAAGTGCAAGTCCTGTGATCAGGAACAGTGCAAGAAATGAACGGTGCGATCTCATGGGAGACTCCAGTGCCCGACACCCACTTGCTTTGGGAGTAGTTCCGCCATTATAGGCTTTTTTCAAGGGGGTCGTACCTTCAGAATTAGACGCAAAAACAGGCCGTCCGGCTGCTTTCTTTCTGTGCTGGAACCATTTAGGTGGTGCCACGGGTAGAGGCGGCGAGGCGAATGATCTCAACGCGCATGGCGCGCCACTCTCCCTGCTGCTGCTCGCCCACTACTCTCACCTCGGCGCCTTGCAATAGAAGCTTGGCAGAGGGACTAAGGTCTGCGGGAGCGTGGAAGTCCTCGTCGAAGGCGAACTGAGCTTTGCGGACGTCCACGAGCCGAAGGCTGCCGTTAGGACCTTGGACGAAGACCCAGCCTTCACGAGCTTGTCCGACTGGCGCAGTCACGATCTTGCCGCGGAAGCTGCCGATGGTAGCGAAGGCGGCCGCACTGAAGACGGAGAGCATGAAAACAAGCGCCAGTGGCCGAAGACGTGCCATTCGCGCTTAGATGTTGTGCAATCGAAATAAGGGTGTGCCAGGAAACGGAAAAGGCCGCTCAAGAGCGGCCCTTTCGCGAGGGGAGTTCGAATCAGTCGTAATACTCGAGACCGAGGTGAGTGATGAGCTGCTCGCCTTTGAGGTGACGCAGCGTGTTCTTCAGCTTCATGGACTGGATGAACAGATCGTGCTCGGGATACAAGCCCGGCTTCGTCATCGGGGATTTCAGATAAAAACTGAGCCACTCCTGTATGCCAATGCCGCGCAGCTCTTCGCTGCGTTGCGCCAGGTCGAGGAACAAGATCAGATCGAGCACGATAGGCGCCGCCAAGATGGAGTCGCGGCAAAGGAAATCTACCTTGAGCTGCATCGGGTAACCGAGCCAGCCGAAGATGTCGATGTTGTCCCAGCCCTCTTTGTTGTCCCCACGCGGCGGGTAGTAATTGATGCGCACCTTGTGGAAGATGTTCTTGTACAGATCGGGATAAAGCTTCGGCTGAAGAATATGTTCCAAGACGCCGAGCTTCGATTCTTCTTTCGTCTTGAAGGACTCGGGGTCATCCAGCACTTCGCCGTCGCGATTGCCCAGGATGTTCGTTGAATACCAACCGCTGAGTCCCAGCATGCGCGCTTTGAACATCGGCGCGAGCACGGTTTTCATGAGGGTTTGGCCAGTTTTGAAATCCTTGCCGCAGATCGGCGCATTGTTCTTTATCGAGAGCTGGTGCATTACCGGAATGTCCACGGTGAGGTTCGGTGCACCGTTTCCGAAGGGCACGCCTTCGGAAAGCGCGGCGTAGGCGTAGATCATCGAGGGCGCGATGTTCTCGTCGTTTGCAACCAAGCCTTTTTCGAATGCAGCGATCGAGGAGTGCACGCGCGTAGGCTGCAGGAAAATTTCCGTGGAGCCGCACCAGAGCATGACAAGCCGGCTCGCGCCCGAGGTCTTCTTGAAATCACGGATGTCCTGGCGAAGCTGCTCCGCCAGTTCCATCTTGTTCTTCCCTTTTTTCACGTTCTTACCGCTGAGCAGCTTGACGTACTTTTGGTCAAAAACGGCCTTGCGGGGTTTGATCCCGCTGAGAAAGGGCTTGATCTGCTCGAGCAAATAGCGATCGAGGACGCCCGCCTTTGTGGCTGCGGTGTACATATCGTCTTCGAAGATGTCCCAGCCAGTGAAGACGAGGTCTTTCAAGTCAGCGAGCGGGACGAATTTCTTGATGAGCGGCGATTCTTTATCGGTCCGCTGGCCCAGGCGGATGGTACCCATTTGCGTTAGCGAGCCGATAGGTTTCGCCAGCCCTTTCCGGACGGCTTCCACCCCGGCTACGAACGTAGTCGCGACGGCGCCCATGCCCGGCAACATGACGCCAAGCTTGCCTTTCGCGGGCTCGATCCGAGAGGGCTTATTTTTCTGCATCTCACTACGTGAATTCGTAGACCGCGTAGGCATCCATCCATCCTGTAAGGGAGATTGTGAGACTAGAACTGCAGCGGGAACTAGTTATCTTCTCGTATCAGCCAGACTTTTGCAAACTTGGTGGCTCCGCGCAACACGGAAGCGAATTTCATGTGTAGAATAACCAACTGTCATACGAGCTAGACGGAGGCCAGACCGAATCATGATGGTTAAAGGAAAACCACAATCGAACGATAACGCTTCCGACCGCTGGCTTGATGTAGAAGAGGTGCGGTTGATAGCCGACCTGCGCGTCATGCACTCCAAGGTAGACGAGCTTTATCAGGTGGTCACCAATTTAAAGCGGCGTCATGACGATCATGCTATCCACAAGTATGCCGACCAGCCGGTGCTCTCAGAAGATATCGACCGCGTCGATGAGCTCTATATGTGGTTCCTTCGCCTGAAGGAACAAAACCGCCGCAACGTGAGATAACGCTCTTACCACTCTGGGTTCCCTCCCCCGTTCGCGTCTTCGTGGGCGTGATACAAACTAACCAGCCATGAATGGCAAGGTTGCACTCATCACAGGCAGCTCCAGCGGCTTTGGCCTGCTCACGACAGTTGAGCTGGCAAGGCGCGGCTACAAGGTGGTAGCCACCATGCGCGACACCACCCGGCGCGGCCGCCTCGATGAAGCACTCGGCGCCGCGGGACTCAAGGATTCTGTGGATGTCCGCCGCATGGACATCACCGACCAAGGCACGCTCTTCGCCACCATCGAGCAGATCATCAAGTATCACAAGCGCGTTGACGTCCTCGTGAACAATGCTGGATTCGCCATGGCCGGTTTCGCTGAAGATCTTCGTTACACCGAGATTCGCCAGCAGTTCGAGACCAACTTCTTCGGACACGTTTCTGTTACGAAGGCGCTACTGCCGGTGATGCGCGCGCAAAAATCAGGACACATCATCATGGTCTCGTCCATTAGCGGACTAGTCGGGCAACCGGTAGTCAGCAGCTATTCGGCATCGAAGTTCGCCCTCGAAGGCTGGAGCGAGGCACTGCGCATCGAGACGCACTCGTTGGGAATCCGAGTGGTGTTAGTGGAGCCGGGAGCGTTCGCGACTGATATCTGGGACCGCAACGTGAAAGTGGGCGCGTTTGCGATTGATCCGAAATCGCCGAACCACGAACGAGGCGCGCGCTACTCGGAGTTCGTGAAGACAAAGATCACCAAGGCAGATCCGAAGATCGTCTCTACGCTGATCGCCAATATTGCGGATGATCCCAACCCGCGCCTGCGGTATGTAGTGGGACGCGACGCGAAAATGCAACTGTGGTTGAAGCGGCTACTGCCTTGGAAACGCTACGAGAAGGTGGTCGCGAAAGCCGTGAAGATCGATTAGTCACAGATAAGCTACTATCCGTCACAAACCCGTCACAAACGGATTGCCTGGCCGGAATGTCGCCCCTATGATTCGCGCCGGAGGCAACAACTATGAGATTAGGACGCCTGCTCATACTACTGGGGCTGTTCGCGTTTGTGGGTGAAGTTGCGAACACAACCATCAACAGCTTTGGTCCGGTGCCGAAATGCAACGTCAAACACCCAACCGATCCACGCTGCTTCTGAGAAAAGTGGATGTGCCCGGCCAACACGGCCGGGCTTTTTATTTTCTGGAGTACATCGGCTGGCTGTCGCCTGCATCAATGCCTTCTATCTCCTGATGCTCGCGATGCCAGTCAGCATCCGCCCGGCTTTGCAACAGCCGCACGCAAGTATTCCAGTGCAGGATGGCATCATCATTGGCAGCGGGACTTAGTTTTTGCGCCTCTTCGAAGCAGCGCATCGCTTCCTCGAAGATGACGAGCAGCGTGTGCGGCAGATGGCCTGAGCGCAACTGCGATTTCGCGCGGCGCTCGTGCATGATGCCCATGTAATAAAGCCGCTCGTATTTATCGGTCAACTTTTCAAAGGCAAGTTCGGCTTCGGTGTGTCGGTCGGTCGCCTTGCCGGTGAACTGGTCAGTGATGGCGAGTCCGAGATTGCGCCACGCGAGCTGATTTTGCGGATCGACGGCGAGAACGTCGAGGCAGATAGACTCTGCTTCCTCTGGCTGGTTCAGAAAGCGATAGCGTTCGGCCTTGCTATTGGCCTCTTTAATGCCGGCTGGTGTGATGGTCTTCGGCTTGTAATCCATAAATCCTACTTCGCACCGAAAATCTTGCGGACGATCTTCAGCACAGGGTCATAATACTCGTCTACCACACGCTCTTTCAGCGGAATGATGGCGTTGTCGGTGATGTGAATGTCTTCCGGACAGACCTCAGTGCAGCATTTGGTGATGTTGCAATAGCCGAGGCCCATCTCGTCTTTTAGGGCTTGGATGCGCGAAGCGCCGTCGAGTGGATGCATCTCGAGCGCCGCCACGCGGACGAAGAATCGCGGACCGGCGAATTCCTCTTTCTTATCGTGATCGCGTAGTACGTGGCAGACGTTCTGGCACAGGAAGCACTCGATGCACTTGCGGAACTCCTGCACGCGATCGACGTCAGGCTGATACATCTTCCATTCCACGTTCGGCTTCGGCGAGAACGGCTTGATCTTCTTGTTGACCTTGTAATTCCACGAGACGTCTGTGACCAGGTCCTTGATCACTGGGAATGACTTGATCGGATTCACGACAATCGGCTCGTTCATTGGCAACGAGTCCACGCGCGTCTTGCAAGTGAGGCGCGGACGCCCGTTCACCTCGGCCGAGCATGAGCCGCATTTTGCCGCTTTGCAGTTCCAGCGGACGGCGAGATCGGAGGCGAGGTGTCCCTGAATGTAATGCAGGGCATCGAGCACCACCATGCCGGGAGCGACAGGAACGGTGTAATCCTGCGCCGCACCGGCTTCGTTGTTGCCGCGAAAGACTCTTAGGGTAACGTCTGCCATTTATGCCTTCGCTGTCGCCTCTTCTTCAGCCAGCAATTGCTTCAAATCCGCCGGCACTTCTTTTACAGGGACTTGCCGCAGGTTCATCGTGTCGCCGTCACGCTTGATCACGTTGTTCTGCTTCTCCCACACCGGATCATAGTTCGGGAAATCGATGCGGCTGTGGGCGCCGCGGCTCTCTTTGCGGACCAGCGCACTTTTCGCGACGGCCTCTGAGACCCGCAACATGGATTGGAGATCTTTCGCCATGTGCCACCCGGGATTGAACATGCGCGAGCCTTCGACGCGAACTCTGGAGGCGCGTGCCTTTAGCGACTCAAGCTCGCTGAGCGCTCGCTTGAGATCGTCTTCCACACGGAAGATGCCGACGAGCGCTTGCATCGTCTTTTGCAGATCGCGGTGGACTTCGTATGGCGACTCACCGCCGGTGCGCTCGAACGGCTCCAGCATCTCGCGCTCTGCAGCTTGCAGTGTGGCATCGTCAACCTTCGGAGCGGCAGTCTTCTTCGCGTAGTCCGCTGCGGCAAGCCCGGCGCGGCGTCCGAAGACAAGAAGATCGGAGAGTGAGTTCCCGCCAAGGCGGTTCGCGCCGTGCAATCCTGCGGCTGCTTCGCCGGCTGCGTAGAGTCCCGGCAAAGTTGACGCGGCGGTCTCGGCATCAACTTTGATCCCGCCCATCATGTAGTGGCAGGTCGGCCCGACTTCCATCGGACCTTTGGTGATGTCCACGTCCGCCAATTCCTTGAACTGGTGATACATGCTGGGCAATTTTTTCTTCACGTAGTCGGCAGGCTTGTGCGAAATATCCAGATACGCGCCGCCGTGTTCGGTGCCACGTCCTTCCTTTACTTCGGTGTAAATCGAGCGGGCGACGACATCGCGCGTGGAAAGTTCCATGCGCTTTGGGTCGTACTTCTGCATGAAGCGCTCACCGAGTTTATTGGTGAGGATTCCGCCTTCGCCGCGCACCGCTTCCGTCACGAGGATTCCCTGCACACCGGGCGGCCAGACCATCCCTGTGGGATGGAACTGCACGAACTCCATATCCATGAGTTCAGCGCCGGCGTCGTAGGCGAGCGACATGCCATCGCCGGTGTATTCCCAGGAATTCGAAGTCACCGGCCATGCTTTGCCAATGCCGCCGGTGGCGATCACGGCCGACTTCGCCTTGAAGACGACGAACCTTCCCTGCTCGCGCCAATATCCGAATGCTCCGGCGATGCGGTCACCGTCTTTCAGCAGACGAGTGATCGCGCATTCCATGTAGACGTCGAAGCCCATGGCGACGCCGCGGTCTTGCAGGGTGCGGATCATCTCGAGCCCAGTGCGATCGCCGACGTGGCAGAGACGCTTGTATGTGTGTCCGCCAAAGGCGCGCTGTAGGATGTTGCCGTCCTGGGTACGATCAAAGAGAGCGCCCCACTGCTCTAGTTCGCGGACACGCTCGGGTGCTTCCTGCGCGTGCAGTTGGGCCATGCGCCAGTTGTTCAGGAATTTGCCGCCACGCATGGTGTCGCGGAAGTGCGTGTGCCAATCGTCCTTGGTATCGACGTTGGCCATTGCCGCGGCGATGCCGCCTTCAGCCATAACCGTATGCGCCTTGCCGAGAAGCGATTTGCATACCACGCCCACGCTCACCCCCTGCGCGAGCGCCTCGATCGCGGCACGCAGGCCGGCGCCTCCGGCCCCGATGATCAGAACGTCGTGTTCGTGGACCTCGAAGCGGTCGGTCATAGGATCCTTATGTCGTGAACGGCGCCGCTCGAGACCAGGCGGATATAGAAGTCGGTAAGGCCGACGGAGAAAAGGCTGAGCCACGCCCAGAGCATGTGCCGCTCATTCAGCCAGCTCAGCCCCTTCCATGTGGAATGGCGCGCGTCGCCGAAGTTCACGCAAGAAAAGCAATCGAGCTTTCCGCCAGCGAGATGACGCAGCGAGTGGCAAGAAAAGCTGTACAGCGTGAGCAGGCAGACGTTAACCAGCATGACTACCGTGCCTAACCCGATGCCAAAGTGACCATCCCAATTAAAGGCATAGACTGCGTCGTACCAAAGGAACCCAAGGAAGATGAGGGCAAGGAAGAATGTATAGCGATGCAGGTTCTGCAAGATGAACGGAAATGCAGTCTCACCCTTATAACGGTGGCGCCCGCCTTCATCTACGGCGCAAGAGGCGGGATCGAGAAAAAAGGCGCGGTAATACGCCTTGCGGTAATAGTAGCAAGTAGCGCGGAAGCTGAGCGGACCACCCAGGATCAATAACGCAGGAGAAAACTTCCACCAGCGATGGCCGGCATCTATGAGCGGCGAATAAAAAGGTGAAAGGTAGGGGCCCCACTCGTAGAACGTCCCCTCAAAGGCGCGAAGCGTCGCGTAAAGACCGAAGCCGCCCAACACCAACACAACGGGTAAAATCTCCAGCCACCAAGCATCGCGCCGCTGGGTGCCGAATCGTACAAACGTCCGCGAGTCCGACAATCGTCCTCCCGCCAAAACTTGCCAGCCCGAAAGAGTAAACAGATTTTCTGATTTCCGCCAGTGCCTACATCGGCAGGTCAGCTGTTACTCGTACCAGCAGGACGCTTCTGGTCACAAAACACCGCCACTTGCGTCTATATTGTTGAACTCTCGCAGCTCGTTCTGCGTACACTTACCTGAGCCATGTCACGCCTGCACTCACTAAAAGAGCCGACCACGGTCGCGGTGGAGACCCTTTGGGCCTACAAGCTGCGCTCGTTCCTGATGCTGCTGGGCGTGATCCTCTCGGTGGCAACGCTGATCATTGTGGTGTCGCTGATCGAGGGAATGAACCACTACATCGCCGATAAGGTCGCCAACATGGGGTCGAACGTCTTCCTGGTGGAGCGCTTCGGACTCATCACCGACGCGGCTAAATTCGTGAAGGCGCAGCGGCGCAATCCTAAGATCACCTGGGAAGATTTCGAAGCATTGCGCGACGACATGAGGACCGCGAAGGCAGTGGGGGTTGAGGTCCGAACGCGTGGAGTCGTTCGCTACGGGGGCGAGAACATGACTGACATCGACATTCGTGGCGTCACCTCCAACATCGGCGACATGGACGTGGAAGAGCCGGCACGCGGCCGCTACATCTCTGACGCGGATAATGACCACCGTACCTCCGTCGCCTTCATCGGCAGCGAAGTCTCGAACAAATTGTTCAGCTCAGTGGAACCGATCGGCCACGAGATCCGGGTCGATGGCCAGCCTTATCAGATCGTGGGCGTGGCGAAACCGCTGGGCACGACGCTTGGCCAGCCGCAGGACAATTTCGTTTATATCCCCGTGACCACGTGGCTGAAGACCTACGGAACACACAGCGACATGGCAATCAACGTTCAGGCGCAGAGCGCCGCCGGAATCGAACGGACGCAGGACGAAGCCCGCATGCTGATGCGTGCGCGACATCATCTCCAACCTGGTGAGGACGATAATTTCGGCGTGCTCGCCGCTTCAGGAGTGCTTGACTTATGGCACAACCTCACAGCCAAGATCGCCGCTAGCATGGTCGGGATCGTCCTGGTATTTCTTTTGATCGGCGGAATCGTGATCATGAACGTGATGCTGGCCAGCGTGACCGAGCGCACACGCGAGATCGGTGTTCGGAAATCCGTAGGCGCGCGTTATAACGACATCCTGCTGCAGTTTCTGGTGGAGTCGTCGGTGATGTCGGCGATCGGCGGGCTACTCGGGGTGGCAGCAGCTTACGGAATCACATTGCTGATCACTATGCTCACCCCCATCCCGGCAGTCGTGCCGCTGTTCCCTGTTCTTCTTTCCATCTTCGTCTCTACGGCAGTGGGAGTGTTCTTCGGAGTGTACCCAGCAAGAAAAGCGGCCCGGCTAGATCCCATTGAGGCGTTGCGCCATGAAAGCTAGTACCGAAGCTCGCGGATTCCAAATGATTGAAAGCGCGCGCATGGCGCTAGACACCTTGCGCAACAACAAGCTACGTTCCGCACTGACCATTCTCGGCGTGGTGATCGGCATCACTTCGATCATTGCTGTGGCTTCCATCCTGGTGGGACTCGACGCTGACATGCGCGGATTCCTCAACGATTTCGGCGCCGACACTCTTTTTATCTTCAAATTCGAACCTGGGATTCACATTGGCCGGCTCTCGACCGAGGAGCGGATGCGCAAGTCCCTCACCTTGGAAGATGCACTCGCGATCAAAGAACAATGTCCGGCGGTTAAAGATGTAGTAGCGGAAGCATACCCCCGCATCAATCTATCCGGGCGGCCGTTCACGCCCCCTTCGGCGCGCTACAAGGGAAAAGAGATCTTCAACGTGGATCACTCGGGCGCGCTGCCGACCTATGCCGACATCTATAACGTCCGTCTGAAGACAGGTCGGTATTTTACCGACGCGGAAAATATGTACCGGTCAGATGTCGTGGTGATCGGATACGACATCGGCGACACGTTCTTTAAGAACGAAGAGCCCCTGGGAAAGTCCATCATGGTCGACGGCGTGAACTACACCGTGATCGGCGTGATGGAAAAGCGCAAAGGCAATTTTTTTAAAGATCAGTCCGCGGACCGAGTGGCGACAGTTCCTTTCAACAGCTATCGCAAACACCATCCTCTGAACGACGAGATCTCCATTGGCGCCAAGCCTTATAACGGACAGAAGACGGCTGCTGAAGACCAGGTTCGCGATCTGCTGCGCCGCCGACGCCACGTGCCGTTCGATAAGCCTGACAACTTTGGGGTTTCGAGCGCTGAGCAGATCGCCACCCAGTTTCACCAGATCACCGCCGTCATCGCGCTGATAACGATAGTCATCAGCTCCATCGGCTTGCTAGTAGGCGGCGTGGGCGTGATGAACATCATGCTAATGTCGGTGACGGAGCGCACGCGCGAGATCGGGATCCGGAAAGCGATCGGGGCGCGCAAGCGCGATGTGATCGGTCAGTTCCTGATAGAAGCCATCACACTGACAAGTCTGGGCGGACTGATCGGAGTGGCACTAGGGTTTGGAATCAGCCTGACGATCAACGCACTGCTGCCGGCGCTGCCATCTTCAGTACCAATGTGGGCGGTTGTATTCGGCGTGCTAACGTCGATGGCGGTTGGGTTGTTCTTCGGGATCTACCCGGCAGTGCTGGCTGCGCGACTAGACCCCGTCGAAGCACTTCGCTACGAATAAGCGCTAAGCGCGTTGCCGCTGGGGCAGCTGCTTTTCGCCTTCCGCCCGCACCAGCGGCACATTCACCAGGTGCTCATTCAGGAACCACTGCTGTAACTCGTTCACGCGCAGCACGTCACTCACCGCCAAGTCATTAGTTCCTTCGTCACCCAACTCAGAGGCGCGACGCGCGAGCTTGCGGGAATCACCAATGATGATCTGGTGAGCATCGAGCAAGCGCGAGATCTGCACCGGCACTTCTTCCCTGCCGCGGGGCGGACGCTCGATCTGCGTGGTTTCGGCAACATCGGCGGCCATGGCGAGGCTCACGCCTCCGAGCAGCTGAATGCGCTCGGCGATCGAGTCGACGATCTCAACCTGCTCGGCAAAATGCTTGTCATATAGAAGATGGAGTTGATAGAAGGTGGGCCCGGCCACCTGCCAGTGCGACTTCTTGTAAAGGTCGCGAAGCGTCATGCTGTCGGCGAGCAGTTGATTCAGCCGCTCGGTCATCTCCAAACGGACCGGCTCTTCAAGTTCGAGTGGGAGCAGTTGTGTGACTTGGCCGTAAGCCTGTATCTCCGGGGCGTGCTGATGCAGGCGGGGTTGAGCTGTGATCTTCGAACGAACGTTGTTGTTCCTATTTGCCATCTCTTCTCTCCTTGCTGATGAACTCTTATTAGAGGTACAGGCGCGGGCTGTGGATGTTAATTGTTTTAGCGCGCCACCTTTTTGGCGAAAGCGGCCGGCTCGTCATGGAAGCGTTTAGCGGCAGCAATCGCCAGGGCGGCCGTGACAGCCAACACGAGAAGCTGCGCAATCGCAAAAGGCGGCTCCTGGCCGGTGGGCGCTAATGCGTGCAGCGCTGGAACTTTCTGGAAACATTGAACCACCAGCACGAACAGGTTGAACCAGAGAGCAATGGCCGAAGTGATGACGTACGTCTTGCGCCAGCCTCCCACCATTCGTTTGGTGTAGCGCGCCGGAATCGCGATCGCTAAGACGATCAGCGACAGAATGCCAACGATGATCCCAGGCGTGACGTGCGCGAAGGGAAGAAAGAAACCGGTGACGCTGGTGAGCACTGTCGTCGCTAAAAACACCGCGGTGAGCGCATTCATCCGCTTGTTGCTGAGCATTCCCAAAAAGACGATCAACCCTGACGCGATCGCAACCAGGCTGATGATCACGTGAACCAAGGTGTAAGTCTCCAAACTCATTCCAAGCACCATTGCGACCCTCCGCGAGAGACGAGAATAGTACTCCCTCACGGAAGACGCTGCCCGCGCCATTACGTGTGCCAATGCTGCGGGAGTGTCCGATTGCGGACGGTTTCTCCTGAATCCGGACATTCTCTCCAGGCAATCTCGATTTTTGGAACGGCGCGAGAAGAGTCGAACTTGGCCGCGCAATTGCACGTATCTCCTGTTCAGGAGAAGTTTCGATGGCAGACCTCTGGCAGGACCTTCGGCACGCGTTCCGTTCGCTTCGCAAAGCTCCGGGCTTCGCGGCAGCCGCGATCATCGTGATGGCGCTCGGTATTGGGGCGAACACCGCAATCTTTAGCGTTGTGAATACCGTTCTTCTGCAGCCATTGCCCTTTGCGGAACCCTCCCGGCTGGTACACATCTGGCATATTCCTCCGCCCAAGAGCTTCCCTGGGATGACGAAGTTCAGCGTGTCTCCAGCGAACTATTTCGACTGGGCCAAGATGAATCACGTCTTCGAAAGCTCCAGTATTTTTGGATTCGACTCCTTCAACGTCACTGGTTCGGATAAAACGGAAAAAGTTAACAGCGGTTCGGTGTCGCCGAGCTTCTTCTCGGTTCTTGGCACGCAGCCAATCCTGGGACGCACGTTCACGGCTGACGAAGATCAGCCCGAACGTAATCACGAGGTGGTCCTAAGTCACGCCTATTGGCGCCAACATTTTGGCGGCGACAAAAACATTGTCGGACGGCAGATTCAACTGGACGGTGAGGCGTACACCGTGGTTGGTGTGATGCCCGCCGCATTTACTTTTCCTGCATTCGCACAGATCTGGACTCCTCTGGCGTTGACGCCGGAGAAGAGAGCGCTTCGGGGCATCCACGATTACCTTGCAATCGCGCGGCTGAAGCCCGGGGTCACTCTGCAACAGGCAAACGCCGAGTTGAGCACCATCTCGCAAAATCTGGCGCAGGCCTACCCCGCTGACGACAAGGATTGGGGAGCGATGGTAGTGCCGTTGCGAGACGAAGTGGTTGGCGATGTTCGCCCCGCTCTTCTCGTGTTGCTTTCTGCTGTGCTGTTTGTATTGTTGATCGCATGTGCCAACGTGGCGAACCTTCTGTTGGCACGAACCCTGGCGCGTCGTCACGAGCTAGCGATCAGGGTGGCGCTGGGTGCAAGCCGCCGCAGGTTGCTGCAGCAAGTGCTTGCTGAGTCGGTTGTCGTTTCGCTGCTAGGCGGCGCGCTTGGATTGATCATGGCTCATTTTGGTATCGCTCTCATCGTCGCCTTCCTGGGAGAGAGCCTGCCGCGTTCTGGTGAGTTCGGACTCAATCCGCCAGTACTTCTGTTCACCCTAGGTATTTCGTTGCTCACGGGCGTGATCGCCGGTTTAGTCCCGGCGTTGCGATTCGCCGGGAAGGACGCCAGCGAAGGGTTGAAGCAAGGTGTTGGCCGCTCCGGAACGGAGAGCGGCGCTTCCCGTACACGGGCGGCGCTCGTGGTTGTTGAAGTCGCGCTCTCGCTGATGTTGCTAGTGGGAGCAGGACTGATGGTCCGCACGCTGTGGAATCTCCAGCACCTCGATCCAGGCTTCGATACCCAGAACACGCTTTCCATGCATCTTGAGTTTGCGCCCACCACGTACAGCTCGATCGCCCATCAGAGCCAGGCGATGAACCAGATCTTGCAACGCGTAAAAGCAGCGCCGGGTGTGAAGGGTGCTGGAATGATCATCAGCATGCCGCTCACCGGCGGCTCTCACCAGCCGGTGCAGGCGGAAGGGCATCCGGTGGTTCAGATGTCGGAGCAGCCGGAAGTAGCGGTGCGGATAGCGACTCCCGGATACATCGATGCCATGGGTATCCCACTGCAAAAAGGGCGTGACCTCTCTGAAAGTGACACCCCGGACCGTCCTGGTGCGGTATTGATCAGCGCCTCGTTGGCGAAGCAATTCTGGCCGAACGAAGACCCCATCGGAAAACATCTGACGTTGACCTTTATGCCGAGCAAAGTGCGGGAAGTTGTCGGCTTGGTTGGCGACGTGAAACAAGAGTCGATCACGTCGGACGATCCTTCCCCCACCATCTATCTCCCACTTAGCCAAGCCGAACTGCCCAAGGGTTATGAGTGGCGCTCGTTCCCCATGTATTTAGTCGTAAGAAGCGACTCGAAGCCCGGCAACCTCACCAGCGCGGTGATCAACGCGGTTCACGAGGTCGATCCGCACGTGCCGGTATTGGAAGTGCTCACCATCGACAAGTTCATCGGCGAAACGCTGCAAGCGCAGCGCCTGAACATGACTTTGCTGGTCGCATTCGCTGTGCTGGCGCTCACATTGGCGGCCGTAGGAATATACAGCGTGCTGGCTTACGCAGTGCGGCGGAGAGTGCGCGAGATCGGGATCCGCATGGCGCTTGGCGCCCAGGTCAACGACATACTCCGGTTGATTTTCTTCCAAGGGTTAAAACCGGCACTCATGGGTGTGGTGATCGGGCTTGGGTTATCGCTCGCCCTCGGACGCGGTGTAGCCAGCATGATCTACGGCGTCAGCACCGCTGACCTCACGACCCTGATCGGCGGTTCCCTGCTGCTGCTGCTCATCGCCGCGACGGCGAGCCTTATTCCTTCGTACCGGGCGACGCGAGTCGAGCCGGCGAAGATACTGCACCAGGAATAATCGCGACGTAGTGTTCACGCACGAACAGTTCGATAGCGGTTGCGGACACAAAAGCTCTGCAAATCGGCTGTTTGAGGCTGCCTCGCACCCTAAATCGTGGCCGTTCAGTTGCAAATAGTAGAGCGTGGAACAACCACTCACATCGAAAGCGCCGAGCTACGCGGGCGAAGAGCATTTCAGAATCCTCGTCGCGGACGATCAGGAAGGCATCATCCAGGCGCTGCAGTTCCTACTGAAGTCGGCGGGGATGGAAGTCGCCGTGGCACACTCGCCTAAAGAAGTGCTCAACGAGATCGCGAATGGCCGAGGGTTCGACCTGCTACTCATGGATATGAACTATGGGCGCGACACTACTTCCGGACAGGAAGGTTTGGAGTTGATCGATGCGATCCGTAGTCGCGACCCGCATCTGCAGATCATTGTGATGACCGCCTGGAGCACGATCGAGGTTGCCGTTGCATCGCTACAGCGCGGGGCGGCAGACTTCCTGCAAAAGCCGTGGGAGAACGACGCTGCATTGAAGATCATTGCGCTACAGGCGTCGGTGACGCGCGAGCGCCGCTCGCGAGCCTCGCAGCTAATGCGGGCTAATGAAGACGCACTCGAAGTGCAAGAAGCGTTGATGGGCGCAGCGCACAAGATTTACGGGAGATTTTCTGTGGCTGGAGCCACGCGCTCAGCGAACCTCGTGGGCGGAGACTACTTCGACTCGTTCCCTCTTAGTGACAATGAATTTGTCTTCTGCATCGCTGACTCGATGGGAAAAGGGACGGGAGCGGCATTGGCGATGGCGAACCTGCAGGCGCACGTCAGGTCGGACGCGACGCACGTCGCGAGCCCTGCCGAGGTCTGCGCGCGCCTGAATCGACGGATGTTCGAGTCGCGGCTGCAGCGCCTCACAACGATGTTTTACGGTCTGGTGGACACGCGGAGCGGCTTAATGCGCTACACCAATGCAGGACACTCCCCCGCATTCATGTTGAAGCGCGACGGCTCGGTCGAACGCCTGCAGAGCGACGATGCACTGCTCGGAGCGATTCCGTTGTGGTCGTACCACGAAGGGACAGCGAGATTCGAGAGCGGCGATCGTTTGATCGCGGTGACGGACGGGCTGCTCGAGTCCTGCGACGAAGACGGAAACGAAATCGGTGAAGAGGGTCTGCTTAGGCGAGCGCTCACGTGCCGACACCGAAGCAGCGAGGCGATACTCCACCAGGTTCTCGAAGACGCAGTGCGGCATTGCGCAGGACAGCTGAAGGACGACACAACGGCGCTCGTCTTGGCTGTGGATGAGGTGTCCGGTAACGGACAGTCTGATATCAGCGCCGGACAGTGACGCTAAGGAAAGTTCATTAAAACCAATGACTTCTGAGAGAAAGCAAATGCAGGAACTGGCACGCGGCGTGCATCGTACATAAAACATAAATGGATATTCCTCGCCCATCTAACGCCGACGCAAAACGCAAGAAGCGGATCGCCCTCGCGGCAGTCGCCTTGGTCTTTATCGTAGCCGTCACGATCGGTGTTTCGCGACTGAAGCCGGCGGCGCCCTCCGTTGAGCGCGGCACTGTGTGGACCGATACCGTGAAGCGCGGCTCCATTCTTCGCCAGGTGCGCGGTCTAGGAACGCTGGTGCCCGTAGAGATCCGCTGGATCCCAGCAGAAACAGAAGCACGCGTGGAACGCATTCGTGTTCTCGCCGGCACGCCTGTCAAAGCGGACACGATCATCATGGAATTGAGCAATCCCCAGGCGGAGCAAGAGATGGTCGACGCTGAGTGGCAGCTTCGCGCAGCGGAAGCCGAATTGAAAAATGCGCGGGTAAAAGTTGAAGGCGATCTGATGACGCAGAAAGCCGGCGCGGCGACCGTCTCGGCTGATTACAACAACGCGAAGAGGCAGGCGGAGATCGATTCCGAACTGGCGAAGTTGGGCGTTATTTCTGGACAAGCCCTTAAGACATCGGAAGGGAAAGAGCACGAGCTTGCGACGCGGCACGAGATCGAGCAGAAGCGGATTGAGATCAACAGCGAAGCCGTAGGCTCGCAGATGGCGGTGCAGCAGGCACGCGTCGCCGAGCTGCGCGCCATGGCACAACTGCGCCGCAAGCAGTATGACGCTTTGAAGGTTCGCGCCGGCATCGACGGAGTCTTGCAGGAAGTCCCGGTGCAAGTCGGACAACGCGTGACGCCGGGAACCAACCTCGCCCGCGTGGCGCAGCCAGAAATGCTGAAGGCGGAATTAAAAGTTCCTGAGACGCAGGCGAAAGATATCCAAATCGGCCAGCCAGCGTCTATCGATACGCACAACGGAGTTATCAACGGTTCAGTCATGCGCGTGGACCCGGCGGTACAGAACGGCACTGTAACAGTCGACGTGCAGTTAACCGACGCATTGCCGAAAGGCGCGCGTCCTGATTTAAGCGTGGACGGCACCATCAACCTCGAGCAGCTCTCGAATGTGCTTTACGTTGGCCGTCCCGCATTCGGACAAGAAAAGAGCACAGTGGGTATGTTCAAGCTCGATCCGGACGGAAAGGGCGCGAGCCGAGTGCAAGTGGAACTCGGTCGCAGCTCAGTGACCGCGATCGAGATCCTAGGCGGATTGAAAGAAGGCGACCAAGTGGTCCTCTCGGATATGTCGCGCTGGGAGAAAGCAGATCGAATCCGATTCGACTGATCAAGCGAAGGGTGAACAAAATGGCAGGAAAGACACTGATCCATCTCGAGAACGTCACGAAGGTCTTCTACACGGATGAAGTAGAGACGCACGCGCTCTCCGGAATCCATCTCGATATCACCGACGGCGAATACGTCGCTATGGCCGGACCTTCGGGTTGCGGAAAATCCACGCTCCTTTCCATCCTGGGGCTGCTCGATTCTCCGACGGACGGTGTTTATCTGCTGAACAATAAGCCGGTGCAAGGCTTGGATTTCGCAGACCGCGCGCGCATCCGCAATCAGGAGATCGGCTTCATCTTCCAGAGTTTCAACCTGATCGGCGATCTTACTGTCTACGAAAATGTCGAGCTGCCACTCACGTATCGCGACATGTCGGCCGCGGAACGCAAGGACCGCGTCCATAATGCGCTGGAGCGCGTGGGCATGGCGCATCGCATGCGTCACTACCCTTCGCAACTTTCCGGCGGTCAACAGCAGCGCGTCGCAGTGGCGCGTGCTCTCGCCGGCAAGCCGCTCATCCTGCTGGCAGACGAGCCGACCGGGAACCTTGATTCGCGGAACGGCGAAGCAGTGATGCAGCTGCTGCAAGAACTTCACCGCGAAGGCGCAACCATTTGCATGGTGACGCACGACGAGCGTTTCGCGCGGCATGCACAGCGCACTATCCACATGTTCGATGGCAAAGTGGTCGAAGAAAGCGTCCACGCCTAATCGGGGAGCCCATCATGGAACGGCTGTTGCACGATATCCGCATGGCTATGCGGACTGTGCTCAAGAATCCCGCTTTCTCCATCACGGTAGTAATTTGTATCGCGCTCGGCATCGGCGCGAACACCGCCATCTTCGCGGTCGTGAACGAGGTCCTGCTGAAACCGCTGCCCTTTCCTCACTCGGACCGGCTGGTAGATATTCGTGAAATGAAAGCGCATCGCACACCGGTGCGTCCCGCAAACTATCTCGATTGGAAGCAGCGCAGCCATTCCTTTGAAGTGATCGGCGTCTCGCGTGACCTTCGCCCGGTCGACTTGACCGGCAACGGTGAACCAGAAGCCATCACCGGTTATCGATTCGCGCATAGCATGTTCCAGGCGCTGGATGTCCCGCCGTTGATGGGTCGCACTTTTTCCGAGCAGGAAGATGGCACCGCGCACGCACCGGTGGTGGTGATCAGCTATAGACTTTGGGACCGCCGCTTGGCGCGAGATGCAAGTATCGTCGGCAAAAGCATCACCTTGAACGGAACACCGCACACGGTTATTGGCGTGATGCCACAAGACTTCCGACAACCAGAGAATGGCGAGCTCTGGCTTCCGCTCGATATGGATCCGGCCAGCTACCAGGACCGCGACAAGTTCGACCTTCGACTAGTGGGTCGCTTGCGGCCGGGGGTCACAATGCAGCAAGCCAGCGACGAATTGAATTCCATCGCCAAGCAGTTGGCGATAGAGCATCCAGAAACGAATGCCGGTTGGGGCGTGCTGCTCAGAGACTTTCGCGAGGGAAAGGTCGGGGACATCCGTCCGACACTACTGATCCTGTTTAGCGCGGTCGGACTTTTGCTGCTGATAGCCGTAGCGAATGTAGCCAATCTGATGCTCTCGCGCATGCACGCCCGCACGCGCGAGATCTCGGTACGGGTTGCACTTGGGGCAGGCCGTACCGATCTCATCCGCCAGCTCCTTTCCGAAAGTCTGTTGCTCTCCGCTATCGGAGGGGCGCTTGGAGTTTTGTGCGCTTACTGGGTCACCCGCGGACTGGTTGCCGTCTTCCCTACTCATATCTATAACCTGGGAATACCGCGGGTCGAGAGTATTCCTATCAACGCCTCAGTGCTTGCGTTTTGCGGAGGACTGGTCCTGCTCACGGGGCTGCTGTTTGGATTGCCGCCCGCGTTGCACAGCAGTTCCGGCAACGTCGCCCAAAGCATGAAAGACGCGAGCGGTTCATCTGGCATCAGCAAGCGAAGCAAGTGGCTCCGCAATGCATTGGTGGTCGCGGAAATATCGATTGCGGTCGTGGTCCTGATCGGGGCGGGGTTAACGATAAAGAGTTTTGACCGATTGCAGCGGATGTCGTATGGCTTCGATCCCTCCGACGTGCTGACGATGTACATCACTATGTCGGAGAAGAAATATCCCGATGATCCCGCAAAGCGCGCCTATATGGACCGGCTACTTCCCGCGCTCTCGGGCACCCCTGGGGTGCAGCACGCGGCGGCAATCGACTTTCTTCCGCTTAGCGGATTTGATTCAACCACCACCTTTACCATCGAAGGCACCTCGCCTAATCCCCAGGACCAGCCGGAATCGGCTTTCCGCGTGGTCACGCCTGCATATTTCGCCGTGATGCGTATCAGCGTCCTCAAGGGTCGCGGCTTCAACGATACCGACCGATTGAATTCCCCGCTGGTAGCCGTGGTGAATGAAAGATTCGCCAAGAACTTTTTTGCCGACAAAGACGCGATTGGGAAGCGGGTCGATTTTGGTGAGCCCGGAAAACCACACTGGGCACAAATCGTTGGCATCATCAACGACGTTAAACATGCCGGCCTAGATCAAGACATTCAGCCGGAGATGTATGTCTCGTACAACCAGAGTCCGTACCTCTTTCAGATGATGGCATTCACGTTGCGCACGAATGGCGACCCCGACTCGGTGGTCAACTCCGCGCGGCAGGCGATCTGGAGCGTGGACAAGGACCAGCCAGTGATACGTGTGGTCAGCATGGAAACGGCAGCGAAGGAGATGATGGCCATCCGACGCGTTACCATGTTGCTGCTTGCGGTGTTTGGATGTGCCGCGCTTGCTCTCGCCTGCGTCGGAGCGTACGGAGTGATCTCGCAGGGTGTGATCCAACGGACGCGCGAGATCGGCGTGCGTATGGCGCTGGGTGCCACGCGAGGAAATGTTCTGACGATGATCCTTGGCGAGGGTGCACGACTCGCGGTTATCGGAGCCACTATTGGAATCTTTTTAGCATCCGCCTTGACCCGCCTCATGAGCTCGCTCTTGTACGGCGTGAGCGCGCACGACCCGCTCACGTTCTTTGTGATTCCCGCGCTCCTGTTCGCGGTCGCAATCATTGCTTGTTTGATCCCGGCGCGGCGCGCCACCAATGTGGACCCCATGGTCGCCCTGAGGTACGAGTAAATGGAATCGATCCTGCAAGACGTCCGCTACGCATTCAGAATGTTAGCCAAGTCGCCCGGCTTCACGACCGTAGCCGTGCTCACCTTGGCTCTGGGCATCGGCGCGAACACCGCCATCTTCACACTGATCAACGCAGTCATCCTGAAGATGCTGCCGGTGCGCGACGTGCAGCGGCTGGTGGTGATCGGCGATCCGACGCTGGCGCACAACCGTTCCCATGGCACTCCGCAGACGGACATCTTCTCTTACCCGCTCTACAAGGAGATCCGCGACCACAACAACGTCTTTGAAGATGTGCTCGCTGCGGGGGAAATACATCGAGTCCGCACCGCGGATGCATCTGGAAAGAGCATTTCCGACGAAGTGGTGGGTTCGCTAGTCACTGGGAATTACTTCTCGCTGCTTGGTGTAAACCCGTACATAGGAAGGACCCTGACGCCCGACGACGACAAAGTTGAAGGAGGACACCCGATCGCGGTCATCAGCTACTCCATGTTCCGCAGCCGCTTCAACTCAGACCCGAGCATCGTGGGTACTACACTTCGCTTCAACGAGTACCCGCTCACGGTCGTCGGAGTGGCGCCGCCGGGGTTCCACGGGCAAGTCGTCGGAGACGTTCAGGAAGTTTGGATCCCCATGATGATGCAATCGCAGGTGCTCCGCGGTCGCAAGTGGCTCGACGATCCTGAATCTTCTTGGCTCACGCTGATGGCACGGCTCAAGCCTGGTGTCTCGGTTTCACAAGCAAAGGCAAATTTGAACGTTGTGCTGCAACAAGCATTGAATGGATCATTCGGCGCGCGGCTTCGACAGAACGATCTGGTCGAAGTGAAGAAACACCCGATTGATGTCGTCCCCGGGGCACGGGGAATGTCCGTACTGCGCGGCAGCTTTGCAAAGCCATTGATGCTCCTGATGGGGATCGTGGGACTGGTGCTGCTTATAGCGTGCGTGAATGTCGCCAACCTTTTGCTCGCCCGCGCGAAGGTACGACAACGAGAGATGGCGGTGCGGCTCGCGATCGGCGCCAAGCCGTCGCGCGTGGTCTCGCAACTACTGACCGAGAGCGTGTTGCTGGCTTTCCTGGGTGGAGGTTTGGGACTTTTGTTCGCATTCTGGGGAACACAGCTCCTCCTGCGGCTCTTCGGAGTCACAGTGGCAAGTACGGGATTGCAGATCACGCCCGATCTTCGCGTGCTCGCCTTCACCGCAAGCGTATGCCTGCTGACGGGCATCCTGTTTGGATTGGTGCCGGCTTTACGATCTCTTAAAGTTGATGTGAACTCGGCACTCAAAGGCGGCGTTAGCGCCGGCGAATCAGGAACGCGCGGTGGTTTCCAATGGGGCAAGCTTCTCGTGGCGGCACAGGTTGCTCTTTCTGTGCTGGTGCTGTTCGCCGCCGGTCTCCTGATCCGCAGCCTAAAAAATCTGGAAAACGTGCAGTTAGGGTTTAGCCGCGACCACTTGTTGCTGGTACGCGTGGACCCGATCACTGCCGGCTATGAGACGCCCGCCGCTTCAACCCAAGTCGCTGATGAGCTGCAAAGACGGCTGGAAAGAATGCCCGGAGTGAAGCAAGTCGCAATTTCGGAGTCAGGCCTCTTTTCCGGCTCTGATAGCGACAGCAGCATCAACGTGGAAAACTTTGTCCCCGCCAATGAGGACCAGAAGCAGGCATCGTGGGACAAAATCAGCCCGGGATTCTTTTCCGCACTCAGCATCCCGGTTATAGAGGGCCGCGAGTTCGGCGCCCAAGACACTGCAAGCTCAACCCGAGTGGCCGTGGTTAACCAGCAGTTCGTGAACTTTTTCTTTCATGGACAGGACCCGATGGGTCGCCACTTCGCAATCGACGATCCGAAGTATGTCGATAAACCAATGCAGATAGTTGGTGTGGTTCGCGATGTGCGCCATCAAAGCCTCGAGAAGCCGATCCCGCCAATGTTTTATCGACCCATCTCGCAGACGGACGAAGCTCTTGGACTGATGCAAATAGCCATCAGAACAGCCGTGAATCCTGATGCTATGACGGAAACCGCGCGGGCTGAGATCAAGTCGTTCAACTCGGGTCTGCCGATCAGCAGCATCAAGACAATGGATTACTTGGTCGATTCGACGATCAGCAACGAAATCACAATCGCCAAGCTCTCCACTTTTTTTGGGGCTCTCGCGCTTGCGTTGGCCTGCATAGGCCTGTATGGGGTGATGGCGTACACAGTCGCCGGCCGCACACGCGAGATCGGGGTGCGCATGGCGTTGGGCGCGCAGCGGGGAAACGTGCTCACTCTAGTGATGCGCGAGTCGATGCTGCTTGTCGGAGTGGGGATCTGTATCGGCGTTCCGCTGGCGATTCTGTGCACGCGCCTGATCAACAGCATGTTATTCGGATTGCAGAATACCGACCCGCTTTCGCTTGTTGTCGTCGTCGCAATCCTGGCGGCGGTCGGGGTCTTGGCCAGCATGATCCCCGCTCGACGCGCGACGAAAGTAGATCCCATGGTGGCGCTGCGCTACGAATGACCATGATCGAACTTAAGAACCTACAAAAGAGTTACAAGATCCCCGCGGGCGAGACGTTCGTACTGCGTCGCATTAACTTGTCCATCGAACCAGGCGAGTTTGTGACTGTAATGGGGCCGAGCGGCGCCGGCAAGACGAGCCTGCTCAGCATTCTGGGCATGCTCGATGACAGCTGGGAAGGCGAATATATCTTCGACGGGCAGCCCGTCCAGAAACTGAACCGCAAGGAACGTGTTGAGCTCAGCAAAAAGAACATTGGATTTGTTTTCCAGAGCTACCACCTGCTCGACAATCTGACCGTCGCAGAGAACATCGACCTGCCGCTTTCCTATAAGGACATCAAGCGTTCCGACCGAGCCGCCAAGGTAGCCGACATCCTCGACCGCTTCCACATTGTCGGGAAAAAAGACCTTTATCCTCCGCAGCTCTCGGGGGGACAGCAGCAACTCGTGGGCGTCGCACGCGCTGTGGTGAACGATCCCAAACTTCTGCTGGCAGACGAGCCGACCGGTAATCTGCATTCCGACCAGGCAAGAACCATCATGGAACTGTTTCAACAGCTTAACCGTGAAGGTACGACCATTGTCCAGGTGAGCCATTCGGAAGCGAATGCGGCTTACGGGAGTCGAATCGTGAAATTGCTGGATGGCTGGTTGGATTTCGACACCGCGAATTCGCAAGTGTCAGGAACTGGAGTTCGATGATCCCTTCTTGGAAGAGTTTGGTGATCCTACTGCTGCTTGCTACAACTGCATTTCCGCAGCAAACAAACGTTGATTATGGAAAGCCGCGTGGTTACTTTCCCAATCCCGTGGGACCGTACATCGGCCGGTCGGTCCCGGCAGCCTCACTGGCAAATTCGACCCGGCTTGCGGATCTGATAAAAGACGGGAAGCTGATGCTTTCGCTCGATGACGCGATCGCGCTCGCGCTCGAGAACAATCTGGACCTCGCCATCTCGCGTTACAACCTGCAGATCGCGGACACAGACATTTTAAGAACCAAAGCGGGCGCTTCCGCACGCGGCGTGGCGAGCGGACTGGTGCAAGGCACTCCCGGCGGCGGTGTAGGCGGATTCGGTAGCGACGCTCCCGGGGCGGGAGCGGGCGGAACGAGTGGAGGGGCCGGCGGAGCCGGTTCCGGAGCTTCGGGCCTGGTGCAGTCCACCATCGGCACAGGTGCTGCGGTGGAATCATTCGATCCCGCCATCAATGGCAACTTGAGCATCGAGCACGCCGCTTTTCCGCTAGCGAACACGGTGACGACGGGCACGGCGCAATTACAGGAGAACACCGCGACGGCAAATTTTCTTTACACGCAAGCGTTCACGAGCGGCACAAGCCTCTCCTTCGGATTCAACAACTCGCGGCAGACGAGCAGCAGCGTGTTTACCTCGCTTAACCCCCTATTGAACTCGGCTGGGCAATTCGAACTTCGGCAGAGACTGCTCTCGGGTTTCGGATTCGGCCCAAATCGCCGCTTCATAGTGATCGCGAAGAACAACAAGAATATTGCGGACGCCGGCTTTCGCAACCAGGTGATCGCAACCGTCACACAGATCCAAAACATCTATTGGGACTTGGTGAATGCATTCGAAGACGCCAAGGTTAAAGAACGCTCGCTCACGCTTGCGCAGAAAACGTTGGAAGACAATCGCAAGCAGGTGCAATTGCAGGCGATGGCGCCGATCGAAGTTCTACGCGCGGAAGCCGAAGTCGAGGGGCGGAACCAGGAGCTGATCACGGCAGAGAGCAATTTCGAGTTGCAGCAATTGCTTATGAAGAACGCGATCAGCCGCACTCTCGCGGAAACTGCTTTGGCAGATACTCAAGTCCTGCCGACGGACACGATGTCCATGCCCGAGAGTGAGCCCGTGCGTCCCGTACAGGACCTTATCAACGAAGCTGTAGACAAGCGGCCTGAAATGTACCAGGCAGTCGTGGACCTCAAGAACCGGCAAGTCACCAAGAAGGCAGCGAGGAATGCATTGCTGCCGACAATGGACCTAGTTGGTTTCTATGGCGGCTCGGGTATAGCAGGTGTGCAGAATCCGGCCGTGCTTGCTCAAGGTGAACCCCCGCTGGCGACAACCGGCTTCCCTGACGTTCTGCAACGAACCTTCAACAATTCCTCGCCCGACTATTCGATAGGGGTGAACTTGAATATCCCCTTGCGGAATCGCGCGGCGCAGGCCGACCAAGTGCGCTCGGAGCTGGAATACCGGCAAGCCGAGCTACGTATCCAGCAGCTCAAGAACCAAATCGTGATCGAAGTCAGGAACGCGATGTTCTCCGTAAAACAGAATCGGGCACGAGTCCTCGCCGCGCAGAAGGCGCGCGACCTGGCGCAAAAGAGTTTTGAGATTGAGCAGAAGAAGCTCGACCTGGGTGCTTCCACCAGTGCTCAGGTGCTGGTCGCCGGGCGCGACCTCGCGGTCGCTGAATCGAACCTCGTGGCTGCGAGTACTATCTATGAGAAGTCGAGAGTAGAGCTTGACCGCTCTATCGGCGCCACACTGGACCGTCTGAACATCAGTATGCGGGACGCAGAAGTCGGCGAGCTGCACCAGATGCCGAAGGCGCAGGATGTGGTGCCGAGCAAAACACAATAACGGTATTCATGGAAGCAGCACAGCAAGCCGATGCTCCACGCATCCTGGTCGCCGACGATCAGGCCGACATCCGGGAAGCTCTGCGCCTGCTCATCAAGGCAGAAAAGATGCAAGGTGAGATCGTCTCTTCGCCCGCTGCGGCAATTGAAGCGATGCAGACTGCCGATTTCGACGTAGCTCTCATCGACCTTAATTACACCCGCGACACAACTTCAGGGCACGAAGGGCTCGACCTTCTTTCATCTATTCGTTCGATCGACAGCGACCTGCCGGTGATCGTAATGACGGCATGGGCCAACGTTGACCTTGCGGTACAGGCGATGCTGCGCGGTGCGCGAGATTTTATCCAGAAGCCGTGGGAGAACCAGCGGCTCCTCGCGGTGCTGCGCACGCAGGTCGAGCTGAGCCGTAGCTTGCGACGTGCACGACGGCTTGAGGCCGAGAACAGACTGCTCCGCGCCCAGGGGCTTCCAACATTCATCGCCGAGTCGCGTGCAATGCGGCCAGTGCTGGAGCTGATCAGCCGGGTGGGGCCGTCCGACGCCAATATCCTTATTACTGGCGAGCACGGAACAGGCAAAGAGGTGGTGGCCAAGACGCTCCATGCCTTGTCGGCGCGAGCGTCCAAGCCACTTGTGACGGTAAATACGGGTGCGCTCTCCGAAGGGACCTTCGAGAGCGAAGTCTTCGGCCACGTGAAGGGCGCGTTCACCGACGCTCGCACGGACCGCATTGGCCGATGGGAGCTTGCCGATGGAGGCACGCTGTTCCTCGACGAGATCGCAAATGTTCCGATGAAGCAGCAGGCGAAACTGCTGCGCGTATTGGAGAGCGGTGAGCTTGAGAGGGTAGGTTCGTCGCGTACGAAGCAAGTGAATGTACGAGTGCTCTCGGCGACGAATGCGGAGTTGAAGTCAGAGGTGGACTCGGGGCGCTTCCGTGCCGACCTTTTGTTCCGGCTGAACACCATTGAAGTTCATCTTCCTCCACTGCGTGAGCGCAAGGAAGACATACCTCTTCTCGCGGCGCACTTTCTAAAAGAATATGCGCAGCGGTACCGCAAGCCGGTGAGTGGCTTCGATCCCTCAGGGCTGAAAAACCTGCTCGACTATCCATGGCCAGGAAATGTTCGCGAGCTGGACCACGCGGTGGAGCGCGCGGTTCTTATGAGCACGGGCGAGAACATCCGGCCGGAAGATCTCTCTCTGCAATCGCGAAATGGGACCAAACCCATCGAAGAGATGAGCCTGGAAGAAGTAGAATCGCTGCTGATACGCAAGGCGCTCTCGCGACACGGAGGCAACGTTAGCCATGCAGCAGAGACCCTCGGGCTCAGCCGCGGAAGCCTCTACCGGCGCATCGAGAAGTATGGGCTCTGAACGCGTGTCGCAGCCGAGCGATGCGCTGCGCCAGGCAAGACGCGGGTTAAGCTTCGAACACCGGGTACTGGCGCGAGCACTGCTGATCACTCTTCCCTCTTTTGTACTTGCCGCCGTGCTGCTGTGGCAGACTGACCTCGCAGCCCTGACCCGCTGGACCATCCTGATCGTCGTCGTTGTACTAGCGATTGTGGCGTCCATCAGCCTGAGAAACCTTGTCCTCCGTCCGCTGCAGACTCTCTCCAACATGCTGTCTGCGATCCGCGAGGAAGATTATTCCGTGAAGGCGCGCGGTGGCGGACACCATGACGCGCTGGGCGAGCTGGTATTAGAGACGAACGCACTCGCTCAAGCACTTCGCGAACGGCAGGACCGCGACATTGAAGCCAGCGCTCTGATGAAGCAGGTCATGACCGAGATCGACGTAGCAATCTTTATTTTTGACCTCTCCGGTCATCTGCGCATGGTGAACCGCGCGGGCGAGCAATTACTGGCGCAACCTTCCGAGGCCATGGTCGGGCAATCTGCGGGCGAGCTGGGACTACAGGAGTATCTGAAGTCCGCCGACCTGAGCGATGTGCAGGCGAACTTTGGAGGGCGCGAGGGGCGATGGCAGATCCACACCAGAGCTTTCCGCGAGCGCGGAGTGCCACACACGCTCCTTTTCGTTTCCGATGTTAGCCGCGCACTGCGCACCGAAGAACGTGAAGCATGGCAACGCATCACGCGCGTGCTTGGGCATGAGCTCAATAATTCGCTCGCGCCGATAAAATCGATCGCGGGAACGTTGCGTTCCGTGACCGAGCGTCAGGAGCTTCCTGCGGATTGGAAGTCGGACGTGATGCGCGGCCTCGACGTGATAATCGCCCGTTCCGATTCACTGGCGCGATTCATGCAGGGCTACACACGGTTGGCGCGACTCCCCTCGCCGACGAAGAAGAATATCGATGTGCGCGAGCTTGTTACGCATGCGGCTGCTGCCGATGGGCGGCTTCCGGTGGAAATGATCGCGGGGCCGGATGCGCAACTGCAGGCTGATCGCGAGCAACTCGAGCAGCTGCTCATCAACCTGGTGAAGAACGCCATCGATGCAAGCCTTGCGACTCGCGGCAAGGTCGAGCTCGGCTGGGAGGTTGCGGACCAGAAGGTCAAGATGTACGTGCGCGACGAAGGAGAGGGGATCACCAACTCCGCGAACCTGTTTGTTCCCTTTTTTACGACCAAACCTCAAGGAAGCGGCATTGGTCTGGCTCTTAGCCGGCAGATCGCCGAAGCCCACGGCGGCACTTTGACCCTGGAAAACAGAAGTGACCGTTTGGGATGCGTGGCGACTCTCGTCTTGCACGCGCAATAGTATCTGGCCTGGATCAACCAGGATCACACTTCAGCTATCACTGGAACTCTTATAGATAAGTGTTTAAGGTCACTACATTTACTTACCGCGTTTTGATGGCTCGCGATCTCGCTTGCTGTCACCGAGCTTATGCCGCTCATCATCCAGTTGGCGGACGGTTTTTCGCAACCAGACCATCAGGTTCCATTCCAGCTCTCGTTGTGTTCCGGTGCGGTAAAAGTCTTCAATCGTCACACCGTCGGAGTTCAGTTGGATGAAGCGGCATGGGCGGCTTTCTTTTCGCCGCGCTTCGGGCACCAGTTGCACCAGCGCACATTCTGGGCAAGGATGCGGCTTGCTCGATTCGCCGAAGTTCATGAGCTCGGCCGGACGTGTTCTCCGGGCGTTGTGGACCATTCCAGCATCAAACGCGCCAGTTTCTCTGCAGCGGATTGCGAAAGCCCGAGTGAGCGCACCTCGCGGCAAGCGGAGTGATAATCCCTGCTGAGGCGCTGTGCCACCCGAAGCGCTGCGTCCCCATGCTTCTCGAGGAAGTTGAGCAGGTCCTTGCGATCGACAAAATTTGCCTGCGCCGGTTCCAGCAATTCTGCGCTGGTGTCGTAGGGATGGCCCGCGACCGACGCCCCCAACCCCAGAACTTCACCGGCCTCGGCGATCCGAAGGATCACTGTCTTCCCATCTGAGGAGCTGGTCGAGAGCTTGACACGCCCATGGCAAAGAATGAAAACTCCGCGCGGCTCTTGCCCTTCCAGGAAAAGCACCGCCCCCTTAGGATAAGTCGCAATGGATTTGATCTCCTCTAAGCTGCGCAACGCGGAAGCCGACAAGTTGCAAAAAAGATAGTGGTCGCGCTCATTGCACGTAAGGCAGCTCTCGATAATGTCGAGCCCGTACGGGGATCTCATAAGGGGTTATGAGCGCCATCGTACTCCAGTGCTCACGCGCAGAGCGAACGAAATCTCTTTGAGAGGCAAATTGATAGCGGGGGCTGTTGTGAGCAGAATTGCCTAGTTGCGACCGGAAGCGAAGGGGGCAGTATCCAACGGAGACGAACTCAGAGGACGACGGACATCGAAGTACCCGTCGCCGCAAAAACATCCGCTACTTCGGGTTCTGCGATGTTGATGAAGCACCGCACAACTTCGGGGTCGAACTGAGTCCCGCTGTCCGCGATCAGCCGTCGGATGGCTTCCTCAACGGGAAGACCTTTGCGATATGGGCGATTGGACACCATGGCATCGAAGGCATCGATGACAGCCACAATTCGCGAACCAACAGGTGTATCGCAGCCTTTCAATCGGCCCGGATAACCGGTTCCATCAAAGTTTTCGTGATGATGAAGAGTGAACAAGCTGGTGCGCTCGAGGCCGGGGATGATCCGCTGAATGGCCCACCCATACTCGGGATGCTTATTGATGATCTGGCGCTCTTCGTCGGTGAGCTTGCCAGGCTTATGCAAGATCGCATCCGGCACGCCGATCTTGCCGATGTCATGGAGGATCGCGGCCGCTTCTACATCTCGCAGGACGGATTCATCTATGCCCAGTCCCTCCGCGACGCGCACCGCCCACTCTGCGAGGCGCGTGCTGTGCACACCGGTGTTCAGATCTTTGAGGTCGAGCAACTGGTTGAAACCGCAGATCACCGCGGTGCGCATGGAGAGAACCTGCTGCTCGAGTTCCTTGACGCGCAGGTCGGTCGCGAAGCCGCCAAAGCCCGACAGGTCGCTCACCGATGGAGTGATCATCGTGCTCATGCAGCTACTTCAATCCCAACCGCGTGCGCCAGGCCTGCATGGCCTGATACGTGTCGAGCCGGCCGTGGTTGAGCGCAGGCCCAAGGTTCTTGGCATTGCTGATCGAGGTCTCAGATGTTGACTCGTTGGAGGAGCTGGAAACGCCATCCAACAGTGCGGCCGTACCCGCAACCATTGGAGCGCTGAACGAAGTTCCCCAGACGGCGGCATATGTCCCGTACGGATAGGTGGTAACGATTCCCTCTCCCGGCGCGCCAACGAAGACGTCGCCAGAGCCGTAGTTGGAGAAGTTCGAAAGCGCGTCAAAGTTCGTTGTGGAGGCTACGCCCATCACGTTGCCGAGCGATGCGGGATATACCAACGCCGAGCTGCCATCATTACCGGCAGAAGCAACGCACACCACGCCGCGAGCGGTTACGAAGTTGACGGCATTCTTCAGCTCCGGCGAATATGCTGGGAAGCTGAAGCTCATGTTGATGACGGTAGCGCCATTCTTTTGTGCGTAGTAGATCGCACGCATAACGTCGGAGACGTAGCCTGACCCGTCTGCCCCGAAGGCTTTCAGCGGCATGATCTTCGCTGAGGGAGCGATGAGATGAACGACACCCGCGGTCATCGTTCCATGCCCGAATGCAGCGTATTTCTGGTCGTCCAGCACCGCGACGGTGGATTGATCGAGGACCGCAACCGTTGACTGGTTCACGTAAGCGGGCTGCGCGTTGTCGAGAACAGCGACAGTCGATTGAGTTACGTCGCCTTTTTCGTTTGCGCCGTTTGCATTTCGTGTGAAGTCATAGCCAGGGACCAAAACAGGCTTTAGCACCGGATGATCCGGGTCTACGCCGGTATCGATCACTGCGACAGTACCCGCCCCGGTTGTGCCCCAGGTGGCTTGCGTGCTATCGAGACCGATGATCGATGTGGCGGGCTGGAATACGTAACCGTGCTTCACGGTCCTTCCGTAATAATTGTAAGGAGCGTTATCGGTCAGCGCGGGCGGCACAGACCCAGCGTCGGCAGCTGCGACGGAAGACTTCTGATCGATCTCAATTCCAGCGATGCCTGGCTGAAGCAGCAGCTTCAACAAGAATGTGACGGGGTTCAGCACCGACGGCACAGTAACCAGAAACAACTGGGAATTCGGATCCCCAAGACCGCGCTGCACCTTGCATCCGAGCAGTAAACAAGTCGTGTTCATGGCGAAGCTGCCGAGCGTATTGCGGACGATGATGCGCGTGTCCGCGGCGGCATTCGCCGTGCCCAGGATCAGAACAAACGTCAATAAGAAAGCAACTCTGCGTTTCATCTTCTACTCTCCGCAAACCACCGGAGACGATTACGAAAGTACAATTGAACGCCAGCCAACGGCACGCTTCAAGTTACTTTGGTAACGTCCCCTAACTTCCTGAGTACAAAACCACATCCATTGCCTCAACTCGGCAGCGGTACTACCAATCTTCGATCTGGGGTCACATCCACGATCATTTGTACGTTTTCGGTATCGTCGAGCACGAGCCGGAACTCTCCGAAATGGTTTGTGAGGGTTTGGGCAAATATCTGCTCACCCTTCTGCAAGCTCACAGGTATCTGGTCCAGGCCGCGACCGATCGCCCCTGAATCCAGAACTTGGCCGACCATCTCAACCCGGCTGCCCGGCTTCGCTTCCAACCGAATATCAATGCAGCAATTGTCTTTTTGATACAACAGCTGCCTTCCTGCGCTTGCGCCGCGAATGCCTGCCAAAAGCGGCTGTGTCGCCGAATCGAACAAAATCTGCAAAATGTGCCTTTCACGCGGTGCTTCAGCCAATTTCTGGATCGCCATAAGCGCTTTCGCGGCGCGTACCGCTGCTTGCGGCGGTTCGTAAGAAACTTCGCGTTTTGACATCTGAGCGATCTTGCTCATTTCAGCAGCCATTTCAGAACACTTGCTGCAACCCGATTCCAAGTGCTTCTGCATCCTGGTCGCTACGTCAGGCGATGCCGCCCCGCGTGCAAGATCCAGCCATTCCGTGCTTTCGAAGTGGTTCATCATGTTTCCGCCCTCCTTGGGGGGACAGCATCCAGGTTCGGAGGCTGTGGCGGTTTTGGATTTGGGAATAAGAGAGGGGAGCCAGGGAAAAAATATAGGGAGGAAGATAATTTATTTACTTTGTTTTCAGCAACATACGTTCTTCATCAGGAGGCAATGCGCCCAACCAGTTTAAACGGAGCCCAGAAGTAGGGGTGCGGTAGCCTTTCGCGGATCGCTCCCATGGCGCTCTGCAACGCAGCGACGTTGTTCTTGTTCGCGGAATAGTGCGAATAGAAATGCTTCATGAACTCCGAAGTGGTGCGGTCATGCACGTCCCACAGGCTTAGCAACAGTGACTCACCGCCGGCATGCAGCAGCCCGCGCACTAGTCCCAGTAACTCATCACCCGCGGCCACAATGGTAAGGCCGGTAGCGCATCCGCTTAGAGTTATGAGTTGCGCCGGCAGATGCAGCTGATCGATGTCGTGAAGGCTCAAATAACCGTCTCCCAAACGGATGCCGGAAAACATCGGGTTGTCCTGGCGGAAAAACCCGTGTGTAGCGATGTGGATCAAGCGGGCCTGCGCTCCCTCTTCCCTAAGCTTTGCAGCTGTCGCGGTGCTCCCTAAGAATATTTTGCTTCCGGGCAAGGTTCCTGAAACCGCCTGTACCTCATCGAGGATGAAGGGCGCGCGCGCATCCGGAACGCCGAATATCAAAGGGCCGCCCGAGGGTGCGCTTTGTCTCCGCTGACATATCGCAAAGACATTGGCGCTAGGCGCGTACGAAACTTGAAACACGTCGCAGAGGTAGCGTTCCCCGTCGAAGAATGCGTGAAACGGAAGATAGTGCAACATGCCATGCGGAACGATCACTAATTTCTTCGATCGCGCGAGTCGGAGACGCACCGGCGCGATCAATTCCTTATAGAGCTCCTGCAGATGATTTTGCGCAGCGGCCAGGAGCTGCTTCTCGAAGGTGCGGGCATACTCGGGCCCCAATTGGAATTTCGCGAGTTGAAATTGCAGGAGCTGCAGTAAGCCGCTGACGCGAGACAGCAACGTTACGGGTACCGGCTGCAAGCTGTCTTTCGTGATCACCGTAGCAAGAACTTTGTCCCCAGTGAAAAAGTATTCGAGGATCGCAGTATCTGGAGCCAGAGCGGCGCGGATTTCGTCTACGCCCATGGTGCTTGGCGGAAGCAGCGCTGCGCTGGCAAGTTCGTTACTGGGCATCTCGCGCAAGGTGCGCACGAACCGGCTCTCGCGCTCTTTTGCCTCTGCGCGCAGCCGTTCAATGCGTTCGGGCGAGCGTTGCTCAGCTTGCAGTTGTTCCTGCTCGATGCGGTGGTAATACCAATTCAACTCTTCGCGAAGGTTGCGGATATTCCGGACCAAGGCACTCTGCCCAGGAGCTGGAGCCTGCGTCGTCGCAGCCTGGAACATCAAATCGACCAAGCTGCGCGATTTCGCTTGTTCCATGAACTCGAAGGCTTGATGGAGTGGATTTTCCCCAGCATGGCCGCTTAAACAAAGGTCAACGAGGCGTTCATAGACCTCGAGCCGGTCCTTGACGAAAGAGATTTTTAGTTCCTGTCCGCGTAAGCTGCTTCGGAGAGTTTCCAGCCCCTTTCGCGCAATCTGAAACGACGCGTATGCCGCCTTTCGATCTCCCGATTCCAGTTGCAGATCGCCCTTCAAGAAATAAGTCTGAAAGGTGAGCAGCGGTGCCTCCAGCTCCTTCACTAAGGTTTCGGCTCGCAAACACTCCTGTATGGACGCCGGCGCATCATGAGTACGAGAGGCAATGCGCGCCAGTAGCAGATGGCATAGGACGGCCTTCCCTTGCATGGCCGAAGAACTGAAGACTTCGAGCGCCGAATTGCATAGGTTTCTTGACTCGAAGTACCGTCCCTCGTTGAACAAGAGCAGCGCCTGATATAGGTCGATCAGCGAAGGCCAGACGGCGTTTTGTTCCTTAACAAATATTTCACGGGCCTTGGAGAACAGTTCCATGGCTCGGAAGGTTTGCTTTTGCTGACCGAGAGCAGTCGCCAAGTTGGCATGACATTTGGCGGTCTCATATCCCATTCCCAGCGACTCAAAAATTGCAGCGCCCTCGGTCGCCATCTCGGCTGCTTCTTCACTCAGGTTGAGCTCCAAATAGATCTCGGAAAGATCCATGTGGCAGAGCGCGTAGTGATATTGCTCCTGGTTCGCCTTGCAAGCCTCGCGCGTCGCACGCAACATTTCAATCGCGCGGCTGTAGTCTCCCCGCAAGTAATAGAGCCACGCTATGTTGTAGTCCGCCTGAAGGACGAGCGTCGTCATGCCCTTTTCGTGGCAGAACTTTCGCGCCTCTTCGTGAGTTTGCAGGGCACGCGGAAAATCGTTCAGCGTGATGAGGGATGTGGCCATGTTGCTGAGGGCTGCCGCGGTCCCTTCCGCATCTCCACGCGATAAGAATTCCTGATAGGCACGCTCGTAGCTGGCCAGTGCTTCGGAGAAGCGGTCTTGCCGGTGATAGAGATTGCCGACGTTGAGTTCCAGCCGCGCGATGCGCCAACGGTCATCGCGGCGGGCAAAAATCTCTCGAGCGCGGTCGGCCGCTTGCACCGCCGCCTCGTAGTCTCCTAGCAGGATGAGTGGCTGTATCGAAGAGCTGAGGGTGCGCGCGACTTCATCGTCGTCGTTCAGACCTTCGAACAGTTCGACGGCGCGATGATGATTTTCAACGGCGGATCGGTGCTGCCCGTTTGCATACATCGCATTCGCCATGCATCGGAAAGCGTGGGCGTTTGCAGCAGGATCTTGCAGGCGCTGTGCAATCTCCGTAGCGGCTTCAGCCAGACTCGTGGCTATACGAACATCGACCCGCAGTTCGCGAAGTACAATGTCGCGGATGCGAAACACCGTCTCTGGCGAAACCAGCTTTGGGTGGCGAAGGAAAAAACCTGAGCGTGCTTCCTTGCCGGGCAGTGTCCCCAGCTGCCGCAGTAGCTCTTCGGGTACCGGATCATCAGAAGATCGCGTCGTGGTAGGGCCGGCACTCACTTGATTCCTGCTTTCTGCAGAGCGACGCGCAGTTTCTCAAGACAACGACCACGGATGAATCCGATCGAGCCCATCGCAATGCCCAATTGGGCCGCGACTTCGTTGTAGGGACGCGCTGGAGCCTCATAAAAGAGCAATCCGATCAGTTCCCGGCAACGTGGCGATAACGAACCGATCGCGTCGCGCAGTGCTTGTTCTTCTTCGGCTTCCAGCAGCAGTTGGTCGGCAGTGTCTTGCTGGCTGGCCGTACCGGCATCGTGGTAGTCACCTTCCGAGGAAACAAAGCGACTCTGTTGCCGATGCCACTGAAAACATTTGTGTGAAGTTATCTGAATGATCCACTTCGGAAGCGCCTTCGGCTCACGCAGCTTCGGGAGCTGCTGCAAGATTTCGAACGACACCGATTGGAAAATTTCGCTCGCGTCTTCCTGGTTGAAGCCATACTTGATCGGAATGGAGTAGATCAGGTTCTTGTAGCGGTCAATCAGTGCAGACCAGGCTTCCTCGCTACCCTTGCGGCACTCGCGGACGAGGCGCTCCTCACCCCATGGCTCCTGCTTCTCCTCCGCGATTTTTGGACCTGCGCTCATGGACGATAGCGTCTATTTCTTGATGTACAGCTGTTCGACGTTCCACAAGGTCGCGTGATCGAGGATCGCAGGCTGGAAGTTCCCGATGTTCTTCTTCGCGCCGACCAGTTGGTTAGGGCTCGCCAGACAAATAATGGGGAGCTTGTCTGCAACGATGGCTTGCACGTTGTCGTACAGTTTCTTTCGTTCTTTCGGACGAATGGTCGAAAGCTGCAGGCTCATCAAGCGGTCGATCTCTGCCTCCCACGGAGTCGCGGGCTTCGATTCTGCTAAGTCCCAGACGTGACTTGAACCATTCGACATCCAGACATTCATCTGCGGGTTCGGATCGACATCGCCGCCGCCTAGCGCAAGGATTGCGGCTTCATAATCGTGAGTCTGGAAGACGCGGTCGATGACTGCTTTGAATTCGAGTGGCACTACGTTCACCTTGATGCCAAGCTCTTTCAGGTCGTCTTGAATGATGGCTGCCATTTTGGTGCGCTGCGCGTTGGAGGCGCTGGTGATGATGGAGAATTCGACCGGGTGCCCACCTGCGTCCACGAGGGAACCATCATCTTTCCAGGAAAAACCCGCAGCCTTGAGCAATTCTCTGGCGTGCGGTATCGAACGCTGCGGTTGCTGGATGGATTGGTTCAGCCACAATTTGTTTGCAGGCGTTACATGGAACCAAAGAGGCGTTGCTCGACCGCGATAAACCAAATGAATGATGCCGTTTCGATCGATTGCGGAAGAGATCGCCTGACGAAAAGCCACCTGCCGGAACCATTCCTGCTTTGATTGCAACGCGGGCGAATCTTTTGGCAGAACAGAATTCTGATTGAAAAAGAGGAAGTTGAATTCAAGTCCAGGGCCGAGGTCTTGCAACTGGAACGCCTTGGCGTCCTGATCCTTCTCAAGCACCGCATAGTTCTCGGCGCTCAATCGGCTCAGCAAGTCGGTTTCGCCGCCTTGAAAGCGCAACACTTGCGCATCTTCGCTGGGCACGAACAAAAAAACCAATTCATCGAGATACGGGAGTCGCCGCTTCTTCTGATCAACCTTCCAGAAATATGGATTGCGCTCCAACACCAACTGTTGACCTGGCACGTACTCTTTCATCCGGAATGGTCCCATCCCAGCGATCTCGGCCGGACTTGAGTTGAGCGACCATGCCTCGGTGATTCTTCCATCTTCAAACGTCTTCGCGAGCAAATGCTCCGGCAGAATGGCGATGCTATCGAAGATTCTCTCGGCTGCTGCGTAAGGCTTTGCGAGCTGAAACTCGACTACAGATGCATTCACCTTCCTCACCGATATCGGTTGGCCGCCGATCACCAAAAGATCTCGTTGCGGAGAGTGGACCTTTTCGTCGAGATGAAGCTTAAAGGTAAAAACCACATCGTCAGCACTGAAGGGGTGTCCGTCAGAAAACCGCAATCCGCGACGGAGGGTTAGCGTGTACTTGAGCCCATCAGGCGAGACTTTCCAGTTTTTCGCCAACGCCGGAGCGGTCTGCTGCGAGATCGCGTTTATGTGCAACAGGTCAGAAGACATGCGCCCGATGATGTCGCGCGAGGGCTGATCGATGGCGTTCAACGGATTGAACGTTTTTGGCTCCGCTCGCAAAGCTACAACCAGCCGGCCTCCATATTCGCCAGTGATGTTTCCGGTCGAAAGAAGTTCTTCACCGCTAGCCAGAGGCTGCGGAGCTGGAGCAGCCGCCCGCAGGAATGACGTTGCGGTGAAGATCGCGGCCCAAACTATGCAGCGAAACGCTCTACCAACCATCAGGTAAGGTCCTTTCAACTCGAAATCAAAGTGCATTCGTTGCGGCGCGATCCTGGAATCCGTTGGCGAGCAAAAAATACCCTAACGAAACCGGGACCAGCGCTAACGCCGGCAGGTACATCCACCAATACGAAACCAGAACGTGATATTGCTGCAGATTGGCCAGCATATTACCCCAACTCGGAACCGGCTCAGCTACGCCCAGTCCAACAAAAGAAAGCGTGACTTCGGCCAGCACGTATTGAGGAATCAATACTGCCGCTTGGATCAACAGAACATATGTGGTTTGCGGCAGAATATGGCGCCTGAGCAAGTACCACCGTGTTGCCCCGAACCCTCGAGCTGCGGTGACAAACCGGCGCTCGCGCGCGCTCAACACCACGCCACGGACCAGTCGTGCCGGGCGCGCCCAGCCAACAATACCTATGACAATGACAATCAGCAGAAAAGCGCGGGTAGGCGTGATCGAGAGCGGCAGAAAGGCACGGACCGCAAGTAAAAGATAAAGCCACGGGAGAGCAAGAAATAGATCAGTGAGACGCATAACAGGTTCATCCGCCCACTTGCCGAAAAATCCCGCCGTCGCTCCCATCGCTGTTCCTAGAACCAAGGAAAGCATCGTGGCCAGAACACCGGCCAGCAATGAGAGCTGCCCGCCGAAGAGCAATCGCGACAGTTGGTCGCGTCCCAAGCCATCTGATCCTAATAAGAAGATATGACCCGGCTCGCGCACCCCGAACAGGTGGAGATTTGAAGAGAACACTCCAGCAAGCGAATACTTGCTGCCCCGGACGAAAAATTCCACTGGGTAGATTTGACCCCTATCTTCTTGATATTGATCCAAGTTTCCCGGTGCTTCTTTAACTCCATATACGAACGGACGCACCGACCATCCATTGCCCGGAGCGAAAAAATGCAGACGCATGGGAGCTGCATAAGGAAAATCGCGGCTCTGAGTCGTAGCGTCGTAGGGAGCAAAGAATCCTCCTAACGCGATCACACCGTGGGTCACGACCAGCAACGTGACTACCAACTTGAATTTGAGCGAGGAGGTCACGGTTTGCGAATCCTCGGATCAGCGGCGTAGAGCATCAGGTCGGCCGTGAGCGTACCTGCAACAAGAAAGAGGGTGGACAGGAACACGGTCCCGATGACGCAGTAGATGTCGCGGGCAAATATTGCCTCCAGGAAGAAGGGTCCCAGACCGGGCCAGCTCATAATCACTTCCACCAGCAGAGTCGAGCTTAGAAGCGTGGCGAGAGAGACACCGAAAAGTGAGATCAGCGGGTTCGCCGACAACGGAAACGCATAGCGGTAAACGATCCGCCAGGGCCCAATGCCGTGAGCTTCAGCCGCGCGTACTGAAGGCGAGTCCAAAGCGCTCGACATTGCGCTTCTCACGTGCGCCGTCAGCATGGGAAGCAATCCGAGTATCAGCACAATTGCGGGCCCGACGATGTGGGTCACCAAGTCTTTCGCGTGCCGCCATGTCGAATCGGTCCCGGCGACCGAGTACATTCCCCCGACGGGGAAAAAGCCTGTACGTACGGCAACGATTAGAACGCCGAGGGCGAGGAAGATGTCCGGCGTGACAAGAAGCCCTGCGACACTGATGCCGCCGATCCGGGAGACCCAAGTGCCGCGCCGAACGGCGAGCCATGTTCCTAACGGAATGGCGAGCAGCCACGATAACAACGTGGTCGTAACTGCAAGAAGCAACGTATTTTGCGCTCGCGTCAAGAGAAGTGGCGCTACAGGACGGTTAAAGGCAAACGAATATCCGAAATCGCCGCGCGCTGCTGAACTCACCCAGGTCGAAAAGCGCGCGGCGACGGGTCGGTCCAACCCATATCTCTCGTGAAGAGCAGCAATGGTTCGTGGAGAGATCTGCGGATTCAACTTCATCTCGTCAAAGTAGTTGCCGGGAGCCATCGAGGCGAACACGAAGGAGAGAAACACCGCGCCCAAGACTAGGAAAATACTGCGTCCGAGCCTGCCGATGATGAACTTCATTGGCCGGCCCCTTTGGCAGTCGTGCGCTGCAGACGTTCGTGAGCAGAGATCAAAGATTTCGTGTAGGGGTGCTGGGGACGGGAGAGGATGTCAGATGCACTTCCCTGCTCCACGATCTTGCCGTGCTGCATGACGGCGATCGAGTCAACTCTCCGAGCCAGAAAGCTAAGGTCGTGCGAAGTGAACAGAAGCGTGAGATCTTGCTGCGAACGCAATTCCATCAGCTGACTTAAGATCTCATTAGCGATCAATAGATCCAGGCCCGCAAACACTTCATCCAAAATCAGCAATCGGGGGCGCAGCACCAGAGCACGCGCCAAGGCGATCCGCTTTCGTTGGCCGCCACTGAATTCTGGCGGCCGACTGTTGTGGCGCTCTTCGGGGATACCAAGCGTCCGAAGCATCTCGGTAGCTCGGTCGTGCCGCTCAGTCGGGGTCCCAATCTTCTGGATGACAAGCGGCTCCTCCACCAGCTCGGTAGCCGTGAATCTCGGATTCAGTGCCGCTGAAGCGTCCTGAAATATGAGCTGTAGCCCGGCCCTCCTGGACCTTAGAGCTTCTCCGCCCAGCTGTGAAAGGTTTGTCCCTTCAAACCACACTTCACCTTCGTCAGCATCTTCCAAACGCACCAGGGAAGCCGCCAATGTTGACTTGCCTGAACCCGATTCGCCGATCAAGGCGGTGCAGGAGCGGCGAGGGATGCTCAAGCTCACTCCATCGAGTGCCTTGAGGCTACTACTGAAGAGTCCCCTCGGGCCGAAGCTCTTGCGCAGTTCGACCGCGCGCAGTAGGACCTCCGGAGATGCTTGTGGCGCGGTCGCCATTGCTCAGGCTCCGGAGCTCGATGCGTAGGATTTTTCGGCAACCGAGGGCCCGTACTGGCAAGAATTTCCATTTCGCGCCGCCAAAAGCGCCCTTGTATAAGGATGTGAGGGATTCCTAAGTATCTGGCTGGCGACACCTTGCTCCACGATCTTGCCGGCCCGCATGACGATTAACCTATGTGCCACTGCGCTAATAACAGCTGGATCGTGGGAAATGAAGAGGAACGCGATCCTTTCCTGCTCGTTGATCCTGCGAATGAGGTCGATAGTCGTGAGGGCGGTTTGCACATCCAGTGAAGCCGTTGGTTCGTCAGCCACGATGAGCTTCGGCTTACAAATAAGGGCCTGTGCGATCAAGATCCGCTGGCATTGCCCACCACTGAGCTGGTGAGGATAGGAATTTCCTATCCTGTCGACGTCACCGAGTTCAAGATCGGCGAGGAGCTTTTCGACAGCACCGCGACGCTGTCTTTGACCCCAGGAGCTGTGGGCGCGCAATACTTCGCCGATCTGTTCGCGAACTCGTATTAGCGGATGCAAGGCGAGGGCGGGGTCTTGGTAGATCATTGCGATCTCACCACCTCGCACCTTTCGCAATTCCCTCGAACTTAGGCCAGCCAGTTCCCTCTCGCCAAAGTAGATGGTGCCCGACACTGAGGCCGTCCGAGGCAGCATTCCAAGTAGCGCCATGCCAATACTGGTCTTTCCGCAACCAGACTCCCCTAAAAGACCAACGATTTCTCCGTCGGCGATGGAGAAATCGACCTTATCTACTGCACGAATTTCTGTGTTTGTGCCGTTGTTGTAGCCGATCGCGAGGTCTTGCACGCGCAGCAAGGAACTGTCCGGGTTGGGCGCGGGGGACATGGGTGCGGAGTCACTTTATCCCACTCCCTATCGTCTTTTCCCATTACTACTTAGTTACGAAAGTAATCGTGGTTCGGCACCCGATCTATATTTCTCACCCCCACCAAGCTCTTGTTCCGAAATACCTGTGAACTGCGAAATGTCTGAGATTGAGCATCGTATTTCTCTGCCCCACAAAACGATTCTCGTGGTCGATGACGATCGCGAGGTCCTTAGCCTGGTTTCCAACTATTTGTGTAGTTTGGGATTCATCGTCTTAAAAGCTGCTTCGGGAGAAGAGGCCATCATTGTCGCCGAAGCTGATTCGGGTTCTATAGCCCTCTTGCTGGTAGATGCAGAGATGCCGGGAATGTCAGGGCTTGAATTCGCTGAATCCTTTCTTAGTCGCCGTAGCGACGTTCCGCTAATCTTAATGTCTGGGTTTGGCAAGCATGGGCTTGGTTCCTTATCTGGAAGAATAGAGTTCTTGCCCAAACCATTCTCTTTCGCGGAACTTGCAGGCAAGACCATCAGGCTGATCTCGGCGAAAGGCACCCAATCTTCTTGAAGATTAGGGGCACCGATTGTTATTGGCAGGGCGTTACCGAAACTAAGCTGCTGGAAACAGCACCTGAGGTAAGTGCTTCAGAAGTCTGGCGTCCCCGACGGGATTTGAACCCGTGTTATCGCCAGTAAAGTGGTTAAAAGGCACCATTTCGCGCGATTGATTCTGATTTCTTTCTATGCAGCTAACTGGCTGTTTTGCCGTAGCTTAGGGGCGATAGTTATGTGGACACATTAAGGCACTGGTGAGCGTTTTTTGGGTTCTTTGTTACTCGCCGTTACCGAGAAACACAGCCCGTTGCGCCGAACAGGGTCAATGAGCCGATCCGCGCATGGTTTTCCAATATCAAAAAAAACTACAAAATCTAAGGAGGGGCAGCTGAACCAATGTAAAATGCTCCGGCTGTGAGACTTACCCTGCTAAGGACTTCTCCACGTTCAGTCCTAAGGAGAGCTCTGACTCTCTTGGCACTGGTTACACTCTTCTCCGTAGCGGCAGCCGCTCAAGGAAAACTGCGACTGAAGAGCGGCTCCGGCTACTCACTTGCCACTGGTTCCAAGTTTGTACCAGGCCAGTTGCTCGTAAAGTTTCGCGATAGTAATGAAACTGAGCACAGGAGTATCCACCAGAAGGTCCAGGGAAAGGTCCTTCGGCATTTCAAAGGTGTGCACAACTTGGATCTGGTTCAGTTGCCGGCCGGCTCCAACGTCCAGACTCTCTCGCGAATTTATCGCAGCGAGCCCACAGTCGAATACGCGGAACCCAACTACGTCGTTTCGCACTTATCGGTCGCTGACGACCCCCTCTTCCCCGTGCAGTGGGATTTGAAAAACATCGGACAAAAGAGCGGGACACCTGGCGCTGACATCCGTGCAACTCAAGCCTGGTCTATTACCCAAGGTGATTCCAGCGTGGTAGTCGCAGTCATTGACACTGGCGTCGACTACACCCACCCCGATCTTGTGCAGAACATCTGGAGCAACCCAGGTGATTGTGACTCGAATGGCGTCGATGACGATGGTGACGGTTATATAGATGATTGTCACGGGATCGACACGTTCAATCACGACTCCGACCCATTTGACGACGAAGCGCATGGTACCCATGTGTCAGGGACGATCGGCGCGACCGGGAACAATGGGGTCGGAGTTGCCGGGATCAATTGGGCCGTCAAGATTGTGAGTTGCAAGTTCATCGGTTCCCAGGGTTACGGAGATATCGCAGGTGCGGTGGCCTGCCTGGATTACGTTAAGAAATTGAAGGAATCAGGGGTGAACATTGTCGCCACGAACAACAGCTGGGGCGGCAATCTTTTTTCGCAGGCTCTAGCAGACGCAGTGAAGGCGCAAATGGACGACGGCATTTTATTCGTGGCCGCCGCCGGCAATGACTTTTCAGACAATGATCTTATCCCCACATTCCCGGCGAACTTGGATTTTCCAAATGTAATCACGGTAGCCGCGACCAACCGGTTCGACGAAATAGTCTCGTTCTCCAACTTCGGCCTGCACACGGTCCACGTTTCCGCACCCGGTGAAGAAATCGTTAGCACGACACCAGCTAACACTTACTCCATCTATAGCGGCACCTCCATGGCGGCCCCGCACGTCACCGGGGTTGCCGCCCTTTTGAAAGCTCAAGATCCCAGCCGAACGTGGTGGCAGATAAAGAATCTGATTTTGAGCGGCGGAAAACCGTTGGATAGCTTGTCGAATACAAGAAGCAGCCGGCGTCTTGATGCTTATGGATCTCTGACCTGCACGGGATCGACTGTCCGCGGCCGACTGAAGCCGATCCTGCCGGCAATCACAGGCGCCGTTGGAACGGCCATCCCGATCAAGTACTTGAGTACTGATTGTGCGCTTCCCAATGCCGTCGGCGACGTCATTGTTGCCGAAACTGGCGAGCATGTCGTACTGGCAGATGACGGGAACGGCTCGGACGCCGCTGCCGGCGACGGTGTGTTTTCGGCCGCATGGGTGCCGCCTGCAGTGGGCACCTACACGCTCCAATTCCCCGATGGAGATTCCGTTCAAGTCTCCGTTCTAAACAAGTATTGGTACGCACCCGCCCCGTATGAACATGTGGATTTCGCTGGAACTAACCTCGACCTTGATGACGATTCGGTAGCGGGGTTGGATACCCCGTTTCCGATCCACTTTGGCGATGGCAGTTTTTCCAAGCTGTACGTCAGCAGCAACGGGACGCTGAGCCTTACCAACCCCTTCGTCGAATATTCAAATTCCAACATCCCTCTGCCACAGTATCTAAATGAGCATCTGGACGTGGTGACGGTTGTGGCACCCTTCTGGGACGACCTTTTTCCCGTCAAGGGCGGCGCGCAAAATGTCTATTGGGGGGTGGTGGGGAGCGCTCCCTCGCGACGGTTGATCGTTGAATGGCGTGATGTGCGGGCATTCGATTGCCGCACTGAACCCGCCTCCACAGTGAATTTCCAGATCGTCTTTCAAGAGAACAGCAGCAACATCCGAGTCAATTATCCCGACGTCATCTTTGGCGGGGGCTGCGCCGACCATGACTATGGCAGCAACGCCACCATGGGCATCCAGATAGGCCAGAATGCCGGAACGTATTTCGGAACGGGCTTTCAAGGTGGTCAGTTTGTCAACATCCAAAGCTCCATCCTATGGAGTACGACCGCGCCGCCAAACCCGATTCCTACCATCACCTCCATCACGCCGACACATTTGCCTCAGGGCTCGCCAGACTTCGACATGACGGTGATCGGAACGAACTTTATTCCGGGCTCCCAACTGAGCTTCCTGGGGTCGCAAATCCTGAGCACTTACGTGAGTCCGACTCAAATCAATGCTCATGTCCACATTCCATGGTGGGTGCCAGGCGACTTCTGGATACCGGTGAAAGTCGTCAACCCCGGCCCGGGCGGCGGCGAATCAAACCAGGTCAACTTTGTCGTCGATTACCCGGTAGGGCCGCCAGGTGTGAGTATTACGTCGCTTTCCCCATCCAGCATCGCCGCGGGCGGCTTCAGTTTCGAGTTAACGATCACGGGCACCGGGTTCGGTGCGACTACATACGTTCGTTGGAACAACACGTATCTGGAATCATGGGTTTTCGGCAACCAGATTCTGGCGGAGGTACCTGCCAACCTGATTGCAACTCCTGGCACGGCAAGCATCACGGTGATCAGCCAATATCCTCAGCAGACTTCCAACGCATTGACATTCACGATCACCGCTCCTGCGGGTGGGACGACTTCTCCGCAGTTGGTTGCGCAGAGCAAGGGACCCGGTACGTTAAGTGCCGCTGACGATAAGAAACTGCCCGAGCGGGGGCACGCTCGGCGGTTCTTGGGGTGGGGCGTCGTGGACCGGTTTGGTCCGGAATACACGAAGCGGTTCTCGCGGCCGAAATACTCTTCAGCGGCAAAGCTTGCGGTGAATGGCGCGAATCCGGGTGTGGCTTCGGTCTCCTCCGCAGCAGCGACGCCTCCGCTGGCCACGTTTCAACAACGTGTCCTCGCGCAGCAGGATTATCTTCCAACCTCAGCCGTAACCGGCGACTTCAACGGGGACGGCGCGATGGACTATGCGGTCAGTAATGGCGGCGCAAATTCCGTGTGGATCTATTTCGGCGACAGCCACGGGAATTTTGGCACGCCAAGAATTGAACCGCTGACGGGACAGTCGCCGATCTGGTTATTGGCAGTCGATACGCGGAAGATCGGAATTTTAGACCTGATCGTCGCCGAAGCTGATAGCGGGACTGTGGGCGTGTTATTGGGGAATGGAAACGGCACGTTCCAGCCGGAGCGTAGCTATTACGTCCCAGCCGCACCGCTTCATCTGGTGACCGCCGACTTCAATGCCGATGGGACCCTGGATATCGCAGTAGGCCTGGCTGGGTTTAAAGAGACCGGACCGATCGTTCTGCTCCCCGGTCGCGGCGATGGCACTTTCGGAAATCCCATCTTCCAGCCCACGCCTTTCAATGTGGCATATCCGACCGCCTATTGGCTGTCGGTAGGCGACGTGAATGGCGACGGAAGGCCCGACCTCCTTGTCACGGATATCACTCCTGTCTACTACGTCTCTGGTGCAGTCATTTATTTGAATCAAGGAGACGGGACTTTTAAGCCTGCGACGTACGTCCTCAAGGATTTCTCTCCAAACAGCGCGGAACTCGCTGATGTGGACAATGACGGCTGCCTCGACGCCGTGGTGAATGATTTTTCTGTAACCGAGATCTACAAAGGTCATTGCGACAGCACCTTTGAGCCTTACCAGAACGCGAACATCGTCCAAACCGGGGACATTCCTGTCGGCACCCTATTGAAAGATGTTAACGCTGACGGAAAACTTGATCTGATCACTTCCGGAGTATTCGTGGACGATGCCCGCTGGTATGGCGAAGTAGCGGGCGACCTGCTGACGGTGCAATTAGGCGATGGAACCGGAGACTTCGGTCCTCCGCGTGTCTTTCCAGGTGGTCAATCCAGTTGGAGCGTTGCGACCGCCGATTTCAATGGCGATGGCGTACCTGATTTTGTCACAGCTAACGAAGACACCGATACCTCCACCGTCTTTCTCAGCAAGGGTCCGGTGGACTACGGCAACCCTCAGGGCGGCTACAACGGCTATCTTGCCAGCGGGCATAGGTCCGGATTTATCAATGCCTCAATCTTCGGACGCGTCGATCCAATCGATGTTGATGGGGACGGCCTTCGCGACCTTGTCTTCTTGGAATACGCCGATAAGCCCGTTGGCCCATATCAGGCCACTGTGGCGTTAAATCAGGGCAATGGCAAGTTCTCAGACGTGGTGCGCTCTCCGGTGATCGACGGCTTGGAAGCGTACGGCGACTATACATTTGCCGACATGCGCAACACCGGACGTCCCGACTTCCTCGCCATTGGGGTGCAATTCGAGACCGGTACCGGCAACGGGATCATTTACCCGCATTCCTATTTCGTCTTTGCCCCGAATACCGGCGGCGGACATTTCGGGAAACCAGTCGTGACCCATCCTGCTAATGCGATGGGGCTCATGGCGGTTGGAGACCTTAACGGCGACGGAAAGCTGGACGTTGTCAGCTGCGGACTTACTCCATCGCAAGGCATCGCGCTTACCTCCTACATGGGCGACGGGAGCGGGGGATTCTCGAATGGCACGGCCCAATACTTCAACCCCGCCGGAGGTCATTGGCCGGAGTCTGTCTACGTAGATGACGTGAATGGAGATGGCAAACTGGACGTGCTGGTCTGGACTTATCTGAACGTTGTTCCGTTCAGCGGACACGCGGTCTACGAGTTTCTTGGAAACGGCGACGGTAGCTTCAGGCCACCCGTTATTGCAGTGGAGAATATCGAACAATTCCAGGTTGCGGACCTGAACCATGATGGCTACCCGGACCTGATCGAGGCGGTGTCATCGATAGCCTCTTACCCTGATTATGGCAAGTCGAAGTTCCGGGTCTACCTGGGACACAGCGATGGCAGTTTCAGTCTGACTTCTACTTACAGCCCCTACGACGGTGTGGCCATCATCCCCGCCAGCGGCGGATTTGGGAACCAGCAAAAGAATGCGGCCTGGCTGGGCGATTTCAACGGTGATGGAAACCTCGATATCGCTGCCTTTCAAGGCGGCTACTGGGCACATCCAGGAATCTACGCGCAAATCATGTTAGGCAAGGGAGACGGTTCGTTTATTCCCACCTATGGCATGCTCGACTTCCACCAATCGCCTCCGACCATTACGGCGGACATGGATAACGACGGAAAATCGGATCTCGTCGAGAGTGACGTTTTCAGCTCGACGTTTAATGTAGATATGGCTGTGGCGGGCAGGAATCTCGCACTCTCATTCATCACCGATCCGGTGACCAGCAACCAGGGGATAGGCCGGGTGGAATTGAGTCTGCCCAGCCAGGGCGGGGCGACGGTATCGCTCTCAACGACCGCCGCGGGTGTTACGTTACCCCCGTCGGTGAACGTTACGGGCGGTTCAATCACTCAGGAATTCAGCATCCAGATAGATCCCGGCCTCTTCGACCCGAAGCGCGCCATCGACGTGACAGCGCACCTGGGCTCCGAGAGCGTAACTGCCTACGTGACCAAAGCGCAGCCAGGACGCGGCGCGGCGCTGTGGGTCGGGTTGTCAGATACTTACACCACCATTGTGAAAGACAAGCCCAATCAAGGTACAAAACAGATCGTAGTCACTGCATACTCAGGCAATGGCTACGCGACCCGCGCCAGTTTCCGGTGTGAAGGCCTCCCACACGGGGCTTCCTGCACTTTCAATCAGCCCACCGTGGACGTGCCCGCTAATGGAACTGCTTCCACAAGCCTGCTCGTCGTTTTTGCAGATCCACTGCCTCTGGGGCGTTATCAATTCAATGTCGTGGTGGACGACGGGGTGGTTAGTGGCCATAGCATCCTCACAATAGATACCGTGAACCCGGTTGCTACCATCACTTCAGTCTCGCCTTCGTCGGTCCCCGTGAACAGCGCGGACCTGCCCATCACAGTGACCGGCAATGACTTCGTTCCAGGGTCGGAAGTGCTGTTCTATTGGGCCTCGCTCACCACGACCTATGTCGATGCCCATACGTTACAAGCCATTATCCCAGCGAACTTCCTGACCGTCCCCGCGGCTCGCTTCATCAGCGTCAGGAACCCGTGGCCGGGAGGCGGTGATTCGCCCGGCTTTGCATTCACCATCATTAATCCGAACACTCTCACGATTACTTCTCCAAATGGAGGCGAGGTTTTCAATGGGGGAACGTCGCAGACCATCCGATGGACATACACCGGGAACCCGGGACCGGTGAATATTGCCCTTTGGAAGGAAGGCTTCACGTACCGGACGATCACTTGGAGCGTTCCTCTGGGCTCCAATGGATCAGGGTCGTATGTTTGGACCGTTCCCACAGACCTCCCCCTTGCCGAGGATTACAAAATCTCCGTCTACAGCGGTGATGGTTACACCGAAGACGAAAGTAATCACAACTTCCGGGTGAACAAGACAGGGATCAAAATCACCGATCCCAAGAGTGGAGCCTTCTGGCGTCCTGGGACTACACACACTCTGCGCTGGATCTATTCAGGTTCCGTAGGTTCCGCGGTGAAGATCGATCTATATAACAATGGAGTCTTCCAGCGGACATTGTCTTCCTCTACCAGCATTGGGGCGAATGGAGTTGGGACGTTCAATTGGACCCTTCCGCAGGACTCTGTTCTCGCACTTGGCTATCACTTGAAGGTTACAAGCACCACGAACAGCGCGTGGACCGACACAAGCGAACAATTCAATATCACCAACGACAATATAACCCTCACTTCACCTAATGGCGGCGAGTTGTGGAGGCCAGGACACATTCAAACCATTACTTGGACCTTCACGGGAGATCCCGGTTGTTGTCTATGGATCTATTTGGAACACAATGGTACCCAGGTAGCGAGCTTGGGCGGTTTCGTTGGCATGGGTTCGAACGGCACCGGGCAATACACGTTCGTGATGCCTGATGTCGGCGTCTCTGGCGACGGTTTCAAGGTCCACCTGCAAAGCGTGTATCAGCCGTACTTCGAAGATTGGTCCGATGCTCCGTTCGTGGTGGGAGACCTGAATAAGATCACGGTCTCGCAGACGGGTGTTGGAGGTGGCGCCGGGACTATTACCTCGACCCCGGCGGGCTTGAGTTGCGCTGCGGCAAGTTGTTCAGCTTATTTCGACACCAGCGTGCATCAGCTTTCGCTTCAGGCCGTTCCCGGCAATGATGCAGGGGGGCCGCAATCGTTTACTGGGTGGGGTGGAGACTGTTCGTCGTACGGGACGTCCCCACTGTGCAGCGTAGATATGGATGGCAGCGATAAGCATGTATCCGCCGCATTCGCCGGTAATGATTTCTCTCTTTCCAGTGAATCCGGTCAGCAAATCATCACGACTGGCAAGACCGCTCATTTTTCAGTGACACTGACCGCGGGTAACCATTTTTCGGCCGCGGTCGCGCTTAGTTGCGCCGCTCCGCTTCCGACCGGCATCACCGGTTGCAATTTCGCACCTTCCTCCACAGTTAATGTCGGTTCGACCCCGGTTACGGTCGATCTTGCGGTCAGCAGCGCAACCTCAATTCCCGTAGGAGTGAAAAACATTTCCGTTACGGCCACCGGCGGAGGGAAATCCCACACCTTACCTGTCAGCTTAATCGTGGAGGATTTCACTCAGACCGTTACTCCTGCCTCCATGAATGTTGTCTCTGGATCTTCAGCTACATATACGGTGAAATACACGCCTCTAGGCGGGATGAACCAGCCTATCAACGTGGGCTGCGGAGCCCTGCCGGCGGGTGTGACTTGCACGCCCGATCCGCCAAGCGTCACCCCAGGTACGACGCCGGGGAACCAGTCGATTGTCACGGTTGCAACCACGTTCGCAACGACCCCCGGCGCCAATGCGACCGTCGCGATAATGGGCAACAGCCTCGGCATCACGCGCTCGACGAACGTCACGCTTTCGGTGAAGAACTTCACCGTCAGCGCCAACACGGCCGCGATATCGACCAACGTCGGCTCGAACATCACCGACACGATCGTGGTGAAGGGCGTCAACGGATTCACCGGCAATGTCGCGCTCGCTTGCCTGATCGTGAGTGCGCCTACCGGGACGGCCTGCAATCTTTCAGCCTCGAATCCGGCAGCTACCGCCACTGGCACTAGCGTCACCGCTACCATTACTTCGACCGCGGCCTCGACACCCCCTGGCAGCTACACCGTCCAGGTCACGGGCACTACCGCCAGTGGCTCCAAGATGGCGCAGTTCACCGTCAACATCAAGGACTTCAAGTTGCTTACAGGGACAAGCGTGATCACAATCCCGCAGCCGCCACCTGGGCAATCGAGCAGCGTCACCGTTCCGGTTACGCTCACTGCGCTGAACTCCTACAACTCCTCTACCGCGCTCACCTGCACCGGCCAGCCAGCAGGCATCACTTGCGCTTTCTCGCCGCCATCGGGCATCCCGACTGTTGGCGGGCTGCACTCCACGCTAACAGTCACCTCGACGGGCACGGTGTTGCGCAACACATACCATCTGCAGGTAAAGGCAGCCGCCGGAACGCTGATCCGCTTGCAAGGGCTCGACGTGTCTGATTTCGGCCCGAACTTTACCCAATCGATCGTGCCGACTACGCAGAGCATTGCTGCGGGAACCTCCGGGGCCTACCTTGTTACTTTTGCCCCGCTTGGTGGGATGACGCAGGATATCGCGGTCAGCTGCGGTGCCTTGCCAGCGGGCGTGACCTGCACGCCGAACCCGATGATCGTTATTCCCGGCGTGACGCCGCTGAACCAGTCGCTTGTCACACTACAGACCTCATTCGGCACCACCCCCGCGGCGAACTCGATTGTCGCGATCTCCGGGAACAGTTCGGCCATCGGCGTGACCCGCTCGACCAATGTAACCATGAGAGTCAAAGATTTCTCGGTCACCGCCAGTAGTGCGAAGGTGATGACGAATGTCGGCACCAGCATCAATGACACAATCTTGATAAAAGGTTTGAACGGTTTCACCGGCAATATCCCGCTCACCTGCGCCATTGTGGGCGAGCCCGCCGGAATGGGTTGCACACTCTCAAACGTGAATCCGGCGGCCACTTCCACCGGGACCAACGTGTTCGCCACCATCACCTCGAGCGCGGCAAGCACGCCAGCAGGCTCGTACAGTGTGCAGGTAACAGGGACGACCGGAGCCGGATCGCACACCGCGCAGTTCACTGTCGAGATCAAGGACTTTGCGCTTGAAGTAGCGCCGAGCTCGCAATCCATCGGTAACACCGGCGGAACGCTTAACTACACCGGTACCCTGACTGCACTTAACGGTTTCGTCACATCAGTAACATTGTCGTGCGTGAATCCCCAGCCACCCGGAATAACCTGCGCCTTTGGGCCTTCCAACACTGCCTCCATCAATCTGACCCCGACTGCTCTCGGAAGTAATACAAATGTTCGTATCACTGTGGGCAACGCTGTTGCGCCTGGCACTTATTTCCTCACATTACGAGGAATCTCTGGGGTCATCGGGCGGACACAGCACTTCTCCGTCAACGTTATGCCCCGAGTTAATCTTGGCGTCCCCGACGGGATTTGAACCCGTGTTATCGCCATGAAAGGGCTTAAGGGCCGATTTTGCGCCATTGAGATGCTTTTGCTTTTGTTGAGATAAGTGGCTGCGCATCAAGCATCTAGGAAGAAGACTTCTTTGGATACGTTAGGATGTCTTAGTGCGCGTTTTTTCGGTTCTTTGTTACCAGGACGTTACCAGAATCTGCCAACACTACATGCTGCTTGTGCCGCGGCTTGCGCTACAGACCATTTGTGCCGGTTCCGTTTCTTGTTCCTCAGGTGGATTTGCGTCGGCGAGCGAGTCCCTTCGCCGAAGCTTCGGACCCAGGTGGTTCACGGAACGGTTCCACAGAAATGCGCTCGTAACACACTTCTAGCACCTCCAGGCATTCTGTACCGCCCGGCGCATGGAGAACTACGCTGTCGCCCGCTGCCGACTTCATCAACGCGCGCCCCAGAGGTGACATCCAACTGATGTGGTTGCGGTTGAGATCGACCTCGT
>JBJMGI010000091.1:0-20168 GCA_045807945.1 Terriglobales bacterium | reverse complement strand
GAGAATTATGCAAAAACGAAAGCTTGGAAAAAGTGATCTGGAAGTTTCGGCCATCGGACTCGGCTGCATGGGGATGAGCTTTGGCCTCGGGCCAGCCGCGGACAAAACCGAAATGATTTCACTGCTCCGCGCGGCATTGGATCGCGGTGTTACGTTTTTTGACACGGCTGAGGTCTACGGTCCTTTTACGAACGAGGAACTCGTAGGCGAAGCTTTGGCTCCCGTACGCGGTCAGGTGAAGATCGCCACAAAGTTCGGGTTTAAACCCGGTCCCGATGGCACGCGTTGGAGTGGACTCGACAGCCGGCCTGAGCACATCAAGGAAGTCGCTGAGGCTTCGCTAAAGCGCCTGCGTACCGACGTCATCGATTTGTTCTATCAACATCGCGTGGATCCGAATGTGCCAATAGAGGATGTCGCCGGCGCGGTGAAAGAGCTGATCCAGCAAGGCAAGGTGAAGCACTTTGGAATGTCGGAGGCTGGCGCGCAGACGATCCGTCGCGCGCACAAGGTGCAGCCCGTCACAGCTTTACAAAGTGAATATTCGATCTGGTGGCGAGAGCCTGAAGAACAAGTACTGCCGACTCTCGAGGAGCTCGGTATCGGCTTCGTACCCTTCAGTCCGCTGGGCAGAGGTTTCCTTACCGGCAAGATCAATGAACAAACTCAGTTCGATAAGACGGATATCCGCAGCAACCTCCCGCGCTTCACCCCGCAGGCCCTGAAGGCGAATCAGGCCGTCGTCGATCTGATCGGCAGATTCGCCGAGCAGAAGAACGCGACTCCAGCCCAGATCGCGCTTGCATGGCTGCTCGCGCAAAAGCCGTGGATCGTTCCCATCCCCGGCACGACGAAGCTCCATCGGCTGGAAGAAAACATCGGAGCGGCGAACGTTGAACTTACGAAAGACGATCTTCGGCAGATCGACGCCGCAACCTCAAAGATCCCCGTGCAAGGGGCTCGCTACAACGAAGATATGCAGAAGCTGGTGAACCGCTGAAGCCACGAGGTGACGATGTCCGCATTTAGCGAGTGGGAAAGCTTCTACGTGATCGTTGGGTCGTCAGCCGGCGCGCTCATCGGGCTGCAATTCGTGGCCATAACGCTCATCGCCGAGGGACCGGCGGTCCCAGGTCAGGACCGAGCAGGCGCGGCCTTTGCCACTCCAACCGTGATCCACTTCAGTACGGTGATGCTGCTCGCAGCGATCCTGAGCGCCCCGTGGCATCAGGTTTCGAGCGCCGCGATTCTCTGGGGAACGATCGGCATTATCGGCTTCGTTTACGCGATCATCGTCAATTCGCGGATGCGGGCCCAAAAGGTCTACAAGCCAGTCTTTGAAGACTGGCTATTTCATTTCCTGCTGCCGCTCGCCGCCTATGTGCTGCTGGCCGGAGCGGCATTCGCGACTCGCGCGAATGTTGACCGGGCACTCTTTGGCGTTGCAGCAGCGTCTTTATTGCTGCTCTTTATTGGGATACACAATACGTGGGACGCCGTGATCTGGCATGTTTTCACCCAGAGACAGCGCCGCATCGATCCCTCGAAATAAATCTCTGCCGCTTAGAACCCGGCCGGCCTATCGCCCATCACTCCGAACGCGCTCTCGAGCGCCAACCCCGCGCGTCCGAGAGTTCCCTCTTCGAACAAGCGGCCGATGAGCGTGATGCCGTGCGGCACGCGTCGCGGTGAAGAAAATTTCACCACCGGGCGGCTCGGGTCCGGCGCCCAGTCAGTGCGCCCCTCCGATACTTCGACGAAACCGGCGCGCATGGTGAGCGATGGGTGGCCGGTGTTGTTGGTGATCACCAGCATTTCGTCGCGTAGGGATGGAACAAGCAGCAGGTCAACGTCGTTGAAGACGCGCTCCATCTCAAGTGCTACCTTGCGGCGCAGGCGATCGGTCTGGACGAAGTCTACCGCCGAGAGGAATCGCGCCTGGCGGAAGAAGTTCGGCCACGCATCAGGAGTTTGCACTTTCAATTCATCAAGCTGTCCGCTAAGCGTGAGTTCCTCGAAAGCGGCCGCACCCTCGGCGAAGAGAATCAGATTGAGAGAATCGTATGGCCAGTCGGGGATTGAGACTTCGACTGGCACCATTCCCACCTTCTTTATCGTTTCGAGCGCAGCGCGATCGACGTCCGTCGCGGGGGCTTCTTTCATCCACTTGGGGAAGTACCCGACGCGCAGTCCACGAATACCTTCAGTCGAATTGAAATCGAGCGGACGGGTGACGCTGGATACGTCTCCTGGATCAGCCCCGGAGATTGCGCGCAGTACCAGCAAAGTATCTTCCACGCTGCGCGTCATAGGACCGAGTTTATCGAGCGACCAGCACAAGGTCATGGCACCGGTACGCGCAACCCGCCCGTAAGTAGGACGCAGACCATTGATGCCGCATCGCATGGTCGGGCTCACGATGCTGCCTCCGGTTTCGCTGCCGATCGAGAACCCGACCAAGCCTGCTGCGGTTGCTGAACCTGGGCCGGCGCTCGAGCCAGATGAACCTTCTTCGAGCAGCCACGGATTCATCGTCTGGCCACCGAACCATATGTCGTTGAGCGCGAGAGCGCCGAGGCTCAACTTGGCGACAAGTACCGCCCCGGCATCTTGAAGGCGTTTCACCACAGCGGCGTTCTCTTTCGGCACGCGATTGCGGTAGGGCTCGGCGCCATAGGTGGTCGGGATACCGGCGGTGTCGAGCAGATCTTTAACGCCGCAGGGAATGCCATGCAGCGGTCCACGATACTTTCCGGAGGCGATCTCCTGATCGGCTTTCTTTGCCTGCGCGAGCGCAAGATCAGAGGTCAGCGTGATAACGCATCGCAGCTTCGGATTGAACTCCTGCAGCCGCTTGAGATAGAGCTGCGTGAGACGTTCCGACGTGATCTGCTTGCGCTCGATCCAGCGCGAAAGGTGTGTTACGGGAGCGAAGGCGATGTCTTCGTCTTTACTCGGCAGCGGGCCCGGGTCGGACTTTGTGCGAACGAATTCATCGCGAAGTTGCGCGTGCTTCTGCCCGGGCAGCACGGGATCCCAGCGCGAGTAGGGCGCGATCTGCGGCTCGATGGCGATCTTCTTCGGCCCGGTACGGCGCTCGTAGAGCGGAGCAATATTGCTGCGCCAGGTACCCGCGGCCATCCTGATGTCGGCAGGCTTCATTTCGATCTGCACGAGCTTTTCCGCTTGCACGATTGTCTCCGGCGAGACTTCAGGGCCTACAGCAGCAGCCGTGCCAAACGCAGGGGGCGCTCCCGCTGGCGGCTCGCTCGGCTTCTGCTCAGCCGGCTCCTGTCCCAGCACAGCGGTGCCAACCAGTGCGATGGATGTGTTCACCAAGAATTCGCGGCGCGACTTCGACATGGGGTGTCTCCTCTATGGCCCGCGATTATAAGCGCGCGGCCCTCGAATAGTGCTTTTAGCCGATTGAAAGTTGGGCTGAACGGCTTTATAGCTTTAGTGGGAAACTCCTGCTCAATCGATGGAACCGGTTCGCGAATTGACGATGGCGTCCTCGTACCTGCGCGTGTTGCGGCAGGCGCGAGTGTTCTGGCCGCAGCTCGCGGGCATCGCCGCGCTCAGCATGATCTCTGCGCCGCTCGCGCTGCTGCTTCCCTTGCCGGTGAAGATCGCAGTCGATAGCGTGCTGGGAAGCGGCCCGCTACCCCGATGGCTGGCGTGGATGGTGCACGACGCGAGCACCTCGTCCGCACTGGTCACCGCTGTTGGATTGCTCCTCGCGATCGCAGTGATCAACCAAGTGCAGGCCCTCATGGCCTGGTATCTGCAGACATGTACTGCTGAGGGCCTTGTTTGGGATTTTCGGGCGCAACTGCTTCGCCACGTGCAGCGGTTGCCGATGTCGTTCCACGATCGCGCCGGCGCTTACGACCTCGCCTACCGGATTCAAAACGATGCGGCTTCCATCCAGTACATCGTGATCCAGGGGATCATCCCGGTCTTCACCGCAACGTGCACACTTGCGGCAATGCTGTACGTGTCGGTCTGCATGGACTTGAAGCTGGCGTGGATCGCGATCAGCATCGCGCCCGTGCTAGCGCTTCTGACGCGCAAGTGCTCTTCGATTGTTCGTCAGCGATCAATGACGGTGAAGCAACTCGACAGCTCTGCAATTGCCGTTGTGCAGGAAGTTCTCGCGTCCATTCGCGTGGTGAAAGCTTTCGGACAGCAAGAGCGCGAGGAAAAACGATTCGTTGGGCAATCGAACAGCCGGGTCCGTAACCAGATCAAGCTGGCGACCGTGCAAGGTTGGTTCAACCTGCTGATCGGGTTGACTATCGCCCTGGGGAGCGCGGGAGTCCTCTACGTCGGAGTCCGGCATGTGCACCGCGGCATTCTGACTGTCGGCGACCTGCTGGTCATCATCGCTTACATCGCGCAGATGTACGAGCCGCTGCGGCTCATCAGCACTCGCACCGCTGACTTGCAATCATGGATCGTGAGCGTGGACCGCGCCTTCGATCTGTTGCAGGAGCGCACTGAGATTGAAGAGGCGATTGTGCCGCGCGCGCTGGGCCGCGCAGAAGGAGATGTGGAATTTCGCAACGTCTCATTCACCTACAACAACGGCCGCAGTGGGCTGCGCGACATTTCGCTCTCGATCCCGCACGGCAGTCGTGTCGGCGTGATCGGCACTACGGGCGCCGGCAAGACGACGATGATCCATATGCTGATGCGCTTTTATGATCCGAGCGAAGGCGAAGTGCGGCTCGACGGTGTGGATCTTCGCGATTACCGCATCGCCGACCTACGGCGGCAGTTCGCCGTGGTGTTGCAGGAACCAGTGCTGTTCAACATCAGCATCGCCGAGAACATCGCTTACGGGAACCCGAACGCGAGCGAAGAAGAAATCTTCGCGGCCGCGCAAGCTGCGCACTGCCATGACTTCATCCTGCGGCAGCCGCAGGCCTACGCGACGGTCATTGGAGAACGCGGTGACCGGCTTTCTGGCGGTGAGCGTCAGCGAATCGCTCTCGCCCGCGCGTTCCTGCGCGATGCGCCAATCCTTATTCTGGACGAGCCGACGAGCTCGATCGACGTCGCTACCGAAACTGAGATCATGCGGGCGACGGAAGAGCTGATGCGCGGACGAACTACCTTCATGATCGCGCACCGGCTGAGCACCCTGCGCCTTTGCGACATGGTAGTGCGCTTGGAGCAGGGGCGCGTGGTCGAAATCACGCATCGCATGACGACCGAGCTTCTGCCGGAAACACAGACAACGTCTAAAACTTTGTCACTTCAGTGAAGTTGAAGTCCCGCACCTTCATCGCGGGCACCACCATATCGAACGACTCTTCGCCGCAGGCGCGCACCGGCTCGCTCATCGCGTCTACTTTCGACAGCATCTCGACCAAGCTCTCATTGAAACGGAAGTTTCGCAGGCCGCGAGTGATCTTCCCATTCTCGATCAGTAATGTTCCATCGCGCGTCATCCCGGTAAGCACCTTCTCGTAAGGTTCCACCTCGCGGATGTACCAGAGCCGCGTGACATAGATGCCGCGATCGGTCGAGGCGATCATCTCATCGCCTGTTTTGCGATTTGACGGCGCATTTTCGAACACAATATTCATCGGCGCTTCGCCCATCTCATTAGGAAGCGGGAAGCCGTGACCTGTCGCGCGAACACTTCCAAGATAAGCTGCCAATGGCGAATTCTTTCCGCGCTGAGCGGTGCCGCGAGCAAAAACCAGGCTGTTGATCACGCCATCCTTAACCAGAGTGACTCGTTCCCGTGCGACGCCTTCCCCATCGAACGGCGCACCCGCTTGCAGCGGGTGATGCGAATCGTCGTGGATGGTGATGTTCTCGCCAAAGAGCTGCTTCCCGACGCGCTCGTTCAGAAAGGAGCGTTGATCGAGGACCGAGAGCCCGCCAAAGTCGTAAAACATGTAGCCGACGATGTCGAGAACGGCAGAAGGTTCAAGTATGACCGTGTACTTGCCAGGATCAATCTGCGCGGGGTGAGCGGAATCTCGCGCCTTCTTGGCAGCGGTTTCAGCGAGCGCGACGGGATCCACGTCGCGAGCGTCTGGTGAATTCAGCTTCTGCCACCCCGAAGAATCGGCGGCCAGCATGGTGATCGAGACCTCAGCAATCGTCTGCTGATGAAAAGCTGCGAGCCCGCGCGAGTTGAATATGCCTTCAATGGAATCGCTGGTCGAACAGATTCCAGCGGTCGTCAGGTGATTGCGTGTGGCGACATCCACGATCTTCGCAACGATTTCGGCGCGCTCGCTCGGCCCGAGCGCACGGGTGGAATCGAACGCGCGCTGCGGAAGCTTCCCTGCCGGGGCAAGCTTCGGATCAGCAAGCGGCAGCAAGTCCGAGTCTGGATGTTGAACCCGCGCCATCTCCTCCGCCGCTTCGACTGTTCGCTTCAGACTTTGATTGTCGAATTTGTTCGTGCTGGCGCGAGCGGTCCGCTGATCGAACGCGACGCGGATGCTGACCACGTGGTTCTCGTCCGCAACGTTCTGGTGAATGGTGTTGTTCGCAAAACGGGTCAGAGCGCTCGACGCGCCGCCGATCAGGACTTCCACCTCGTCGGCTTCACTTAACTTTGCTGCGCGCTGGAAAATGTCGTGCGCTTGTTCGCGTGTGATCATCCCGCGCTGCCTACCTTTATATTGCGGAAGCGCGCGGGTGCGGCGCCGTGCCCGGTCCCCATGACCTGCTGCGGCTGTCCTTTGCCGCAGTTGGGCGTTCCCCAGAGTGTCCACTCATCGCGTGAGCAGACGGCGTCCATGGAATTCCAAAATTCTGTGGTGATCCCGGAGTAAGAAGGATTCTTGATCATGCGGGCGAGCTTGCCACCCTTGATCTCCCACGCGATCTCGCACCCGAACTGAAAGTTGTAGCGTTTGTCGTCGATCGACCACGAGCGGTTGGTCTGCATGTAGATTCCATCGTCGGTCGAAGAGATGAGATCGGCAAAGCTCATCGGCTTCTCGCTGGGAAGCAGGCTGATATTCGTCATGCGGATCAGCGGCAGGCGGTTCCAGCCTTCGGCGCGCATCGTTCCGTTGGAGCGCGACTCGCCGATGCTGTGCGCCGTTTCGCGAGAAGAAATGTACCCGGTGAACTCCCCGCTGATAATGATGGCCGTACGCTGCGCAGCGACTCCTTCATCGTCATACGCGAACGTTCCGAGGCCGGGACCGTGTGCCGGCGTCGCGTCGGCAACCACGTTCACGAGCGGCGAGCCGTACCGAAGGTGTCGGAGCTTGTCGACCGTGAGGAACGATGTGCCAGCAAAATTCGCTTCCATGCCAAGAACGCGGTCGAGTTCGATAGGATGGCCGACGGACTCGTGGATCTGTAGGCCAAGCTGAGATGAATCGAGGACGACGGTCATTTTCCCGTGTGGAGGCTGCTCGGCGCGGTGCAGCGCGACTGCTTCTTCGCCGATGCGGCGCGAGTTCTCCAGCAGCTTCAGCTCGGGAATGAGTTCGTATCCACGATTTTGGTACTGTCCTCCGAAAGAATTCGGGTATGACCGTTTCTGGATCTCAGTCCCTTCGAATGAATAAGCCGCATACCCGGCGCCCGTCGTGTAACGCAGCTGGTGAATATCCGCTCCTTCACTCGAACAAAACCACTGGTCGTAACGGCGAAAATTGAGATTACCTTCCGCAAGAGTGACACCTTGGACCGAAGTGAGTTCGCGGTCGATTGCCAGCAGGAGCTCGATGTTCTCTTCGATCGAAGTTGCGAACGGGTCGACGTCGCAAGGCGACGACCAATCTGCTACGGCAGGTTTTTCTGGAGCAACGCGCAGCTCTTGCGACTTCACCCGGGCAGAAGCCTTCGCGATCTCGACAGCTTTTGCCGCGGCAGCTTGAACAGCCTCATGCGAAAGATCATCGACAGCCGCGAATCCCCATGCTCCATTGGCGATCACACGAACGCCGATGCCGAGAGATTCCGAGTCGTACGCGCCGCCTACCTTGCCGTTCTTGGTGGTGAGGGAGCGGTTGCGCTCGTCTACGATGCGCGCGTCGGCGTAGGTGGCGCCGCGCTGAGCGGCGACATCAAGCGCGAGTTGAGCGACGTCTTTCACGCGAAGCGTTCGATAATAAACGATAAATGAAAAATCAGAGCAACGCCGTCTCGTGGATCAGATCACCTTCAGCGAAGCGGCTCGGCCGGAGCTTGTGCGCGTCGGCGATATCGGTTGTGCCGTGAAGGATCAGATCGGAAAGGACTTTGCCCGTCGCCGGCGCGTGCATCACGCCATGTCCACTGAAGCCGTTTGCAAGAAAGAATCCAGGGACCTCAGGAACAGGACCCAGTATGGCGTGGTGGTCGGGCGTCATCTCGTAGAGTCCAGCCCAGCAGCGCTTCGGATTGACGGCGAGATTTTCGAAGCAGGGCACGCGGTCAGCAGCACGCGTCAGGACCTTCTCGATGAATCCCGCGTCGAAATCGGTGTTGTAGCTGAAGGTGTTCTCCTCCGGATCGTTCCATGCCAATAGAAACCCGAGCGCCTCAGGGCGGAAGTGGAACCCGTTCGACATATCAATGATCATCGGCGACGTGTGCGGAAAATCGGCAAACGGCTCAGTCGGGATGAGCATGCGGCGCAGCGGTTTGACCGGAAGCTCCACTCCGACCATCTTCGCGATCTCCCCTGCCCACGGCCCTGCGGCGTTCACGACTACAGAGGCAGTGAAATCGCCCTTTGAAGTGTGCACGACGAAATTTTCGCCGTCACGCTGAAAGCCACTCACTTCTGTGCCGCGCAGGATGCGCGCACCGTTCTCGACGGCAACAGCTGTGAATCCTGTCATCGCACTGTACGGGTCGACGAAGCCGTCAGTGGCACAGAAGCTCGCTGCCAGAACGTCATCTGTCCGCAGCTGCGGGTAATCTTTTCTCAAATGCTCAACCGCGATCATCTCCACGTTCTTCAGGCCAAGCGACTTCTGTGTCTTCTGATTAGCCGTCAGGTAATCAAGGTGCGAGGGGTTGGTCGCGAGAAATAAGTAACCCTGCGGACGATAGCCGCACGGATGGCCGAGCCGTTCTTCAAAGCTGGAATAGAACGGGATCGCGTACAGCGACATCTGGATGTTGACCGGCGTCGAAAACTGAGCGCGGACGCCGCCCATGCTCTTCCCCGTCGAGCCTTTGCCCTGATGGCTTTCGCGTTCGAGGATGAGGACGTTTTTCTGCCCTGCGGCAGTAAGGTGGTAGGCGATGCTTGCGCCAACGATACCGCCGCCGATGATCAGCACATCCGCTGTTTGCATCGCGCACTAGTCTACGCGACGAAAAAATGGACGGGGAGAATTTCCCCCGTCCTAGAGTGAGTGAGGAGGGTTATTGAGCATGGACATGAAGAAACTTTTTTCTTCCAGGGGTATTGGTTGAGGTGCAGCTCCGGCCAGCAGGGTTGTAGAAATTATTGCCCTAGCCAATGTTCATGCGCGCGCCGAAGCTTCTACTAAGGTTTCGCTGTGACGAAAAGGGCGCAAACAAAAAAGCCGCGGACCAGGTCCGCGGCTATACAATCTGACTGAAACCTTCTTAAGTACCCTCGCTCCAGCTTGCCAGGTACTCTTCCTGCTCGGGAGTGAGCTTGTCGATCTTCACGCCCATGCTCTCGAGCTTCAGTTTAGCGACGCGCTTATCAAGATCAACCGGCACTGGGTAAACCTTCTTCTCCAGCGAGCTGTGGTTCTTCACCACGTATTCGACGGAGAGTGCCTGATTGGCGAAGCTCATATCCATAACGCTCGCAGGGTGACCTTCTGCGGCAGCGAGGTTGATCAGGCGGCCTTCGCCGAGCAGGTAGATCTTGCGACCGTCTTTCATCACGAACTCTTCGACGAAGTCGCGGGTTAGGCGCTTGCTGGATGCCATCTTTTCAAGCGTCGGGATATCGATCTCAACGTTGAAGTGGCCGGAGTTGGCGATGATCGCCCCGTCTTTCATGGTCTCGAAGTGCTCTTTCGCCAGTACGTTCTTGTTTCCGGTAACAGTGACGAAGACGTCTCCGATCTTCGCCGCTTCGGGCATCGACATCACACGATGCCCGTCCATTACCGCTTCGATCGCCTTGAGCGGATCGATCTCAGTGACGATTACATCGGCGCCCATTCCCTTTGCGCGGAACGCGAGGCCTTTGCCGCACCAGCCATAGCCAGCGACGACGAACTTCGATCCGGCGATCAAATGATTCGTGCAGCGGATCACACCGTCGATGGTGGATTGGCCGGTGCCGTAGCGATTGTCGAACATGTGCTTCGTCAACGCATCGTTCACCGAGATGATCGGATATTTCAACGCGCCGTCGTTTGCCATTGCGCGCAGGCGGATCACGCCGGTGGTGGTCTCTTCGGTTCCGCCGATCACGCCCTCCAGGACGTCCTTGCGCTTAGTCAGCGCAATGCTGACCAGGTCAGCGCCGTCATCCATAGTGATGTGCGGCTTGTGGTCGAGCGCGGCCAGGATGTGGCTGTAATAGGTGTCATTGTCCTCGCCTTTGATCGCGAAAACGGGAATGTTGTAATCGCGGACGAGCGATGCGGCCACATCGTCTTGCGTGCTCAGCGGATTCGACGCGCAAAGCACCACTTCCGCTCCGCCGTCGCGCAGCGTGATCGCAAGGTTCGCCGTCTCGGTGGTGACGTGCAGGCATGCGGAGATGCGAATGCCTTTGAGCGGCTGGTTCTTGATGAACTCCTTGCGGATAGACTGCAAGACCTTCATGGACTGATTGGCCCACTCAATGCGCTTCTTGCCCTGGTCGGCAAGTTCAAGATTTTTTACGTCGCAAGCTGGTACGGTCGAAGTGGCGGACATAGCTTCCTTTTTGAGTTTAGTTTTGGTCGGCATCAATTAGGGGATGCCAACATTCTACTGGATTGGGGCCTAAACACAGCAGAGACGCCCGCCGTGACGAGCGTCTCTGCTTTTCAACGGTGACGTTACTTGCTGGCCAGAGCTTCTGCCTTCAGACCGCAGGCTTCACGCAGCGCGGCGGCCTTGTTGGTCGCCTCCCATGTGAATTCTTTTTCGGCGCGGCCGAAGTGCCCGTATGCAGCCGTCTTGCGATAGATCGGGCGGCGCAGATCGAGCGACTCGATAATGCCCTTCGGCGTCAGGCTGAAGTTCTTGCGAACCGAGGCGACGAGCTTCTCGTCGTCAACTTTGCCGGTTCCGAAGGTGTCCACGTAAACGCTGACCGGCTCGGCGACTCCGATCGCATAAGCGAGCTGCACTTCGCAACGGTCGGCGAGCTGTGCGGCCACAATGTTCTTGGCGATGTAGCGCGCCATGTAGCAAGCGGAGCGGTCAACCTTTGTCGGATCCTTACCGGAGAACGCGCCACCACCATGACGGCCCATTCCACCGTAGGTGTCAACGATGATCTTGCGGCCGGTGAGGCCGGTGTCGCCCATGGGACCACCGATGACGAAGCGTCCCGTGGGATTGATGTGGTACTTGGTGTCGGCGTCGAGCAAGTGCGAGGGGATCGCCGCCTGGATGACGTGCTTCAGGATGTCGGCGCGCAGAGTGTCATTGGTGACGGTCTCAGCGTGCTGAGTGGAGATGACGACTGCGTCCACGCGAAGCGGTTTGTGGTTCTCGTCGTATTCGACTGTCACCTGCGATTTGCCGTCGGCACGCAGGTACTCGAGCTGGCCGCTCTTGCGCACTTCCGACAAGCGGCGCGTGAGCTTGTGCGCGAGCGAAATTGGCATTGGCATCAGTTCAGGGGTCTCGTTCGAGGCGTAGCCGAACATCATGCCCTGGTCGCCGGCGCCGCCGGTGTCAACGCCCATGGCGATGTCGCCAGATTGCTTGTTGATGGACGAAATGACCGAGCAGGTGTTGGAGTCGAATCCGAAGAGCGCGTTGTTGTAGCCGATCGCGGAAACAGTGCCGCGAACGAGCGCCTGGAAATCAACGTAAGCGCGGGTGGTGATCTCGCCGGCGATAACGACCAAGCCGGTGCAGGTCAGGGTCTCGCAGGCCACGCGCGACATAGGATCTTCGGCGAGGCAAGCATCAAGGATCGCGTCAGAGATCTGATCGGCGATCTTATCGGGGTGACCTTCTGTGACTGATTCGGAAGTAAAGAGAAAACGCTTATGCTGGGCCAATGAAACTTTCCTCCTGGCAAGTGCGACTACGGCAAAACTCTGTTCAGGTCAGAAGGCCGCAGAAGAATGATTTAATTCAGTCAATGATAAGGGAGAAACTCTCACCGCAACAACCACTTACGGCGAAAGGCACCTATTGGCACTGAGCGGTGATTTCAGGCAGCGAACGGGCTCGCAGCAACTCCCAAAATGTTGCATTGACACTGGTTACGCGGTTCACTACCCTTGCTTGCCTCACCACAACGGAGGGCTCTATGGCTGCCAAGAAGACGGTGTACGTCGCCCGCAGCGGCGGAAACGTTTCCGTTCGCAAGCGCGACGTCGATAAGCTGAAAAAGGCGTTCGCAAAGATGATGAACGAGTACGTCCGCCTGAAAGAGCAGCAGAGAAGATTTGAAGCCTCAGCCGCCGAGCTGTGTGGTTTCTGGCTGCCGTGGACGATTCCTCGTCACCAGATCACACGTTGGACAAGAGAGCTTCGCCAGCGTTAGCTCGCGAGGTTGATCTTCCGCATCAGTTGTTGGAACCGCGGCTCGTTGTGCAGGTCGTCGAACCACGGTTCCACTTTCAACCCAGGCAGGCTCTGGGAATGCTCCGCGGCGGCCCGCTCCAGCCATGTAAGCGCCTGCTGATGGTCCTTCAGCCCGGCATAGACGATCGCTACATCCCACGAGGAGATGTGGCGATTGCCCTGATTGTTTTTTAGCTCTGCCAAAATTACTTTCGCTTTGGCATTCTCGCCAGCGCGGGCGTATGCGTAACCGACCGAGGAAAGAGCTCCGGGAGTCCGCCCTGAAAGCTTTACCGCTCGTTCGAGCTCCGTGATGGCCTTCGGAAGCTGTCCAAGCTGCACGTAAGTTGACCCCAACCCCCAGGGCGCGACCCAGAAATCCGGATTCGTTCGCTCGGTGTTTTCGAGTTCCTGCTCGGCGTGGGAGTAATCGCCGGCGATGTAATAGGTCCAGCCGACGTTCGCCTGCAAGATCGGCGAAAGCGGATCTGATTCTCGCGCTAGCACGATGTGCCGCCGCGCGTCATCTGCTTTGGCTTGATACCCGAGAAAAAGCCCGTACCAATGGTGCGCTGCGGAGGAACCCGGGTTCAGGCTCACTGCCTTCTCGATCTCGTCCTGCGCCTTCTTCCAATCCCAGTCGTTGATCAGGCTAATCTGCGAGAGCGTGACGTGCGGCTCGGCAAGATCAGGATCGAGTTCCAAAGCTTTTGTCGCGGCTTCTTTCGCGTCTGTGATCGCCTGCTGCGGCGGAAGAACCTGCAATGAGGGGCCGAGCGTCATCGTGCTCTCGGCAATGCCGGAGTATGCGAGCGCGCTTTTGGGATCTTTCTCGAGCGCCTGGCGGTAATAGCTGAGCGCCTTTTTCACGTCTTCCGGCGTGCGCTTATTCCAAAAATAGCGCCCCTGGAGGTAGAGCTCGTATGCGACCGGCTCGACCGGGCGTTCCTTCGCGAGGGCCTGCTGCTCGCGTGGCGTGACATTCAGCTGGATCTGCTTGGCGATTGCTCCCGCAACTTCGCCCTGCATGGAAAGTACGTCTTTCATTTGCCGATCGTAAGCACTGGACCAGAGGCTGCGATCGTCAGTCCCGATAAGTTGGGTAGTGATGCGGACGTGGTCCCCGGAGCGTTGCACCGCTCCCTCCACAATCGCGTCTACGCGCAGCTCGCGGGCAATCTCCGGTAGCGGCTTATGGATTCCCTTGTACTGCATCGCGGAAGTGCGTGAGATAACCCGCAATGAGCTGACCTTGGAGAGATTGTTGATCAGCTCCTCCGTCATTCCGGCGGCGAAGTAATCCTGGGAGGCGTCTCCCGTCAGGTTCTCGAGCGGCAGCACCGCGATAGAACTGATGCGCGCTGCAGGATTATCTGCAGCAGCAGGAGGCTTGGGCCGCAGGATCACGCCCACGGCGACGATCGCAGCTATTACCGCTGCCGCGCGCAACCAAATCCACGGGCTGGCTTTCTTTGCGCGAGTCGGGACGAACGCACTCGACGTCGCAAGTCGCCGCAGGTCCACTCCAACCTCGGCGGCGGATTGGTAGCGGTTCGCGCGATCTTTCTCTAAACACTTCGAGACAATGAACTCGAGTCCGCTGGATATCTTCGGATTCAACGTGCGCGGAGGGACGGCCGGCTGGTGAAGGATGGCGTCCGTGAGACGAGTGCTTTGCGTGTCTTTGAAGGGACGAACGCCCGTCGCCATCTCGTACAGCAATTCGCCCAGCGCGTAAACGTCGGTGCGGGCGTCGAGCTTTTCCCCGAGCAGTTGCTCCGGCGCCATGTAGGTGAGCGTGCCCGCCGCCGAGTGCAGGTGACTATCGGTGCTGTCGGAATCGCCGAGCGGTTCGAGCAGCTTGGCGAGACCGAAGTCGCATATCTTCGCACGGCCGTCCGCAGTAACCAGAACGTTGCTAGGTTTTAGGTCGCGATGCAGGATTCCCTGCTCATGTGCGGCGGAAAGTCCTTCCGCAAGCTGCACGCCGAAGTTTGCGATCTGCTTTTCCGGAAGTCCGACTGAGCCGATCACCTGTGCGAGAGTCTTGCCCGTGATCAACTCCATCACGATGAAGTCGTTGCCGTCTTGTGAGTCGAAATCGTGGACGGTGGCGACGTTCGGATGATTCAGCTTAGATAGAGCAAGCGCCTCCTGGCGGAAGCGTTTGCGGGTACTGTCATCGGCGAGCGCCCCCGGCGGCAAGACCTTGATCGCGACATCTCGCTCCAAGCGCATGTCGCGCGCACGGAACACGTGCCCCATGCCCCCGGCGCCGATCTTCTCCAGAATCGTGTAATGCCCGAGGCTTTGGCCGATCATGGCAATGTCCGCGTGCCGCCATCTTAGGCTGGCGCCCGGGACCGGTCAACGAGGAGTCAGGCCACTGCGGATTCTGTCCGCGAGCGCGAGTTCAGAATGGCCGTTGCGAAACGTGCCTTGAAATTCTCCTGGCAGATGGACGCGGCGATCTCAAGCAGCTGATCTTCGCTGAAATGCTGCCGCAACTGCCGCACCACCGAAATATCAATGTCCATGGGCGTGCGAGAAAGATCGTCGGCGTAGCGAAGTAAGAGGCGCTCGGCGTCGGAGAATGCGACGGAATCGTACCCGACTGCAGCGGCGTTCATCTGCTCGTCGTCCCAACCTTCCTGCTTGCAGATGATTGCGTGCTGCTCGGCGGCGGCAGCCGCACCGATGCGCATGGCGGCGCGGAAGCGAATAAGCGCGTGAATGCGCGGGGAGACCGAGCGGCAAAGAATGGCGTCGATGACATCAGCACTCGCGGCCGGAGCCGCGGAAGGTGCCAAAGAGGTTGGTGTCGAAGGATAGAACCGGCGCGCGATCCTGAATGCATACCAAAAGCGTTTGAACCGCCCAGCGCCTTCCTCATCTTCGAGACGCTTCGGGCGTGGTGGCGCGAACTCGCGTTCCGAATACTTGGACCGCTGAGCCTCGAACCATTCTTTTGATTTGCCGATTGTGCGATGAGACCAATCAACAGCTTTATTGATTGCGAGGCTGGCCTGCCCTGCAATGTCCTGCTTCATGCGTGGCGCTCCAAGTAGGTTAAAAGGGGGAGAACAGAAATGTAGAGCACGTGGAGTTCCGAACCGCATACAGCAGGAATTGCAACCTGGCTGCGATGAGGCGCGAAGCTCCGCAAAATTCTACAGCGAAGATTGCGAGTAAAAAATCATCTTACCTGCAAAATTTTCGCGCAACGCATGTGGAAAAAAATTATTTGGGTTCGGCCTTGCGAACAAATATTTCCTGGTCTTCGTTGGAAGTCACAAATGTGAACGAGGAGCCGTCGTAACAGCCAGGGATCCCGGGTGACGTTTCGCGATCGTTAGACAAATGACTGGTGAGGAGGTTCCCTTCAAGGTCCACCACCAACATGGTCCCCGCGAGCCCGTTCGACTCGACGAATCGGATGGCGAGCTTGTCGGGGGCAGCAAGAAGTCCACGCGCCATCAATCCGCCACCCGGGGGGTTGATGTGAAGTTTGCGCACGATCTCACCCTTCGGGGAGATCACGTAAATAAGGGCGGGTGAAGTGGAGCGCAGCAGGTACACGTTCCCGTCGGACCCAGTGACTGCATCGCCGAAAATGCCCGCGGCATTGCCAACGTCGAGGTCGTCGGTCAGGAAATCCCTGTCGCCGCTAGCTGCTCGCCGGGCGAACTCTCTGTCTTCCGGTTCCTCGATTTGATGGAGCAGTTTGCCGTTTACGTCGAAGATGGCGGTGAATAACGAATGCCCATGTTGGCCTGCGACCCCACTCACAAGGAAGTCTCCGGTGCGAAAGAAGGCGATCTGATAAGTCGAGAAGACTTTCGTCTGCAAACGGATCGTTGCACCCACTGAGCCGTTGCTGCGAAATGCAAGAATGTAATTGGCGGACTCGTCCTCGCGACTTGCTAGTTGATAAACCTCGCTATCGCCGGTGACAAAGAACCGTTGGGTACGAAAATTATCCGGCACTGTGAACACACCAGCCGGCTTTCCATCGGGCTGTATCCGTCGCACCGGCGCCTGCATGGAATCACGCTGCGAACCTCCAGCGGGAGGGACTATCCGCGCGTAGTGGTTTCCTGCGTTATCACAACGGACATCACCCACGACGCCTCCTGTAAATTTGACTTTGGTGGTTTTGTGACTTGCAGGTGGGTAGGGACGAGATCGGGCTGGACATCGTTCTGTGCGAGACACAAAACCGGTGCTAGCGAAAAAAGAAAAGCAAATGTGAGCGAGCGCATTTGCCACCTCGTTTATCGGCGGCAGTATAGCAGCGGCTAAGCACCGCTGACTTCTTACGGTCAGAAACTTACCGGGCTATTCGTAACGCAGCGCTTCAATCGGACTCAACCGCGCGGCGCGGATAGCGGGAAGCATGCCGCTGATGATCCCGACGAAGATCAGGATGAACGTCGCCACCAGAAGATGGATAGGATTGATAGCCAGCACGATATCGCCAGCCTCGCCATACTTAGCGAGCGCGCTATATAAGGTGATCGAGCCGATTCCCTTCGATACGATGAAAGCGAAAACGATTCCGGCGACGCCTCCCGCAAAGGTGATGACCAGCGCTTCCGCCAAGAACTGAAAAAGTATCTGCTTCTTTTTCGCGCCTAGAGCTTTTAGCACTCCGATCTCGCGAGTCCGTTGCTGCACCGAGACCAGCATGATGTTCATTAGCCCCACTCCACCGATCCCGAGCGTGAGCGTGCCGATGAAAGTCATAAGGATCTGCAGCCCGAGCGAGATGATGTGGAACATTTGCAGCCGCCGCATTGCATTGAAGATGAAGACAGCGCGCTTATCGTCTGGCTTGAACTGGTGCCAAGCCGCCAGAGTGTTGCGGACATTGTTCTCCACATCCTCGTAAGCCATGCCCTCGTAATCGAGCCAGATTGCGTCAAAGTACTTGGTATCGGTCAGGTCCGAAGTCGTGTTGAAGGGGATGTAGATCTGCCGATTGATGTCGTCGTCGCCCTCCTGCATCTTGGGCTCGAGAACGCCGATCACCTGAAAGCTCACCCCATTGATGCGGATGGACTCGCCGACGGGAAATTGTCCGGAGAAGAGCTTCGTTCTTGCTTCGGAACTGATCACCGCAACACGGGCGCGCTGCTGATTGTCCTGCTGATTGAAGAAGCGCCCCATCGCTGGCACGAGCTTGCGGATGTCCGCAGCCGGAGGCTCAGTCCCGGTCACCGGAAGCGGGAAGCTGCGCGCTCCGTAGTCCACGGCCGTGGTGCGCAGGTACATCTCGGGAGTGATGTGCTTCAAATTCGGGACAGTGCTTGCCAATCGGTCCACATCCACGCGCTCGAGCCGCACCTTCACGCCCGCCTTCGCGCCGCCAGCCTGCTGCGTGCTCACTCCGGGGAAGACGCCGATGACTTTCGAGCCGAAGCTGTCGAAGATGTGCTCGATGGCCGTGCCGAATCCTGCGCCGTACGCCATGAGCAGAATGACGGTCGCAATGCCCCACGCCATACCGAGCATGGTGAGCATGGCGCGGCGGCGGTTGTGCCGCATGGCGCCGTAAGCTTCGTCGAGGAGGTCGCGGAACATAGTTATTCAGCTCGTAGTGCTTCGACCGGCGTAAGCATTGCCGCTTTCCGCGCAGGATAAAGTCCGGCTACCACCCCCGCGGCTGCGAGCGAACCTATGGCGGTGATGGCTGACGTCCAAACCAAAGTCGGTGGATCGAACCCGGGAGGTGCGGGCAGCAGGTGCAGCAAAGACATAAACCCTGAAGCAACCGCCATTCCTACCCCGCCGGCGACAACAGTAAGGATGATGCCTTCGAGAAAGAACTGCGTCAGGATGCTGCGATTGGTCGCACCCAGCGCCTTGCGCAGTCCGATCTCTTTCGTCCGCTCCGTCACCGAGACCAGCATGATGTTGATGACGCCGATCGCTCCCAGCGCGAGCGTGACCAGCCCCACGCTGCCGAGGAACATATTCATCGCGTCGAAGATCTTGCCGACCATCTCGTCGTTCTTGATCGTGTCCCACTCTTCGAAAGCCTTCTGGTTCGCGGGATCGAACTGGTGGTTGCGCGCGATGATGCGGTGCACTTCCTGCTTGGCGAGCTCGTGCTGCGAGCGCTCGAATGGCTGATAGTTGATGAAGCTGATCGCGTCCGGCACATCCGTAACATTCACCCCACCGAGCGACTTCGGCGGGAAGTAAGTGCGCATGGTGCTCGCGGGGATGTATATGCGAGCATTGCTGGAGTTGTTTTCGTCTTTGCCGACGCTGTCCAGTATTCCAACCACCTCGAAGCGCATGCCGTTCAGCGTGATCGTGTGATGGAGTCCGTTGATGCCTTCCCGCGGCGGAAAGAGGTTCGTCGCCATCTCGTTGCCGAGCACCGCGACTTGTCGGCCCTGATCGTAGTCGAGCTCGTTGAGCCAGCGCCCGGGGCCTTGAGGCAAAAAGCGGATCTGATTGAAGTTGGGCGTGATCCCCACCACCTGCCCGCCACTCGCAGCCACCTCGCTCTGCAGGTGGACGTCTTCGCGCGCGATCACCGGCGACACGTTCTTCACCAGCTTGGCCTCGCGCTTGATGTCTTCGTAATCCTTGTAGTTCAGGTAGTACTGGCGCATGCCTTGCGCCTGGCCTTCGACGGCAGGAACGCGTCCGGGGAAGAGGAACATGATGTCTTGCCCGAACGTCGCCATCTGCTTGCGATTGCCCGTTCGGAAACCTTCACCTACTCCGACCAGCAGCAGCAACGAACCCACACCCCACGCGATCCCAAACATGGTAAGGAACGAGCGCAGCTTGTGCGCCCACAGGGTGCGAAAGGTCTGTATGAAGATTTCGCGCAGCACTCGCATATTTTAGTACCCAGCCACGTTGCCGGCACCCGGTTTTAGGCGGAGTACGGCACCGCTACTGTTTGTACGAATTGGACGAAGGAAAGGTTCCGGGGATATCGAGCACAAATGATTTTTGGGACAGACGGTAGCCTGTAGGGATGAAGCTGAACGAACTACCTCTTGGCAGCTTTGGGCGCTTCGGCATACTCGAAAACGCCGCGCCCCGACTTGCGGCCCAGGCGTCCTGCTTTGACGTACTGGATCAGCAGCGGCGATGGCTTGAACTTTTCGCCCAGGGTGCGGTGCAGGTATTCCAGGATGTGCAGCCGAGTGTCGAGTCCGACGAGATCCACCAATTCAAAAGGTCCCATCGGGTGGTTCAGCCCTAGCTTCAAGGCTTTGTCGATGTCGGCTGCCGATGCGATTCCCTCTTGCAGCATGTAAAAGGCTTCGTTGCCGATCATCGCATTGATGCGGCTGGTGATGAATCCGGGCGACTCTTTCACCACTACAACTTCTTTTCCCATGCGCTTGCCAACTTCCACGCATGCGGCGAGCGTCTCGTCGTCGGTTTCGAGAGCGCGCACGATCTCGAGCAGCTTCATTTTGTGGACAGGATTGAAGAAGTGCATCCCTAAACATTTTTTCGCGCGATACGTCACGCTGGCGATCTCGGTGACG
>JBJMGI010000090.1:0-33227 GCA_045807945.1 Terriglobales bacterium | reverse complement strand
TCCGAAGAATTTGCCGAGCTGCTCAGTGCGCAGCAGGAGCGCGGCGCGCAGAACGTGATTTTCGCCATCGGACCGGCCGACGGCTTTGCGCAGTCCACCCGCGATGCCGCCGACCTTGTCGTCTCCTTCGGCAAGATGACCCTGAGCCACGAACTCGCCCGCGTCGTCCTGCTCGAACAGCTCTATAGGGCATTTACAATCCTCAAGGGACATCCGTACCACGCGGGACACAAATAATTGGCAGACGAACGCAAAGGCCTGATCATCGTGAACACCGGCCCCGGCAAGGGCAAGACCACGGCTGCCATGGGCACGGCCCTACGCGCCGTGGGAAACGGAATGAAGGTCCTAATGCTGCAATTCCTCAAGGGTTCCTGGCACTACGGCGAGCTCGATGCGGTGAAATCCTTCGGCGGCAACTGGGTGATGAAGCAGATGGGACGCGGCTTCGTGAAGGTCGGCGGCGCGGAAACGGATCCCGAAGATGTGCGCATGGTGGAAGAAGCATGGAACGAAGCCGAGAAGGCCATCCACTCCGGCGAATGGGACCTCATCATCCTCGACGAGATCAATTACGCTATCGGTTACAAGATGCTCGACCCCGCAAAGGTCGTCGCCGCGCTAAAGGGCAAACCAGAGCAGGTGCATGTAATATTGACGGGACGCAACGCGCATCCGTCCATCGTTGAGATTGCCGACACGGTCACCGAGATGAAACAAGTGAAGCACGCGTATGAGAAGGGCGTGCTAGCGCAGCGCGGCATTGAATACTGAGCTTTTGCCGAATGTTAAGCATTTGCCGTTGCCTTTGACTTCAACCAGCAACTAACAACTAGCAACTGACCCTATGTCCTGGTTCAAGCGCGAAAATAACGAGATCGAATCCACGGCGGAGAAGCGCGTCCGCACCGAGGGCCTGTGGGTGAAGTGCGACGATTGCCGCCAGGTCATCTGGAAAAAAGATCTCGATGCCAACTGGAACGTATGCACGAAATGCGAGCGCCACTTCCGCATTGACTCGCACGACCGGCTGGCGTTGCTGCTCGATGGCGGCGAGCCTGGCACCGACCGCGACGATTTCTACACCGTCTTCGATTTCAATCTCGCATCGACCGACCCGCTGAAATTTACTGATACCCGTGCTTACAAAGATCGCCTGCGTCAGACGCAATCCGCCACCGGATTGAAAGATGCCGTAGTCAACGCCGAAGGCAAGCTCAACGGACGCGACGTGATCGTCAGCGCGATGGAATATTCCTTCATCGGCGGCAGTATGGGCTCGGTCGTCGGCGAGGCCATCACCCGCGCCATCGAACGCGCTACTGAACAACGCAAGCCGCTGATCATCGTCTCCGCCTCGGGCGGCGCGCGCATGATGGAAGGCGTCGCATCACTGATGCAAATGGCCAAGATCTCCGCCGCGCTCGCACGCTTGGACGAAGCCGTGGTTCCGTACATCTCTGTGCTCACAGATCCCACCACCGGCGGCGTCACCGCATCATTCGCGATGCTTGGAGATTTGAACATCGCCGAGCCGGGGGCGCTCATCGGTTTCGCCGGCCCGCGCGTGATCGAGCAGACCATCCGCCAGAAATTGCCTGAGGGCTTCCAGCGCTCCGAGTTCCTGCTCGAGCACGGCATGCTTGACGCGGTGGTCCATCGCAAGGAGATGAAGAACTTCATCTCCCGCGCCCTCGACTTCATGGTCGTCAATTAGGCTCCGAAACTGATGTGTGGCACAGCCGTCCTCGGCTGTGCACTCTTGCCCATGCCAGAAGTTCACCAGATCGAGACTGTCGCGACGCCCTATCAGCGCGCCGTCCAGCATCTTCTCGCGCTGGGACACGAACTCGGAACGAATCGCAAGTTCGACCTCGACCACATGCGCGTGCTCGCCCAGGCTCTCGGAAATCCGCAGCGCCGCTTCGCGAGCGTCTTGATTGCGGGCACAAATGGCAAAGGGTCCACCGCCGCGACGCTTGCCTCCATATTGCAAACGGCGGGACACCCCACGGGTCTGTACACGTCACCTCATCTGCAACGGGTTAATGAACGCATTCGCGTCAATGGCGAACAAATCAGCGACCCTGAGTTGGCAGAGATTCATGAGCGCGTCGAGAATGCCGCGACCGCTCTGGTTGCGGATGGAAAGCTCCCGCACCCGCCAAGCTTCTTCGAGATGCTCACCGCCATGGCTTTCGAATATTTCGCCAGCACCGGTGTAGAGATCGCGGTCCTCGAAGTCGGCATGGGCGGGCGCCTGGACGCCACCAACATCGTTGACCCGTGCATCTCGGTGATCACCGACGTCGCACTCGACCATCAGCAATTTCTCGGGAACACTGTTGGCGAGATTGCGAAAGAGAAAGCCGGCATCATCCGCGAGAAAGGCACCGTCGTGATGCTTCCGCAACATCCCGAAGCCAACGACGTGCTCGGCAACATCGCGATGGAGCGCCACGCTCACGCGGTCAGCGCCGTTGAATACGTGCCCGATGTCTCCCCCGCCGGAAATCTGCCGTCCCGCGAACACAACCCACATAACGAAGGTCATCCCGAGCTGAACGAGCGTAACGCGAGTGCAGTCGAGGGATCTGCATTTTCGTACCAAGTCAACGTGCTCGGGAAAGAGATCACCGTCGCCTCTCCGCTCATAGGACGCCACCAGCTGCGCAACACTGCACTCGCTATCGCGGCGGCCGCGGAAGTGAACAACTGCGGCTTCAAAGTCACAGCGGGTGATATCGAACGCGGCATCCGCGAGGCGCGCTGGCCTGGACGCCTGCAGCTCATTCCCGGCTCGCCGCGCATCCTGCTTGATGTCGCGCACAATCCCGCCGGTGCGTGGGCTCTGCGTTCGGCCATATCAACTTATTTTGAAGACGTTCCGCTCACAATCCTGTTCGGCGCAATGCGCGATAAAGCGATTGCCGAGATGACGCAGATCCTGTTCCCGCTCGCGGGTCGCGTTATCGCCACGCAACCCGAGAATCCACGGGCCGCAACACCCGCCGAGATCGCGGAACTCGCCGCATCCACCGGCGCCGAGATCATCATGGGGCCCGATATCGCCGCAGCTCTCGAGCGCGCCCGCGCTGCAACTCCGGCTAATGGCCTCGTCGTCGTGACCGGCTCTATCTACCTTGTAGGCGCGGTCATGGGAATGTTAGAAAAGAATTCTCTGTGAGACATCTGCTCAGCCGCCTGCGCGGGTACTTCATCTTCAACCCGCTGATTTGGCTCTACACCATCGTGCTCGGCACGGTGTCTCTTATCGTCTCGCTGTGGGACCGCGATGGTCACCAGCAGCACCGCTTCGCACGCCTGTGGTCGTGGTTGATCCTTAAGACGATCGGCTCGCCTCTCGCGATCAGCGGCCTTGAAAAGATTGATACGTCGAAACCGCACCTCTATGCCGTCAATCATCTCTCCGCCATGGATATCCCCGCGCTCTACGTGGCGCTGCCCTTCCAGTTCCATATCCTGGCTAAGAAGAGTTTGTTCCACTATCCATTTTTAGGATGGCACCTGCGCCGCTCCGGGCAGATCCCCGTCGACGCCGAGAGCGCGCTCGCCTCTATGCGCAGCCTGAATCGCGCGGCTGAAAGTTTGAAGAGCGGAATGCCGCTGGTCATTTTTCCTGAAGGCGGCCGCTGCCGCAATGGACACCTGCAGCCCTTCATGCCCGGCGGCTTTTACGTCGCCATCAAATCCGGCGCGGACATCATTCCCATGGCTCTCGTCGGCACATTCGAGCTGCTGCCGATGAACACGTATCACATACAGCCGCGTCCTCTTCAGTTGTTGGTTGGTGAACCCATCTCGAGCAAGGGATACACATCACGCCAGGTTGACGAGCTCAGCGCCGTCGTTCGCAAGGCTATCGCAGATCTTTATTATTCAAAAGCTGAGGTCGGACCGCGTTCTGCGGAGTCGCAGCCGCAAGCTGCTGGCTAAATGGGAGAGGCTGCGGGCTTTTTCACGTGACCTGAGCCTGCGGGCAGCGCGTCGCGCAGCTCGCGCATGCTGCGTTTGAACACGGGATGCCGTAGCTCGGGCGCGATCTCCACCATGGGCTCGAGCACGAAGCGCCGCAGGTGCATCGCCGGATGCGGCACAGTCAAGCCTTTCATCTCTATGATGGATTTTCCGAACAGAAGCACATCGATGTCGATGGTACGCGGACCTTTTTTCTTCGTCCGCTTGCGTCCCATCTCCCGCTCAATGTCGAGCACTGCGGCGATGAACTGCTTGGGCATAAGCTCCGTCTCGAGTTCCACCGCAGAATTCAAGAACCAAGGCTGGTCGGTGATTTCCATCGGCTCTGTCTCATAAAAAGCAGAGCGCTTCGTGACCGTGCCTAGCTTTGCGAGCTGCGCGATTGCTTGCTCAAGGCTCGCCTGCCTGTCGCCGACGTTCGATCCGAGCGAGAGATAGACCGTCTTCTTCACGAGCGCATGTTACCAAATCAGGATGGCAGTTTAGCGGGGGGCTTGGATCAGATCAGTAAGCGCTTTCACCACGCGCTCACCCGCCTGCTTTCCGTAAAGCGAGGAGCAAGCTTCGTAGTGCCCTTCCGCGAATTCGCCGGGAGAGGTGAAGTAGCCTTGATATCCATTCGTGAGCCCCAGCACCCAGCCGTTCGGTGCCGCGCGCTTCAGGTCGAATCCCAACGTGGTCGTCGGCTCGCCCGGCCACGCCAGCATGCGTACATCTCCGAGTTGAAGGTAAGTAGCGGTGACCGAGTGCGGCACGCTGTCCCCTAGTCCGAGCACGATCCAGTCGCCAATCCGTCTGTGCCAGCTCTGCGGCAGGCAAGCTCCGATGGTGACGGCTGGATCCCCGAGCTGAATCGTCAAACTTCGCACCGTCCATGTCGGCCGAAGCGGTTTGGCTTGCAGCAGTGCCTGCATCGCCTGCTGTGCAAAAGACTGACTAATCTTCTCAATTCCTTCGAGCCCGCCCTCAGCCGGCGAAACATCTCCTTCTGCTCCGTTGATGAACATCACCGGTGCGTGCAACTGCTCCTCGAGCGCACGTTCGATTCCGCCAGGAACATCGGCGCTCAGTTCGAGATTGTGAGCGTTCAGCGCGGTGCCATGGATAGCGAAGTTCACCATCCCTCCGAGCCACTTCCCCGACGGTGACCGCGCCAGCAGAATGTTCGCGGTCGGATCGAACCATCCTTCACGATGCCGGCGATTGCGCTGTAGCCCCTTTGTCGGGAATGAGACGCTAAACAGCTGCGCGGGTTGCGCCGCATTTTCTGCCGACGTGACAGCTGTGATGGCCTCATCTCGCACCTGCGAGTAGTAGCCCGGCTGAAATTTGTCTGCCGCGAGAGCCTGCCACAAGAAGCGGTTGCTCAATGTGCCAGGGCCGCTGTGCGTGTGCGTCGCGGAGATGAACACCGCGTCGCGTGCATAGCCCAGCTTCGCCAAATGTGCCACTAAGTCCTCGTACATCTCGTTCGTGACCGCAGCAAGATCGATGCTCACGAACAGCAGTTTCCTCCCGCCACTCAAGACCACCATCGTTTTTACTCGGACTGCGTCATGCGTTCCGGCCGAAGGTTTGAACCAGCTGGCGTATTCGTAACGATGAACAAACGGAAATGTGCGCCGCACTCCGCTGCCGTATCCGGCCAGGGGGAGGCCAGGAACTCCTATTTGCGTGTCGGCAAAACCTACCCGCAGATCTGATTGAGATTGGGAGAAGCAGAAGGAAGCTGATGCCAGCACCAGCAACACAAGTCGTAGAGACTTTGGCATCAGCAAGAGTGTAGCAAGGACTTACAGCGTAGCAGCGGACGGATGCAGCGCGGGGACGGCGGCCGCCGGCTCTTCGACCGTGGTCTCTTCCCACGCGCTCTGGTCGCGCAGTAGCCGGCTGACAAGCGCGGTATGCATGGCGTGTCCGGCGCGATCGGCAACAATGCGTCCGAGAATGCGATGCCCCAGCAGCGCGAGATCGCCGATCAGATCCAAAACTTTGTGCCGCACGAACTCATCGGGATAACGCAGCGGCCCGTTTTTCACGCCGTCGCGTGTAAGCACGATCGCATTCGATTCGCTCGCCCCGCGAATTAGTCCCATGTTGCGCATTGCTTCCGCCTCGTGCAGAAAACCGAACGTGCGCGCCGGCGCGATGTCGCGCGTGTACAGGTCGCGTGACAAGTCCACTTCGAAGGCAGTCTTTCCGATCAGCGGATGCGGGAAGTCGATCGAGTATGTTACGCAATAGCTGTCGTCTTCGACCGGATAAACACCGATGAATTTGCCGCCCTCGCGCACTTCCAGCTCTTTGCGGATGCGCATGTAGCTGCGCTTGCGGCGTTGCTGCTTGAGTCCTACGCTCTGCACCATGTCCACGAATGGCTTCGCGCTACCATCAAGGATGGGGAGCTCAAGGTTGTCGAGCTCGACGATCGCGTTATCAACGCCGGTGCCGATGAATGCGGAGAGAAGATGTTCGGTGGTAGAGATGAGAACGCCCTGCTTCATCAAGCTGGTGGCGTAGCTCACGCGCGCAACATTTCGACCGGTGGCTTCGATCTCAAAATTGTCGAGATCAACGCGGCGAAAGATGATACCCGTTCCCGCGGGTGCGGGCAGCATGCGCATTTTCACTCGAGCGCCGCTGTGCAGGCCGATGCCTTCGCATCCGACTTCTGCCCGGATTGTTTGCTCGTGAATCAAGCTTTCCCGCCTAATCTGCTCTCTTAGACGTACTGATGCGGTTCCGCGATGACGCGCTATGTGCCTGTAAATGAATACATTACGCCTGGATGCGCCAATGGCGTATGTGGCTGATTTGCCACAGTTCGCGGAAGAACCGCCACACTACTTCGCGGCTAAGGAAAGGTCGAACTTGGAATCGGGCACTCCGGTGTTGTACTTCACATCGCTGATGAAGCGTTGCGCCGTCATGATGTCGTTCTTGTAGCGCGTGATCCGCGTAGGCGTTTGCACGCCTTGGAGCAACCTGTAATTGTCGAAGCTTTCGGCTTCTTCCACGCGGTCGCCGGTCTCAGGATCGCGCGTTGTATATGTCTTGCGCAGCGGCAAAAACGAATTCGCGTCGATAAAAAGTGTGACGCCGCGGTGCTCACGCCCGATGATCGAGATTTTTTCCGCCTGCTTGCTTTCCGAAATCGTCTGCCCGTCGTAATAGAGTGCGACAGTTGGGTCCTTCAGCCATTCGCGGATCACGTACTCCAGCGAATACGACCTCCGCTCCAGGTAACCTTTCAACGCTTTCGCATCCATGGGATGCGGGCCATGGTAGGTGATCTCGTTGGCATCGTTTCCGTTATAGACCAGGATCCAATCGCGATGCTTGAGTAGCTCGAGGCGATCTTTGTCCGGCCACTTCCAATAGCGCACGAACGGAGCGCCGGCGTCGGCAGCGTCACCGTTGTGATCGAAGCCATACACCCGGCCGTTCTGCTCCATATCTTGAATATTCAGGTACGCGGGGCCGCCAAGTGCGGCGATCATTTTGTCCAGAACAGCGCGCGCCTGTCTCGCACTGGCAAGATCTTCCGGAGTTGCGGTTTGCGGTGCAGCCGCGGGCGGCTGCTCCGGCGCATTCGGCTTCGGCAGCGGCGTGCCGATCTGCGCGGGCAGCATTACAGCAGAAAGAAGGATTAAGGCTAGATATCGCATCGAGAACCAGTTTATTAGACGCAAGAAATATCGAGGTAGCTGCTTTTTCACTGTGGTTCTACGGATTTGCTTCTTTGTTCAACTTGCTATCGGTCAGCCTGATTTGGCTGATCAACTCGTGCGCCGCATGGAAGAACGGCGATAGCGACTCACGGTTTTTTCCCAGCTCATCGGTCTCGGCTTCGGCGGTCAGCACCTCCCGGCCTCTCAGAATAAAGAACCTGGTACGCGCTGGTTCTGGAAGGGCAAAAGTAGTGGTAGGGTGGCAGAATTGCGTAAAGTTCGGCGCCGCTTGCAGTAGCGCTCTCGCAGCTTGACTTGGCCCTTCTTGCGTTCCCATACCGATGAAACCGCCGCCGTTACTCAAATAAAGACTGACTGTGCCATCTGCTATGGCTACGAGAGTCGCGACAGCTTTTTCATAGCCACTCTCCATTACCACACCCCAAATTCCACCGCCTCCGATGCCTAACTTTTCGGGAGAGGTCGTCAACACCATTTCACGGAGGCTGGAGTAAGCCTCGGTTACTTGGTACTTCGTCGTTACGGGGCGGCGACGAAAAATTCGTGAGATTAACCCCATGGCGTTTTTCAGCCCACCAGCACAGCTCCGCCGTTCACGTTGAAGATCTCGCCGTTGATGAAGCCCGCGTAATCCGAGCAGAGAAAAAGTATAGGCCCGGCGATCTCCTCCGGCGTTCCCGCCCGGCCCATGGGGATCTTCGAAACGATTGGGCCGCGCGTCTTCGGATCGTTCAATACGCCCGCGGTCATATCCGTATGCACCCAGCCCGGCGCAACACTGTTTACGCGAATATTGTCCGTCGCCAGTTCCGTGGAAAGGCTCTTCACCAGGCTGATGACTGCCCCCTTGGTCGCTGAGTAGTCGGCATGAAATGCCTCGCCCCTCTGGCCTGAGGTTGAGCTCACCAGCACAATGCTTCCACCGCTCTTCTGTTTCTTCATCTGCGCTGCCGAGTGCTTCACCAGACCGAAGACGCTGTCGAGGTTGATCGCCATTGTGCGCCTCCATTGTTCGTCCGACATCGTGTCGATCCCAACATCTGCCACCGGCCAAATGCCGTGGTTTCCCACCAAAGCATCCACGCGTCCGAATCTTTCGACCGCCGCTGCTATGAATGGCTCTGCCGATTCGGCAGAAGAAAGGTCCGCCTGCACGGAGTAGCAAACCTCCGGCCCTAACGCCCGCACCAGCTCGTCTGCCGCCCGGCGATCTTTTCGATAATTGAATACGACCTTCGCGCCCGCTTGGACGAACATCCTGACGCAAGCCGCGCCGATCCCGCGAGAGCCTCCGCTGATGAGTGCGACTTTGTTTTGAAGTGTGAGGCTGACAGACATTCGAGGTTGGATTATAACGGTGCCGACTAAAACATTCCGAGCGAGCCCAGCTTTACATTTCTTCCTTTTTGCCAAAACATCGTAGGGGCGCGGCTTCAGCCGCGCCGATTACCCTTAAAGTTGATGAGGGCTTTAGCCGGAGGTAATCAGGTCGCGGATCCAGAACAGTTCCGGGAAAAGCTGAACAATATTTATACTTTTCCGCCTTCTGAACCAAGCCGCGTTTTATAGCATTCTGCAAAATATACTTTTGGTGGTTCGTATAATCATTGGCATCTAGAATGCGATGGTCTCCAAACCTGCTCGCCAGATTTCAGCCTTCGAGCCAAGCATCTTGCCGGCTTCAAACGAATATCCACCCTTGATGAATTGAGCGGCTTTGGCAAGACTTGTTCCTTCCGCGGTTGTCAAAAGTAGGTGGCAATGATTAGGCATAAGTGTGTATTCGTGCAACAAGTACTTTCCTTGAGTCCGATATCGCCGGATGATTTCGAGAAATAATGAACCCATCCGTTCTGATTGAAAAAGATTCCGCTTACCAGCCGCATTCGCAGTAATGAAGTAAGTACCCGGGCGGCTGCTCAAAGGATCTCGTGGTGGGCGCGCCATCGTTATTCCCCAGGGGCTAAAGCCCAAATCATTTTCAGCAGTGACAGCGCGGCTGAAGCCGCGCCCCTGCAAATAGTTTCGGCTGAAACACCTTGTTTTTCTGGTTACTGGCAGCTGCTACTTTTTAGCCGCCGCGCGTACGAATGCATTCAGCAACGCCTGCGAGGGAGCGTCATCGTCGATCCCGCGCTCAGGGTGCCACTGCACACCGACGACGAAGTGACCGGGCTGCGTGCCTTCAACGGCTTCGATCACGTTGTCATCTGGGCAGCGCGCGACCACCCGCAATCCGTCGCCCGCACGCTCAACGGCCTGATGATGGCTCGAGTTCACCGGCAAGCCGATTCCCTTCAGCTCCGGCGTCACCGCGATCTGCTCGCAACTGCTGTTCGAAAGAATGCCCGCGAGGTTAGAAACGGGATCCACCAGTACCTTGTGCGCCTTCGCGACCTCGCGTCCGGCGGAGTGATCGATCTTAGTCTTAACCTGTGTCGGAATGTCCTGCACCAACGATCCGGTCCGCCATACATTCAACGACTGCATGCCATAGCAGATCGCCAGGATAGGCTTGTGCATGTTGTGGGCGTCTTGCAGAAGCAGCTCGTCAGCGGCGTCGCGCAACTTGTCTCCCGCATTGGTCAGCGGATTCCGCTCAGCGCCGTACTTCTGCGGATCAACGTCGGCCGAGCTGCCGGGAAGCAGCACGCCCTGGCACGCGGTAGCTTGCCTCGCGATCGCCTCGGAAGTTTGATCCAACTGTATGACCACTGCTTCGCCTCCAGCCGCCTCCACCGCGTGAACATATTGCGGCAGTGAGCGCTGCGCGTAATCTGGACGATAGGAATGCGGAACGGGAATCGCTATTTTCGGACGGGGCATTTTTCTGACGATTGCTGCTGAATCTAATTCTACTTCCACCTCATTCTTCCACGGCCTTAGATTCGGAGGTCATCGCGAGCGAGCGAGCCGGGGGCGAGCGCAGTCGAGGGATTTGTATTTTCTGCTTTGCCTACCCCTACCTCCTACTTCCTACCTCCTGTTCCTAGTGTTGCTCAACTGTACAATTCATAGGGGTTTTCAGTGCCTTACTCGATAAAACCCCCGTCGCCACAGGGTTTTCCACAGCTTTGTTGAAAAAACCCGCATAAAATCTGCTTGCAATCGTGTGAGCTGATGTACACTGGCTCCGTTTGAGCCCCTTCGCTCACAATTCAAGGAGGAAATTCTAATGGCAGCAGGCATGACAAAGACGCAACTCGTACGCCATATGGCAGAGAAACTCGAGACCAACAACAAGACCGCGGCGACGTTCCTCGACACACTCGCCGAGACCGCGATCAAAGAAACCAAGAAGTCCGGCATCTTCGTCATCCCCGGCCTCGGCCGTCTGGTGAAGGCAAACCGCAAGGCCCGCATGGGACGCAATCCTCAGACCGGTGAGCCGATCAAGATTGCTGCCAAGACCGTCGTGAAGTTCCGCGTCGCCAAAGCCGCGAAAGACGCGATCGCACCTAAGAAATAGTTTTGCTTTTAAAGATTCAAGGCCGGCATTGCGCCGGCCTTTTTCATTTGCTGTCGGTTTCAATTGTCCGCCCGTCCGTCGTGTGATAAAAGCTCTTCGGGAGCTTGTCATGTCGAGCGCCAAGTTCAAGATTTTTCTGGCTTCGCTTCTCCTGTGTTTCACTTCGCCTCTACCGGCGCAGAACCCGCCCGCAGCCGCACAGCAGATTTCTTCGTTCGACCGCGGGCGCACCCGCATGATGCTCGAAAACATCGCGAACGACATTCGCAAGCACTACTACGATCCGAAGTTCCACGGCATAGATTGGGAAGCGCGGGTCGGGGACACCAAGCAAAAGATCGATAAGGCCGCGGGTCTGAACATGGCCTTCAGCAACATCGCAGGCGCGCTTGATTCTCTCAACGATTCGCACACTTTCTTTCTGCCACCTTCACGCCCTTACCGCCACGACTTCGGCCTCGAGCTGCAAATGATCGGCGATCGTTGCCTGGTTTCGCGCGTGCGTCCCGACACCGACGCCGCTGCCAAAGGTCTGAAACCCGGTGATGAGGTCCTGGCCTTCAATGGGTTCAGACCCACGCGGCAAAGTCTTTGGAAGCTGGAGTACGTCTACAACACTCTGCGCCCCGCGCCCGGGGTGCGGCTGGTGGTGCAGAGCCCGGAAGCAGCTCAGCGGCAGGTGGATGTGCTTGCCAGCATGCGGCAACTGCACAACGTGGTTGACCTCACCACATCATTCGACCTCTTCGACCTGATCCGCGACGAAGAAAACGAAGAGCACCGCCTGCGCGCCCGCAGCGTGGAATACGGCGACGACCTCATGGTGCTGAAGTTCCCCGAATGGTTCATGGAAGAATCGCAGGTGGACGCGATCATGGGAAAAGCAAGGAAGCACAAAGCCCTGATCGTAGACCTGCGCCAGAATCCTGGCGGCAGCGTCGACGTTCTGAAGTACATGCTCGGCAGCCTCTTCGATCATGAGATCAAGATCGGCGACCGTGTCACGCGCGACTCGACCAAACCTATGACCGCAAAGCCGCGCTCGCACAATTATTTTCAGGGAAAGCTGCTGGTGCTGGTGGACAGCAGATCTGCCTCAGCTTCTGAACTCTTCGCGCGTGTGGTTCAGCTGGAGAAGCGCGGCACCGTGATCGGCGACCACAGCTCAGGAAGCGTGATGGAATCGATGCATTACACCTACAAGCAAGGGCTGGATACTATCGCTATCTATGGCGCTTCCATCACCGATGCGAACATCGTCATGGCGGACGGAACAAGCCTGGAGCACAACGGCGTTTCGCCGGATGAACTCGTGCTCCCCACGCCTGCTGAACTCGCCGCCGGCAAGGACCCGGTCTTAGCGCATGCCGCCGAGCTCTGCGGGGTGAAGCTGAGCCCAGAAGAAGCGGGCAAGCTTTTCCCGTATGAGTGGGCCAAGCGCTAACAGACTTACTTCGTTTTCCGCGAACGGGAAGAATTCGACTTCTTTTTGGCTGCTTTCTTCGCTGGCTCCTTTTTCTTCGGTTTACCGGAAAGCGCCGCCCGGCTCGCTTCAACCGCTGCTTTCACGCCTTCGACCATCCGGCTCGCCTTCGCGTGGACCTCGCCTAGCTTCGACCCGATCTCGCGCGCTGTGTCCTTCAGCGTGTCGCCGGAATTTGTAGATTTTTTCGTCGCCATAGCTCCTCCGCTACTCGTGCATCCCTGAAGACTCGTTCTTGTAGACCACTCCGCCCTTCACCACCAGCTTCACATGCTCGAGCGTCGTCACGTCTTTGGTCGGGTCGCCATCTACGGCGACGATGTCAGCGAATTTGCCCGCGTCGATGCTGCCCACTTTATCCGACCATCCCATCAGATCCGCAGCATTCACTGTCGCTGACTGGATCGCTTGGATCGGCGTCATCCCAAGTTTCACGTAGGTTGCAAACTGGTGGGCATTCATTCCGTGCGGGAAAACAGCGGCATCGGTGCCGAATGCGACCTTCACTCCGCCCGCAATCGCATGCGCGATGTTCTTGTCCGCCGCCGGCATCACTTCGCGCGCCTTCGCCATCAGCGCAGGAGGCGTGTGCAGTCGCTCACCATTCGCCAAAAACCACTCTCCTAGATAAACCGTCGGAACCAGGTACGTCCCGTTCTTCTTCAGCATGGCGATTCCGTTGTCGTCGATGTAGGAGCCATGCTCGATCGAGTCCACGCCGGCTTCGCTCGCCCAGATGATCCCATTACCACCATGCGCGTGCGCCGCAACCTTGCGGCCAAGCCGGTGCGCGTCGGCCACGATCGCCTTCATCTCTTCCAGCGTGTATTGCGAGGCCTTCGGATCATCGCCAAAAGAAAGCACGCCGCCCGTCGCCATAAACTTGATCACGTCCGCCCCGTATTTGATGTTTTCGCGAACCTTCGCCTGGACAGCTTCAACCCCATCAGCGACACCGATCGCCCTCTTCTGGTCAACGTACGGCAAAGAATTGGAATCTCCGTGGCCACCAGTGATGCTGATTGCGGGACCGCTGGCTTGCATTCGCGGACCCGGCACCTGACCGCGATTGATCGCATTGCGCAATGCCACATCGGCGAACTCCCAGTAATCCGCAAGGTTCCGTACCGAGGTGAATCCCGCTTCCAGCGTTGCTTTCGCATTCTTCGCGCCCGTGAGTGCCGCGCTCGCTGCAGATATCTGCAGGATCTCGAGGCCGAAGTTCGGGTCCATGGTCAGGTGCGTATGCACATCGATCAGGCCCGGCAGCACTGTCCCACTCACAATGTGCAGCGTGGGAACGTTCGTCCCGAACCCGGGATAATCGATGTTCGCCTTCTGCTGATGTATTTCCTGCGGCGCCGGACCCACCTTCACGATCTTCTCGCCTTCGATGAATATCGCCTGGTCTTTCAGGATGTTCCCCGTCTTCGCGTCCAGTAGCTGAGCCGCATGGATCACGAGACGATTAGGTTGCGGCGCGGCCGCATCTTGCGACAGAAGAAACGCAGTTGCGATCACCAGAAAGGCGACGATCAGGACTCTGCTTCTCATTTAGCTTCTCTCTTTCTGAGCGGCGGATTATAGCAGTCTGTTGAACAACAATGAAAAAGCCGCTCGTTGGAGCGGCTCTTCATCTCTAATTACCAAGTACTGCGTACTGATTACTGATTCATTCCTTTTTGCTTGATCAACGCGTAAATCTCATTCAGCTCCGCGGGAACGTCTTTGGTCAGGTTCTCTGAGCCGGTCGGCGTGACCAGCACAGAATCTTCCAGCCGGATGTGTATCTGCTTCTCCGGTATTTCCAGGATCGGCTCCACGTTGAAAGTGTTGCCGGCTTCTAATGCCAGATCCTGGCCAGGAGTCCCAGTGTTCACGTCGTGCACCGACATGCCGACGAAGTGCCCGATGTACTGGCCACCTCCCCAGGTGTTCCACTCTTTCTCGAAACCGTACTTCTTGTAGACTTCGCCGGCAGTCGCCTTCAATTGCTTGATCGTCACTCCCGGCTTTATCGCGGCGATGATCGCCTTGCTGGCATCGAGTACGCAGGCATACATCTTTTCCTGCTCCGGGGTAAATTTTCCCGAGACCGGCCACGTCCGCGTGATGTCAGAAATGTAGTAGTCATAGTCCGATCCGTAGTCCATCAACACCAGATCGCCCGTCTGCATCTGCCGGTTGTTCGTCTCATAGTGTGCGGCGAGCGCGTTCGGCCCTGAGGCCACAATCGGTGTGTACGCAACGCCGGCATTCTGATTAAAGGTCACAAAACGAGCCGCGGCTTCCAGCTGATACTCGTACATTCCCGGCTTCGTTCCCTTGATAGCTTCTTTCACCGACTCCGCGCCAATGCGTCCTGCCTGGCGCATGCGTTCGATCTCATAAGGCGACTTCACCGATCGCATCTTGTTCAGGATCGGCGCCAGGTTCGCCACGGGCACCTGCGGATTCAGCTCGCTGATCCGCTTGTTTGCGATACGCGTATTCGATTGCGTGTGATACAGCGGATGGTCCAGATATCGTGCCTCCATCGCCAGCATCTCTCCGCGCGCATATTGCAATGAGTCTTCCGCGAGCGGCAGATAGAGATGCTTCGCCTGGCCTCCGCCGAACATCAGCGAGATCGTCAGCTGGTCAAGGGGCGCAATGTTATCGACGCCATACGTCTCCTTGGCCCCTTTCATCTCCAGCAACCCTGGCCCTTCAAAGGCTATCTTCTGCGGCGACCGCGGGTACGCGAACACCGTCCACTTCTTCGTCATGCCGTTGAAGACCGCGATCGCGCCGGGATCTTCGATTCCGGTCAGGTAATAGAAATCAGGCGCCTGCCGGAACTTCACCGGAGCGGGACCTTCTTCTTCGCCATAGACGACCGCGATCCCGTCCGGGATCTGCTCGTAGAGCGCTGCGCGACGTCGCGCAAACTCTTCTTTGTTGAATTTTTCTTGTGCGAATGCAGACACGCAAAAGAGGCACAGCAACGCACACGCGGAAAACGCACGGGCTCGCTTCATCGAGGATCTTCCTTGAATTGAGATTGAGGTCTGGTCGGACGCAATTGTAAGACGTGCCTGTCCCGCGTGCGTCACCAGCTATTTGGCTGGCTTTACTTGCTGAGCATCTCCACGATACGATCAAAGTCCTCGAGCGACCCATACTTGAGCACGATCTTGCCCTTGCCCTTGTGGTCGTCGATCTCCACCCGCACGCCAAGTGATTGCTGCAGTGCCCGCGCGGCTTCACGCACGTTCGGGTCCTGCTGCTTCTCCGGCTTCTTGGTCTTCTCCACCGGGTGCAGCAGGTTGTAGACGAGTTCCTCGGTCTTGCGAACGGAAAGCGCCTGCGCGATCACGTGCTTCGCCGCCTTGCTGATCGCCTCCGGAGCTTCCAGCGCCATCAACACCTTGGCGTGGCCGAAGGTCAGATTGCCGCCATCGATTTCCACCTGCACATCGGCTGGTAGCTTCAATAACCGCAGGAAGTTCGCGATGGAAGCGCGGTCTTTGCCGGTGCGCTGCGCCATCTGCTCCTGCGTCAGGCCGAACTCGCGTGAGAGGCGGTCGAAGGCCTTGGCCTGCTCCATCGGGTTCAGGTCTTCGCGCTGCAGGTTCTCGACGATAGTCATCTCCATGGCCTGCTCGTTCGAGACATGCTTGATGACCACGGGAACGCTTTGCTTCCCTGCGCGCTGGGATGCCAGCCAGCGCCGTTCCCCGGCGATGAGCTGATATCGCGTGTGCCCGTCCTTCATCACCGGGCGCACCAGGATGGGCTGCACCACCCCCGTCGCGCGGATGCTGGCCGCCAATTCATTCAGCGCTGCTTCGTCCACGCGCAAGCGCGTCTGGTAAGGATTGCGATCGATCTCGGAAATCCCGATCTCGCGCGAGCCGTCGTTCGTCTGTGGTGCAGGGGCGACCGCAGCCGCCGGACGAGAACTCGGTAACAGCGCATCCAGTCCGCGCCCTAAAGCTTTCTTCTTCGTATCGACTGTCTTAGTCTCAATCATATATATAGATGTCCATCAATGTACTATTCGCCTTGCGCAGCGACTGCCATCTCCGCCTTTGACTCATGTTGCGAGGGAACGCGCGACATGATCTCTTTCGCCAGCTTGATGTAGCTCTCTGCCCCGCGCGACCGCGGATCGTAGACCAGGGCCGGCTTCCCATAACTCGGCGCCTCCGCCAAGCGGATATTCCGCGGGATCGTTGATTGGAACAGCTTGTCACCGAAGTGCTTCTTCAGCTCCGCCGCTACCTGCTGGGCGAGGTTGGTACGCTCATCGAACATCGTCAGGACCACGCCCTCGACCACCAGCCCGGGGTTCAGGTGCTCCCGGATCCGCTCCATGGTATCGAGCAGCTCGCTGACCCCCTCAAGGGCGAAGTACTCCGCCTGCATAGGTACCAGCACCGAATCGGCAGCGACCAGAGCGTTGAGCGTGAGCAGATCGAGTGCCGGCGGACAATCCAGAATAATGAACTCAAACCTGCCGCGCACCGGCTCGAGCGCCTTGCGAAGCCGGAATTCCCTGCTTCCGCTGTTCGGATCCGCTTCGGCGACACCCGCATTCGCCAGCTCGATATTCGCGCCGATCAGGTTCTTGTGTGCAGGAATCACAAAGAGCTGCTCTACTTCGGTAGGCTGAATGGCCTCTTCCGCCGAGTGCAGCCCCATCAGCACGTGGTAAGTATTGATCCTGTCGGGGTCGCGCAGGAAACCCAGTCCGCTCGATGAGTTCGACTGAGGATCGCAGTCCACTAGCAGGACCGGCACCTCAGCCGCGGCCAGCGAAGCCGCAAGGTTGATGGCAGTCGTAGTCTTGCCGACCCCACCCTTCTGGTTGGCTACTGCAATGATTCTTCCCATGGGAGAGTTATTCAGCGGCGAGAGTACCCGAACCGATTCAGGCTGGGCAATGCCGCTTTTTGGTGCAAAGGACCTGTTTTCCTAGGGATTTCCTTCGCGCCTGCGGATTGTTCCACGTGGAACACTTACCAGAGCCCCTGAACCATACCATTCGTCAATCGATTGTTCCACATGGAACAATGGAAATGGCAGCGAAGAAAACCTGTGAAAACTTGGCATTACCTCCACTCGCCGATATCTGGATGACGAAACCGCTACGAAACACATGTCCATTTGGGCAAATAACGCTTCTTCGCTCCACTATTACTACTTTGGTTACTGCCGAGAAATAATCGCCAATTCGGAACCAGGTGGACAAGCTTCCCCGATTGTCAGATCAGCCGCCACCAACTCTTCCTAGGTGTGCATATTCGGTCCGCCAAATCGGAAACTCAGAGCTTTTTCACAGTCCCCCGCTCCACTTGTTAGCACGCTGGTTCGTCTCTCTTGGGTTGACCATCAGCGCAGACATCAAGATCGACAAGCTCCAGGAAGGTAAATTCCCGCCCGTGCCGTCCGGCACAATTCATCCATGCGCGAAAATTGCTGATTTCGCAGCTTACTTCCCACTTTTATCTATCTTGGTTCGTTCTAGACTTGGTTCCGGGCGATCAGCAGGACCCGCTCGCGCGATTGCGGGACCGCTGCTGTGCTGATCTCGAAGCTGGGAAGCAGTCTCTCCGCCCCCGCAACTTGCCCCACTCCAATCAGCAGCGCCAGCCGGCCCTTCGGAACCACCAGCCCGGCCGCTACTGGAAGAACATCATCGAAGTGCTCCACCGCACGCAACGTGACCAGGTCCGCTTTGTCTTTCAACGTCTCCGCGCGCCCGGAAAACACATTGATGTCTATCAATGTACATTCCCTGATCACTTCTTTCAGAAATGTCGCTTTCTTGTTCTGCGATTCGACCAGAGTGACAGCAGTCAGCGGCGAATAGATCTTCAGTGGGATTCCCGGAAAGCCAGCGCCGGAGCCCACGTCTATTGCAGTAGCAACCGCTTCCCCGCTGATTGCCCTCGCCAGAAACAGCGACTCGCCAAAATGTCGCTTCACAATTTCTTCCGGCTCACGCACGGAGGTTAGGTTCGTCTTTGCATTCCAGCGTTGTAGAAGGTCGAGATAGCCGGAAAGCTGCTGCAATTGCGGTTGGGATAACGCTTCCCTATTGCCGTCATCCACCTGCAGGAAGGGCTTGAGCAGCTCGGTGATGCGCACGGTGTCCATGGAGGGGCGATTATTGTAACCGCGCGCTATTTGCAGAAGATGTTCCGCCGCAAGCGGATGACTTTCCGGGGTTCCGAATTTGGTGTCCAACTCTTAGACACAAACTACCCGATCATGGGCCACAGCCAGGAGTATCTACGCTTTCCCAGTCAGTGCAAACCTAACTGCGGCTTGGGCGTGAATCTTCAATGTATCGAACACCGGGTGGTCAAAATCGTCTTGCTCTATGAACAGCGGAATCTCAGTACATCCCAACACGATCCCTTCTGCGCCTCGCTCGCGGAGAGCCACCATCTCTTCGAGATAAAACGCTTTGGTCTCATCTCGAAAGATGCCCTTGCCTAGCTCTTCTTTCAAAGTTTCTTGAATGCGGTCTCGGGATTCCTGGCGATCCGGAACGAGCGCTTTGATGCCAGTGTCGCGAAAGCCTTTCCCATAAAGATCACTTTCCATGACGAACTTCGTACCGAGCACCCCCACGGTTTTCAACCCCTGGCGGTGCACTTCGGTGACGGTCGCGTCGACGATATGGATCAGCGGAAGTGGGACCTCGGCGCGAATCGCCTCGGCATGGAAATGGGCGGTGTTCGCGCAGAGAACAATGCCTTCCGCGCCACCAGCCTGGAGACGCTGGCAAGCGTCGAGCAATAAGGGGAGCGCGTGACCCCATCCCCGCTCCTGCACGGCGCCGAAGTTAATCGAATACATGAGGCAATCCGCGAAGTTGAGGCCGCCGAGCTCACTATTGACGCCTTCGTTGATGTATCGATAGTAGTCGATCGAGGATACCCAACTGATGCCACCGACGAGACCGAGTCGCTTCATAAATCAACGCTTATCCGATCTACTACTGATGTACCAATTGTAACGGCGCGCTATTTGCCGATGCAGAAGCTCGAGAAGATCAGATTCAGGATGTCATCCGCTGTGGTCTCGCCGGTGATCGAATCCAGCGGACGCAGCGCGTGGTACAGATCGAGCAGGATCATCTCGTGCGGAGTGTTACTCCCGACCGCTCCTGATGCAGCTTCCAGCGCCTTCAGCGAATCGTCCACCAGCTGCTGGTGGCGCACGTTGGTGAGGAATCCTGACTCCTGCTGCGCTGCGTTCTCGCCGGCGATATGCTTCACGATCTCGGCACGAAGCTCGGCGATTCCTTCGCCGGTGACGGCGGACGTTAAAACGGGCTCTCCGTTTTGCTTGTCAACACCTATATCCTTTGTGTCGCGACCCAGCAGGTCTGATTTGTGAAGAACAAATAAGCGCCTCCGCCCAGCTGACCGCTCCATCAACCGTTGCTCTTCCTCTTGATGGCCATCAATCGTCGTTAGATCGATCACGTGCAGCACCAAGTCCGCGTCGGCAAGCGCTTCGTACGACTTTTTGATGCCTATGCTCTCGGCTTCATCATGCGCCGCGCGGATGCCGGCGGTATCGACCAGTCGTACTGGGATTCCGCCGATCGCAACCGTCTCACTGACCAGATCGCGCGTGGTCCCCGGAGTCGCTGTCACGATGGCGCGCTCGCGCTCCACCAGACGATTGAACAGGGAAGACTTGCCTACATTCGGCCGCCCCACAATCGCCAGCGTCAGCCCCTCGTGCACCATCTTTCCGTAGGCGAACGAGCTGCGCAGCTCCTCCAAAGGCGCGCGAACAGCGGCGATGCGCCTCTGGATCTCTTCTCCGGGCATAACGGAGACGTCGTCTTCCGCGAAGTCAACGCCCGCTTCCATCGACGCGATCAGCTGCACCAACTGGATCTTGATCGGCTGCAATCGCTTCGACAGCGCGCCTTCCAATTGCTGTGCCGCGACCTTCGCTTGAAACAAAGTTTGGGATTCGATCAGGTCGCGCACCGCTTCGGCCTGCGTCAGGTCAATGCGTCCATTCAGGAAGGCGCGCATCGTGAACTCGCCGGGTTCGGCAAGGCGCGCACCGCGCGCGAGCGCCATCTCAACGATGTGGCGCAGCACCACAGGCGAGCCGTGCGCGGAGATCTCGACAATATCGTCGGTGGTATAGGAGTGCGGGGAAGCAAAGTAAGTCGCGACGACTTCGTCGATGCGCTCGCCGCTCTCAGGCTCTATCAACTCGCCAAAGAGAGCGCGACCGGCCTCGAGCGCGTGCGGCAGCCGCAGCATCGGCGCGGCGATATGCTTCGCCTCAGGCCCCGCAATGCGCACGACTCCAATGCCGCCCCGTCCGGCGGGCGTGGCGATAGCGACGATGCTGTCGTCCAGATGCACGCCTCTAGTCTATCTGCGCGCCCGTAGAAAAAAGTTCGGGGCACTCCAACTCTGCTTCCGACAGGAGTACACTTCTGGCTCTTCATGCAAGCACTCTGATAAAGGTTGGTAACTCATGAACTTTCCCCGCACCGTCGTACTCACAGCAACGATTCTTCTCGCAACGCTCGCGTTCACGCAGACCGGGCCCACATTCACGCCGCAAAGCAGTGGCACAACCGCAACCCTGATCGGCCTTAGCCCGGTGAATTCGAACGTCGTATGGGCTAGCGGCAGCGGCGGGACGTTCGTCGTCACCACTGATGGCGGCAAACACTGGCACGCGGGCGTCGTACCCGGCGCTGAGGCGCTGCCGTTCCGCGACGTCCAAGGAATTAGTGACAAGGTTGCGTACCTGCTCTCCATCGGAAGCGGCACTGACTCTCGCATCTATAGAACCACCGATGGGGGCGCGACCTGGACCGCGCAGTTCATCAATCAGAACCCTGATGCCTTCTATGATTGCTTCGCATTCTGGAACAAAAGTCGCGCGGTGGCGATGAGCGACTCCGCGAACGGACGCTTTCCTATCCTCCGCACCACCGATGGTCAGACCTGGCAAGACATCGGCGACAACGTAACGCCCGCACTGGCTGGCGAAGCCGGCTTTGCTTCGAGCGGAACCTGCATCGCGACACAAGGAGGGCAGCGCGCGTGGTTCACCACCGGCGGTGCCACCCCCGCACGCGTGATCGCTACTACTGATGGTGGCGACACTTGGAACGCTTATCCCATTCCGCTGGTTGCGGGTGGCGCCGGCGGCGGCTTCAGCATTGCATTCCGCGACGCGAACCACGGCGTGGTCGGCGGTGGTGACCTTGCGAATGGGACCGGCGTCTCCAACAACTTTGCGCGCTCCAGCGACGGAGGACTGACCTGGACTCTCACGAATCCCGCACCGATCAATGAGGCAATCTTCGGACTGGCTTACGCGCAAGGCGCCGAGGCGGTCGGGAGGACAGGCGATAACCCGGCGGCCCACACCGTCGTTGCAACCGGGCGCAAGGGAACAGCGTGGTCACCGGATGAAGGTGATACCTGGTTCGCATTGCCGCAGTTGAATGGCCTGTGGACCGTTGCCTTCGCGAATCCGAAGGCCGGATGGCTCGCGGGTTCGAACGGACAGATTGTAAAAGTCAGCTTCTAGGAACGGAAAAGAAACAGATCGCGGCGGAGTTATCTCCGTCGCGATTTTGTTTTTAGCACGGTGACTTCAAACTCCACCGGCAATTTCTTCGGAGGGAAGCAGGCACGATCGTTGCACGCCTGATATTGCAGCTCACCATGCACTTTCAGAGGTCCCGCCATCGCGCCATGCGCGGGCCTAACGTGCAAGGTAATAGGGAACTCGCCGCTGTAAACGTTCAGCTTCTCGCTCGGGTCGAATGCAAAGGCAAAATCTTTTCCCGCGGGATAGATGGTCTTCACAACCGAGAGATCCGTTGGCAAGTCCAGCGTCAGCTTGGTCGCGATCAGATTATCTGTGTTCGGATGATTGGAGTTGATGTGCATCTCCGGCTGGATCGCGAACTTCAGCTCCACGGTCGCAGTCTGCGCGCCTGCAACCGAGACGTGCGGCGTCGTCAACTGGCTCACGTACTGCTTCTTCTGCACTTCTTGCGCCTGGCTTGCGACGCCCAGCGCGATGATCAGGATTACTGTTCTCATCACAGTATCTTCTTGATGTTCTCTTCGATTTCGCCTTTGCCCTTCAATCCAATGGCGTGCTCCACGATCTTGCCATCGCGGCCGATGTAGAAGATCTCCGGCAAGAAGGGGACGCCACCGTAGGTATCCCCGATTTTGCTCGTCCCCAACAGCACCGGATAATTCACCTTCATCTCGTCCGAGAATTTGCGGATGTCTTTCTGCACCCACGCTTTGCTGTCGGCGTCATCATCCATTGCCACGCCAAGCACGGTGAAACCTTGCGGCCCGTACTGCTTGTTGTACTCCACCAGCCACGGCATCTCGATCTTGCACGGCTCGCACCACGTCGCCCAGAAGTTCAGCAGCACGGCTTTGCCTTTGTAGTCAGACAGCTTCGCGGTTTTCCCGTCGAGCGTCTTCAGCTCGAACTCCGGCGCAGGATTCCCCGCCGCAACCTGCGGCGCTTCCGGCGGTTCGAGCCCCACCTTCTGGTTGCGCGAAATGCGCGCTCCCAGGTAGATCATCCCGGCGACCAGCAGGATCATGACAATAAGAATGATGGCGTTCCGTTTCACAAGAACCTTTCAGAGATCGCGCGGAATATCGGCACTTTGTTCAGCCACGCGGCAATGTAGGTGAACTGGTGCCGGTACATCAGAATGCCGATCGCGATCATCAGCACTCCGCTGATCACTTCAACAGTGTGCAAGTGCTTTCGAAATCGTGTGTAGAAACTCAGGAAGCGGTTGATCGCGAGCGAAGTCAGAAGGAAGGGAACTGCCAAGCCTAACGAATACACCGCCAGCAGCAGGATTCCCTTCAGTACCGTCGCCTGCGCCGCGGCAAAAGTCAGGATTGTCGCGAGGATCGGGCCGATGCACGGCGTCCACCCGAATGCGAAGGCGAATCCCACCAGGAATGCGCCGACGGCGGTGGCTTTCGTCTTTACGTCGTGCATCCGCTTGTCAGCGTAAAGATATTTGATCGGCAGGATGCCCGTCAGGTGCAGTCCGAAGAGGATGATGACCACTCCGGCGACCTTCAGCAGCAACGTGCGGTTGTGGCCCAGGATTTGGCTCACCCCCGAGGCCGCCGCGCCCAGCAGAATAAAAACGATGCTGAAGCCGCAGATGAACATGACCGAGTTCAGCAGGATGATGCGGCGCAGCTTGGCATCCGCCTCTTGCAGCTCGTCCACTCCCGCGCCCGAGATCATCGAGACGTACCCCGGCACCAGCGGCAACACGCATGGAGAAAGGAACGAAATCAACCCCGCGACGAACGCCGCGATGGGCAATGGGAGAGCTGAGAGCATCTGGTTTTTATTGTATCTGAGAGATGTAGACGCCCTTGGCGGCGGGAAGTTACACCATTTGAGACGAGCGGTAATCGAGCTGCCCTAATTCCGCAGCCCGCTCCACTCTTCCGCCACCACGATCGAGTTCGCTGGGTTCTGCGGATCGTACTTCACCGACGTGGGCACGCCGATGCGGCAGGTGTGCAGGTCCACGCGGTGTCGCAAGTGCGTGACATCCTGCGAAGCTTCATAGGTAACGCCGCTCACGTCGTAGTGATAGATGAGGAGCTGGACGCGTCCGTGGCCGTCGCTATTCTTGCTTTTGGGAGTCGGCGCTAGCTCGGCCACGTCCGTCACCGTACCGTCAATGATGCGGCCCATCGAGCTGATCTGCAGGCGACGCTCGCGCTCCATCTGCTCAGGAGTTTTGCGCCGGCTGCGAACGTAAACAGTGAGTCCAACGCCGAGCGCGGCCACGCCGGCGGCGATCAAAGATGTTGGTAGAAGACGAAAGGCGATCACTGGTTCTCGTACCGTTCCCTACTACTGTAGTACGAAAACTCTAGTACGAAAACCAGAGTTGCGGAATGCAGGTTTCGCCTTAGGAAGTAGCTTGCAATAAACATGGCGTCATCCAGAGCGAGCCTTGAATGACGCCACTTGTCTTCGTTTCGCCGCGCAATTCGAAACCGAAGGGAGAGCTGGCCTTTAGGCCAGCGTCCTTGGGGATAGAATCGGCGGCTTCAGCCGCGGATATGCGACTCGCTCCTCAAGCAACGCGCACTTACTTCATCACGAGCAACACTGTGATCCGCAAGATGATTTTCACATCACCCGAAATGGCGGAGCTGTTCATTTCCGTTTGCGACGAAAGCCGCACAAAGAAGCGCATGCAAATCCACGAATTCGTACTCATGCCCGATCATTTCCACCTGATTATTACTCCGGCGACCGATGTGTCGTTGGAGAAGGCAGTTCAGTTCTTAAAGGGTGGTTTTTCGTTCGGGCGAAAAAAGAGTTGGGATACGTACATGCGATATGGCACAAGAGGTTCAATGAACACCAGATCACGGCATTTGATGAGTACCAGAAGCACCGTGCATACATCTATCGGAATCCAGTAAAACGCGGATTAGTGAAGAGTGCCGAGGAATACGCCTATTCTTCAGCAAACCCACGGTTCAGGATGAATTCGATGCCCACGTGGTTGACGCCGGGCCTAAAGGCCAGCGGTATTGGGGCGCTCTGACGCGGAGCTGAAGCCCCGCTCTCCCTCCGAAACTCTACCTCAAACAAAAACCCAGGCTCTTGGTCTGGGTCTTCATGCCCACTTGACTGTACTTATCTCGATCCCACCAGCTCCGGCTCGGCCTTCTTCACCTTCGCCGCGTCGGCCAAGAATGTCGCCAATCCTTTATCGGTCAAAGGATGATTGATCATCATGTCGAGCACCTTCCATGGAATCGTGCCGACATGCGCTCCGGCGAGCGCGGCCTCAACCACATGCAGCGGATGCCGCAGCGAAGCAGCCAGGATCTCAGTCTTGAATCCGTAATTGGTGTAGATGGTCTTGATGTCGCGGATCAGCTGCATGCCGTTCTCGCTGATGTCGTCGAGCCTGCCGACGAATGGACTGCAATAGACCGCGCCGGCTTTCCCGATCATCAGCGCCTGGTTCGGCGAGAAGCACAGCGTCATGTTCACCTTAATGCCTTCCGAGCTGAGCTGCTTGCATCCCTTGATGCCTTCGCGCGTGGTCGGCAGCTTCACTACAACGTGCTTGTTCCAGCTCGCGTACTCGCGCCCCTCACGCAGCATTCCTTCCAGGTCGGTCGAGAGCACTTCCACGCTCACCGGCCCCTTCACCAGTTCGCAGATCTCATTGATGTCGGGCTTGTTGTTCTGCTTGTTCTCCTTCGCCATCAGCGAAGGGTTCGTGGTCACGCCGTCCAGGATCCCGAGGGCCGCCGCCTCGCGGATCTCCTTGATGCTGGCTGTGTCGATAAAGAATTTCATGGCGTGTCCTTTCTTCGTTCTCGAGTGGTGCGGATATTGCGGATTCTACTCCAAGCTCTACTCGCAAGCCACGCAGCTGAATCAGTGGGAAATCGGGAGACGCCAGCTTTTAGTTCGACTATTGCGCCACAGCCGTATACACGAAATGAGGAGCATCGGCATTGAGGCGACTGTGATAAGAGCGACAAAGGCCATCAGCACCTGTGGCGCATCTACAGCCCTACCGCTGAAAGGAGGCCACATAGGCAACGTCTTGCAGTACCCGCCCCGCTGCAGTGCTAAGACTGTGTTCGTATGCCACGCGACACCCAGCACGAAAATCAAAACGGACACCAGGAGCTGGCGAGCGGCGGCTACTTTTCGAAGCGCAAAGTGAAAGATTGCAACTAGCAATACCACAACCGCGGTGAAGCCGATGCTGAACAGCAAGGGATCGAGTTCTCTGTGAGCGAACATTTTCTAATCCCCGTCAACCACGCGGTTGCTCAATACGCCGATCCCCTGGATCTTCACTTCCACGTTGTCGCCGGATTTCAGCGGACCCACGCCGGCTGGCGTTCCGGTCGAGATCAGGTCGAAGGGGAACAGCGTCATGATGCGTGAGCAGTAGCGAATGATCTCGTCGAGCGAGAAGATGAAGTCCTTGGTGTTGCCGCTCTGCTTCAGCTCACCGTTTACGCGGGTCTCGACCTGCACGCCCGCCCAGGGATCGATCTCGTCGGTCAGCACCGGGCCAACGGGACAAAACGTGTCGAAGCCTTTGGCGCGCGTCCACTGATCGTCTGATTTCTGCAGATCGCGCGCGGTCACGTCGTTCACGATGGTGTAGCCGAAGATGTAGGGCTTCACGTCGTCAGAATCGCGCAGCCTGCGGCAGGTCTTCTTGATCACCACGCCGAGCTCGCCTTCGAAGTCCACACGCTGCGAGATCTTCGGCCGCACGATGTTGTCTCCCGGCCCGATGATCGCCGAGGGCGGCTTCAAAAACAGCAGCGGCTCCTTCGGGACTTCGTTGCCCAACTCCGCCGCATGGTCCTTATAGTTGCGACCGATGCAAATGATCTTCGGGGGATGAATCGGCGCGAGCAGCTTGGCTTCGTCGATGGGCACGCGGTCGGGCGGGATCGAATCCGGCATGATCGAGCCCCACGGATCGCTCGCCCGCGGCGGCGTCCCAAGCAGGGAAGAGATCACGTCACCGGATTCGGTGGTCTCCACCAAGCCGTGGTGCACACGATTCGACAATTGGAAGCGGCAATATTTCATTATTTCTTCACCGCCTTGGTCATCAGAAACTGTTGGTGCACCTGGTTGTCTTTCCAGTACTCGGTGGTGAGGGCATCGTACTCGCGCCGGTACTGCGCGAGCTTCGCGGGGTCGTCTTTGCTGAGCATCGCCACCAACTGGATCATCGGGCCGGCGGAGCGCTCGATCATGGTGCGGCTGTGCGCCGGGCTGAGTGCTGGGGTGAGCATGGTCCCGCGCTCGAAGGTGATGTCGCGCACGCGGTCGCCCAGGCGCTCGCGAATGATCTTTTCATCTCCCCAGAGCGGCGGTGGAACTGCTCCCGGCGGAGGAGGCGGCATGTACTTTGCCGTCAGCGTGAAAGCCCTTCCAATGAATTGCTCGGGAGGCCAAGTGGAGAAGGCGATGGTGCCGCCCGGTTTCAATACGCGCAGCATCTCTCCTACAGCGACCTCCGGACGCGGCGCAAACATGTGCCCGAACTGGCTGAGCACCGCATCGAACGTTGAATCCGGGAATGGAAGTTTCTCGGCGTCGCCCTCGTGGAACTCGATCTCGACCGCGGCAAGCTTTGCATTCTCGCGTGCGGTCTCCAGCAATTCGGGAGTCAGGTCGAGCCCAGTGACCTTGGCGCCGCGTCGCGCGCAGGTCACGGCGACCACACCCGTCCCACAGGCGACGTCGAGTACGCGCTGCCCGGCTTTGATCCCGGCAAAGTTCACCAGCTTCGCGGCAGGGGCCGTGGTCATCGCGGCGAGCGGATGGAAGTGCGACCATCCTTCGCGCTGCTTCTGCTTGAAATTTGCGAATGGATCGGAGGGCTGGGTCTGAGGGGAAGGATTCATAGAGAAGCAGTATCGCGCCTCCGTGGCTTCGGCGGCAAATTGAGGAATTACTCCGGCGCCTTTTCGCTGGCCGGGGCCGATTTCGCGCTCTCATTCCCGCGCAGATCGACGGCAGTTACCGCATACGTGTACTCGCCGGCAGCGCTGACCGGATCGCGATACGTAGGTGTCTTCACCAGCTCGGTATTGATCTTCTGCGCCGTTCCATTCCCGCCCGAGCGGTAAACGTTGTATCCAGCGAGATCGAGATCCGTATTCGGTGCCCACGTCAGATCGATCGTCTTCTGCTCGCCGGTGTAGACCGCCTGCAAACCCGTCGGGAACGCCGGCGGGAAGACATCGTGCGTCGCCACTTCGACCGGCGGCGCGCTCTCTCCCGGCACACTGTACAGGCGCTTGCCGTTCGGCTGCGTCTCTACCCAGGTGATCGGGGTCACAGTGTAGGCGTACTGCTTCTCCCACTCGATGTTCTTGTCCAGCACATTCACTTCGCCCACGGCCGGCGCTTCGCCAACCAGATCCGCCGCGCCGTTCCTTGCGGGAACATTCGTTCGCATGATTTGATACCAATATTGGATCCGCCCGTCCGGCTCGCTCTGTATCGCTTGAGGAGGAACATGGATGTGCACTCCATCGGCTTCTACCGTTGCGGTCACGGCGTGCGGCGCCGCAGTCGTAGGAACGAGCGGGACATCTACCCGATTGCCGAAGCCCGCGCTCTTTCCCGATTCGTTCAGCGCCTCGATGGTGTAAATCGCCTGCGCAAGCGGCTTCTCGTGCAGCTCCGGCGTCAACGTGTCCGTAAACGTTGCGACCAGTGGATGTTCTTCGCTCGATGTCTCCGCACCTTGTTTCGCCGGAACCTCACCCAATGCTTTCCCGCATTCATCCTGGGCAGTGAGAGTGCGGCACACGCGCATCGCGCCCGGCTTCCGAATAGTCTCGCGATCGGTGGTTTCGTACGGAACTGTCCAGGTGAGCGTGACTTTCTCTCCCACGCGCGTGGCTCGCAGATCTTTTACCGGCACCGGAAGATGCAGCGAGGGAGGCTGCGGCACTCCCGGCTGGCCGCAACCGACGAGCAACGCCGCCGAAGCAGACAAGATGAAAGCTGGAATTCTTCGCATGAGCGGTAACAGCCTACCAGACTACTTCTCGCGAAAGTTTTCCGCGCCATTGATCTCTCCCGCGCGCAGCCATCGCCCACAAAGGTCCAGGGGCTGCGGGCCACACGGGTAGATCTGGTACAGCGGAAGGTCGCGTTCCATGGCACGATAGCTTCCGGTCTGCATGTCCCCGGACTCTTCGCCTTTCAGCAGTGCATACTTCGTCCCTGGTAACGCCCTCACCTGGAATTGATACGTTGCCGGCTCGTAGTTCGCATAGCTGATGCAATGCCCGATGCACACTCGGTCGATCACGTGATGCACGTTGACGCTAAACCCGGGATCGTAAAAGATTCCAAGTCCCGGAACTCCCTCCACCAAACGCTTGGCCTTCGTTTGAAGCGGAGTGTTAGGGAAGCGGATCAGCGCTGCAACACGAGTTTCCGCCGGCAGCCCTGCGACTATTGCTTTCAGCTTTTCTTCATAGCGGTTGAACTCGCGGGCGTCGGAATATAAAAGCGCGAAGAAAATTGCGCTCACGCCTGCGATCGCCCAGTTCCGTCTGCGCGGGACTTCCATAGCACCAATCAGCGAGCACGCGTAGATCGCCGCAAACAACGAAAGTCTTTCCGTGACCACCCCGATGGTGTTGTGCCCCACGCTGAAGGTCAGTGGCATGCAAACCCCAGCAATCAGGGCAAGCACGTATAACTGCACTTCCGGCTGCTCGAGCCAGCTATTCCAACCTTGCGTTCGTATCTGCCGGCCGTAGCTGAAAGCCCAGATAATCAGCACCAGGAGGCCCACGCCCGCATACAGCGGCCCGTGCAGTGCTGCTTGTCCGGCACCGGTGACCATCAACAACCTTGGGCGCAGCCACTCACCGTCGAATCGAAACGTCAACTGCAAGCTGCCGAAAACGACCGCCATGCTGCTCACTGCGAGCACCGCCAAGCGCCTCCGCTCTGCGAGCTGCAACATCCAGACATAAGCAAGTGTGCCCAATGCCCATCCAACCGGAAACGGATGGGCTTTTCTCGCAACCGCCAGCAGCACCACCGCTACTAGTACTTGCCACCTCTGTGGACGCTGCCAAAGCAACCCGATCACGAAGCAGCAGATTCCGCTGGAAAGATAGAAATTGCTGAAGCCCAACTGAAAAATCACTCCGTAGGTCACGATGGCGATCATCGGGGCGATCGCCCAGGGTGTTTTCCCTCGCACCGCCCGAGTCAGGAAGAAAACGCCCCAGAAGAACACTAGCGCGGACCCGCCGAGCACAATCCGCTGCGCCGCCTCCACGGTCAAGTGCTTCAACAGCCACACCAGAGCCAGGTCCACCACGACATTAGTGTTCTGGTGTGCGAGCGCCATACCCGGCAGCTTGCCTTGTTCGATCAAGGTCGCGAGCCACGCGTTATAGATGTGGCTAGGAAAATCACCAATGCCGACCTCCCGCTGCCATAGGCAAGGCAGCACAATCAGCAAAGAAGCGACGGCAGCACGCGCAACTCCCTGCAAAAGCTCCCCTGGCGTCTGCTCGTTCGTTGTCATCTGCGAGCGAGAGTACCAGAAGCAATGCTGCGCGCCTTCTACAACTTTGCACGCACTCCTCCCATCCAAGCCTTATCTGAACCCGGAGCCCTCACCATGGACGTGATCAAGCTGCTGAAGGAAGACCACCAACGCGTAAAGAAGATGCTGAGCGAGCTCGAGGACACCACCGAGCGCGCCACGAAGAAGCGTGAAGAGCTTTTCGCCGAGGTCCAGGCTGAGCTACGCCTGCACGAGTTGGTGGAAGAAGAGATCGTCTACCCCGCCTTCCGCGAGCAATCCAAGTTGAAAGACATCGTCCTTGAAGGTTACGAAGAGCACCACGTGGTCGACCTCATAATGGACGAGATTGCTGAAGAATCCGTTACCGACGAGACTTGGGCCGCGAAGCTTAAAGTGATGAAAGAAAACGTCGAGCATCACGTGGAAGAAGAAGAAGAGAAGATGTTCCCGCAAGCCCGCAAGCTTTTCTCTGAAGAAGATCTCGAAGAGCTTGGTCGTCGCGTGGCCGCGCGCAAACAGCAGGAGCAACAACCCCGGGCAGCCTAGGGCATGTTGCTCGCCTTTGGTGCCATCTTCGCCTTCATCTGGATCGTGGGTTTCACAACCGGAAACACCTTTTCCGGATACATCCACGTTTTTCTTTTCGCGGCCGTCGCGCTCTTTGTGGCGCACTGCTTCATGCCACTGCGTCTGCGAAGTCCGGCGCAATCCTGCCCAGACCCGCTGCATCAACGCCGCCTGGCTCGCCTGCTGGAGTGGCGCCCGCGTCCGCGAAGGCCGTGAAAGTTCTACTCCTATCGTCACCTTCAACCCGGCTGAAAGTAGATGCCGCAGCTGCGCCGATTCAGTAGTATTGTTTGTTCCCGGCAGCCCTGTGGAGAGGAAAGATGAAGGTTTGTCCCACTTGTCAGCGCAATTATCCTGACCTAATTTCGACCTGTCCCGCCGACAGAAGCGAACTCGTGGATGGATCCGCCGCCCACGGCACCGCGAAAAATTCCGCTGCCGCAGCCGCTCCCGCGAAGGAAAAAGAAGACACCCGCACTCTCGAAGAGAAATTGTTTGCCCCGCTTCCCAAGCGCGCCGAAGTGGCTCCGGCCCCCGTGAAAGCGCCCGCGCCTGCTCCAGCAACTGCTCCGAAGCCCGCTGCACCTGCTCCCTCCGCAACCGGCAAAATGCCCGCAACCGCAAAAGTTCCGGTTGCTGAAACCGTATTCGACGACGCTCCGCAAAAAAGCAGCAAGATGGCCGCTATCCCATCAGGCGCGGAAATTCCCTGGAACAAGATCGGTCCCATTGCCGGACTCATTGTTTTGATCCTGGCGATCGGCTTCTTCGTCTTCCACAAGAGTCCGCCTCCGCCCGCACCTTCCACCGACTTGAACGTGAGCCCCAACTCCGCCGACGTTGATCTGGAGTTCGCCTTGCGCGAGTCGCTCGGCAAGAACCCTGCATTGCGCAATCAGAACCTTGACCTGCGCGCGAACGACGGTGTCGTCACTCTCACCGGCGAAGCCAGCTCAGCTGCCAAGATTGAGCAGGTTATCAAGGCCGCAAAGGCCGTGCCCGGAGTCCGCGAAGTCGTGAACCGTATCCAGGTGAACCCCGAGGTCGGAATGCGCTCCGTCGGACACAGCTCCAGTGGCATCAACACGGCGGGTCTTGGAAATGCAGATGTGGGCAGCGAACAAGGACTCGCGACGCAAACCAAAGCCCGTGGTCTCACCACGGCCGGCGACCACGCTATGTCGCGCGGCGATTACAAATCCGCAGCATCGTTTTATAAGCAGGCTCTCGCGCTGAACCCTCAGGACACGGCCGCTTCGCTGGGCTACACCCAGGCGATGGAGAAGCTGCAGTAGTAATCTTTTGTCATTCTGAGCGAGCGCGCCGTGGCGGGCGAGTCGAAGAATCCCTTTGTTGCGACAAATGCTGCGGGAGCGCAACTTTCCTGGCGCTGCTACTATGGAGTCGCGCGCGCCCTTAGCTCAGTTGGATAGAGCGGCTGGCTTCGAACCAGTAGGTCGGGAGTTCGAATCTCTCAGGGCGCGCCAAACTTTTCTTTTCCCCATCCACTCCCAGCGCGATGACCGCGGATGACGCGCTGGCGAGGACATCAAATCCCATCCGCCGCTCTTCCAACTCGCAGCAGTCAAATCACACGAGGTGGAACATGCCGAAAAGAAGCGGAGCGGAATCCATGGCGGGCGGCAGCGGCTCGCATCGCGGCGGTGCCGGACGCGCCGGCGCGGGCGCGCAGAGCGGGGCTGGCGACTCCAAAAAGAATCAAGTCGGGCGCAAGAAGAGCGCGACTAAAGGAAATAAAAAAGCCGCCTGATCAAGGCGGCTTTTCTTCTGTTCTCGTTCGGTTACAGGATGTAGCGCGACAAGTCCTGGTCTTTCACGATATCGGCGAGCATTTTCGAAACATACGCC
>JBJMGI010000089.1:0-7662 GCA_045807945.1 Terriglobales bacterium | reverse complement strand
GGCGCGTGGCTTGGCATTCATCTGCACCATCTGGCCGAGCGCGACCAGGTGCTCGTACGGGAAATCAGTTCCCACGAGATACGTGCCGCGCTGCTTCATCATATTGAGCTGGTCATCGTTCAGGTCCCATCCGTGCTCGATGGAGTCGGCGCCGCCCTCGATCACGTTCGTCGCGGCTTGGCCGCCATAAACGTGCACCGCGACCTTTTCGCCGGCCTCATGCGCCTCGGTTACCGCTGCTTTGATGTCGTCGATCGCGTAATGAAATGCGCTGTTGTCGGCGACCAGCTTGATCACCTTCGCACCATAAAAAATATTCTGGTGGACGGCTTTTCGGAGCTCGTCGGGCGTATCGGCGTCGATGTATTCGAAGTCCCAGAACCGTCCCTGCTCGGGCGCGATGTGGTTGAATTGTCCGCCGAACGGGCCGATGATCTTGCCCGATGGGATGACGGTGGGCCCGTGGAACCACTTCTTCTCGATGCCTTGCTCCACGGCGACGTCGCCGTAATCTCCGTTGTTGCCCACGTCGCGCACGGTAGTGAAGCCGGCGTTAAGCAAGATTTCGCCGGTGTGAATGCCGCGGAGCACGCGCACTCCGGTGCTCTCCTTCACGTAGTACGACTCCCACAGCGACTCGCCAGGCGGGTTCACCGGCAGGTTCATAGTGATGTGCGTGTGCGCGTCCATCAGGCCGGGCATCACCCACTCGTTCGGTAGATCGACGAGCTTCGCTCCGGCGGGGACACTCGTCCCGATCGAAGCGATCTTGCCCTCGTGGACAACGATCACCTGGTTCTTCGAGACGTTCCCTGTGGCAGGATCGATAAGGTTGCCGGCGCGGATTGCAATGTCTTGCGCGGCGGCTGCGAAAGACAACAAAAAAATTACGAATAGAGGACGGACGATGCGCATGGTTTCTCCGGGAGGCGGTCTGTGTTGGGCGTTCTGGCGAACGCGACAGGATACAGGCCTACACGGGAGTTGTCATCCTGAGCGAAGGAGAAACGCCACAGATCTTCACAGATTCCACGGATCAGAGAAGAATCAGGAAATCAGTGTTATCTGTGGCGTTCTTGACTTTATGCCGCGCGCTGCGAAGGAATCGCCTCGGCGAACAGCGTGATCATTTGGCTGTTGAATGCCGGAATGTCGCTCGGCTGGCGGCTCGACACCCAGTTCCGGTCGCGCACTACCTCTTTATCTTCCCAGTTCGCGCCGGCGTTGCGCATGTCGTCCTGGATGGTGTGATAGCTGGTGAAGCTGCGCCCTTTTGCCAGGCCTGCCGAAACCAGCAGCCATGGAGCGTGGCAGATGAACGCGATCGGTTTGCTCGCGCGGTCGAACTCGCGCACGAACTGCTGCGCTTCAGGAACAACGCGTAGGAAGTCCGCGTTCACGGCGCCGCCCGGCAGCAGCACGGCGTCGAACTGGTCGGGACGCGCGTCGGCCAGCGTCATATCCACCTTGAATTTGTCGCCCTTCTCAACGTGGTTCACGCCCTGGATCTCGCCCGCCTTCACCGAAATTATCTTCGTGTCGGCTCCGGCGTCGTCCAGCGCTTCTTTGGGGCGCTGCAGCTCGGCTTGCTCGAAATAATCAGCAGCGATGATTGCGACTCTGAGTCCTTCAAGATTTTTCTCTGCCATAAATTTCTCCCGTAAGGATTGGGATGCAGGAGGGCGCGGAGAGGTTATGTCGTCATCCTGAGCGGAGCCCGCTCGGGCAGGCGGAGTCGAAGGACCCCTTCGTTGGTAGGAATGTCGCGGGTCAAGGGATTCTTCGACTCGCGCTCACTTCATTCGCGCTTCGCTCAGAATGACAAAAATGAATCGGGGTATCAGTGCAAATCTGTGGCAGTTCTTAGATTTTACTCACGGCCTTGCGCACCGCCATCAATTCCTGCAGCACGCCGCGAAGATTCTTCAGGTCGAGCGCATTCGCACCATCCGATTTCGCCTGCTTGGGATTGTCGTGCACTTCCATGAAGACGCCGTCCACGCCCGCGGCCACGGCTGCTCGCGCAAGCACCGGGATGAACTGTGGCTGGCCGCCGCTGGTGCCTTTACTGTCTCCGCTCGCGGAAGGAAGCTGGACGGAGTGCGTCGCGTCGAAAACCACCGGCGCGAACATGCTCATGATGGGCAGCGAGCGCATGTCCACTACCAGATTCCCGTAGCCGAATGTCGTGCCGCGTTCGGTCACGAAGACTTTGTCATTCCCCGCCTCGCGAACCTTCTCGACGGCGAAGCGCATATCGCCGGGAGCGACGAATTGTCCCTTCTTGATGTTGACGGCTTTGCCCGTCTTTGCGGCGGCGACCAAAAGATCCGTCTGGCGGCAGAGCAGCGCGGGGATCTGCAAAACGTCGGCAACTTCGGCGACGCGTTGCACGTCCACCGCTTCGTGCACGTCCGTGAGCACGGGGATATTCATTACCGACTTCTTCACCTTCGCCAGTGCGCGCAGCCCCGCTTCCATGCCGATCCCTCGAAAGCTCTTCAGCGAAGTGCGATTGGCTTTGTCGTATGAAGCTTTGAAGATGTATGGAAGGCGCAGCGCCTTGCAGACGCCCGCGATGGCCTCAGCCATTTTGAGAGTGTGCGCTTCGCTCTCGATGACGCACGGCCCGGCGATGAGAAACATCTCCCCGCCGCCGATCTCGACGCGTCCGACTTTGAAGGTGCTGGGCATATTTGAACCGCAAGGGTCACGAACGAACGGCGTTTCTGGAAAGTCTTTGTGAACCTTAGTGTCCTTCGCGGTTAGCGCTTCACTTTCTCGCCGCGCAGGAACAGCTCGTCATCCACCGACATTTTTTCTTTCATCACGCGCTGGCGCTGCTCGTACGCTGCGCCGATGAACGAGCGGAACAGCGGATGGGGCTCGAGCGGCTTCGACTTGAATTCTGGATGGAACTGGCAGCCGATGAAGAACGGATGGTCCGGCAACTCGACCATTTCGACGTAAGTTCCGTCTGGGGTTGAGCCGGAGATGCGCAGGCCAGCGCCGGTGAGCACCGCTTCGTATTCGCGATTGAATTCATAGCGATGGCGATGGCGTTCGCTGATCTCGAGGTCGCCGTAGATGCGGTGCGCCAGCGTGTCGGGCTGTATCTTGCAGGTCCAGGCGCCCAGGCGCATTGTTCCGCCGAGCTCGTCAATGCCGCGCAGCTCGCGCAGCTTATAGATGATGCGGTGCGCGGTGGATTGATCGAACTCGCTCGAGTTTGCGCCCTCGAGCATGCATACGTTCCGCGCAAACTCGATGCACGCCGTCTGCATGCCGAGGCAGATTCCGAAATACGGAACTTTCTTCTCGCGCGCGTAGCGGATCGCATTCAGCATACCTTCGATGCCGCGCTTACCGAAGCCGCCGGGAACGAGGATGCCGTCGTAATCTTCGAGCTGCGATTCGTACTCGCCGCCGTCTTTCGTTTCGACGCCCTCGGCTTCCACCCAGGTGATGCTCAATTTCAAGTTGTGCGCGAGCGCGCCGTGCACCAACGCTTCTTTCAATGATTTGTATGAATCCTCGTACTCGACATACTTGCCGACGATCGCGATAGAGACTTCGTCTTTCGGGTTGTAGACGTTGTGCACCAACTCTTCCCATTTCGCCATCTCGCGGTCGGGCGCATCCAGGTGCAAATATTTAAGGACGAGGGTGTCCACGCCTTCCTTCGCGAAGACGACCGGCACTTCGTATATGGACGCCACGTCTTTCGCGGTGATGACGCCGTCATTCTCCACATTGCAGAAGAGCGCGATCTTCGACTTGATGTCTTTGGAGAGAAAACGGTCGGTGCGGCACAGAAGAATGTCTGGCTGAATGCCGATGCTAAGCAATTCCTTGACCGAGTGTTGCGTCGGCTTCGTCTTGAGCTCGCCGGCAGCGCCGATCCACGGCACCAAGGTCACATGGACGAACAACGTGTTCTCGCGTCCCAGCTCCTGGCGCATCTGGCGGATGGCTTCGATGAACGGTAAGGACTCGATGTCGCCGACGGTTCCGCCGATCTCTACGATGGCGATGTCCACATCCTGCGCGATCTTCTTCATCGCGGACTTGATCTCATTGGTTACGTGCGGGATCACCTGCACGGTCTTGCCGAGATAATCGCCGCGCCGCTCCTTAGTGATGATCTGCTCGTAGATACGCCCGGTGGTCCAGTTGTTGTCGCGCGAAAGTTTGGCGTGGGTGAAGCGCTCGTAGTGGCCAAGGTCCAGGTCGGTCTCAGCGCCGTCGTCGGTCACGAAGACTTCGCCGTGCTGGAAGGGCGACATGGTGCCGGGGTCAACGTTCAGGTACGGGTCGAACTTCATGATGTTGACCTTGAGGCCGCGGCTCTCGAGCAGGCAGCCGATGGAGGCCGCCGCGAGTCCCTTACCCAACGATGAAACCACTCCGCCCGTAACAAAGATGTACTTAGCCGGCATGCGTGCCCCTTTTTGATCCTGATTTATGTGCGCTCTCGCAGACGCACTTCTGCCAAACGGCTGGATTTTTGAAACTGTTTCTAGAGGATGCTGTGCCCCAGTAGGTATTCTTGTTGGCTTGGCGCCAGCAGGGGTGCACGACCCATTATACAGAAACTCTGGTGTTAATTCGTAGCACTAAGATTTGCCTTCCAGAGCTGCCCCGGCCTTACGACCTCACAGTGGTAGCAACCGCTATTCTGATTGTCCACGTTGTACCAGTCGGGCTCACTCCGACGGACTCGCAGTCAATCCCCTTGTTCACGACCCGGCAGATTGCGCGAGGCAGTACCCAGCGGAGGTCGTTCTCCATCGGTAAGGAAGCCGCCAATTGAACGGCACATCGAACATCCGCCCATTATCACACCGTTCGATTAGCCTCTTTGCTCCCGACCTGCATCTAAAATGGTTCAGAGACTTGCATCCCTTATGCGCAGATGCCTCACCACAATCTGCTTGCTCCTGGCTTTGGTCGCGGCCGCACACACTGAGGAGCGCGCGAAGCGCCTCATTTTGAAAGACGGCTCCTACCAGCTCGCGACAAAATATGAGGTAAAGGGCGACCGGGTCCGCTATTACAGCGCCGAGCGCTATATATGGGAGGAGATCCCCAAATCCCTCGTGGATTGGGACGCCACCAACAAGTGGGAAGCCCAAGCCGCGGCCGGTGTCCATGCGACCCAGCAGGAGATGAATAAAGAGGACGCCGCGGAGGCGGCAGCCGAAGAGGCAAAATCGCCGACGGTCGCGCCCGGGTTGCGGTTACCAGAAGACGGTGGCGTATTTTTGCTCGATCAATTCCAGAAGAACCCGCAGCTGGTGGAGATTGTGCAGAACGGCGGTGAGCTGAACAAGCATACCGGGAAAAATATCCTGGTCGCGGTGGTGAATCCGCTGAACGTTGCTAAGCAGACGATCGAGCTGAAAGGTCCGAAGGCACGAGTGCAGGCGCATGCGGTCGTCCCGGTCTTGTATGCGAACGTGGATGTGAGCGGCACCGATCAGGCTGCCCAGCAGGCAGATCCGAAAGCAACGAAGGCCAGCGCCAGCGATACCGACCTGCAAGCGAATCGCTTCCGTATCGCCAAAGTCGAAAAGAAAAAAGACGCGCGCATCGTCGGCGACCTGAAGGTTTACATCACGGGCAAGGTGAAGCAGGAAGGCAACTGGATCCCGACCAAGACGGAACCGGTGAGCGGCGGATGGGTGAAGGTGACTCCGGCGCAGCCGCTCGCGCCCGGCGAGTACGCGCTCATCGAGATGCTTAGCCCGAAAGAGATGAACCTCTATGTGTGGGATTTCGGCGTTGATCCGATGGCGCCTGTGAACCAGACGGCGTGGATCCCGACGCAACCCAAGCCCCTGCCCACCGGCACGGACGAGACGCCGGTACTCATAAAGCCGAAGAAGTAGTTCGAAAAGCCAATACGCCACAGATTTCACGGATCAACGCTGAAGTAGCCAAGGTTTATTTAGATCTGTGTTCATCTGTGGCGGTTTCTGCTGTGGTATTTTTTTGTCATGAACGTCGCCCCCGTCACTCTCGAAGGCAATCACGTCCGCCTGGAGCCGCTCTCGCTCGAGCATCTCGACGCACTCTGTGCCGTCGGTCTCGATCCGGAGTTGTGGAACTTCACGACTGTCAATATCCGCAACCGCGAGGACATGCGCGCCTATGTAGAGGAAGCGCTAAAGCTACAAGTTGCGGGGACGGTGATCGCTTTCGCCACGCGCGACAAGAAGTCCGCGCACATCGTCGGTAGCACGCGCCTCGCCGACATACAAACCCAGCACCGCACGATGGAGATTGGCTGGACGTGGATCGCGCGCTCGCATCAGCGCACCGCCGTCAACACCGAAGCCAAGTATCTGATGCTGCGCCACGCCTTCGAAACGATGGACGCCCGCCGCGTTATGCTGAAGACCGACGAGACGAATGTGAAGTCGCGCGCGGCCATCGCGCGCATCGGCGCCAAGCAGGAAGGCATCCTGCGCAATCACATGCTGGTGTGGGGCGGACGTAACCGGAACTCCGTGATCTTCAGCATCATCGCCGAGGAGTGGCCAGAGGTGAAACGCAACCTGGAAGCGAAACTTGCAGAGCGCGCTTCGGCTTAGAAGCTAGTCGCTAGGGAAGTAATTCGCCCCCACACTATCAACCTCAATGAGCCACATAGGCTCGCCCTGACATCTTTATTCCAAGTCTTGTGTTTTGAGGTCGTATCGTCTCCATTCCCAGTGACTCAAAATGTCCTTCTCAGCTTGGTCAAATTGAGGATGGTAATTGTGACAGTGCGGAGTTGGGACTGAAATCGGAGCCTCGTGGAATGCCATGCTCGCCAGCACTCGCTTGTATCTCTCGAGTGATCCGTAGGCGTATATGAGATTGTGATTTTCGTAGACGAGTTGATCGTCTTCGCCCATTGAGCGAATCCATAAATGGTGTCGTCCATCGTGTTGAAGATAATCCCGGAACTGTCTCAAAAAACCCATCAGATCTATGCGACTCACCTCTTCAGACTGATACTTCCTAGCGGTTGATCCCAACGCGATGTCGCCAATAGGTAGAGCACTCCGTAGGGCTCGGGCATTCCCTCAACCAATCTGGAAATCAGCTGGATTTGATCTTTACTTGCGCCAATTGCGAGACGAGGTGGTCCAGTGGTTTTCTGCTCCGCGAATATATCCGGATACGTGTGCGGCGTTTGGTTCTCGAATGCGCCTGCACAAAATTTCCTTGGAAGATCTGGAATCATCATTCGCTAGTGAAGTAATCCGCCGCGACGGGATTTTCGAACAGGGAATAGTCGCGCGTCACGACCGTGATGCCGGTCTCGGTGACGAAATAATTCTGCTTGTCAGCTTCCGGGTCGAAGCCGATCACGGTACCTTCCGGGATGTGGACGTCGCGATCGATGATGGCCTTCTTGATCTTGCAGTGCCGGCCGATGTTCACATGCGAAAAGATGATGCTGTCTTCCACGTCGGAATAAGAGTTCACGCGGACGTCGGGCGAGAGGATGGAATTCTTCACCATACCGCCGGAGACGATGCATCCCGCCGAGACGATGGAATCTACGGCCGAGCCGGTGCGTCCTGCTTCGGCGAAGACGAACTTCGCCGGCGGATACTGCCGCTGGTGAGTGCGGATGGGCCACTCTTTGTCATAAAGATTAAAGACGGG
>JBJMGI010000088.1:0-5767 GCA_045807945.1 Terriglobales bacterium | reverse complement strand
TCCCCCTACGATGGGGCGACGGTCGGAGTTGTAACGCTCGCTGGCCCTCGCCAGATCGAAGCTGCGATCTCGGCCAGTGTCCGTGCTTTTGAAATCACGCGCAAGCTTCCGGTATTCAAGCGGCAGGAGATTCTTCGTGCCGTCTCCGCCAAGATCCAACAAAAGGGCGAGCAGTTCGCGCACACCATCGCGCTCGAAGCCGGCAAGCCCATCAAGACGGCGCGTGCGGAAGTGGACCGTGCCGTATTTACATTCAGCGTTGCCGCCGAAGAAGCGTCTCGCATCGGCGGAGAATATCTTCCGCTCGATCTGCAGGAGTTCACCACTGGACGTTGGGCGATGGTGCGCCGCTATCCTATCGGTCCCATTACCGCGATTACGCCATTCAACTTCCCCGTAAACCTGGTTGCGCACAAACTTGCGCCGGCGATGGCGGCCGGCTGCACCGTGGTTCTGAAGCCGGCACCGCAGACCCCGCTCACGGCATTTCTGCTCGCAGAACTGATTCACGAAGCAGGCTGGCCTGCAGGCGCGCTGAACGTGATTCCCACGACGAATGAAGACGCAGCGCTCATCGTCTCTGACGATCGGCTCAAGATGCTCAGCTTCACCGGCAGCTCCGCAGTCGGCTGGAAGCTCAAATCGACTGCTGGCAAAAAGAAGGTCGTACTCGAACTCGGCGGCAACGCGGCAGTTGCGATTCATAGTGACGCCGATGTCGACTTCGCCGCCGAGCGTTGCGCGGTGGCCGGCTTTTCTTATGCGGGACAAAGCTGCATCTCGGTACAGCGCATCCTGGTCCATAAGCCCGTGTTCGATAGCTTCCTGCAAAAATTCATCGAGCGCACCAAGAAACTGAAGACGGGAGACCCGCTCGACGAAGCGACCGACATCGGTCCGCTGATCCGCCTCTCTGACGCGGAGCGCGCTTCAAGGTGGGTCAACGAAGCAGCTTCGGCCGGAGCCAAGCTCTTGCTTGGTGGAGGACGCAAAGGGTCAGTCCTCGAGCCCACTATCCTGACAAACACGCGTCCGGAGATGAAAGTGAACTGCGAGGAAGTGTTCGCGCCGGTGAAGACGGTCGAGCCTTACGAAGATTTCGCCGACGCGCTCAAGCGCATCAACACTTCGCCTTACGGATTGCAAGCCGGGCTGTTCACCAATGACGCGCGTCTCATCTTCCGCGCCTACGATGAACTTGAGGTCGGTGGACTGATCGTCGGCGACGTTCCCACATTCCGCATCGACCACATGCCATACGGCGGCGTGAAAGATTCCGGGCTTGGCAGGGAAGGCTTGAAGTATGCGATCGAAGAGATGACCGAGCCTCGGTTGCTCGCCATGAACCTTCGGCAGTAGCAGTCGAGTAGAATGGTATTTCAAATCTAAAACCCGCATCGCGGGTGGTGAATCTGAGGGAGACCATGGGTGTCTCCGTTTCGACGCGTGTCTCCCGGCTCGGCAACTACTACGCCGGTACATGGCACGCGTCCACAGCTTCCGAATTCCTTCCTATAGCCGATCCCGCCACCGACGAGGTGTTAGGTGAAGTTCCGCTCTCTTCATGCGCTGAAACCACAGCGGTGATCGACGCCGCAGCCGCAGCTTTTCCTGAATGGCGCCGCACTCCGCCTGAAGACCGTATTCAATATCTGTTCAAACTGAAAGACCTGCTCGAGCGCAATCTCGAAGGCCTCGCCCGCCAGATCACGCTTGAAAATGGCAAGACTCTCGCCGAGGCTCGTGCTGAGCTGCGCCGCGGCATCGAGAACGTTGAAGTCGCCTGCGGCATTCCGACGCTGATGCAGGGCTTCAACCTCGAAGACGTCGCCCGCGGGATCGACGAGATCATGATCCGTCAGCCGCTCGGCGTGGTTGCGGCCATTACTCCATTCAATTTCCCGGCGATGATCCCGCTCTGGTTCCTACCGTATGCGATCGCCTGCGGGAATACGTTCATTCTGAAGCCATCGGAAAAAGTCCCGCTCACCATGCAGAAGCTCTTCGGATTGATCGAAGAACTTAAACTTCCGCCCGGTGTACTGAACCTTCTTAACGGTGGCAAGCAGACCGTAGACACGCTGCTCGCGCATCCGCAAGTGCGAGGGATCAGCTTCGTTGGCTCGACTCCGGTTGCGAAGTACATCTATGCGGAAGGCGCGAAGCACGGTAAACGCGTGCAATGCCAGGGCGGCGCGAAGAACCACGTCGTCGTAATGCCCGATGCTGACATGGATTCCACCACCCAGGTCATCGTGGACAGCGCATTCGGATGCGCCGGCCAGCGTTGTCTCGCTGTGTCAGTCGCAGTCACGGTTGGGGACGCGCACCGGCCCTTCCGCGATTCCGTTACCAATGCCGCCGCGAAGATCAGGACCGGTCCGGGAATCGATGAGACGAATCAGATGGGCCCCGTCATCAATCACGCCAGCAAGCAGCGTGTTGAGAGCCTGATCGCAAAAGGGATCGCGGAAGGCGCGAAGCCCATGCTCGATGGGCGCGGCGCGAATGGCAATTTCGTCAAGCCGACGATTCTCGATGGTCTTCCTACAACCAGCGAACTCGCGGCAACCGAGATCTTCGGCCCGGTTCTCAGCGTGACACCCGCCGAGTCCCTCGACGAAGCCATCAAAATCCTTTCTGCCTCCGCGTACGGCAACGCTGCTTCCATCTTTACAGCCAGCGGCGCCGCCGCGCGTAAGTTCCGCTACGAAGCTCCGGCAGGGAACATCGGCGTGAACATCGGAGTCGCCGCCCCCATGGCCTACTTCCCGTTCAGCGGATGGAAAGACAGCTTCCTCGGCGTCCTGCACGGCCAAGGACGCGATGCCGTCGAGTTCTACACAGAAAAGAAAGTCGTCATCGAGCGCTGGCCCAAAGAGTGGTCGCGCAAGTTCTAGCAAAGGTGAACCCATGAAGCGTGAAGAGATCGTCCGCAAACAGAAAGAATTCATCTTCCCGTGCGTTTCCACATATTTTTCCGAGCCGGTCCCAATGGAGCGCGGCGAAATGCAGTACCTGTGGGACGTTGACGGGAAGCGCTATCTCGATTTCTTCGGGGGCATCGTCACCGTCGGCCTCGGCCATTGCAATCCGCGCATCACGGAAAAAGCCAAGGCGCAGATGGATAAGCTCCAGCACGTTTCTACCTGCTTCCCCACCGAGCCGATGGTCGCGCTTGCGGAAAAACTCGCCAGCATCGCTCCCGGCAAGATCAAGAAATCCTTTTTTACCAACAGCGGAACTGAGGCCAACGAGACCGCCGTCCAAACGGCGCGCATGCACACCGGCAACTTCGAGATCGTCGCCCTGCGCCACGGCTATTCCGGACGCTCCTCGCTCACTCGCGGCATGACCGGCATGAACACCTGGCGCCGCGGCACGATCGAAGTCGGGATCGTGCACACCATGAATCCTTATTGTTATCGGTGCCCGCTAGGCCTCAAGTATCCAAGCTGTGACATCGCATGCGCCAAGGATCTCGAGGCTGTCATCCAGACGTCTACCTCCGGTAAGATCGCTGGCATCCTTGCAGAGCCGATTCAAGGAGTAGCTGGATTTGTAACGCCCCCGAAGGAATACTTCAAATTGGTCTTTAACATCGTCAAGCAGTATGGTGGCGACTTCATCTCCGACGAAGTTCAGACCGGATGGGGCCGAACCGGCAAGAAATGGTTCGGCATTGAGCACTGGGAGGTCGAGCCCGACATCATCACCGCGGCCAAGAGCCTCGGCAACGGCCACCCCATCGGACTGACCATGGCGAAGCCCGAACTCGCCGACTCCTTCCAGGGTCTTACCATCTCGACCTTCGGTGGTAATCCTGTCACCTCCGTCACGGCGAAGGCCGTCATAGACATCATTGAAGAAGACGATCTGCGCACGAATGCGGACGTGGTCGGCGCTTACTTCCGTGAGCGCTTGCTTGAATTGCAGGAGAAGCACGACCTGATCGGCGACGTCCGCGGCATGGGACTGATGCAGGCGCTCGAACTGGTGAAGGACCGCAAAACGAAAGAGCCCGCGACCGCCGAGACTGGGATGATGCTCGAAGCGGCTCGCGATCGCGGCCTGCTTATCGGACGTGGCGGCCTGCTGGGCAACGTGATCCGCATGTCTCCGCCGCTGAATATCGCAAAGGCCGATGTGGATGAAGCCTGCAAGATCCTCGATCGATCGCTAGAGACGGTCACCGAGATGACCGCAAGCGCCGCCAGTGTCTGAACCTTTTTTTGTGCCAGCTGAATCTATCTGGCATGGAACGCAGCTCGGCGGATTCCTCCAAATGTAATTGTCGTAAACACTTGGAGCCGAATCGCCATCCAAGTGGCAGGCCTATGCACGATTTTAGAAGCCTGTTTCATCGCTGTTTACAGTTCATTCTGATCGCCACCATTGTTGCGGCAGCGTTGCCGGCCGGCAGCCAAACCCCGGTTACTACCTTCCGCCAAGATTCCTCAGCGGCCACTGCGTCGCAAAACGGCGCTAGTCCGATTCCCTCGAATTCGCCGTTTCTCGGGGGAACTCCGACCGGCCACGCGACTCCTGAGACTTTGCAGCTCACCATCCGCGAAGCCATTGATCGCGGACTTCGCTACAACCTGGGGCTGGTGTTAAGCGGCATCTCCAGCCGCTCCGCTCGCGCTGAGCGCCTTCGCACCCTCAGCGAAATGCTGCCGCATGTGGGCGCGCGAATGAGCGGAACCGAAGAGAAGATCAACCTCGCAGCATTCGGATTCCCGCCGCCGGCAGGCACTTCGGGCATCATTGGTCCGTTCAGCGTCTTCGACGCGCGTGGCGCCACCACCGACACGTTCGATCTTCATTTATTTAAGAACTACCGCGCCGCTACCGAGGAAGTCCAAGCGGCGCATTTGGGAGACCAGAATGCTCGCGAGCTTGTGGTCCTCGTTGTTGCCGACCTTTATCTTGAAGGCCTCGCCAACCACGCGCGCGTTAAGAACGCGCAGGCCCAGCTGGCCACGGCGCAAACGGTCTACAAGCAAACCGTGGACCTTCGCAATAACGGCGTTGCCGCCGGTATCGACGTTCTTCGCTCGCAGGTGGACATGCAGTCACGCCAGCAGCGGCTCGTCGCCGTGGAGAACGATTTCACAAAGCAGAAACTCACGGTTGCGCGCGCCATCGGACTTCCCATCGGCCAGAAGTTTGAATTCGCTGATCCCATGCCCAATCCCGAGGTCCCTAATGTGACGCTCGAGAAGGCGCTCGCCGACGCGTATCAGAACCGCTTCGACTACCAGCAGTCGCAACGATTGGTCCACGCTGCCGAGCAATCGCGCACAGGCGCTTCGTTCCAAAGGCTTCCCGGGCTGAGCTTCAATGGCGACTACGGCACCATCGGCCCAAATCCCGGGGCCACGCATCCCACGTACACAGCCGCGCTCTCGTTGCGGGTGCCCATCTTTGAAGGCGGGAAGATCGAAGCTGACGTGCAGCAGGCGAACGCAGTCCTCTCGCAGCGTCAGGCTGAGCTCGAGAACCTTCGTGGACAAATAGACCAGGAAGTCCGCACGGCATTCCTCGATCTTGATGCCTCGTCGCGGCAGGTCCAAGTGGCGCAGAGCTCCGTCCAGCTAGCAGGACAACAGTTACAGCAAGCCCGCGACCGCTTTGCTGCCGGAGTTGCTGGAAGCCTCGAAGTAGTGGAATCAGAGCAGGCGGTTGCTGGCGCTGACGAAGATCTTATCTCCAGCATCTACGCCTACAACCTCGCGAAAGCTGCGCTGGCGCGCGCTACCGGACT
>JBJMGI010000087.1:0-21608 GCA_045807945.1 Terriglobales bacterium | reverse complement strand
TGCGCTGCGGCTTCCACTGCCGCAAGAAGAAGATCACACCGAGGAATGAGAGCCCATTCAATGCGAAGGCGGCGGGGACGCCGGCGATGGCGATGATCAATCCTCCAAGCGACGGCCCGACAGCGCGGGCGATGTTGAATCCGACGGAATTCAAAGCTATGCCAGAGGGAAGGCGTTGCGGACTGACCACGTCCGGCGCGATCGCCTGCCACGCCGGGTCGTTGATGACGGCGCCGAGTCCGAGCAGAAACGTGAGCGCGAGCAGCAGTGACGGGCCCATGAGGTGCAACCCGGCAAGCATGGCGAGCGCAAAGGCCACGACCATCATCCAGGTCTGAGCGAAAATCAGCAGCCGGCGGCGGTCGAGCATGTCGGCAAGTGCGCCGGCAGGGATGGCGACGAGAAAAACCGGCAGGCTCATCGCCGCCTGTACCAGGGCGACCATGATCGCGGAACTGGTGAGCGAAGCCATGAACCATCCCGAGGCCACGTTCTGGATCCACGTGCCGGTGAAGGAGATGAGCGATGCGATCCAGAGTCCGCGAAAGAGCGGCTCGCGCAACGGCGCCCAGGGGTGATCTTCCACCGCTGGGCGAACTGGCAGCGCGTTGTCGGGAGTGGACACTAGCGGCTCGTGGCTTCTAACGGTTCGATTGTGAAGGGCCAGGTGCGTTGCTTCCAGCCGCGTAGCAGGAAAATTATCGCGCCGCTTACGGCGATGATGGAGGCGATTTTTATCTCGCGCGAGAAATTTTCGCGCGAGACAAGCAGGAAGGTGAATCCCACAACGGAGAGCAGCGCGGGAAGCGGATAAAGCCACATGCGGAATGGCCGCGGCGCTTCGGGATGCCGCGCTCGAAGAAAGATCAGTCCGACCCCTTGCAGCAGGAATTGCAGGCAGACGCGAATCACGACTAATGCCGCAATCAGGTCGCGCAAACGGAAGAGGCAGAAGAACGCGGCGGTGAATCCCAACGAGAGCAGCGCGACGTGAGGGATGTGATATCGCGGATGGATGGCGGCGAAGCGCTTGAAGTAATTCCCGTCGAGCGCAGCGGCATAGGGAACACGCGAATATCCGAGCAGCAGGGAGAAGATGGAGGCGAAGCCGGTCCAAATGACAAGAAGCGTCACGGCCGAGCCGGCCCAGTTTCCGTAAATCCGCTGCATGACTGTTGAGACGGTGTAGAAGCGCAAATTGGTAGCAGCGATGGACTGCAATTCTTTCCACGGCAGCACGCCGACCACGCTCAGGTTGAGCGCCATATAAATGATGCCGACCAGGACGATGGAGAGGAGTAGCGAGCGCGGGATGGTGCGCTCGGGGTCCTTAACCTCGCCGCCCAGGAAGCAAACGTTGTAGTAACCCCAATAATCGTAGGTCGCGAAGATGAGCGCGGAGCCGAGTCCGAGGAAAAATTTGTGATTCAAGGCGAACGCGTCGGGGGGAAAGGCGAAGATCTGATGCGTGCCGACGTGGGTGAAGCCGCTGAAGATCACCCATGCGAGCGTCGCCATCACTCCCGCCCAGAGCACCCAGGAAATTTTGCTGACGGCCCGGATGCCGCGCATCAGCAGCAGCACTGAGAAAAGTACTAGCCCGATGGCGAGCAAGCTGATGCCGTTGATCGCGATGCGGCTTCCCCAAAACGTCCCCGCGGCGCCGCTCGATTCGAGCGCAGGAAAAAGATACGCCGCGTACTGCGAAACTCCGACCGCGCCGGAGGCGATGGAGAGCGGCGCGCTGAACGAGATCTGCCAGACGAAGAGGAACGCGAAAAGGCGTCCCCACTTCGACGGCCCGTAAATCCGCGAAAGATATTGATAGGAGCCACCGGCTCCGGGGAAGGCGGCGCCGAGTTCCGCCCAGACGAGTCCATCGCAAACGGCGAGCAGCGCGCCGAGCACCCAGCCGAGCATGGCTTGCGGGCCGCCCATTGCGCCGACGACCAGCGGCAAGGTGATGAACGGGCCGACGCCAATCATGTCGATCATGTTCAGCACGGTCGCGTCCTTCACCGTGAGCTCGCGCGCGAGCCGCGGGGCGCCGGATTGCGGCTCAGTGCTGCTCATGACCTGCGCTCACCAGATTCACGAAGAGGCGGATGGCGCCGGGAACTCCGGCGGGAAGCTGGCGGAAGAAGGAATAGCCGGTGTAGATGTATAGACCTTTGCCGTAATGCGCGGTGAGCAGGCCGCCGCAGAGCGGCTGCTCGCCGGGGTCGTGGCTACAGAGCAGCGGCTGAAATTCCTTTCCCCAGCTCGACATGAAGTTCACGCCGCGCTCCTGCACCCATCCGTTGAAATCTTTTTCTGCGATCTGGTTGGGGTGATGGAGGATGGAGCTGTTCGCGTCTTTAACCTCGACGGGAGCGGTCTCGTCGCTCACGCGCTGGCGACCGAGCTGGGCATCGTAAGGCGTGAGGTGCGCGTCGTTGAACTCGTCGGTACTGAAATTGTTCTGGACGAGCAACGTTCCGCCGTTCTGGACGAAATCGAGCAGCAGCTTGTTGTGTTCTTTGAGGGCGGGCTGCGTGTCATAAGCGCGAATGCCGAGGACGACGGTGTCGCAAGCTTTCAGGGTGTCGGCGGAGATTGATTCGGCGGGAATGCGCTTCACGTTCATGCCGAACTGGTCGAGAGTGTCGGCGACCTCGTCCCCGGCGCCGGGGACGTAGCAGAGGCTCAGCTTTTCTGGCAGCTTCACGTCCACTATGGAGATGCGTTCGACGGCAGGATGGAAGTAGAAGAAGCGATCGAGATCATCGCGGGTGATCTCGGTGAAGCCTTCGTTATAAGTGTGACCGCCGGAGTCGAGCGAGGCGCGGAGCTCGTAGATGCCTTCTGCGGAGGAGTCACCTGAAATAGAAGCTTGCACGGACTGCTGCGATTGGGCGTTCTTGAAATGCAATTCAGGTTGCGCGACTTTGGCGGTCCAATTTGGCGGAGTGCTGATGTGGAGTGTGCCGGTGGAGGCACCATCGGAAAATTTTTCGGCTTCGAGCTCGACCGTGAAACTCTTGGCCTGGGCCAGCGGCACCACGCGTGTGGCTGAGCTGAAAGCGAGCGAGAATGCGGGTTCGACAGCAAGCGCGCGTCGGTTGCCGGGCGCGGTGGTGGCAACGGCGCTAATCTCGCCCGGTAAATCGTACAGGGTGTAAGTCACCGTCGCTGTTACCGGTGCGGGAGGAAGTGGAAGTGTCGCGTATTGTGGTTCATTCAGCGTGAACACTTCGTCTTTCTCGGGGTCGTCACGGTGCCAGTAGGGACGCGTTAAGTTGGCGTCCTGCGGCACGACAATGGAAAAATCCATACGCAGGCATCCAGGCGCTTTGGAACAGAAGGCGCGATCGATTCGGCGAGCGCTCCAGCCGTGGAGTAGCTCCAGCCGCAGATCCTGCATCTGGAACGGCCAAGGAGTGTTCTCGAGTGTGACTGCGATTTCATAATCGGAGCTTGGAATCAGGAACGAAGCCGCCTGACTACTTGCTGAAGTTGCGGTGAGCGTCAGGCCAAGGGCGAGATTCGCGGCGTGCTGGAACTGACGGGACTTTTCGTTGAGCAGCGAGTCGAGATTCTGCTTGGATACCCCTGAGATCTTCGACTCCGCCACATCTTTTAGAATCTCTGCGATTGTTTGGTTTCCACGCAGCAGAGGCGCGGCAGCAGAGCCGCACCACATCTTATCCAAGGGACCGGAACAAGTCGTTCTTTTGTGTGGAAAATCCTCGGCGGCATCAATCTGTTTGACAGCTTCCTGCAGCTTCGGCTGATCCGCTTTTAGCAGCTCGCGTTCTGCTGCGGGAAGCCGATCGAAGAGATGATCGAGCCGCGTCTCGATCCCCTGGAAGAGGTCGGATTCATCTTTTGTGCCTTCGTTCGGCCAGATCAATTTGTAGCGGCGAATGCTGGGGCCGGGCGGCGGAGGATTGTAAGTCGCGTTCTGCGACTTCTGGTGGCTGTAGCCTTCGGCGCCCAAGTCGGCGAAAGTCTTATCGAGATACGGAAGCTTTACACCAGCATCCATGGCCGCAATGTTCTTCTCTCCCGCGGGAACGATGTCGTGGTAGAGCTTCTGCACGCGCCAGGGCAGCAGGCCTTCTTTGATCTGCTCAGGGAAGCGATTCGGATCGGCGGCGGCGATGACGGCTTCGCGCGCGAGAATGCCGGAGGCCTGGTGGTTTCCGTGACCGTCGCGTGGGGTTCCGGTGAAGCGGGCGGCGACGACGTCAGGCTGAAATTCGCGGATGCCGCGAACGAGGTCGGCGAGCGCAATGTCGTGCCCTCCCCACTTTTCAAATGTCTCATCGGGAGTCTTGGAGAAGCCGAAGTCGGCGACACGCGAGAAGCGCTGCTCAACACCGTAGTAGCGGCCAGACTCAAGCAGCTCGAGCGTGCGCAGCACACCAAGCTCGTCGGAAAAGTGAGCGCCCGTCTTGTTCTGTCCGCCATCGCCGCGGGTCAAGGTAAAGAGCTCGACGCTGACTCCATGGCCGCGCGATTCGAGCGCGAGCAGTCCGCCATCTTCGTCATCAGGATGTGCGGTGATGTACATGAGGCGCGCGGTGGTGCGGAGCTTGGTTAGCATCTGCTCGACGCCGGAGCGGCCAGTGTCCATTGGGAGCGGCTGGTGGGTTTGCTGGGCGAAAGCTGTAGCCGCGAAGAGCGCGAATGCGGTGATGCGGAGAAGTGGACGGTGACGGCGCATAGGTTGATTCGACTTCCGGGCGGGCCTATTCGGTGCAAAAGTATCTTCTCACGCGGGCTGTGGATAGACGCTCTCGTGGGCCGAATGGGAGCAAGTCTGTGATTTACTAGATGCCTGTGTCGGCACCTGACTCCAGATTCGTCCACGCCTGCAAGCGGCTTCCGGTGGACACCACGCCGGTGTGGTTCATGCGCCAGGCTGGCCGCTACATGCCCGAGTACCGTGCCGTACGGCGCGAGCACTCGATCCTCGATATCTGCAAGACGTCGAAGCTGGCGGCCGAGGTGACCATCACCGCGGCCGAGAAGCTCGGTGTGGACGCTGCGATCATCTTCGCCGACCTGCTGCTTCCGCTGGAAGTGATGGGCGTGCCGTTTCACTTTGCGGCGGGCGAAGGTCCGGTGATCGAGAAGCCGCTTCGGAGTGCCGCACAAATCGAGAGCTTGCGCGATGATCGCGCGGCAGAGCTGGGATATGTCGCCGAATCGGTGCGGATCGTGGCCAAGCACTTCGCGGATCGCGTACCCGTGATCGGGTTCTGCGGTGCACCTTTCACGCTGGCCAGCTACATGATCGAGGGCGGAGGCTCGCGCAATTACCTCGAGACGAAAAAAATGATGTACAACGCGCCCGAGGCTTGGGGCGCGCTCATGCGCAAGCTGGTTCGCGTGCTGGGCGGGTACGCGAGCGAGCAGGTAAAAGAGGGCGCGGACGTGCTGCAAGTTTTCGATAGCTGGGTCGGGTGTTTGAGCGTAGACGATTATCGAAAATTTGTGCTGCCGCATGCGACCGCGCTGATCCAGCATTTGAAGAAGACCGGGGCGCCGGTGATCTACTTCGGAACCGACAGCGCAACATTACTTACTTCCATGCAGGAGACGGGCGCGGACGTGCTCGGGCTCGATTGGCGGATTCCGCTTGATGAGGGCTGGGCGAAGCTCGGGCACAAGTGCGCGGTGCAGGGAAATCTTGATCCGGTGGCATTGTTTTCGTCATGGGAGCATGTGTCGTCTGCCGCGGAAGAGATCTTGGGTCGCGCAGGTGGACGCGCGGGACACATCTTCAATCTGGGTCACGGGATTTTGCCTGAGACGCCGGAGCAGAACGTGAAGATGCTGGTGGAGTTTGTGCACGAGCGCGCCGCGAAGTATGCAAAGGCCGGGGCAAAAACGGTATGAAGGCCGTCCTGCTGCTGGCGCATGGCTCGCCCGATACTGCGACGGAAGCCGATATCCGCGAATTCCTGAAAAATGTAACGGGAGGACGCGCGCTGCCGGATGCAGCAGTCGAAGAGATTCGGCATCGCTACGAGCAGATCGGGCGGTCGCCGCTGACGGACATCACTATGCGGCAGGCGAAGGGGCTGGAGCGCGAGCTGGGAATGCGCGTGTATGTCGGCATGCGCAACTGGCGTCCGTTTATCAGCGATGCCGTGAAGCAGATGGCGGCCGACAGTGTGAGCGAGGCTGTTGCGATCTGCCTAGCGCCGCAGAACTCGCGAACCAGCGTGGGGCTTTACCGCAAGGCGCTCGAGGGAGACGGCGGCGTGCCGTTCGCGGTGGATTTCGTGAAGTCATGGCACGACAATCCGAAGTTGATCGCGGCGTTCGCAGGAAAATTGTTGCCGGCGTGGAAGCGGGCATGCGAAGAGAGCGGAGTCGAGGTTCCGATCATCTTCACCGCGCACAGCGTGCCGAGCCGCACCGTCGCCGATGGCGATCCTTACGAAATTCAGGCGCGAGAGACGGCGCGCGCGGTCGCGCTGGCCTGCGATCTGCCGGAGAGCGCATGGTGCTGCGCATTTCAGAGCCAGGGGATCTCGGGCGGGCCATGGATCGGGCCCACAGTCGAAGAGACGATCTTGGCGCTGAAAAATCAAGGCGCGACGGCGGCACTCATACAGCCGATCGGATTCGTGTGCGACCACGTGGAAGTTTTGTATGACATTGATATCGCTTTCAAGAAATTCGCCGAAGAACACGGCATGAAGCTTTGGCGGACAGAATCGCTGAATCACTCGCCCTTATTTATCGAAGCCCTAGCGGAATTGGTGCGGACGCGACAGTAGAATCAAAAGCGCCACAGATGAACACTGATAAAGGCCAATTCAAGTATCAACAACTCACCGAGCGGATCATCGGTGTTTTCTATGAGGTTTACAACGAAATCGGATACGGGTTTTTGGAATCCGTCTACGAGAAATGCTTTGTAGTGGCTTTGCGACAGAACGGAATCGCCACCGAGCAGCAGGTGCCAATTCCGTTTTATTTTCGCGGGGCCCCCCTCGCGGACTTCAGTGCCGACCTCCTCGCTGAAAGAAAAGTTCTCATTGAAATAAAAACCTGCAAAGCACTAGAGCGCGCGCATGAAGCGCAACTACTCAACTATCTGCGTGCGACTGAGATCGAGGTCGGTCTGCTGCTGAACTTTGGTGAGCGGCCGCAGGTCAGGCGATTGATATTCGACAACGAACGCAAGAAGCACCGCGGCAGTCCGGAGCAATCAGATGCAGCTTCGGCAGGATAAAAGAAAAACAGGTTTAATCTGTGTTTATCAGTGGCGCCTTTGTCCTACTTGGAGGCGGCGGTGAAGGTTGCGGTTGTCGGCGGCGGGATCGCGGGGCTCAGTGCAGCGTACGAGCTGCATAAATCAGGCGCCGAGTTCACGCTGTTTGAAAGCAGCGAGCGCTTAGGAGGGGTGATCCGGACGGAGCGCGTCGGCGATTTCCTGATGGAGGCCGGGCCGGATTCGTGGCTGAGCGAAAAATCTGCGGCCCGCGAGCTGTGCAGTGAACTTGGTCTCGATGGCGATTTGATCGGCTCCAATGATTCCCGGCGCAAGACTTACGTTCTGTTGGGAAAGAAACTGGTTACGTTGCCTGATGGACTGCAGTTTTTTGTTCCGACCGATCCCGCAGCGACGTTTTTCTCGCCTCTATTCCCGCTGAAATCGAAAATCGGGTGCATGCGCGAGTGGCTCGCGGGTGCGCGCAAGAAAAACGACGAGGACGAATCGATTGCGGATTTCGTCAGCAGACATTTCGGGGAGCAAATTGTCGAGCGGCTGGCCGAGCCGCTGCTCGCAGGGGTTTACGGCGGGCATCCGCGCGAGCTGAGCGCACAAGCAGTGTTGCCGCGGATGGTGAAGATGGAATCGGAGCGTGGGAGCCTGATCCGCGGGATGATGACGGCGAGAAAAAATAGTTCGGGCGCGCGGCCTGCGATCTTCACCAGTCTTCGTGGGGGGATGCAAGCTGTGGTGGATGGGCTTGTCAGGAAGCTTCCGCCATCGTCGCTTATGAGGAAGTGCGAAGTGCGGGAGATCACCCGAGGAGAGACGTGGAAGGTACGGGTGAACGATGCTGCAAGCGACTTCGATGCACTGGTAATCGCTTTGCCAGCGCCGAACGCGGGCAATCTGCTGCAATCCACGGCGCCCGAAATCGCGGGACAGCTGAGAGCGATTCGGTACAGCTCAAGCGTGATCGTCCAATTCGCATATGCGCAAACGCGCGCACCAAAATTGCCGCCGGGCTTCGGCGTATTGGTTCCACGGACAGAAAACCGGCGCGTGCGCGCAATCACTTTTGTTCACGAAAAATTCGATGGACGCGTTCCCAGCGGCGGGGCATTGATCCGGATGTTTTTGGGTGGAACCGGAGATGAAGCTGTTCTGCGGTTGAGCGACGAGGAAATATCAGCCATAGGAAAACGCGAGCTGCTGGAGATCCTAAACATCCGCGAAGAGCCGGTTGCAGTGCGCGTGTTCCGCTGGCCGGTAGCGATGGCGCAATACGAGGTGGGCCATCTGCGGCGGTTGGAGATCATCCGGCGGCAGCTTGCGGAGATGCCGACGCTCGGACTCGCGGGTAATGCGTATGGTGGTATCGGCGTGCCGGATTGCATCCGCAGCGGACGCGATGCTGCGCTCAAGGTGATGGGAAAAAAATAAGGGCGCGATTGCTCGCGCCCTTGTGAAGGAGAATCCTTACTTGGTCGGCTGGGTCTGCGGGGCCTGTTCAGGCGCCGGAGCCGGCATGCTCGTACCTGTTTTTCCGTGACGGTGGTGGTGCTCACCACCTTCGTTCTCCTCGTTCTCAGAACGCAGGTGCTGCAGCTTTTCGCGCTGTTCGGCAGTGAGGATGGCGTCGCGCTTTTCCATACCCGACTGGCGGAGTTCCTTCAGCTTTGCGACCTTCTGGTCCTGGCTGAGCGAAGTGTCGGCCTTGAGGGCCTTCGCCTGCTTGCGCTGGTCCTGCTGGATCGCCTTGAGTTTGGTTTTTTGGTCGGCGGTCAGGCCAAGTTCCTTGGCCATCTTTTCTTTGCGCTCTTTGTGACGAGCTTTTCGCTCGGCCTTGCTCGGCTTCGAGCTGGTGGTTGAGGACTGCGCGGACTGCTCGCTGGTAGAAGGGGTCGCAGTGCTCTGCTGCGCAAAGGCCACGGTTCCGGCGGTCAGCGCAAAAGTGGCAAGCGCAGCGAGAATACGGCTGCCGAAGAATGGATGCTTGGTATCCATGAAATCTCCTGGGTGATGTTCTTTCACAACGATAATATGAACCCGAAAAGCTGGCAAAAGTAGCGCCAAAGGCAGAAGGCAGGACGCAGGAGGCCGGAGGCCGGAGATGCGGCATGCCGCGCCTCTACGTGGGGTTATTTCGGTCCCCAGAACTTGCTGGTGTCGGCAGGGTTGAAGCTGCTCGGGGGCAGAAGATGCGAGACCTATTAATAAGGATGGGGCTGGTATGCGCGCTGGGCGTCGGCTTATGGGCGCAGATGCAGCATGATCACGGGGCGATGACTATGCCCGGCGACGCTGATACGAAGCATGCGGAGGCTGAGCCCACCACCTCGGCTGCGAGCGAGCAGATGTCGCACCACCATCTGGATATGGGGCCGCACATGAAGATGACCCAGCTTCGCCCGGCGACACAGGCGGACAAAGATCGCGCGGCGCGCACGGTGGCGACGACACGTGAGGCGCTCGACAAGTACAAAGATTACAAAGCAGCGCTCGCGGACGGATACAAGATCTTCCTGCCGAATGTGCCGAGCAAGATGAAGCATTTCACCAATAATTCCTACGCTGTGCAGAGTGCGTTCGGCTTCAATGCAGCGCATCCGACTTCGCTGCTCTACGAAGTGGATGGCAGCTCCTACAAACTTGTGGGCGCGATGTACACGGCGCCGAAGCGGCTGACGGAAGAAGATCTTGATAAGCGCGTGCCGCTGAGCGTGGCGCAATGGCATGCCCACGTGAACTTCTGCTGGCCTCCCCGCGACAAGCGGCAGGAAATCTTCAAAAAGGATTCACAGTTCGGGATGATGGGCTCGATCTCAACGCAAGAGGCATGCGAAGCCGCTGGTGGGAAATTCATCCCGCAGGTTTTTGGATGGATGCTGCATGTGTATCCGTATGAGGCGACGCTGGAGAAGCAGTTTTCGATGGAGCCGCAGCACGAACAGATGGAGCACATGCGGTAGTCGCGCAGGTGTGGCGGAAGTTGGCGCGGGCATCCCAACATGTTGTTTGCACGGCTTTTGCAGGACTGCGGAGATGAGCGGGTCCCAAATCGGGGCAAGATCAACGGCGGTTACCAGAGTGTCTTGCCAATTCCGAGCTCTCGGGGTACTCTTTTTACACCCCCCAAAGTAGAACAAAACGTGACCAGGAAGGCCTCTGGCCCGGCGACAGCCTTGTTTGCTGGCTTTCTGGTGATGCAAAAAACCTCTCCCCCAAGAGGGTGGAAGCAATCAATTGGAGCAACGGCGGATGCCGCTGCCCATTGCTGAAGCCTGTGTACACGAGACCCGTTGACCCTCACCGCGCTCCCTCGCCCGGCGATCGTCACGGCCATGTTACGGAGGGGAATTTTGGGCGGTCAGACAGGAACCGGCGTAGCGCGAGCCGCGGCAGCTCCATCCATCAAGATCAAATCACTCAGGCCTACGCCACTGCTTGAGATCCGGCTGGCGGTCGTGCGCCTTGCCGTGGTGCTGGCGCTCATCTCGACGGTGCGCTATTTCGCCTGGCGCCTCGTCCACACGATGAACCCGCTGGCGAAGATCTTCTTCTGGGTTTTCCTGGTCGCCGAGATGTTGAACTTTCTGGAAGCGTGCCTGTTTTACTTTATCGCCTGGACTCCGACACGATACGCCACGCCCGCTCCACTGCAATGGCCGACGGTGGATATCTACATCGCCACGTACAACGAGCCGGTCGAGCTGCTGCGCGAGACCATTGTGTGCGCGCTGAACGTGCGCTATCCGCACAAGACTTACGTGCTCGACGACGGTTGCCGCGAGAGCGTTTCGGCTTTGTGCAAAGAACTGGGAGCCGATTACATCGCGCGGGAAGAGCGTGACCACGCGAAGGCGGGCAACTTGAACAATGCGCTGCGCCTGACGCAAGGCGAGTTCATCGTTACGCTCGACGCCGACCACGTGCCCTCCCCCGAATTTATCGACGAGTTGGTCGGCTTCTTCGCTGATCAGGACGTCGCCATCGTGCAGACGCATCAGGATTTCTACAACCTCGACAGCTTCCAGCACTTGCTGAACGTGAAGAAGGGTTACGGATGGCAGCAGCAGGAGCTGTTCTTCAACGTGATCCAGCCGGGCAAAGACCACTGGAACGCGGCGTTCTACTGCGGAAGCCCGGCGATGATTCGCCGCAGCGCGCTCGATGACATCGGTGGGTTTGCGACCGGCACCATCACCGAGGACATGCACACCGGCATCAAGCTGCAGAAGAACGGGTGGCGCGTGCTGTATCAGAACCGAACGCTGGCGCGCGGACTCGCTCCACAGACGTTCGTCGCATTCGCTACGCAATGGCAACGCTGGGGACAGGGCGCGATGCAGGTCCTGCGTAAAGAGAACCCGGTCTTTGGTCCCGGAATGAAACTGGGGCAGCGCATCTGTTACTTCGCATCCTTCTACTTTTATTGGATGAGTTATCAGAAGCTGCTCTATACTCTGACGCCGACCGTGTGCCTGCTCACCGGAGTCTTCCCGCTGCTGACTGACCCGGCAACGTTCGTCAAATTCTTCGGGCCATATTTCGTGCTGAATACTTTTTCGTCGGTGATGTTGCAAGGCGGCTTCCGCAGCTTCATCTACAGCGAACAATTCAACATTTTGAAGATGCGCGTGATGATGGAGAGCATCGTCGGCCTGTTCGGCGGAGGCAACAAGTTCCGCGTGACTCCGAAGACTCGCTCCAATGCTGCCGCTTGGGAAGACGTGTTCCTGCAGCTATTCATCGTGAGCATCCTCGGGTTGGCCACTCTGGTCGGCTTCAGGCGCATCATGGCGACCCCGCCGGGTGGTTACGAATTCTGGGCGCTCACCATCAACCTGTTCTGGTCGTGCTTCTACATCGCGCTGGTGCTTCCGCTGATCTTCCGCGCGTTCAAGCGCAAAGAATACCGCCAGACCTACCGCTGGCCGGCGCGGCTCGACCTGACACTCCGATACCGGATGAGCGGAAGCGGCATGAACGGAAGCGGCATGACAGAAAATTACGCGCGCAACCTGAACCGCACCGGTGTCTCGATCACGACGGACAAGCCGTTTGCAGATGGCAGCACGCTCGACCTTGAGCTTGATCTGCCGGCGCGTACGATCCGCGCCGTGGGAAAAGTGATGCGCAACCAACCTTACACCTTTAACAACGTCACTCGGTATTCCAATGGGATCCGCTTCGACCAGATCGCGGCCACGGACCAGGACGAGATATCGAAATACTTGTTCTTCGAGATCGCGCCGCGCGAGGGCACGCTATTGAGGCTGACGCACTCGACGCAGAACGTTGAGGCGCATCCTGAACCTGGCGCTCATACGGCGGAGGTGGTGGAAGCATGAACCGCCAACTGACCTACGCATTCCTTATCGTTGCCATGGCCGTGCAGTTTTCGCGCGGAGACGATCAGCAGCTGCAAGGCAGCGCGACTAGCGCCGTCCAGCGCGACCAGCAGGTGTTGCAATCGGATCCGAAGAATAAAGAAGCGCTGGCCGACATCGTGGACCAGCTCGACGGCGTAGGACACTGGAGAGATGCCCTCCCCTATCTCGCAACCTTGAACGAAGTGGAACCCAACGATGCTGCGCGAACGCACCAGCTCGGGATGTATTACAGCTGGTCAGACAACGGCAGCGCGAAGGCCCTCCCCCTTTTACAACACGCTTCGGAGCTGCAGCCGGCGAATTCGCAATACGCTTACGACTACGCTGACGTCTTGGCACGCGGCTCTGAACACCGCGCGCAGGCCGTCGAGGCGTTGCGCTCCATCGTGCAGCGCGATCCGAAATTCATGCCCGCGATCTCGCGGTTGGCTGAGATCCTGAGCTGGAGCGGCGCGAGCCGTGGGGAGTCCGGGAAGCTTTACCAGCAGGGGCTTGCACTCGAGCCGCGCAACCTTGAGCTGCTGGATGGTTACGCAGAGATGCTTTCGTGGGACCACAACACGCGTCCTCAGGCGGAGTTGATGTTTGCGCGCGCGCTCGAGACGAAGCCGAACGATCCGCGTGCGCTCGTGGGCAAAGCGCAGTTGCTTGCCTGGAGTGGCCGCTCGGACGAAGCGCTTGTGATGTATGACCAGGTGCTGAAGAGCGATCCGCACCATCCGATGGCGCTGCGTGGGCGAGCCGAAATCCTGAACTGGAAGGGCCGCTACGCCGAGGCGCGCGACTTGCTGGTGCAGGCAAAGAGTGCGGCGCCGGATGACGCAAGCGTCTCGCTGGAGCTGGCGCGCTCGGAAGCCGGGCTGGGGCACTTCGCGTACGCTCGCTCCATCTTGCATGACATCTCTACGGGGAGCGCGGCGGAAGCCAGCGACTTGCGTCAAGCGGTGAGCCGCGCGCTGGGAACATGGGTGGAGGTCGGATATTTCGGACGACGCAACCGCCGCAATCTCGATTACGATCGCGCGATGCTGCTGGTCTCGACGCCGCTCAACAGCTCCAACCGCTTCACGTTCGGTTACAAGCCGACATTCTGGAGCACGAAGACGGGCGACTTCGACTCGCAGTACTTCCAAGGCGCCCTCGATTCGCAGATTTCCGAGCAAGGAACCACGCACGCGCAGATCGGCGTGGAGGACTTTCCGGGATACACGACTCAAGTGGATGCCGGCGCGGACCTGACCTACCGCTTCAGCAATTCATGGGCGTTCGACGCCGGTTTCGACCGCGGGCCGGTGGAAGAATCGATGATCTCAACGCGCGGCGTCGTCATCGCCGGTCAGACCTTTGGTCGGGTTCGTTCGAACCTTGGACATATTGGCGTCGGCTATTCGAGCCAGCACGGACATTGGGATTCGTCGTTCCACTACAGTGATGGTCTCTACACGGGCGAGGCGGTTGACTCGAACCGGCGTTACGGCGTGGATTTCGATCTTGGCAAGATGATCCGGTCTGACAAGCCGTATCTGCGGCTCTCGTACGGTGTGAGCTACATGTCGTTCGATCACGACGCTGACTTCTTGCCGGGAGCCGCGCCGCGGAACCTGGTGGGCGGATATTTCAGTCCGACAAGATTCCTTCTGAACTATGGCGGCTTGGGTTCGACGTGGCGCTTCGGAGAAAAAGTGGAGTGGCGAGCTTCCACGACACTCGGCGTGCAAAACGTGGAGACGACCGGCTCCGATTTCAGCAGCCCTGGATTTGCAGCCACGGCGAGCTCGAACGTGCTGTGGCGCGCGACGCCGGAAAACGAGCTCCGCTTCGGCTATGACTTCTTGAACGTGTACAGCGCCTTCCGGCGTCATTTGGTGAGCATTTCTTGGCGACATTACTTCTAGAGCCGGCGATGACGGCAAAACCTGCTCCCGCCCCCGCTCCACACTGGCGTAATCCGCTGGTGCACCTGCATCCGCACGAAATTTTTCACAACGAGCGGATCTGGGCGCTTTCCATCGTCTATTTTTGCGCGTGGTACGTGCGGGCGTGGGACCCCCTGTATTCGAGCGCGTACATGGACGAGAGCGTGTACGTGGTCTACGGGCGCATGTTCCTCTCGCGAATGTTCGAGTCGCCGCTCGATACTCCGCTGCACCATAGCTTTGGATGGTATCTGTGGCCGGCGATGGCGGCGACAGCCGACCGCGTCGCCGGACTTGCGGGAGTGCGCGAGTTGGCAGCGCTGATGGGATTGCTGTGCGTGGTCTCCATGTACTACTTCGGGCGGAAGCTGTATTCGCCGGAAGTGGGCGTTGCGTCGGCGGCAATCTTCGCCATGCTGGCTCCGGCGGTGTATGCATCGCGCATCGCAACGCGCGATGCCGGCGCGCTCGGGTTTTTTGCACTCGGTTTGTGGATGTTCGCGCTCGCATGGGAGAAGCGCAAGACGGCGCCGTGGCTTGCAAGCGCAGCAGCGTTCTTCGCCGCCTTCTTATGTAAGTACCTGGTCGCGGTGTTTTTCCCCGCGCTGGTGTTGATCGCGATCTTCCGCCGCAGAGAATCCATTTTGCGCTTTGCCGCGCCGCTTACGGCTGCCGCGGCCATCTACCTTGCTGTGTACCTTGAGCAGCTACGCTACCTCGTGAAGTACGGCATGGGATATTCCTCGCTGCTGGCAAAGAGCGAAGTGCTCGATATCTATTTATGGCGGCGTGCCGACTTCTGGCTGATCGCTGGTCTGTCTCTTTTCGGTTTCCTGTGGAAGGGCAAGAAGCAGCTTGGTGGAGCGCTGTGGCTGGGAGCGGTTCTGCTGCTCGGCTTCCAAGTGGCGGTACGCAGCGACTATGACTACTGGAAGCATGCCGCCTACGCGCTGTTCTTTCTGACTCCGCTGGCTACGGCGGGAGTTTTTGAAGTCGTGCGGCGCCTCTACAAAGGTGGTGCGCTTGGCCGCGCGGCATGGACGACGATTCTGACAGTCGTGATCGCGGTCACCTGCGGATGGCTCGGCAACAGCTGGCACATGGAACGGTTCATCTTCTGGCCGAACGTAGACCCCGCGCTGGCGTGGCTCGATAACAAAGTTGTGAACTCCGACCGCGTGCTGGTGGACGACAGTGTGTTCCGCTACTACCTGCATCCGACGTTGCGGCAGTGGCAGATCGCCGATCCGTTCTTCTTCCACTACGGAGAGCAGCGTGGGATTCCGGCGTATCAGAACGCGGTGCATGATGCCGCATTCGAATACGTCGTGCTGGATGGCGGGTTGGGAGAAGAGGCGAAGCAGGTGGATGCTGCGGTGCGTCCGCTGCTGGCGGAGCGCTATCAACTACAGATGACTATGCCGGACACGGTGCGCGGACAGCGGATCGAGATCTATTCGCGGCGCGAGCCGGCTCCCGTGCTGCCGCCTACGACGAAGTACCAGATAGCCATCACTTCGCCGACGTCGAACGACATGGTGCCCAATGCCGCGCTGAAGCTGACGGGAACGACTACCGGCGTGCCTCCGCCGGAGTGGAAAGTACGCGCGCAAGTGTTCACTGACCGCTGGTACTACCAGGGCGAGACCGTGCTGACGCGCGATGGCACATACAAGCTCGACATCTATCTCGGCGGAGAAGGGCAGCAGCAGTGCTACCACCTGGTGCGCGCTGAGCTAATCGATGAACAGGGCAAGCCGCAGGCAACTTCTACGTTGTTTGGAGTGGCGCGCGCGAACCCAGATGGCTCGCGGCCGGCTTGCGCGACGACGTTGACGTCGTCGCTACGCTGATTCAATCAGTTTTCGATCTTCCTTTGAAGTAAAGCAGCTCCCACATCCCCAGCCCTGCCAAGCCCACAGTGAATGGCTCGCTGAGCACTTCCGTGAGATGTTGCGAGAACAACTGCTTCCAACGCTGGAGCGGGCGGGCGAATTTGCCGCGGTCCATGCGAGCAAGAGCGCCGGGAAGAACGCGGCCTGACGTCAGCAGCTCGATGATATGCACGTGACCGCTGGGCGCAAGCTTGGCGCGCGCGGTCGAGAGCACGGTTGCGACCTGATCGTCGTCAAGATGGTGCAGCAGGCTGTTCAGCAGGATGAAATCAAAAGGCTGCGCCGGTTGATACGCCGTCGCATCGGCGGCAACGAAATTCATCCCGGGGTAGCGCGCCTGCGCGTTGCGAATGTATTCGGGATTGAAGTCCACACCGACGTAATCGGTTCCGGCAAAATAGCGGGCATTGGTGCCGGGGCCGCATCCGATATCGAGCACGCGTCCGGGATGCGAGAGGTCATTATTCCGCACGATGGGCGACATCTTCTTGGCCGCGAACGGGCCCTGCCATGCGCGATAGACAAAGGGAACTTCAAGGATGCGGGTGAGACTCACTCGTCACCTGTCATTTCCATGCCGGGAGTTCATTCCTATGTGGTAAAAAGAGTTCTCACAATCATATGACACTCTGTGTCGTTGTACCTGTCTATAACGAACAGGAAGTCTTGCCGCTTTTTGTTCAGCGGCTGACGGCGACATTGGACGGCATTGCGGGCGGCCCGCACCAGATGCTGTTCGTGAATGATGGCAGCGCGGACCAGAGCCTTGCGATACTGCGCGAGGCAGCCGCGCGTGATCCTCGCGTGAGCGTGCTTTCACTTTCGCGCAATTTCGGACATCAGGCTGCGATCGCGGCGGCGCTCGATCATGCCAAAGGCGACGCGACCATCATCCTGGATGCTGACCTGCAGGACCCGCCAGAAGCGATTACAGAATTCGTCCGCAAGTTCGAAGAGGGATATCACGTTGTGTATGCGCAGCGCGTGAAGCGGAAAGAAGGGATCTGGCTGCGGGTGAGCTACTTCCTTTTCTATCGCATGCTGGCGATGCTGGCCGACATCGACCTGCCACTGGATGCGGGCGACTTTGGATTGATGTCGGCACGCGTGGTGGAGGAGATACGCTCGCTTCCCGAACATCTGCGTTACACGCGTGGGCTCAGGCGTTGGGTTGGATTCAAGCAGATCGGGATTCCCATCGAGCGTGCCGAACGCAAAGCTGGCGAGAGCAAGTACAGCCCCTTTGGGCTACTGCGGCTCGCTGCCGACGGCATCTTCGCCTTCTCCACTGCGCCGCTGCACGCGGCGGCGGTGATCGGATCGTTCGCGGTGGTGCTCTCCGCCGTGTTCGCGATCTACTCCGTGGTGGCGAAGTTCGTTCTGCATCAGTCGCCAAAGGGCTTCACGGCGTTGACCCTGCTCATCACGTTCGTCTCGGGCGTGAACCTGCTGTTCCTCGGCATCATCGGCGCTTACATCGCGCGAATCTACGAAGAGGTGAAGCGCCGGCCGGTGTACATCGTGGAGCACAAGATCGGGGCGATGGTCGAGCGCTAGCCGCCATGGAGAAGGAATATGTCCAGAAATATGCCGAGCTATACCACCATCATTGGTGGTGGCGCGCCCGTGAAGAGATCATCGTGGACACGCTGCGGCGCACGTTTGGGCCGAATCGTTCGCTGAAGATACTGGATGTAGGTTGCGGCGACGGGTTGTTTTTCGACCGGCTGTCTTCATTCGGGACAGTCGAAGGGGTGGAGCCGGAGGCGGAGGCGGTGAGCGCGGAGAATCCGCACCGCAGCAAAATCCACCTCTGCGGGCTGGAAGAATTCTCACCACAAACACCGTTCGGTCTGGTGCTGTTGCTGGATGTGCTGGAGCACTTGGAGAACCCGGCCGAGTATTTGCAGCTGGCGCTTTCGAAGCTGGCTCCTGGCGGGAAGGCGCTGATCACGGTTCCGGCATTTCAGTCACTGTGGACGACGCACGACGATTTGAATCACCACCGGACGCGGTACTCGAAATGTTGTTTTCACAAGCTGGCTGACGCGGCCGGCATGGTTATCGAAGAGCAACGCTATCTGTTTCACTGGGTGTTCTTCGCGAAGCTGCTGGTGCGCGCCAAGGAAGCGGTGCTTGGCTCGAAGCCGCAGCCGCCCGGAATCCCTGCGGCGCCGATCAACACAGTGCTGCGCGGCACGACTATCGGCGAGTACAAAGTTGCACGTCGGCTGAATCTTCCGTTCGGCGGCTCGCTGATGGTGGTCGGACGAAAGGCATAGGCGATGCTCGCGCCCGCACCGCAACGCGAAAACTCGCATCCGCTGGATAGGCGCACGTGGGGAAGATGGAGCGTGCGGCACGCCGCATTCTTTTTTGTCTTCGCCATATCGGCGTGGTACGCGGCCGCAAATCTGAACCGCGGATGGGTTCCCCACGATGACGGCGCCTTAGCGCAGAGTGCGGAACGAGTGATGCACGGCGAATTGCCGCATCGCGACTTCAACGAGATCTACACGGGAGCGCTGGACTATCCGCATGCGCTCGCGTTCATGCTGTTCGGGACAACGTTCACATCACTGCGGCTCGTCCTGTTCGCAGCTTTTCTTTTGTGGCTGCCGGTCGTGTATCGGGTCGCGCTCTTCTCCGGGCCACCGTGGGTCGCGGCGGCGGTCTCGCTACTTGCGGCGGCGTGGTCGATCCCGAACTACTCCGCATCGATGCCGTCCTGGTACAACCTGTTCCTCGCGACGGGAGCAGCATTATGCCTGCTGCAATACGCGAATCACGCGAGCCGGCGGATGGGATGGTTGTTCCTGGCGGGTGTGTGTTGCGGGGTGTCGATAATTGTCAAGATCACCGGCGTGTACGCGTTGGCGGCGGCGCTGCTTGCTTGCGTGTACCTGCGAGTGCGGGAAGGAAGAGCGCAGGAGAAGACCAATCGCACGTATCTGGTCTTCGTGGTCGCGTTTTTGTTGATTTTTCTTGTAGCAGTCTTCCGGACACTCGGGGCGCGGGCGAATGCGAATGAGTTATTCGCATTCCTGCTGCCCTGCGCCCTGCTTTCATATCTGCTGGTGAGGAGAATCGCATCCGCAGCGTTCGAAGGGGGAATCACGCCCTTTTTGCAGTTGGCTAGAGCTGTCGGACCGCTTGTCTTGGGAACACTGATTCCTATTGCACTCTTCGTCGCGCCATATTTTTGGTCGCACTCGACGAGAGCTCTTTACAACGGAACTCTGGTCGCACCGTTTCGGAGGGTGAACGTCACCGTTGCGGATTCCACCGAGGTGCTGCGAACCTGGCCGGCGCTGGTTCTGATCGGATTGCTGTTAACCGCCGCACATTTTCGGCTGAGAAAAACCTTGCAGGTTTTGATAGCGGCGACGGGAGCGTGCTTCCTGTATGTTTCAGCGGATTCGCCGCCCGTGCTGCAGCTCTTGTGGCGCTCGCTGTTCGACGTGGTGCCCTACTTGGTGCTGGCGATCACGATATGGACGATCGTCGCTGACAGGAAAAACGATCAGCACGAGCAGCTGTTTGTGTTGCTCGCATTCGTGGCGGTCTGCAACCTCTCTCGGTTCCCGTTCTCTGGGCCGATCTACTTTTGCTACATCGCGCCGCTGGTGTTTCTGACGATTCAGTCGTGGCTGGAACAGATGCCGAAGCGCTCTCCAGCGGTATTGCTGGTGGCGCTAGTCTTTTTTCTTCTCTTCAGCGCGATTCGGATCAAGCCCTCATTCCTGGTGGAGATGGGGGCAGACTACGTGCCGGATCGATTTGTGACTCCATTTCATGTTGAACGCGCCCGCGGGATCAGGAGCCAAGCCGGGGTGGTGGACGTTTACGAGGAGATAACGAAGCTGGTGCAGGAGCACGCGGGCGACAAGGGAATCTACGCCGGGCCGGATGCGCCGGAGATCTACTTCCTGACGGGAAAACGAAATCCAACGCGAGACATTTTCAATTTCCTAAACGATAATGCGCTCACCGATGTGAATGCCGCACTGGATCGCGGAGACATCAACCTGGTGGTGTGGAACCGTGGACCGCAGTTCTCGCATAACGAGAGCCGCGAATTGCAGCAGCGCATCGAGAGCGACTATCCGTATGTGCAGCACGTAGCAGCTTTCGACGTACGCTGGCGTTAAAGGAAAGGAAACATAGGACTGATGCTCGCGCCCGCACCGCAACGCGAAACGTCTGACGCGAAGATCACGCTCGTTGGCTGGAGCGTGCGCCACGCGGCATTTTTTCTGGTGTTCGCGGTATCGCTTTGGTATGCGGCGGAGAACCTGAACCGCGGGTGGATCCGCCACGACGACGGCGCCCTGGGGCAAATGGCAGAACGCGTGTTGCACGGCGAATTGCCGCACCGCGACTTCAACGAGATCTACACGGGAGCGCTGGACTATCCGCATGCACTTGCGTTCATGCTGTTCGGGACGACCCTCACTTCGCTGCGGCTTGTCCTGTTCGGGGCCTTTGTTCTTTGGCTGCCCGCCGTCTATCGCATCGCTCTCTTTTCCGGGCCACCCTGGGCGGCAGCGTTAATAACGCTGATGGCGGCGGTATGGTCGATCCCGAACTACTCCGCGTCGATGCCCTCCTGGTACAACCTATTTCTGGCGACGGGAGCAGCGCTGTGCGTGCTGCAATGCGCGAATGATCCGGGTCGGCGGATGCGCTGGCTCTTCTTTGCGGGTTTGTGTTGTGGAATCTCCATCATCGTCAAGATCACGGGGATGTATGCACTGGCCGCGGCCCTGCTCGCGTGTGTGTACCTTGAAGCACCCGAGGGACAACAACAGCAAAAGACTAAGGGCCGCGCTTACGCGGTGTTTGGCGGGCTGTGCCTGTTCGTCTTTGTGGTCGCGGTTTTGCGAGTGCTGGGCGAGCGCACGAACCTGAATGAGATGTTTGCCTTCCTGCTGCCATGCGCGTTGGTTTCGTATCTCGCGGCGAGAAGAGTCGCTCTCGCGGGCAGCCAGGGTGGACTTGCACCGTTTCTGCGGTTAGGAAAAACAGTCACGCCGTTACTCCTTGGCACGGCGGTCCCGAGCCTGCTGTTTATCGCACCTTACGTTTGGACACATTCGCTTGGAGCTCTGTACCGCGGCACGCTGGTCGCGCCATTCCGCCGCGTAAACGTTACGGTTTACGATTCCACGGACATTCTTCAGAC
>JBJMGI010000086.1:0-74653 GCA_045807945.1 Terriglobales bacterium | reverse complement strand
TTGGCTGATGAGGTCGCGCCCCCAGAGAAGAAGAAGAGCGAAAGCAATCGCGGCGATCTCTTCCATGATGGGCGAGGTTAGAGCAATCGCCACGACGGAGCGCATGTTCGCGCCGAAGAGCCGCTCGCCGGCGCGGCCAAAACGGGTGGTCTCCCAACCTTCCATGCCGAAGGCCTTCACGATCCGGTTGCCGGTAATGGTTTCCTGGAGGATGTTGCTGATGTCGGCGAGCTTGTCTTGCCCGGTGCGCGTCGTCTTGCGAACCCGTTTGCCGATCCGGAAAGAAGAAAAAATCACGAAGGGCACGAAGCCTAAAAGCACCCATGCGAGCTTTCCGCCGAGGGCCACGACCACGAACATTGTCGCGAGCAGGATGAAGAGCTGCTGCATGATGTCGGCTAGCACGGCGGACATCGCAACCTGCACCTTTTCGACATCGTTCACCAGCGTCGAGATCAACGTGCCGGTGGTGTGGCGTCCGAAGAAGCTGACCGAGCGGCGGACGACGGAGCGGTAGAGGGTGTCGCGAATGTCGGTGACCATACGGAAGCCGACAAAGTTCACCAGATAAGTTCCGGCGTAGTCGAAAATTCCCTTGATGGTTGTGGCCGCGACCATGGCGAAGGCGACCATCGTCCAGGGATTGGTGAGCTGGTGCGGTACAAGTGCGTTCAGGTGAAAGGTGTGATTCGACCAAGGAAACTGAAATAGCGGAATGTCGTGCGGATTGTTGGCGTTGGGCGCATATACCGTCCCAGAGAGTCCGTGACCAGCGGGGTTCAACACGCGGTCCAGGATGGGGCCGACTAGCAGTATGCGAAAGCCTTCGAGCAATCCGACTACTGCCATGCACATCACGCCGACGACGAGTCGCAAGGTATAGGGCTTTACGAAATCAAAAAGGCGGGTCATTTCGGCGGGGCGAGGTGGCTGCACGCCGGAGACGGAATGGGAGGGAGCGGATTGCAAGTGTCTATTCTATTGCGTGCTACGGCTTTGCGTCGCGGTGCTGCACTTTGACCTGATAGCCGGCCTGGGCAAGGGCCTTCTTCATCTCCTCAGCGATCAGGACGGAGCGATGTTGGCCTCCGGTGCAGCCGAATGCGACCGTCAGGTAGCTCTTCCCTTCGCGAATGTAGTGCGGCAGCAAATAAACAAGCAGATCGGCGATACGCTTGATGAATTCGCGCGTCTGCGGGAACGACATCACGTATTTTGCAATCTTGGGGTGCGTGCCGGTGAAAGGACGTAGATCGGGAATAAAGTGCGGATTCGGTAGAAAGCGAACGTCGAAGACGAGGTCGGCATCATCGGGAACGCCCTCGCGATATCCGAAGCTCACGGCGGAGATGAAGATATTCTTGGCCGGACTGGTCGCCTGAAACCGCTCGATGATATGCGCACGCAGCTCGTGCACCGTGAACTTGGAGGTGTCTACCACGATGTCTGCCTTGGCGCGGATGGGGGCGAGAATCTTGCGCTCGAGCTGGATGGCGGCCTTCACCCTGTGCTTGGTGCCGAGCGGATGAGGGCGGCGGGTCTCGCTGAAGCGGCGAACGAGAGCTTCGTCTGATGTTTCAAGAAAAATGATGCGGACTTTCAGCTTGCTGCGGACTTCGTCGAGGATCTTCGGCAGACGCTCGAGGCCGTGGCCTTCGCGAATGTCTACGACCAGTGCCGTGCGTTCGATCTCAGAGGAATGCAGGGTCAGCTCCACAAAGCGAGGCACGAGATCGATGGGCATGTTGTCTACGCTGTAGTAGCCCATGTCCTCGAAGGCTTTGAGGACGCTTGCCTTACCCGAGCCGCTCATCCCGGTGATCACGACCAGCTCCTTGCGCGAATCGCGGGGCGCGGCGGCTTCGCGGCGGCGGGTTTTACGCTTGGTTTTCGCAGGCATTCGGTGACGATGTTAACACTTCGCGGGCAGGCTACTTCGCCCCGGCATCACGCATGGCGGAGATGAGTTCGGGTGTCTGCCGACGGGCGGCGCTGGCGAGAGCGGTCTCGCTGCGGGAATCTTTGAGGTCAACGTCGGCGCCGTTCACGATGAGCAACTTGATGATGTCCACCGAGCCATGCTCGGCGGCGGCAAAGAGAGCGGTGCGGCCGTCATCGCGCTGGTCGTTGATGCTGGCCGTGGCGGCTAGCAGCGCCTGAACCGTGGAAACGTCTCCGCTCGCAGCCGCCAGCATGAGCGACGTGGTTCCATTGGGGGTTTTCGCATTCGCGTCTGTCCCATTGGAGAGGAACGCCATAGTGCTAAGCGCGTCTCCGCGCTCGGCGGCGAGCATGAGCGGCACCCAGCCGATCTTGTTGCGGAGATCTTTAGTAGCTCCGGCATGCAGCAGTGCAAGCACGCAATCGGCGCGCTTTTGATTGGCAGCGTGGTGAAGAGCCGTCCAACCGTAGTAGTCGGTCTCGTCGAGTGCCTGGTTCAACGGCTTGTCGGACCCCTTTGCTTCGGCGCTGAGTCCGCGAATCAGCGCGTCGAGGACGCGAACGTCCCCTTCGGCGGCGGCGAACATTAAAGGCGTGGTGCCGTTCTTGTCTTGAATGCGTATCTTCGCACCTGCGGCGAGCAGCGACTCTACCGCATCCAGGCGGCTGCCGAGGACGGCGGCGACGAGCGGCGTCCAGCGGTCGTTATCGGCTTGATTGACCTCAGCCTTGTGCGCGAGCAGCAGATTGAAGACAGGCATGTTGCCGGCGTCAGCAGCAGTGAGGAGCGCGGTCCAGCCGACCATGTCATGAGCGTTCACGTCCGCACCGGATGCAATAAGCGATTCGGCGATGGCTACATCGAAATATTCCGCCGAAATCATCAGCGGCGTAACGCAGTGCTCATCGCGCGCATTGGGGTCGGCGCCTTGGGCGAGCAATTTCTTAACGATCTCAAGTTTCTTGTCTTCGGTGGCGTCGAGGAGCGCGTCATCGAGTTGCTGCTGTTTTGGTGCGGAGAGCGGAGGTTTCTGGACAGAGAAAGCAGGAAGAGGGATGACGTCGCAGACGGGATCTGCGGACGGCGCAGGCTTGTGAACGATCTTCTTTGTCGAAGCAAACAGCGGGAGCGCGGCAACAAAAAGGAGGGCCGAGGCGGCGATCCGGCGGAAAGTCATCAGGATATCGCGATTGTAAGGTCAATCAGCGGCGAATCAAGAACAAAAGCGCAACACAAAGGGCACGAAGTACGCACAAAGACGGGGTGCGAACATCGTGCCCAATGCAGATTCAATTCGTACCCACGCTATGGGGCTTCAATCAACTCGAGCTTGCCGTTCTTGGTGCGGTGCAGCACTTTCACGCGGCCCTCGGGATCGCGGAAGACGAAGACGTCGCGGTCGCGGAACTCGCATTCCTTGATCGCTTCTTCCAGCGTCATCGGCTTAAGTGCCACGGACTCGTCACTGTGAACGACGTGCGCTTCGGCCATGCGAACGGCATTGGGAAAGCCGTGCACAACGACTGGGACCGCGGCGGTAGCGCTCGCTCCGACAGCCATCTGCACGCGCTCGACCTGCGCGTCTGCGGCGACGGACTTTTTCTTCGCGGCCTGGCGACGCTTGGTCTTCCAGCGGGATTTGTATTTGAGCGCCTGGCGATCGATGTGTTCGAGCGCCTCGCCGATGGCGGAGGTCATGTCGACGGCTTCTGCCACGCCGACAATGGGATTCTCACGCACGTGCACGGTGATCTCGGCTTTGTGCAGGCGCTTTTCCGCGATGAGCACGACGTGAGTCTCGAAATTGCTGCCGAGGACTTTGGTGAGTTTGGTCAGGCCGGACTCGACCTGCTTGCGGACTGCGGGAGTGATGACAAACTGCCGTCCAGTGTACTCAACGTTCATTCTTTCCTCCCTACTACACTTTCTGGTTAATGCAGAACAGTTGGGGAACAGTGGTGCTTGTCCTCGTACCTCCTTAGCCTTTGGTGCTCTCCTCAATGTGCCGGCGGCGGGGGCGGCGCCGGTGGTTTCAATTGCTTTTGATGACACGTGAAACATGTGACCTGGGGTTTTTCAGTATCGGGCGGATCGGGGTGAAGCTTGGGCAGCGTCTTCTGGTTGATGTCGTTCTGCATCTTCAGCATGAGACGCGCGTTCAGCTTGTTAGGTTTCGCATCGGATTGGAAATCGAAGGTGGTGAGATCGTCCGGCTCTTTGCCGACGTGGCAGGTGATGCAACGGACACCGAGTCCGCGGACCATCATCATCATGGTGGAGCGCAACTCATCTGGCGATGCGCTGTGCGGGATGACTTTGGTTTTTTTGGGCTTGGGCCACTCGAATTTTTTGTGCTCGGGTTGGGGAGCAGGGGCAGGAGTGGGTTCTTGAGCTACCGAAGGAATACAAAGCAGGAGTGCGATGGCCAAAGTTCGCAAATGAAACTCCCAAACGAAATTACTTCTTGACGCGACGTTGATGCGTACTGGGAATCTTCATATCTTCCCGGTACTTTGCCACTGTCCGGCGCGTAACCTGTATTCCTTGGGACTGCAATATACGCGTAATCTGCTCGTCTGTCAGCGGTCTTGATGAATCTTCTTCTTCGATCAACTTCTTGACGCGCCGTTTCAGGATGAGTAACGACGTGCCGCCGCCTTCGGGACCGTTGACGCTCTCGCTGAAGAAGTAACGCAGTTCGAAGACGCCCTGCGCAGTGTGCGCATATTTATTGGCAACGGCGCGGCTCACGGTGGACGGATGCACGCCGATCTCTTCGGCGACTTCCTTGATCATCATGGGCTTGAGCTGGTCGATTCCGTGATCGAGAAATTCGCGCTGCCGCGAAATGATGACCTGACAGACTTTCAAAATGGTCTGCTTGCGCTGCTCGATATTCTTGATCAGCTGAATTGCGGACTTGTAACGTTCCTTGACGTAGTTGCGCACGTCTTTTTCGGCGGCGTCGCGGTGCAGCAGTCGCTTGTAAGAGGAATTCAGGCGAAGCTGTGGCAGGTCTTCGTCGTTCATCAAAACGAGGTACTGGTCGCCGTCTTTTACGAAAGCGACGTCGGGCTCTATCAGACGCGTTTCTGGAATGTTGTAGCGAAGTCCGGGCTTAGGGTCGAGCGTCTTGATGTATTCGGTGGCGGCCATCACGGCTTCGAGCGGACGATCGATGGCACGGGCAATCTCTTTGTACAGCTTGTTTTGCAGCGGCTTCAGGTGATCGCCGATGATCGCAATGCAATCTTTTAGAAGCGGGAACAGTTCGCCTTCTTCCCCGTTCTTCTCCATCTCGAGCTGCTGGTGATATTTGAGCTGCGCAAGCAAACACTCGCGGAGGTCGCGCGAGGCGCAGCCAACCGGATCAAAGCTGCGCACCAGCTCCAGTGCCTCGTGGAGGTCTTCGCGATTGAAGCTCGGAGGGGCAAAATGCAGCGTGCCGGGGCGGTTCCCGTTGTTGCTGCTTTCTACGATGAAAGGCTTTTCGTCCGCTGTCACCGGCGCTGCTGGTGCAGCAACCGGTTCTGCCAGAACAGCTGAGTCTTCTGATTCAGCTGCGTCGAATTCGGAAAGCTCCGCAAGCTCAGGTTCAGGAGCCGGTGCAACTTCTTCCTTTACTTCAATCGGCTTGGGCGGCGCGATGCCGAGCAGCTCGTCGTCGCTGGCAGTCAAGTAACCGTCTTCCTCAAGATTGCCGATGATGACTTCGCCGGCTTCCGCAACAGCGGGGCGCAAATGCATCGCGTGAAGCTGCCAGGTGAGGTGATCGGTCAATGTGGAAGGACGTGAGAGAAAATTTTCAAACGAAGGCTTCTCGATGGACTCCCACTCTTGGCGGCTGCGATAACCGGGATCCAGGTATTCCTGGAAGAAGCTGTCCATATCGATCTGGTCGAAGGAATCGCCGCCTTCCGCTTCGGGAGCGGATTCGACAGCGGGCGCCTCGGCGGTCACAGCGGTGCGCTCGCGCTCTTCTTCCTTGCGCGCGATGTCATCGAGCAGAGGAATGGAGGACTCGAGCTCTTCGAGCACAGGGTTCTCCACCATCTCGGCGGTGATCATGTCCTTGAGCTCAAGTTTGTTGAGCGCGAGGACGCTGACCATCTGCACCAGACCCGGAGTGAGGATCTGTCTTTGCGAGACGCGGAGGTTAAGTTTGGGCTGCAGTAAAGCCATTTGCTCCTAGGTTCTATACCAGCGAGAAGCTCTCGCCCAAGTAAACTCTGCGCACCTCCGGATCGTTGCCCAATTGCTCTGGGGTTCCGGTACGGAAGATGCGGCCTTCGTTGATGATGTACGCGCGATCGGTAACCGACAAAGTCTCGCGCACATTGTGGTCGGTGATCAGAACGCCGATGCCGCTGGCCTTGAGATCGAAAATGATCTTCTGCAGATCGAGCACCGCTATCGGGTCGATGCCGCTGAACGGCTCATCGAGCAAAATGAAATTCGGCTCGATGCAAAGGCAGCGGGCGATCTCGACGCGACGGCGCTCGCCGCCGGAAACTGCATGTCCGCGATTCTTGCGAATGTGATTGAGCCCAAGTTGATCGATCAGAGTCTCCAGGCGCTCGCGGCGTTCGTGCCAGGAGATGGGCTGCGCTTCCAAAACCGCCAGAATGTTCTCCTCAACCGTCAGCTTGCGAAAGATCGAGGGTTCCTGCGGCAGGTAGCTGATATGAAAGTTGCGCGCCCGCAGGTACATGGGCACGTCGGTGATTTCGGAATCCTGATTCTCGGCCGAAATAACGATGCGGCCGCTATCGGGTGGCGTGAGGCCGACCAACATGTAAAAGGTGGTGGTCTTGCCGGCGCCGTTTGGCCCTAGCAATCCAACGACCTCTCCCTGGCCTACTCGGAGAGAGACGCCGTTGACCACTCTGCGGCCGCGGTAAGATTTTCCAATCTCGTCGGTCGCCAGAGTCTTCATTATTGGTCTAAGTTATTGTTTCTGCGTGACTTTGACCCGTGTATGGGTTATGGCGCGTTGCTGTTCGTTGCTACCTACGAGCACCCTATCATCGTGAGAAAAGAAAGTCAAAGAATCACCGGTAACATTGCCGTGTTCGGCATCAAAAATGCTAGGGAGCGCGTTTTGGGGCCCGGTCAGGACGTATTTTGCGTCCGCTGCGGTGTAAACCAGGTGCGCTCCGTTGGCCTTCCGACCAGGTTCGACAAGCACCACTTTCCCATCTGCAACTATTTTTTCCAGCTTGCTGGCCGAAGCGGTGCTGGCCTGCTCGCGCGGAGCGAAAAAAACATCAGCACGGTCGGAAGTCAGCGTAGAGTCGGCGCGATGCGAGATCACGTTGCCTTCGAAATGTGCGACCCGGGAGTCGCCGGAGTACGTTAGCTTGTCGGACGTAATGTTCACGGGCACCACTTGGCCGTTCTTATCTTGATCCACTAAAACGGTTGTTACTTTCTTGGATGCGTTTCCGAAAGCAGTCGCGCTGTGGCCATCACGCGCGAAATCAACAACCGCGGCTTCGATCACATTTGCCGCCTGCCACAGGCGCACGCCGCCGCTGTATCGGCCGGTGCCGGACTTCTGATGAGCCACGAGCTTCTGCGCGGTTACGTGAACCGGTTCGGGGCCGGAGAACAGGCCTCCGTTGTTCGAAGGTTGCTTCTTCGGATCGACATAGGTGCCTTTCACATTCCCGTCGGCAAAAGCATCGCCCGTGATGCGGTTCATGGCTATGTGATCGGCGGTGGTCGCCATGCCAGTGTCTGTGACGCGCGGGTCGCCCTCCAATCGAGTCAACTCATCAGACCCGGTGTAGCGCGCGCTCACGGCAGAAGCGGCACGAGTTCCCTGCTGATATTTGAAGTCGCCTTTTTGAACTGCGGTGTCGAGGCCTTGCGGATTGAACGTCGCGAGCAGATCCGTGCTGGTGGTGACGGCGTCAGGCTGATTCTGAGAGCGGGAGACGATCTTCGGCTCAGGCGCGCCGTGCAGAGTGCGAATGCGGTCGTGATCATCGAAGGTGCTGTCGAACTTTTTGGCGGTGATGATGGTGGTGGAAGTAGGCTGCGTCATTGTGATCACGCCGGGACCTTCCGTGACCGCGGTGTGCATGTGTCCCTGATCGTTGAAAGCGATATCGAGGATGTTTGTATCCAACTCCGTGCGGCTGGCTTTAGGGCCGGTATCTTCCTGGACCAACTTTACGTTTTGCAAAACTTTCATTTTGGAGATCTTGCCGCTTTGGTCGAAGCCGAGATCGGCGCGGCCGGCGCTGCCGGATTCGCCGCGTTCGCCCGTGAGCACGACTCCACCGGTCATGCTGGCGGATTGCAAATCACCGCGTTCGCCCGTCTTGAACGTCATGACAGGAGAGCGAGCGACGGTTGGCCCGCGGTGAAAGCGAACATCTCCAGTGGCGGTGCCGCCTTTGATGCTGTTGTCGTCGGCAAGATCGAGCACGAGCTGGCTCGCGTCGAGTGCTGATGCCGGCTGCTGCATGTGAACATCGACCAGAGTGGCATTACGGGGCTGCTGCGTCATATCGGCTTTGGTCGCGGTTACGTGGGTCGCGACGGCATCGAGGATGTCGAATTGAACTTGCGAGAGCAAATGCATGGCATTCGATTTCGCCAGGTACGTCGCTCCCACGGCGCTCCCGCTGGCGTGCGGCACGCTGAACTCGACCAGCTTGTCGGTGTGGGCGATACCGGTCTTCTGGTTGAAGGAGAGTCCACTCGTCTTGAGGTGAATGGGATTGATCAATTCCTGAGGCGTAGCCTGGTCAGGCTGCGCCGCGCCCTGCGTGTTGCTTTGCAGGTCTATGTGGACCTCGCCCGCGGCGGTGATGTCGCCGGTCTTGGGATCGTAGGCGAATTCGGAGCCGTAGATCTGGTCAAAGCGGGTTGAGTTGTCGCCATAGATGACGATGTTGACGTCGTGCAGAACAGAGCGGCCGGTGTCTTTGTATTGCTCGGCGCGGCGCGCGTGGATGCTGTAGAGGGTGCGGCCAGCCTCGGACTTAGAAAGAGTGAATCCTTCGGTGCTCTGCTGTATGTCTATCTGAAGCCTTTCGGCAGTATGCCGAATAGCGTAATGCAAACGAACGCGGGCGTAAAAGTAGAACCCCCCGACTATCAGCAAAAGCGCCACAGCCGAATAGGCGAACCACTTGCGCAGGCGCTTGGCATCGAAGGCCATGGTACTTAGATTGTAATCGGCGGGATAAAGGCTCCAGCCAGAGAGAACACAGAGGCACCCGGAGGAGACTCGGTCTCCTCCGGTTGTCAGTGAAAACTATAGGTTCTCGGGCTGGCGCTCGTCGAGCTCGGATTCGTTTTCGGCGTAGCGGCGAAGCAGGTTCGGCAGGTTCTGCGAGAAGGCTGAACGCGGCATCACCGTGTCACAACCGACTTCCGAAGCCTTCACCTTCAGCTCGCCCTGAAGATGGGATACGAAACCGAGGATCGAAGTCTGCTTCTTGAACTTGGCCTTGAGCTTCGGGATCGTAACCAGCGGCTTAGTGGTGTTTCCGTTCAGGTCGAAGATGATCAACGCGGGCGCTTCTCCGCCATTCTCGTCGATCTTGGCTGAGAGTTCTTCAATGGTCTTGACGAAGCCGATCTTCACGCCCAACTTCTTCGCCGTTTCTTGGATCTTGCTGGTGAAGAAGAGGTCGTCAACAAAGACGTAGATCCGCAAAGGAGCGTCGGCGCTGATCTGCAGGGGCTCCATCTGGGTGTAAGCAAAATTCGAAGGACGCTGCTGCGGCTGGAAGTTGCCATTGCCGCGCTGCTGCTGACCTCCACCACCGGGACGCCCGAAGCGGCGGAAGCGACCGCGTCCACCCTGACCGTTGTTGCGGTTCTGGCCCTGGCCGTTGCGGTTCTGCATGTTGCCGTTGCCACTACCGTTGTCGCCCTGGCGATAGCTGTGATCCATGGGGCCGCTTAGGGCCTGACCGCGATTGCGGCGTTGGCCGCCGCCCTGCTGGTTCTGGCCTTGTCCATTGCCGCGGTTCTGCTGCTGGCTGCTACCGGCGCCCTGGCCGCCGCGACGACGCCGGCGAAAGCCGCGTCCACCGCGACGCCCGTTGCGCTGACCGCCGCCGGGCTGCTGGGCGGGAGTTCCGGGCAAAGCAGGAGCATCACCGCTGGTTTGTGGTGGGGCCGAAACTTCCGGCTCTGGAGAGAAATTCTGTTCGTTGTCCATTACATCCTTCGTTACGGAGGCCAATTCGCTGAGAGCTTGCGCCGGGGAACAGCGCCTTAAGTCCTATGCGGTTGGATTTCAAAATAAGCTTCGCCCGGTGGAAGACCGCAAATGCACATCAACACACGAGCGGGATATTCAATCAGTTCTTAAAAGCTCTCAGTGGTTTCGCGCCTGAGAAATGCCAGCACTCGAACGTGCGGCCCATAGGTGGAAATCAGATATTAACCGCGACTTCTAATGGGATGCAAGCAAAAAGCTATTGTTGCTTACCTGACCTATAACGTCGCGTGGTTGATTATACCGCACGGCCTGAGGCACGCCTGGTCTGCTTGGATCCAGCACGGCTCCGGGTCTCTTTGCGGTGTGTCTCCAGGGCTTTGGCCGCGTCCGAAATGTCGATCAGTACTCCGATGACCAACGGACGCCCCTGGTTGAAAAACATTTTTCCCCGGGCGGCAAGGAGCAGGACCTGGTCCTCGGAACCGACCCGGAATTCCGTCTCAAAATCGCGGTTTTTGTGAATGGTCTGGAACAGCGCTTTCAGGAAGCTCTCGCGATCGCCCATGTAGGACATGCGACCGAGTACCGCCTGCTTGGTGAGCGCTGCTTCTTTGGACAAACCCAGCATCTCGCAAGCTTCTTCGGAGCAAACGAATTCGTCGGTTTCGACGTCGAGCTCCCAGGTGCCGATGTGGGCCGCGCGCTGGGTAAGGCGCAGGCGCTCTTCGCTGATACGAAGCTGCTGGTAGCTATCGCGCAGCGCCTGTTCCGTTTTCTTGCGCTCTGCGATCTCGGTCTCCAGAACCAACGCTTTCTGCTGCCACTCAGTAACGGTGCGGATACGCTGGTCTTCTGTGGAGAAGGAAGTGTAGGTATCCGACGGGAGAACATGAGAATGCTCGGCGCAGATCAGCCGGAACGAATCGATGTGAGCTGCCTGATCGAATCCGCTGATGGGGTATGCGCAGCGAAGGTGGAACGAGTAGGTCTTGGAAAGATCGTTCCAAAACTCCTCTAGCTGAACAGCCTGCTCAGCTTTACCCTGCGTCCAAAGGAGCGCGACCATTTCACCGAAGGCGGCGACGCGGGGAGAGTCGCTGCGGCAAGAGTTGGTGGCGTGTTCGATGACGGCGCTGATTTTCTGGCGAAACAGTTTCGGTGAGAGGCTGCCGTTAACAGTGAATTGCGACAATGTCTCGAGCGCATCGAGGACGAGGAAGCGGCCCTCGTCTTGCGCCACGCTGGGATCTAGACCCCGTGCTTCCAGCAGTCGCCAAAGACCCTGACGGTGTGTCTCGGTTGCGATCACGATGGCGGCATCGCCGGCCCCTAAAGCACCGCCGATAAACCGGCTCAGACCGTCCAGCAGTACAGCGTCGTCCCCATAGAATTGAACCGAATGGGCTTTGGAAGGCAGCTCGCTCCAATCCGCGAAGGGAGTGCTCAGGTAGGCGAAGGGCGGCATTGTGGCGCTCATGCTACTGATTCCTCAGGTCTTAATGCGGTTGTGCGAGTGTGGGGGGACACTCCGGGGGCTGCGACTGAGATGCCGAACTCTGTCAGATACGTTGCCAAGCGGCAGGAAGGGAAAAATTGGTGGGCGCTGTAGGACTTGAACCTACGACTTCCACCGTGTGAAGGTGGCACTCTACCGCTGAGTTAAGCGCCCTGATAGCTGCTGGAATCGAATGCAGGCTGGCAGAGCTAGTTTAGCAAAGCGGTCGGAAGATGACCACCTCGGCCGGGCCCAGAGCAGCCGCATCTTACCTGGAAACGGAAAAAGCACTAAAATGGCCGGATTCAATGCCAGGAACGCCGCCCAAAACCCGCCGTGACGACCCGCAACTTTTTGAGGGTGACGGGGTTAACGGAGATGTGAGCACTGTGGCTTTGAGCGTAGCCGCTGCTGGTCAGGTGCCGTCGGTCGCTAATGCGCCGGACGACGCCGCGCTCATGCTGCGCGTGAAGGCCGGCGACGACGCGGCTTTCGACTTCCTGGTGCAGAAGTTCCGAAGACAGCTGATCGGGTTCATGTACCGCATGACCCACAGCCAGCACGTGGCGGAAGAGCTGGCACAGGAAGTTTTCCTGCGGGTGTATCGCTCGCGAGAGTCGTATTCCGCGGAAGCGAAGTTCACCACGTGGATGTACCGCATCGCGACGAACCTCGCGTTGAACCATCTGCGGGACACGAAGACAGAGCGCACAGAAGTTTCCGTGAGCCTGGATGAGCCGGATGGCGAGACGGGACGGACAGTCGATGTTGCCGACCATGGGCTCACGGCGGAACAAGACCTGCTGCGAAGAGAGCGCCTGGCGGCGATCCGCAAACAGGTGGAAGCATTGCCGGAGCGGCAGCGCATGGCGGTGCTGATGCATAAATATCAGGGGATGGACTACAAGGAAATCTCTAAAGTTTTGAAGCTGAGCGAATCAGCGACGAAGTCACTGCTGTTCCGCGCATATGAAACCTTGCGCGAAACGCTGAAGCAGTTTGTTTAGGTCTGTGGATAGGTGCGGTCCGGGCCGAGGATCGAGGATGTTATGAATTGCCACGAAGTAAAAGAACAAATGCTGGAGATGATGGCGGGCGAGAATCCGCCGCAAGCGGTTGCGCACCTGCGCGGCTGCGAAGCGTGCGCGAAGGAGCTTGCCTCCATGCGCTCGACAATGGCGCTGCTGGATGAATGGACGGCGCCGGAACCCTCGCCATACTTCGATGCGAAGCTGCGCGCCCGTTTGAAATCAGAGCCTGAGCCTGTCCGCGGATGGCGGCAGTGGCTGGTTCCCGTAGCAGGATGGAAACCGGCGATGGCCGTCGCGCTCGCGGCAGTGATGGTGGTGGGCCTTTCGGTTTACAAGCAGACTACGATCGAGCCGCCGCCTCTCACTGTTGTGCAGCCGGGCAGTGCGGTTTCCGACCTGCAGAAACTCGAGAAGAACCAGGACCTGTACGCGAGCTTCGATTTGCTCGACGATGATGAAGACGTAAATCCTTAATCGCTGATGATCTGGCCAAAGATGATGTTCGGGACGATGCTGCTTGGGGCGACTCTCGCTCTGGCCCAGACGCAGCCCGCGCCGCCTCCCGCTTCACCCCCTGCACCTCACGCGAACCCGGCGCACACTCCCGGCCCACATCATGGGGACTGGTTGCGAAAGTACAAGGACTTGCCACCAGACCAGCAGATGAAGGCGCTCGAAAATGATCCCAACTTCAAAAAACTTCCGCCGGAGCGCCAGGAAAAATTGAAGCAACGGCTGGCGCAGTTCAACAATCTTCCGCCAGAGCAGCGCGAGAAGATCGTAAAGCGCATGCGCAAGTTCGAAAACCTGTCGCCCGCGCAGAAACAGCAGGCGCGCGAGCTGGCGCAGCGGTACCGCGAGGTTCCGCAGGAGCGCCGCCAGAAGATGCGCCGCGCCATGCGCGACCTGGCGCAGATGTCACCTGAGGACCGCAACAAGACGCTAGACTCGCCGCAGTACCACAGCGATTTCAGCGACAACGAGCGCGAAATCATGCGCGGAATGGCGGAGATGCGCCCGCATCTTCAAGGCGCGCAAAACGAATAGTCACTTCCCTGCTTCGGGTAGGTCGGTTCGGCCGGTGATGAGACGCGCACCGCTTTCAAATGTGAAGTAGGCCCAGGCCCACTGGATGAAGACCAAGACGCGGTTGCGGAATCCGATCAAAAAGAAAATGTGCACCGTGAGCCACGCAATCCAGGCAATGAGCCCGGAGAGATGAATCCGGCCGAGCTCGGCGATGCCAGCACCACGGCCGATGGTGGCAAGACTGCCTTTGTCGAAGTAGTAAAAATCCTCGCGAGGTTTGCCTTGGACGCTGCGCCAGACGTTCCTCGCTGCGGCCTTTCCCTGCTGGATAGCAGCGGGCGCGACTCCTGGGACCGGCTTCCCTTTCTTATCCTTGATATCGGCAAGATCGCCGATGACGAAGACTTCCGGATGCTCGGGAAGGGTGAGGTCTTGCAAGACCTTCACGCGTCCGGCACGATCGGTCGGTGCGCCGAGAATATTTCCCAGCGGCGATGCCTTGACGCCGGCGGCCCACAGGGTGACGTTCGAGGCCATTACTTCTTCGCCGACCAGGACCTTACCGGGCTGGACTCCTGTAACCGCGCGGCCGACTAGAACGTCGACACCGAGATTGCGCAGCTGGCGCTCGGCGCTGCGGGAGAGGTCTTCGGGGTATGCAGGCAGGATGCGCTGACCGGCTTCGAGGAGAACCACGCGAGCACGGGTGGGGTCGATGCCGCGGAAATCCTTCGCCATCACCTTCTGCGCGATCTCCGCGATGGAGCCCGCGAGTTCAACTCCTGTGGGCCCGCCGCCGACGATCACGAAGTTCAGCATGGGACGCTTACCGTCGATCAAAGCTTCGCGCTCGGCCATCTCAAAGGCGAGCAGCACGCGACGACGAATCTCGACGGCGTCTTCCAAACTTTTCAACCCGGGAGCGAGGGTGGCCCATTCTTCGTGTCCGAAATACGCATGTGTGGCGCCCGTGGCGAGGATCGCGTAATCGTACGCAAGCTCTTCGCCGGTCTTCAATTGGACCTTTTTATTCGCGAGGTCAAAGCGAATGGCCTCGTCGAGCAGCACGTGAACGTTCTTGTACCTGCCAAGAACGCTGCGGATGGGTGAAGCGATGTCAGCCGGCGAAAGCTTGGCAGTGGCGACCTGATACAGCAATGGCTGGAAGGTGTGATGATTCTTGCGGTCGATGACTGTGATGCGAACGTGCTTCTTCGCGAGGGTGCCGGCGGCATAGAGGCCACCGAATCCGGCGCCGATGATGACGACGTGGGGAGCGTCTGCCATGGAATATAGATGCTCGCGCAGCGGTTATTTGAACAAATTCTTTAAAACGAATAAGGCATTGGCGGGTCGTTCCGCCAAACGACGCATGAAGTAGGGGTACCACTCCTCGCCGAAGGGGATGTAGACGCGCATTCCCCAACCATCCTTGGATAATTGCTGCTGCAAGTCGCGGCGGACGCCATAGAGCATCTGGAACTCGAATGACTTCGGCGAGATGTTCTCGGCTTTCGCGAAAGCGATGGTCGCCTGGATCATCTTTTCGTCATGGGTCGCGATGCCGTGATAGACGCCGCTCTTCAGCAGGATCTTCATGAGCTTCACGTAGTTGTCGTTCACCTCTGGCATCTTCTGGAACGCGAGCTCTTCGGGCTCTTTATATGCGCCTTTGCAGAGGCGGATGCGGATGCCCTTTGCGATAAGGTCCTGAACATCACTCTCGCTGCGGCGCATGTAGGCCTGGATGACGGCGCCCACTGCGCCGCGATTCCCGTTCATCGCATGCAGCTCGCGAACGAAGTCGAGCGTGCGCTGCGTGTACGGCGAGCCCTCCATATCCACGCGGACGAAGTTCTCGATGCGGGCAGCATGCGCGACGAGGTCGCGGGTGATATCGATGGCGAGCTGCGGATCAACGTCGAGCCCCATGTGGGTGAGCTTCATGCTGACGTTAGCGTTGAGCTTGCGCGCGGCGATCTGATCCAGCAGCTGGTGGTAGAGCTGGGCGCTGTGGCGGGCCTCGGCGGCGTTAGTGACGTTCTCGCCGAGGTTGTCCATGCTTACGGACTGGCCGCGTTCGTTAACGGCTTTAGCCGCGGCGAGCACGTCTTCGATAGACATGCCAGCGACGAAGCGGCTGGATAGGCGTTTGCCGATAGACGTCTTCTCCGCCATCGCGCGGATGGACTTGCTCTCCGACAACCAGATGAAAAAGGCGCGCAGCAAACTAACTTTTGTACCACAGGACTGGCCGTCCAGGCATCCGCGCTTCGCGCAAACGCAAAATCCCCGCAAAGGACACCCCGCACCAGAAGCGCGCGCACACGAGGACGTGCGCGCCTACATTAGTTTTTGGGGGCTACTGAATGCGCTCTTTGGGTGTGGTAGGGCTCTTGCCCGCGACGCTGGCGCTGCGGAGCGCGGTCGAGACGATCTGCTCGGGAGAAGCCGTGCCTTCGAGCACTTCGTCAACCCCGTGATTTATGGCGTTCTTCAAGCTCATCAGGTCGGTGCCGGGGGCGATCATCATAACGAACGCCTTGGGGAAGACCAGGCGGAGGACACCGCCGAGCGTCCAGCCATCGCCTTCTTCGCTGATGCGCGACGAGACTACGACAACATCGAAGAAATGCTGCGTGATCGCGAGCAGAGCAGTGGGCAGATCGCGCGCGACGATGGCGGTGATCTCGTTCTTCACGAACGCGCTTTGCAGCGAAGACATGACCGTCATGTCGGGGTGCACGATAAGAGCAGTCTTATCGTTCGTTCGATTTGGAGACCGGTTGGGCGCCATCAGCGGCCTGCCTTCTGACCGCTGTCTTTGATGGCGATCAACCGCCGAAGGTTCGACTTCAGCTCGTCTAATTCAACCGGCTTGGTGGCCAGGTAATGGACGTGCATCATCAATGCCTGGCGGGCGTTGCTCATGTTCGCAAAGCCAGTGCAGATAATCACGACGGGCTGCGGCTTCAGCTCGAGGGCGCGCCGCGCGACGGTGAGGCCGATGTCATCCCGCTCCATGTTGAGGTCGGTGATAACGCCATCAAATTGGTGGCCGTTCTGCATGATCTTGAGCGCTTCAGCGCAGCTATAAGCGGGGGTGACGGAGTAGCCTTCGTCTTCAAATACCATCTGCAACGTGCGGGTCACGTTGATTTCATCGTCGACGATGAGGAGAGCTTTTTTCTTCCGGGCCATGGGGAGAACGGTCCCGCCAGAGGGAGTGGAGATTTTAACTCTTTCAGCAGCAGTTGTGAAATCAGGTGGTCGCCGCGAGCGAGCTGGCGCGCCGCGTGATCATGCAGGCCAGAGTAGAACGAAGCTCGGTAAGGTCGATGGGCTTGAAGAAGAGATAGTTCACCTTCATCTTCATCATGGTGCGAAGGCTTTCAAGGTCGGGCTCGTCGGTAGAAAGCATCACAAGTGGCGGACGTTGGCGGTTCAGGGCACGACGGAGTAGTCCCATACCGCGACGATCTTCGAAATGGACATCTGCCAGAACAGCGTCGTAGTCGTTCTGGACCATCATCTTCTCGGCGGCAGAATAATCGGTGGCTGCCCACACCCGGTATCCCTCTTGTTCGAGTACCTGTTTGAGGGTGAAGGTGATGGAAGGCTCCTGGTCTACGACGAGCAACGATCCGCGTGATTGGGGAGTCAAGCCCGATGCGGGCTCGACGGCGGTAAGAGGCTCAAATCGGACTTGGTCGCCGCAGGTCTTGCAAGTGGGGAAACGCATGCCACGAGTGAGCACGCTTTCGTGAGACTCGCGGTGGTTTTGATGCGTGACACGGTAGATGCCATCGCGCGGGACCACCTGCCCGCTGCTGTATCGCTTCGCCAGAGGAACGCGCACCATCGCTAGACCCGATTCTACTTGCAACCAAACTGCCGCGTGCTACTTGAAATCCTTATCGTGGAAAATGTACGGGGCCGTCTGCACAACCCTGTATCGCACGGCCTTGCCGCAATCTTCACAATCGGGGAACAGCGCAGCGCGTAGCAGGAGAACCGTTTCCTGAGCGCCGTCTTCGTGTATCACACAGAAGATGCCGCTTTCCGGCACTTCTTCCTCGGGTGCGTAGAGACGTCCAGAACGCTCTGCGCCCCCGCTACTGCCAACAATGGGGATCAAATAGTCTTCCCTCTCAAAATCTTTCAATTGAGTCAGTCAAGTTTGAGATGCGCGGTTGAATGCGCGTGTTGGCGCATGATGGGGGCTGCCGCCCCCACCGTTTAGGGAGTGTGCTCAGCAGCTGCTTCGCTCAGAGCGCGAACTGCTGCTGCTGCGTCATAGCCCTCAGTGGCTTTGATCGGATAGTCGGCAGCCAGACGGAAGCCGATGGTCGGGTGGAAGTAGTCGGGCTGGCCAGAGGTGCGGAATGAGCACTCAAGGCCAGTAGGCGGCAGAGACCAGGCATTGCCGCGGATCGCATACTGCCCGTAAACAGGGTCGGTCGGCTTGGCATTCGGGTCGTAGGTACTCTGGGTCCACTCAGCAACTCCGCCTGCTAGATTGTGAATGCCCCAGGGCGACTCGTCTTTGTAGTCTTCCCACTTCCAGCTGATGTTCGAACCGGGGTCGCCGTAACCCTGCAAGATGATTGCAAGACCTTTGGCCGGGAAATCTCCCCAAGAATACTTGCGACCATCAGCACCGCGGCATGCTGACTCCCACTCCCATTCCTTTGGCAAGCGATAGACGAGGTGATCACGTTGGCTACGCCAGGCGACATAGGCGGTTGCGTCGTTGTAAGAGATGCCGCGGACGGCAGTCTTCTGGAATTTCACCGGGTCGGCGGAGGAATCGGCGGGGAGCAGCTCTCCGGCAGCACTCACCAGGGCGAGCGGTTTTCCGAAATCGCGTGGTATACGCGTCTTCGCATCGGCGCCGTGTCCTGTTTTCGTGAGGTCGTGCAGGAAATCGCCGTAGTCACCCATGGTGATCTCGTCGTGATACATCAGGAACGGCGCGATGCGCTGAAGATGGCGCGGAACGGAATTCGCGCTCTCGCCTCCGACGATGGCATCGCCGCCAGCGACGTAGAAGAAACCGGCGGGAACTCCTTCAGTACGCGGCATCTCGACGCGGAGAACAACCTTCCCGCTGCGCTCGAGGTTGAAAGGAACTCGCGTGGTCTCACGGCCATGCGCGAACATCAGCAGCATATAGCTGCCCGGCGGCAAGCCAGAGAGGCTCACGTTGCCAGTACCGGCGTGAGACGCAGTGATCTGCTCCAGGCGGAAGATGGAGTGCGTGCCCGGGAGAACATTCTCTTCCGTAGCAGCACGATCGCGCTCCAGCAGCATAAAGCGGTCATCTGATTTCTGTGTTTCAAGATTGAATGGCACCGGGATCAGCCGAGGCGGCAGGGCGTTACCCTGCTTGTCGGTGGCGCGGAGCGTTTCGAAGGTGTAAAGGTAAATGTCCGCGTCGGGGGGATCGGCAACAACGTCGAGAGTGCCGAAGCCATTCAACTCATCGCTGAATGGGCTTGGAGGCGGAGCGTAGCGCTCGAGCTCGGCGCGGTTGGCGCGCATCAGCTCGGCATTCTTTTCGGCAAGGGCGAGGCGCCACAGCTCCATGTAACTCTCAGCCATCAACAGGCGGGCACGCTTGTTTCCGGGAGAGGAGTCGAGAGCCTTCAAGAGCTCATTGATAGCAACCGCGATATTTGCGCGCTGCTGCTTAGCGGTAACGAGGTGAGCCTGAGCAAGAGACGCCTGCCGGTAGGGGTCACTGTCGGCGATCTTGGCGGCACTGACCAATGGATTTCTGGCCAATCTCAATGCGGCTTCCGCGCTCTTGATGTGGCTGCGAACGTTCCAGAAATGCACTCCGAACCAAACCACCAATCCGATGGCCAGCACGGCCGCGGTGCTTCCAACAGCGGTAGCTACAAGATTCTTATTGCGGCGATAGAACTTCACCGCCTTTTGCATCGGCGTGTCCGGGCAGGCACTCACCGGCCGCTGCAAGAGATAATTCTGCAGATCGTCACGCATCGCCTGTACCGATGCGTAACGCATGCCGGGGTCACGCTGCATGGCTTTGTCGCAGATAGATTTCAGTTCGCGAGGAATCGGGCGGAAGCCGTATGTTCCGCTGGAGAGTGGCGGAGGCGGTGCGGTGAGGACTTGTTTCACTACATCGAGCGCGCTGGTGCCTTTGTACGGCGGGTGACCGGAGAGGATCTCGTAGAGCATGGCGCCGAGGGAATAAATATCGGTGCGCTCGTTGAGTTCGCTGATTTTGCCGGCGGCCTGCTCGGGCGACATGTAGGCCGGAGTTCCAGCGATGGAGCCTTCCATCGTCTGCGACGCTTCGCCATCGGGGCTGGAGAGATCGGCTACCGAGTCGGTCTGCTCCATGGGGAGCGCGTTCTTGCCTAGCGCCTTTGCAAGCCCCCAATCCATCACCAAGACTTCGCCGAAGCGGCCCATCATCACGTTTTCAGGCTTCAAATCGCGGTGAATGATGCCTTTGCTGTGCGCATACGCGACGCCCTGGCAAATTCCGATCAGCACTTCCACCATTTGCATCGGACTGAACAGATCGCGGAATTTGCGGCGCTCGTCGTTGAAGAGATCGTCGCGACGTCCGCGGATCACATCTTTCAGCGAATCGCCTTGTGCGTACTTCAAAGTGAAGTAGATGTGGCCCTCGCCATTCACACCGAGATCGTGAACGGGGACGATGTTCGGGTGTTCGAGCTGGCCGGTCGCTTGCGCCTCCTTGATGAAGCGCAGCAGAACGTCTTCGGGAATGCCTCCGCCCTCGCGGTGCTGGGGCAGCAGCATCTTCATCGCGACTTCGCGGCGCAGGTCGCGGTCGAGAACTTTCAATACTTGTCCACCGCCGCCTTGTCCGAGTTTGCCGACTGTTTCGTATTTTCCGGAAAGCAACGACATCGCATCTGCGGCTTCCGGCCGAAGCGCGCCTTCCATCACGGCCACGACAGAACGACGCTCTGCGAAACCGGTGAACGTCCCTTCTTCGGTCAGCATCGGTGTTTCGAACTGAGTGGGCGTTTGCGACATCTTAGTGGCAGCCGCATAACCGGTTGGAACCTCTTGGGCGCTGTAGGTGCGGCTTGCAGCGAGCACGGTGGCGCTGTCCGGCGCAGGCATAGGCGGCGGAGTCGGCACGCCTACATACGGAGTCGGAGTCGGAAGCGGAGTGGGAACGGAAACCGCCGCCGGGACAGTCTCACTGCCGGCAAAAACGGTCTGGTCGATAGCGCCTGACTTCGTTCCCTGCTCATGGAGCGCGTCGGCGGCGCGTCGAGCGATCTCATCGGGAGCGAGGTCATCGTGCGCGGAGGCGAGCAGCGGATCGCGTCCTCCGACGTATCCGGGTAGAGGGCTATCGATGCGAGTCGTCGCCACGAAATCGCGATGTGTATCGGAACTTTCCTGGCCGGTGTGACCGCTGACGCTGAACTCCGGAGGAGATGGCGGCTCCTGGGTCGCGGGAGCCGGCTGTGCGACCACGCCGGGTGGCACAAACTTCATCAGGGTGGCTTGGTCATCCGGACATTGATAACGCCCGTCGGGCTTTTCCGGATTGCCGCGGTACTTCTTGCCGCAGGTGGGGCAGACGAGGATCAACACTGCGCCAGGTGCAGAGGCCATAGATTTCCCTTAAATAAAATTGCGCACTATTAAAGACAGGCCTTCGCCTGCCGTACCTGGGAGGAACGCAGAAGATTCTATGTCGGATTGCCGGAAATTTCAGCAGCTAAGTGGAAGGAAGGCACCGGCCTAGGTCGAAAAACAGTCAGCGACCGTGCTCTTCCAGGAACTTTTCCACCTCAAGGGCAGCCATGCAGCCGGTGCCGGCGGCGGTGATGGCCTGTCGGTACCGCCGGTCGGAGACGTCTCCCGAAGCGTAAACGCCGGGAACGCGGGTGTGCACGAAGTTCTGGGTCAGAAGATAGCCGTCTTTGTCGGCGTCGAGTTGGCCTTCGAACATCTTGGCGTTAGGAATGTGTCCGATGCCGAGGAACATTGCGCTGGTGGGAAATTCGTAACTCTTGTTCGTCCGCAAGTCGCGCAGCAGGAGGCTGGTGACTTCCTTTTTTTCGACATCGTGCACTTCATCGACGACGGTGTGGGTGAGAAATTTGATCTTGTCGTGCTGCTTGGCGCGATCGAGCATTATCTTGGAAGCGCGGAAGGCTTCGCTGCGGTGGATCACGGTCACTTTAGTGGCGAAACGGGTGAGGAAGAGCGCTTCCTCCATGGCGGAGTCGCCGCCGCCGATGACAGTTATCTCTTTTCCAGAGAAGAAAAATCCGTCGCAGGTGGCGCAAGAGGAAACGCCGTGACCGATCAACGCTTGCTCGCTCGGCAAACCCAACCAACGGGCAGAAGCGCCGCTGGCGATGATCAAAGTTTCGGTCTGAACCGTCTCTTTGCCGAAATGCAAAGTGAATGGGCGCTTGCTTAAATCCGCCTTGGAAAGATGGCCGGTGCGGATCTCAGCGCCGAAGCGCGTCGCCTGGCGCTTCATGTTCTCGATCAACTCGGGTCCCTGAATGCCCTCGGGGAATCCGGGAAAATTTTCGACGAGCGTGGTGAGCGATAGTTGGCCGCCGGGATCGTGGCCTTCAAATACCAATGTCTTCAGTTTCTCGCGCGCTGCGTAGATGGCGGCGGTGAGACCGGAGCACCCGGTGCCGAGGATCACGGTGTTACGCACTTGCATAGTTCGTCTTAACCTTTTGAACTGAATTTGATTCGTTGGCAGCAGCGAGGATTCATTTCGGCTTGGGTGCAGCCTTGGGCTTCGCAGCTGTCCTGGGCTTTGCCGACGCGCCGGCACCGACGCGGCGCAAGTCTGCGGGGACGGAGTCACGCACACGGAGCGCCATTCGATAACGTTGGGCAAGGTCATTCGCAGACTTAAAGAGCGGCTCTAGACTGCTCTGGTCGGCATCGGGACAACGGCGAAGCCCGAGCGAGCCTTTGCCGAAGCGTTCGATCTTCACATGGTCAACCGGAGTCTCGCTTTGGGCTACGAGAATGGGATCGCTGGCAGCAGAAATAGAATCTTCGAGCGCGATCTGCATGACTTCATCTTTCTTGAAATCGCGCATGCGGAAGACGAAGGTCTCGGTCACGCTTTTCGGATCAAAGCTGATGGAGTATTGGGCGGTCCCGAATGGCGTTCCGGAGAAATCGCGGCGGATACGGACCCAACTCGACTCGGCACTCGGCTGGGAAGAGTCTTGAACCGCAGCAGGAAGCGCTGCCTTAGCGAAGGCCATGGATTCTGGCGTCTCGGTAGTGTGGCCGCGCGAGACTTCAAAATCGGCCGAGAACGGAGCCTTCAGCGGCACGCGGGCGAGAGCTGAGGCGATCTCTTTGCGCTCGTCTTCAGATGGCGCACAGACGTTGATGTAGTTGATCTTCACCTGCGGGGCCGGCGAAGGCTTCTCTTCCTGAGGTGTGCCTTGCGCGTGGAGCATCGAAGCGCAAAAAAGCAGGAGGAAAGCGGTGCGAGAGGAGATCACGCGGAGATTGTATCAAGTACAATCGCGAGCATGGCGAACCTGACTCTAGTCTACGGAATGCGATTACTGCCGGCCGATGAGCTGGGAGAGATCGAAGACGCCTCCCTTACCCTGAAGAATGGCAAGACAGCCCACGTGACCATGCATGTTCTTGAAGGAAGCAAAGAGGATATCGAGAAGCAGTTACGCGCGAGCACGGAAGCGTTCTTCGATTTTTATCCCGAGATCTAAAAGCAGTTGCTGGTTGCTGGTTGTTAGTAAAGGCAAATGCAGATCCCGCGACTCGCTCTCGTCCGCTAGGGCGGACTCACACTCGCTCGGGGATGACCTCCGTCGTGCAGATTCTGCGGAGAGGTACTCGAGCACAGGATGACTTACTTCTCTTTTCTATCCTGGCCGTAGCCGAGGTTCACGGAAACTCCGGAGCCCTCGCCGACTTTGCCGGTAAACGGCGCACGGACATCGTCTTCACGCGCAACTCCCGCCATTTCGCGCTTGCGGTTCTCGATCTCGCGCAGTTCGCGAAGAATGGCCGCTTCTTCCTGAACGTACTCCTCCTCCGTGACCTTGCCCTCTTCAAGACGGACCTGCAGCTCGAGCAACTTCTCCTTTACAGGAGCGTCATCCGTGTACTGCTCCTCCGCGACCTTCGCGAGGGTGCGGAAGATGAACTTCATCCCATCGATGGGGAGGAGCAACAGGTCGTCTATCAGGAACATGCTTTCCTCAGTTCGCCGTTCCGCGTTCGAGTTTGAGGCGGATGTTGACGAAGTTATACGGCGGCCACGGCCCGGTGTAGCGGAAGTTCAAGCGATTGCCGAAGCGCTTGGCGACGCGGTTCACGGCGGCGTCAAACTCGGTTTCGCGCTGGCGTTCGATCAGGAAGGCCGCATTCATGATCATCTTCTCGCCGATGGGCTTGTTATCGCGCGAAGCGACGCAGACGTTGCGCAGCGCCTCGTAAATCTCGCGGACGTACTGTGACGAGGTTTCGACCAGCGCCTTGTCGATCATGCGGCCCAGCTGCATGCGGGCAAGATACGTAGATTGCAGGTGCTTCTTGGTGATCTCAAGATGGAAGCGGTGGATCTCTTCATCCTGCCGCTTGAGTTCCTCGACGATCTGGTCACGGTCCCAGGTGACCTTCAACCCGAACTCGACTTTTCCTGACATCTGCTCAAGGACGTCTTTGAGCGAAGGGTAGATACTGCGCAGCACTTCCTTGATGTCGTCGTCGGTGCGGAAGACCGTGCCGAAGCTCATGGGAATAATGGTGTGCGACTTCATGACCGATTCGATCACATGCTCGTGCGCGAGAGCGTTCTCACGGGTGGGGTCGAAGATGAAGACGTTGGTTCGGCTGACGACGGCGGAGATGTCGCCGTGGTTAACGGTGTAAACCATTTCGCTGTTGCCGCCGAGACCCATCTTGCCGAAGGTGAGTGAATCGCGACCGGCGATGATGCCGTACACGTAACGGCCTTCGCCGATAGTCTCAGGGCGGAACCCACCGTCACCCCCGCGCTGCCGTGGGATGGACTCGGGAGCGTGCGCCAGGTCCATGGTGTGTATGCCGGAGTCCATGGAACGCACCGCGGCGCCCTCGCCGCTGCTGCGAGAGGGGATCACCCGAGGCCCAGGGCTGCTCTTTACTGGCCTTGAGGCGCGGCTCTTTGCCTTTGTGCTGCTCTTTTTGAGCGTCTTTTTAGGCATGGTTCTCCTTCAACAAAGTGGCAATTGTCTTCAGGAACTCGTCTATCTCGATCGGCTTGTACAGCACAGAAACCTCGTTCTCCCTGGCGTAGTCCGCAGCTTCCGGCGATGCGTAGCCAGTGAGCAGGACCGCAGGCACGCGGCGACGGCGTGCCCGCGCGGCTTGGATCACTTCAAAGCCGGTGCGCTTTTCTTCAAGCGACAAATCACATAACAGCAGGTCGAAATCCTGTTTTTCGATCAGGCCGATAGCTTCCTTCGCGGTAAGCGAAGCGATGGCCTCGTATCCCTGTTGCTCGAGCAGCATCTTGTAGGTGAGCAGGACGTTCCGTTCATCGTCCACCACCAACACCTTCGATTTTCGCCCGTCTCGCGCCATCAGCTTCGTACCACCGGAAGGTAGATCTGGAAGACGGTCCCCTCGCCTTCGCGGCTGCGCACGCGGATCTTGCCCCCGTGGCTTTCGGTGATGCCGCGAACGATCCATAGACCCAAGCCCGTTCCCTTTTCTCCCTTGCTCGATACGAACGGCTCAAACATGTTGTCGCGGATAGCTGGGGGAATTCCGCCCCCAGTGTCTGCCACTGTGACGGCGACGCGGCCGCGTGAACCACCGTGGGCGAGGTGGCGAGTACGGATCAGCAGCTTGAGCGACTTGCCATTAGAGTTTCCGGCATTCGAGAGCTCAGAATTCGCGTCAGTTTGCGACATCGCATCTTTTGCATTCACAACCAGGTTGGAAAGGATCTGGCGGAATTGGTCCGCGCTTCCAACCACAGGAGGAAGGCTGCCGAGCTCCAGGTCTGTCTTGACGCCGGAGCGCTCCAGCTGCCTGCCGAAGAGAGTGAGGGTGTCTTCAATGACGCGGTTCAGGTCGAAGCCGCCGATCTGCGACGAAGAGCGATACAGGCCAAGCATCTGGCGGACGATGCGGGCGACGCGATCGGTCTCGGACTTGAGGATCTCGTACACGGGCTCGGCGCCGGGCTTGATGCGGTTCTGCAGGAGGTGAATGGAGTTCTTGATCGCCTCCATAGGATTGTTGACTTCGTGTGCGATGGTGCCGGCGAGGCGGCCGGTGGCAGCGAACTTTTCCATCTCTAGCATGCGGGCCTGCACACGCAGCTCTTCCACCTTGCGGAGGGCGGAGAGGTCGCGAAGGACGGTCACCGTGTGAGAGACCTGGCCGCGAGCGTCGAGGATCTTGCCGGAACGGGTGTTGTATTCGATCTGCGTGTCGGTCGGCGGGTGATAGAGCTTCAGCTTGCCTTCTTCTGTCTGCCCGAAGGAGAACGTGAACGCCGTCAGATATGCGGACAGCTTCACGAGATTGCGCACACGACCCTGATCGCGAACGTCTTCACCGACCTTGCCGAACAGTTGCGCGGCGAGGCTGTCGAACTGCACCGGTTTGCCAGCATTGTCGGCGACGATGATGGGGTCGCCCACCGCCTCGATGACGAGCGACATGCGATCGCGGTCCTGACGCACGACTTCTTCAGCCAGCATCAGCTTTTCGAGGTTGGCGCGGACTTCGAGATCGGCCTTGCGCAGGTCGGTTACGTCGCGCATCACGGTGACCAAGCCAGTCCGAAGGCCTTCACGGCTGTAGGTTGGCGCGGTAACAGCCTCGAAGAGGACTTCTTCACCTTCCTTCGCGTCCACTAGTGTGAGGTCGCGTGAGGAATCGGTGCCCGACATCGCCATGGAAGACAGCGCGGCGGAGAACAGCAGGTTGTTCAATTCGAGAGCGCGCTGCGCGCCCTCGCTGGCGTTCTCAGGGATGCTGAAGAAGCGCTCGGCAGCCTTGTTCTGCGTGATGACGCGGTGCTGCGGATCGGTAAGGATGACCGGGTCGGCCATGCTGGCGAGCACGGTCTCCATTTGCGCGATGACCACGTCCATGTCGCGCATGCGGTTGTAATAATGCTCGACCTTGAAAAGGCGCGTTAGATAACGGTTCGAAAGCTCTATGAGCGCTCTGAGATCGGCGAGTTGGCGCTCGCTGGTGGTCTTGGGCAGATCCACGGCGACAACGTATGCGTAGCCGCGCATCTCGCAGGTGCTGCAAGTCTGCTCCTGAAGTCCCATGCGCCGGACACTGCGGTCATTCAAAACAGCGAGGCATTCGCCCTGGCGCGTGCGTTCCGCTTCCCAACAGCGGGTGCGGTTACGAAAGATGATGGGGTGGCAATACAGCGCGCGACGGTTCAGCGCAGCGTTCGGAAGGACAGCCGGCTCGCCTTTTTGCAGGACTCCGACCAGCGGATCGTCACCGGTCCAGAGAAAGGTTTGGAATTTTTTGGTGTATTTGGGCGGGCAGTTCACTTCCGCCGAGACTTGCACCTGCCCGCTTTCGAAATCGACCTCAGCGACGAAGGCCCGTTGATAACCGATGCGGACGATCTCGTCGAGCAGGATAGGAAGAATCTCTTCCGATCGCTCGGCAAGCAACAAACGGAGGGCGGGCTGCCTGGAGTAGGCAGTGCGCCGATCCAGTTTTTCCGTATTGAGTATCTGAGCCCGCGACGCCGCCGTGGCCATATGTCCCTTTTTCAGTGCCACCGCCGTTATCTCTCTGCCCGCAGCCATAAGCCCTCACCGGGCCGGATCACCTGCGAGTGGTGCGGCGTACCGGTGTGCGCTCCTTGGTGACGATGACTTCCGTTTCGCCGGCACCTTCGGTCAGTTGCGGCTTGGCGACAAGACCGGTGAGTCCGACCGCGTCGGCGTATTTGAGGTACGTGTCAATGGAGGCGACGACAACGCGCGCTTCCACCGTGATCAGGTCAATGCCGACCAGCGAGATACGGACCCACGCGTCGATAACGATGCCTTTATCGAGTACGCGATCCAATACGTCAATAAGACTTGATCCGCCGGATACACGTTCAACTGCCATTTGAATTCCTCCTACCGCCCCCGGGGTTACCTGGCGCGTTTTGGACGAGCTGCCTTGGTTGTCCTTGAGGTCTTAATACTTTCCCTCACCGACGCTGGCGGCATTGCGGGCAAAGACTTGGAACCCGGAATGCCAGTCCGTACGGGTGCGGTGAGATTGGGATCGTGCTTCCACCAGTTCAATCCGATCTGTTCGGCTTTGTCCACGGAACAAATCAGTAAGCGAATCCTGATCGTCAAAAGCTCCACGTTCGCCAGCGCAATACTGATATCGCCAGCGATGACCAGGCCCTTGTCGAGGACCCGATCCAGAATGTCGATCAGGTTCGTATTGCCAGAGATGGTGGGGACGCGATCCATAGTTTTCAGGGAGACAGCCGCCTGATGCTTTGCCAGCTAGCGAACACAGCCAAAACTCGTGAGAATACAGCGGCGCTCACGCATACTACGACCCCGACTCAAAACCTGTCAATCAATCCTGGTCGAAAACAACTTTGGGGGAAAAATCAGCAGATTGGAATGCGAAATAGAGCAGATGGTTGCACAGGAAGGGCTATAAATGGTGTCGGAATGCTCTTTTCAAACGTGGCTGGCAGCGCCTTAATCCTTGCGCGCGCCGACCAGCGGCCCCAGTTGCAGGTTGAGGTCTTCGGGCTTGAGTCCAAATTGTGCGGCAAGCTCGTGGATCTTCTCTTCCAGCTTCATCAAAGCCTGGCCCATGTTCTCAATCTGCTCATCCGTCAAAGAACCGCCTTCCATGCGGCGCACTGCTTGGCGCTCCATGAGCTGGCGCAGAAGCTCGATAAGCCCGAGGACAAGTTTCGCCAGCCCTTTCTCGATGCTCTCCGGGTCACAAGCAATGCGCTGCATGCCGGCCTGTGTGGCGGTGGAGATCTGCCGCTTCAAATCTTCGATGGCGGCTTCCATCTCGGCGGGCGTTTGGTTGTGGCGATCAGTCATCGAGGAATTCCGTGGCGGGCCAAGGGCCGCTTACCAGGATTCTAAGCGCAGGTGAGGCTTTGATGTTCTGGATGCGTTCGCGAAATGATGCCGCGTCAGTGCGCTTGGTGAGCGCGTAAAAGCGAATGCCCTGCTCGGCTGGGCGTTCTTTGGAATCCGAGATCAGGTCCGCGGCAGAGTCGCAAACCGCGCGAATGACCTCCTGCACACTGCGCGCCTGCTGCCGCTTCGACTCAAGATAGTCCTTTCCAGAAGCGCGTGAGGTTTCGTGCGTTGAGTTGGATATGCGCAGCTCCATTTGCACGAGGTTTCGGATGCGCTCGAGGTCGGCGGCGTACTTGGAGTGGTTTTCGCGCAATTCGTTGTGCAGGGCGGTCTCGCCATCGAGGAACGTGGGGAAACGAAATGGGACGACCGCTTGCTTCTCGAACACGGATTTAAGCACGGAATGAAAGCGCAGAGCATCTTCCTGATTGAGACTCCTAGTTTCGGAAAAGTCTGAGTAGAGAGCGATGAGGTTTTGAAAAGCGATGCTGCGAACGGGCTGGCCGCCGACGCCAGCCACATCCGATAAGTCTTCTAATCGCTCGAGGACGCAGTAGGCCAGGACCTTGCCCGGGGCGCTCATTTGCCGCGATCCAGCGATCGCTTCTCGTCCGCTTCAATGGTGCGCAACGCGGTCTCAACGGAGGTGAGCACGACGTTCAATCCTAGATAGACGAGATCCACGCCGCCGAGCGAGATAACAATGCTGCCGTGGATGACGACACCGGAGTTGAGTACGTGGTCGAGGATGTCGAGGAGGGAAAGCTCGTCGGTACCGTCGCCGCCAATCGCGATTACGTTCGGACTCGCCACTTAGGATTTCCCCACAAAAGAATAAGGAGGCCAGGGCCCGGTACATTCGATGCGCCGCTTCCCTTCCCATGCGTCTGAAAAACGCTTGAGCAGGGTCTGCAGCTGCTTTTGCTTGGAGCGGCGGATCAGGAAGGAAGCCTGCCACTCAAGATCGGGCCGCACGCCGGAGATACTGCCGGCGGTCTCAACCGAAGCCGCCGATATCTTCTTTGCTGCGGCTGCAAACTTCTTCACGTCAGCCGAGACGGCGTGTTCGCCTGCCTTGCTTGCCCGCTGCGCGGCCTTTTGCCGCAGATAATCCGCGCCCGAGCTGGCGATGATCGCCGGCCGAGCTTGAGGAAGCGCGAAAACCTTTATGCCCCACTCGTCGGAATCCTGAAAGCGTTTGAGATCGCGCAGCAGCGCAGGCTTGCGCCGCTTGATGTCTTGCTCAAGCGATTCGAGCGTGAGGAAAATAGTGCCGAAGCGAGCGGGAAGGATGGTGGTGCGACGAGAGATCTCGCTGACTGCTTTTTGATGGCGGACGCCGGCGACGGAGAGCCAGTCGAGATTTTCCATGTTCTCGGCAAGCTTGTCGGCAAAATCACGCCGCGAAACGCGACTGAACCAGCAGACGAGTCCTGCGACTTCGTCCGAGACGATGGGTGAGGAACCATCGATGCCGACCGCGGAGACAGCGTCGCGGGAGTCCGCCTTCGCGGGCAGCGTGATGCCGTAGAGATACACGACGGTGTCGGCCACCGAGCGAGGTGGCTTGCGGGACGGGATGCTCACGCGAGTTGCCATAGTTCTTTGGTGAAATCGGTTAGCGACTTGCGACCGGCGATCTGGTTCGGCCGATTGCGAACGATGTATATCTTCTTGCTTCCTCGCCGCAGCGTCTCGGCGATGTTGCGCAAAGTCTGTTGCTGCCAAGATCGCGCGACGCTGCAGCGCTTACAACCAGCGGCTTCTTCCGCAAAGATCACCCGATTGACGAAGATCGCGACGGGATCCGCGCCAAGGTCACCCATTGCTTCCAGCAGTCGCGCAGTCTCCCGGTCGGGCAAAGGTTCGGGCAGCATGACCGGCCAGATCTGCACGCGTTTGCCGTCGCGCAACATCTTTGCGAGCTCGCCGACACGCTGCGAGATGGTCGCGATCTCGACGGCGATGTCGCGGGCGAGAGGTAGTGTACGGTGCGCTGCCAGGCTTTTCAATAACAGGCGCGACCAGTGCAAAATGCGCTCCGGCATGCGCAAAAGCTCGAGGGCGTGGCCGGTTGGGGCCATATCAATGATGACTTTCCGCCCGGGGACGTCGAGCATGTCCATGATGCGGAAGATGGCGAAGAGCTCGTCTACGCCGGGCGGGACGATCTCCAGGAGCGCCGAGATGACGCGGCGGTCGAACGACAGGTCAACGTGGATGCCTTTGACGGTGCCGGTCATCGCGTCGTTGAGCTTCTGCTGAATGCCGGCTGACCAGCGGCGATATTCAGCGACCGAGTCGAGTTCGGAGGCGAGAAGCTTCGGGTCTCCGAGGACCGGCGCCGCGGCATCGCTGACGTCGGCTTCAAAAATGTCATCGAGCGAAGGAGCCGGATCCGTGGAACAGATTGCGACCGGCCGCTTGCGATCGTGCGCGCGCTGATGGAAAGCCAGCGCGGCAGAGATCGTGGTTTTCCCGACTCCACCCTTTCCAATGCTGAAGGAGAGCGGGGTTGCGAGGGCCGGCCAGTCGGTTCGCTTCATCTCGATGGCGGCAGATTTTCTGGGTGCGGTGCTGGGTGGCAGTTTCTTGCCGTCGAAGACATGCTGCGCAAATCGCACAAGGTTCTTCGCTCCTGATATGGGTGCGCCGGCATCGTGCGCGAGCATGAGCTTGGCTCCGGCGAACCGTTTCTTTATCAGCTTGACTGCCGCCGTTGTTCGCGCGAGCGTGTGGGAACAGCTCGGGCACTGCGTCTTGCTCACTACCGCGCGATTCAGAACAACATCGGAAACCTGCATGCCCGTTTGCTGGATCAACTGATCGCGAACGCGCAGTGATTCGTTCAGGGCAAACGGCTCGGGAGTGGTAACTAGAACCAACGACGAATGGCCGCCGGCGAGAGCGCGTTGAATGTCGGCGACGATCCGTCTCCATTCGGCGAGAAATGGATCGGAAGCGAGGCCGCTGCCGCCGAAGGTCTGTGCGAGGACCTGATCGCGGCTAGAGGCGACGTCGAGAAAATTGAGGAAGCGAAGAAAGTGCTGCGGCATCTCGAACAGGCGCAGCGTGTGTCCGATGGGCGCGGTATCGATGACGATAGCGCCGTATTTTTTACTCTTGATCGCGTCGTGAATAGCCAGCAGCGCGGCGATCTCGGCCATGCCGGGGAGCGTGGAATCGAGCAAGGGTTCGATCTCTTTGCGGGTGAAGATGGTGCCGCTCTCGATGAGGGCGAAGATGGAGTCGCGATAACGATCGAGGAAGCAGGAGAACTCGCGTTCGGCGTTCACCTGCCAGACATGAAGTTTCTTGTTGCTGCCAAGGGCGAGCGGAACCGGAATGTCACGAAGAGTCTCTTCGAATATATCCGCAAGAGAGTGCGCTGGATCCGTGGAAAGCAGAAGGACGGGACGTTTCGACTTATTAGCTGAGCGGACCGCGAAAGCAGAGGCAAGCGTGGTCTTCCCCACCCCGCCTTTGCCGATGAAAAACGAGAGTTCGACCACGCCAACACATTGTAATCGGGGCGGATGGATGAACCTTCTGGGCGTTCGGAGCGTATCTTCGGGAAGCTATAATTGCTACATCGCCGCCCGCTGATGAGACTCCTTTCAAACCGATCTTTGCGCCGCAAGCTGATCGAGTACGGCATGTTCCCCAACTCGGTAGCGGGCCAGATCACGCTGTACCTTTTCTCTCTCTTCCTGGCGCTTTTGGTTATCAAGCAGTTGATGACCCTCGCAGGTAGATATCAGGGCGCGTCTGAGTTGAGCGGTTGGGTTTCCGGCATCGGTACGGTCACGACTATCTTCTTCCTCTACATCTCTCTGCGTTGGGTAAGGCAGGTGGTGATGTGGAGGCTGCGCAACCGGCTGATGGTCACGTACATGTTCATCGGCGTGATTCCGGTCGTACTGCTGGTGCTGATGGCGGGGATCGTGGGGTACCTCTTCGCCGGTCAGTTCGCAGCCCTCCAGGCGAGCAGCGACATCCATTCTGAGTTAGACACGCTTGAAGCCGCCAACCAGGCGCTCACTGGCGAGATTGCTAACGCGCTTCAGCAGGGACGGGCGGCAGCGGGAAGCCTCCGCAGCCTTTTGCCGGCGCAGGGAAAAATCACGACCGGCGTTCTGAAACGTTCAGTGATGGCTTACGTGGATGGGGAGCCGGTGCTGGCGCAGTCTGCCGGCGACAGCAAGCCGGAAAAGCTGCCGGAGTGGATGAAGGCGGATTTCAAAGGAATCACGCGACGGGGTGCCGCAGTCGCGCTCACCGTGGCCAGCCAGGAGAAGATCGGGAAGAAAAATCTGACTGTTGTCTCGAGTGTACCGTTCGACGAAGCTTTGCTCGGACGGGTGGCGGGAAATCTTGGACGGATCGACCTCAGCCCTGATAGCGACGTGCAACTCAGCGTGAGCGGCGAAAAAATGTCGATGCCCCCGGCAAAGTCGGACAGCGGAACTACAGTCAGCAGCGGAAAACTGATCAGCGGTGGGATGCTGCCCCCACAGACTGGCCGCTTCGACCAGCGCATATGGTTCGCCGCTCCGCTCGAGATGACCGATTGGACCACAGGGAAATCAAGCCAACTGTTGTTCGTGGTGAACACTCGGCCATCGGCGTTATATGCGCGCCTGTTCTCGACGTCGGTTGATTCGGCACAGCTGATCTGGGGTCTGTTGATCGCTGTCGCGGTGATCCTTGGGATCCTGGAGCTGTTTGCCTTGCTGGTGGGCATGCGCATCACACGCGGCATCACGAGATCGGTCTCGAACCTGTATCGCGCAACGACCCACATCAATCGTGGAGATTTTAAACATCGGATAGTCATTCGGTCGCAAGACCAGCTGGCGGCGCTCGAGGGCTCATTCAACTCGATGACGCAGTCGCTTGAAAATCTCTTACGCGAGCAGAAGGAAAAGGAACGGCTACAAAGCGAGATCGCCATCGCGCAACAGGTGCAGGCACAACTGTTCCCGCGAGAAGACGTCCAGCTCAGCTCGCTCGAGCTGCATGGGGTCTGCAAGCCGGCGCGTACAGTCAGCGGGGATTATTACGATTTTCTTCAGCTCGGCGGCGAGAAGCTGGGCATCGCCGTGGGCGACATCAGCGGCAAGGGGATCTCTGCGGCGCTGTTGATGGCGACGGTGCATTCGGCAGTCCGTGTTTTCGAATTCGGCGGGATGACCGCGAATCGCGCGCTTACTACTTCGGTGGGAGCGCGACAGCTACCGAGTTCGGACGGGATCCAGTCACCGGCGCAAGTTTTGTGGCTGCTGAACCGCCATCTTTACAACAGCACTCCGGAGGAAAAATACGCGACGCTCTTCCTATCTCTATATGACGGGAATTCCCGCACGCTGACGTACTCGAACGGCGGGCATCTTCCGCCGATGCTGGTGGGCCGCGACAGCGTGCAGCGGCTCGAACATGGTGGAACCGTGGTCGGCTTGTTCGACAGCATGCCCTACGAAGAAAAGTCTGTGGTGATGAAACCGGGCGACATCTTCCTGGCGTACAGCGACGGAATCACGGAGCCGGAGAACGAATTCGGTGAGTTCGGCGAAGACAGGTTGCTGGAGACGATCCGTGAGAACTTCGATCTGCCGTTGCCGCGGATATCCGAGACGGTGATCGCGGCAGTGCAGGACTGGATCGGCGCTGCGGAGCAGCCTGACGACGTGACCCTGGTGCTCGCCCGCGCCCGTTAAACCGCGCTACAATCGCATTTATGTTCCGGCGATCTGCGATCGCTCTTCTCCTGCTGCTTCCCTGCTCATTGCGCGCGGCCAACCAGTCGTGGATGGAAGTGCGCACCCCACATCTTGTCGTCACCTCTGACGCGGGAGAGAAGAAGGTGCGCGAGGTGGGGCTGCGGTTCGAGCAGATGCGCTCCGTATTTGGAATGCTGCTGCAACGGACGAAGGTGAACATCCCTGTCCCAACGGAGATTGTGGCTTTCGCGACCCCGGGCGAGATGGAAAAGCATGCGCCGTCATCACGAACAAGATTGGCGGGCGGGTTCTTCGAGGCGGGTGAGGACAAAAACTTCATCGGGATAGACGCGTCCAGCGAAAATCCCTACGCTGCTGTTTTCCACGATTACGCGCACATGCTGCTGGACGCGAATTATCCGAGGACGCAGCCATGGTTCGATGAAGGTTTTGCGGAATACTTCTCGGCAGCGCAGCTCACCAATAAAGAAATCGCGATCGGCGCTGCGCATGAAGGTTATGCGCAACTGCTCACCTCCGCACAATGGATGCCGCTTGCCGAATTGTTCAAGGTGCCGCGCGGCTCGAAGGTCTACGACGAGAACGGAGATCATCGCTCGCTTTTTTATGCGGAATCCTGGGCAGTCGCGCATTACGTGTTCGATAAGAACAAGCTGCAGGAGACGGCGCAGTACTTCAATCTTGTGGAGAACCAGAAGATGCGTCCCGGCGAGGCGATTCCGAAAGCATTCGGCATGGATGCTGAGGCATTGCTGAAAGAAGTCCAGAACAACTATCGCACGGCCGCTGTTGTTCGGATCCCTACTCCGGAGGCACTGAACCCAGACCTCTTCCCGCTACAGAAATTGCCCTCGGTGGCGGCGCAGGCGCGGCTTGCCGATGTCCATGCGCATTCGCCGAATCATCGAACGGAGGCCGCGGGCGAATTCGAAGCCGTGCTGAAAGCCGATCCGAATTACGTGCCGGCACTCCTCGGGTTGGGCTATCTCGCGTTGCAGAAGAAAGATTTTGCGAGCGCGGCGAAGCACTTTAAAGATGCGATCACGGTAAACGCCAAGGACGCGCGGGTTCTGTATTACTCGGCGGTGCTTTTGAGTATGCGCCAGGACCAGCGCGAGATGCATCCTTCGGATCCGGCGCTCATGGAGACTTACCTGGTCGGCGCCACCAATCTGTATTCCGATTTTGCAGCGGCGTGGAACCTGCTGGCCGAAGCGCGGTTGCAGGAGCAAAAGCCGGAGCCGGCGATAGCAGCGGCGGCGAACGCCGTGCAATTGGGGCCGCGTAATGAGAATTACGAAAAGACGCTCGGAGAGGCCTACATCGCCGCGCGCCAGTGGGACAATGCGAGCTATGTGTTCTCTGCGCTGAAGAACAGTGATAACGAGACTGTGGCGCGCGACGCGGAAGACACGCTGCGCGAGATTGAAACTGCAAAGGCAGGCGGGAAGTTTGTCTCTGCGAAAAAGCCCTCAGTGCAGCCGCCCAGCCCAGCCGCGAGCGAAGAGCAGCCGATCGACCACGGCGAGCCCGCAAAACAGGTTGACGAGAAACCGGATACGCGTCCGGTGAAATTCATACGAGCAACGCTGGCGGGAGTGTTTTGCGACGGAAAATCAGCAGTTCTGCAATTGGCGCTCACTGCCCCAGCAGCGAAGGGCGCGAAGTCCACCCGAATACGAACGATGAAGATGCTGGTGCCGGACATCCAGCAGGTGATCCTTATCAATGCGGATACGTTTTCTTGTGACTGGCGCAACCAGAAGGTCGGACTCAATTACAAAGAAGGGCCTTCACCGAGCAGGGTGGCCAAGGCAGCGAGCTACGATGGCGACGTGGTCTCGATCGAGATGCACTGACGCGCTGCGATAGACTCTCATCGTGGCGGTAATCACAAAAATCTCCGGCTACACGGGAACTGGCTGGACGGATGCTTCCGCGCGGGACGCGTGCGGTCGGTTGGAGCGCGGAGAAATCCTTTTTTTTGCCACCACTCCCTTCGAGCTTCCCAAAGAGGACCGGGGGTTTCTGCTGGCGCAAAAGCAGGCCGAATCGCGCTTTCACAAGAACATTTCATACCGTCCGAAAATGGATGAGATCCGCGGAGTCGAGCGCAAGGGCGCAGATGATGCGGCGCACCGGCAATTGAAGGAAATCATGCGCAGGTACTCGGCCGAGGTGACGCAATTTACGAAAAAGTTGCTCGCGCCGTATGCGGAAAAAATCTTGTTGGATTTTGCGAGCTTTCGTCCGCTGGAAGAAGAAGGACGCAATCTGCCGCTGAAGAAGCGCAATGACTTGCTGCACGTGGATGCTTTCCCGACGCGGCCCACGCACGGGGGACGGATACTGCGGGTGTTCACGAACATCAATCCGGAAGAATCGCGGCGATGGCTGACTGGCGAGCCTTTTTACAAGGTTGCGCCGAGGTTCGCGGACAAGGCCGGGTTGCCGGAGTTTGCATATTCGGCAAACTCAGTGAGGGGCAAGTGGCGACGCCGCAGCGTCGAGGCAATGCGTGCTGTCGGGCTGCCGATACCAGATCGCTCGGGGTACGACCGTTTCATGCTGCACTTCCACGACTGGCTGAAAGAGAATGACCGATACCAGGAAGAGGAACGTGCGAAGCCGGTACAGGAGTTTCCGCCGGGATGCACATGGCTGGTCTTTACGGATGGCGTGCCGCATGCGGCGCTGAGCGGACGGTTCGCGCTGGAGCATACGTTCATCGTTCCGCGTGCGGCGCTGGTCGAGCCCGCAGCGGCGCCGATCAGCGTTTTGGAGAAGCTGAGCGGGAAGGCGCTCGCATAAAGATGCCGAAATTTGAACGACACATATTCGTCTGCACGAACGTGCGCGATGCTTCCAGTCCGCGCGGGTGCTGCGATCCAAGTGGCCAGGCTGAGTTGCAGAAAGCCCTGAAGGCAAAGCTCGCGGAACGAGGGCTCAAAGGAAAAGTCCGTGCGAATAAAGCCGGCTGTCTTGATCAGTGCGAGCACGGGCCAAACATGGTCGTCTATCCGGAAGCGGTTTGGTATGGCGGCGTGCGTAAAGAGGACTTGGACGAGATCGTGGACTCGCACATCGTTGGCGACGAGCCGGTACGCAGGCTGATCATCGCTGAGGGCTGCTTGAATGCGGCAACATGTCCGCACAAGCCACGGAAAGCAGTGGCCGGTTAATGACCAAGCTCCGCAAAAACCAAGGTCCTTCGCTCGCCAGGCACCCCTTCGAAGGGCAGAAGAGTCTTCGGGCTCAGGATGACGCCATGTGGTGGTGAACCGCTGTTTGCCGCTCATGTGACGCGCCTGCTAAAATCAAAGATTCGAATCCACTTAACGGACGCGCATGCTTCTTTCGAAGGAATACGTGGGCTATCTGGCCCGCGAAGTCACCAAAAAATTAGTCTCCGGCGAGTTTATTGAGACCAAGGACATTCCTTCGGTTTCTGAGCGCGTGAACGCGGCGATGGTCGATGAACTCGGTCTTGAAGACCGAATCAACGACGAGGTGCGCGCTATCCTCGACGCCTACACGGAAGAGATGCGCAAGTCCGGAGCCAGCTACCAGGAAATGTTCAAGAAGGTAAAAGGCGAGCTCGTGCGCAAGTACAAGGCGGTGTTGTGATGCGCCTCTCCCGCGACAAAGTGAACAAGCTGGCGCACACCGTTGCCGATGCGCTCGCAAATATCGACGCGGTGGAGTTCATCGAAGACCGCAACACCATCCGCATGGAAGTCCGGCGGTTGCTGGAAGAATTACTGAAAGCGGAAGAGCTGATCGATAAAGCCGCCCGGCAGAAGATCGAAAACCAGCGCCGCACGATCATGGAAGGTTCCCAGGAATGGGACATTCTGTATCGGAAGTATTACAACGAAGAAGTGAAGAAGCTGGGAATCTAGCTTACTGTTGCTGCTTCGAGGCTTGCTGCCTCTCCTCTGACGTCATCTGCGCCCACAAAGTAGAGCGACTGCGCTCTACATATTCGTTGTTGGGATCATTGCGCAGCGCTTCGTTGAACCAGTTGTAGGCTTGCACCCGGTCCTGCGAGACGCAGCGACCTGTGGCATAGAGCGCGCCCATCTGAACGGCCGCCTTGGCATTTCCTTGCTGCGCTGCCGCGCGCGTGTACACCACTCCCTGATCGCAACTCTGCGGAGCACCATGTCCATTCAAATATGCCTGGCCACGCTCGTAAAGATCCTGGCCGGGAGGCGCGGTCTTCGAGGGGGTTGAGCGGTCAGCTGAACGGGAGGAGTTCGTTTCGTCCGGAGATTTCGCGGCGGGCGCGGAGGTATCCCCCGGATTGTCAGTGTCTTGGTCGTCGCGTGCCGGCGCAGCGTCTTCGACACCCCTAGTTGCAGCCGTTCCATCTTTCGTTTTCGTATCCGGTTGAGATGGAGTTGCAGCGGCTGGTGGTTCGGTCGGTGCAGGCTTGTTCGCCTCAGGAGCGGGAGTCGGAGCGGGCTGTTTCGCCGAATCTGGAGTCGTCGCACTCTCGTCGGTCGAAATAGATGGCTGTTCGACGGACGATGGTGGTTGCGGTTTACTCTCCGTCGATGATGGTGGCTGGGTGTGCTTGTGAAGTTCCGAAAGCGCCGCGGCGAATGTTGGGGAGTCCCAACTCTTGAAGATAAGGTAGCCCACCGCGGCGAGGATGAATAGTGCGATCCAAATGCGCCAACCGTTGCCCTGTTTTGGCTCTTCGTCGGCGAGAAGATATTCGGAACTCGACGGGGCCTCATCTTCCAGCCCTAGAAATGATGAACCGGGGCTGCGCACCCATTCGCTGCGCGGCTGCGAAGAAGAGGGAGTGGGTGCGCCTAAATAACTGGTAGCCGCCTCATTGGAACCATCGAGGTCGTCGGGGGGCTCGACCGCGGGCGTCCGCTCCACTCGCGCGGGCTCGGATCTTCGGGGAACGCTGACCGGCTCTGATCTCTCGATCGGAATACGGCGGTCGGATTCCCGGCGCTCGCTTTCCAGGGCTGTGCCGCACATTCCGCAGAAGCGGTTGGCAGCGCTGTTCATGGAGCCGCAGCTGCGACACTGTTGCGGCTCCCAAGCGATGATCCTGCGCTCGGCGCGACGGCGCTCTTCCTGCAGGGGTGAGCCACAGGCGCCGCAGAATTTATTCCGTTCTTCGTTAATGTGTCCGCAGGACCTGCACTTCATACAGGGAATATGACTCCAGGTGACGCTCGGGCTGCCCGCTCAATAAGGACAATAGTGATAAGACGGAGCCTGAGCTGCTGCGGGATGCCTGCAGCAGCTCACCCGAAAGACTCTGTCTTGTCGCACCTTAGAAGCCGGGAGCCTTCTCCTTGGTCTTGTCGCAGACGCCAGTTGTCGGTTGCGCGGGCAAGGACGGAGGCGTGGCGAAGTGTGGCGTGCTGAAGTCGAAGAACTCTGTCATGTCGTCTGCGGCAGCATCGCGAGCCGTGAGTGACGTGAGTCCAAAGCGGGTTTCGATAAGCTTCAGAATCGACGTGAGGTCACGCGGCGTGTGCGAGACGAAGTTCGGCTTCGACCAAGGCGAAACTACCCATACGGGCAGCCGGAACCCGGAGTGATCGAACTCCGCCGAGATGTCGCCGGACTTCAGCATCGGCGGGATGCCATCCGGCTTCGGCAATGCGACCGGTGGCACATGGTCGAAAGCACCGCCGCCTTCGTCGAAGGTCAGGATGAACGCGGACGAACCCCAGCTCGGGCTGCTCATCAGTCCGTCGAGGATCTGTTTTACCTTGGCCGAACCTTTCTGAGCGTTGTTCAACGGATGCTCATCAAGACCGGTCGAGCTTGCGCGCTCGATGAAGATGACGCTTGGCAACGTGGAAGGGCTTTGAATGTCTTTGAAGTAGCCGGTTGCAGCGCTGGTTGATGTAGCAGGCGAGCCAAGCGCATGCACTTTGCCGCTGTCACGCGTCCACGTGCTGAACTGAGCCAGGTACACGCTGCTATCGAGATAGTAGTAGCGCCAACTGATGCCGGCGGCGTCGAGTTTGTCGAAAATGGTCGGCTGCGACCAATAGCTTCCCGAAGCCGGCGCGTCGCTGCGGATATGTCCGAATGAGGTCGCGGTGAATAAGTACATCCGGTTTGGAATGGTCGGGCCCTCAACTCCGGAGAAGAAATTGTCGCTGGTGCCGAACTGATAGGCGAGCTCGTAGTAATAAGGCAGGTCCGTCCAATCGTAGTAGCCCATGGTGCGAGTGCCCTGCGGATCGATGCTGGAAGGAATGGAACCGGCAGTCGTGAACGGGAAGCGGTCCATCTTGCCGCCGTCTACGTCGTAGTGGCTTTCATTCCAGCCCGGGGTCATGTTGTCGGTGCAGACGGTTTGCTGATGGAACGGGCTGACGGAGCGGCCGTCTTTTGTCTTTGCAACCCAGGTGAGAGGGATTCCGTTTACGTTGCTGCTCTGTCCTTTATTGACGCGGTACTGGCCGAGGCGTCCGAGGTATGTGTCGAACGAACGGTTCTCCTGCGCCATAAAGAAAATGTGCTTGAGGTTGGAGAGATCGCCCGACGGCGGAGGTGGAGGCGGCGGTGTGCCGCCCACTCCAATAGTGATCGACTTCTTAAAGAGCGTTCCAGCGTTGTCCTTAGCCTGCACGGTGAGGCGATGCGTGCCCGTGGCCATCGCAACGTTTGCGTCTATGAAATTCCCACTGGCTTCCGTCGCCTTGACTCCGTCCACGTAAATCTGCACGAGGGTGACGGTGTGACCGGAATCGGTTGTGCCGGCATTCACGTGCACCGGCGAGGTGAGCCCGGTCGCGCCGTCGGCGGGAGTACAGATCGTCACCGAGGGGCTGGTGCTGCTGAGCGTGCAAGAGGCAGCCGCATGGGCGCGCGAGGCGCAAAGCAGAAAAGCTGCTGTGAGCAGCAGGATTTTAGACACATTTACTACTGAGAAAGAATTGCGCACAAACGAGATTCCCCTTTGGGCGGAAGAGTGCTGACTACCTCAGGAGTGCAAGTTTCTTGCCAGAAGCAGAGTTGCTGAATTGTTACTCTGTGAGAGAGAGCTGCTGATGGCGGCTGAAAGCGGGATGAACTTTCGCCTGTAGTTACTCATAGGTGCACAGCAGAAGCCACATGTAGGAACGTACTTACACGGGCCTTAGACACTCTCGTTCCTGCTAAACTCGGGAGCTTTGCGGAGGCATTTTCGATGAAGCGTTGGCTCGCTTGTTTGTTGCTGCTGTCGAGCTTTGCGGGTGCGCAGGGACTCGCGGCGAAGCGTCCTTTTACATTTGAAGACATGATGAAGCTGAAGCGGGTGAACGAGCCAGTTCCCTCACCCGACGGCAAGTGGGTCGTCTTCAGCGCGGTGGACGTTGATCTGGCCGCGAATACGAAGACTCCGCATATATGGATTGTTCCGGCGGATGGCTCGGCGAGAGAGCGGCGGCTGATTTACACGACGGAAGGTGAGGACCGGCCGCGATGGTCGCCGGACGGGAAGTATCTTTCATTTACGGCGAGCTATGACGGAAGTCAGCAGGTGTGGGTGGCCAAGTTCGATCCGACGTACGGCAACTTGTGGTCTCCACCTGCGGTTTACTCGTTTAATGCTGCGGCCATCACTGAGAAGGATATCGCAGCGGGTCAGGGTGCGATGGTCGATGCACCTATGGGAAACCGCCCGGTTTGGGCCCATAAGGCCACGAGCATCTCGACCGAAGCCGACGGGCAGATCTGGTCGCCGGATGGGAAGAACATCCTCTTCGTCTCGCAGGTTTACCCCGATTGCGACAAAGCGGCTGACCAGGACGCATGCAACAAAGCTGAAGACGATAAGCGCGCAAATCTAAACGTGAAGGCGCAGATCTTTACGCATCTTCTTTACAGACATTGGAAGACGTACTCAACGGCCAAGCGCTCGCATTTGTTCGTGCAGCCGGTGAATGCGGACGGATCGCCCAACGGCAAAGCTTATGACATCACGCCCGGCGATCACGATGTGCCGCCGTTCTCGCTCGGTGGCTCAGATATGTACGCCTGGTCTCCCGACGGAAAACAGGTCGCTTATACCAGCAACATTGATGAAGTCGAAGCGACGAGCACGAATAACGAGGTGTTCGTAGTAAAAGTAGCGCCTGACCTGCTGGCCGGCGACACCAAGGCGCTGCCAACGACTGCACCGACCGTGGCAAAGCCGCAGCCCGCGTCGCGAGCTGTACATTTCGCGGCGACGAAAATCTCGGTTTCCCCCGGCTCGGATTCGACGCCGCGCTACTCGCCCGATGGGAAATACATCGCCTATCTCTCGCAGGCGCGCGCCGGATACGAGAGCGACCGCTTTCGCCTGATGCTCTACGAGCGGGAGACGGGAAAGATCACTGAGCTGACGAAGGGCTTCGATCGCTGGGTGGGGAGCTACGCGTGGATCCCGGCAGCGCAAGACCGAACCAGCAGTTACATCTGTTTTACGGCGGAGGACAAAGGTGAGTCGCCGATATTTATTGTGCCCATTGGTTACGGTAAGGCCCATGAATTCAGGCGTGGCCATAATGACGACGTGGCAGTTTCAAGGCTTGGACGTTCCATCTTTTTCACGCGAATGAGCACGGGCGCCCCTAATGAAATATTTGTAGGTGGCCCCGATGACAAAGCATGTCCGCCTGATGATCTGTGTGACGTGATGATCCCCGATAGACAGCTCACCCATATCAACTCACCAGTGCTCGATCAGATATCCATGAGCGCACTCGAGCCCTTCTGGTTCACCGGCGCGCTGCAGACCAAAGTGGAAGGGTTCATCATCAAGCCGCCGAACTTTGACGCCACGAAAAAATATCCGGTGAAGTTCCTTATCCACGGTGGGCCGCAGGGGAACTGGGGAGATGAATGGTCTTATCGCTGGAACGCGCAGCTCTTTGCCGCGAACGGGTACGTGGTGGTCATGATCAATCCGCGCGGCTCGACCGGGTACGGGCAGAAGTTCATTGACGAGATCAACGGCGACTGGAGCGGCAAGCCGATCACAGATCTACTGATGGGGCTGGATTACGCGATCAAGAAGTATGCGTTCATCGACGGTAACCGCGTTTGCGCCATGGGCGCGAGCTGGGGCGGCTACGCGGTGAACTGGCTGATCGGCCACACCAACCGTTTCAAGTGCGCGGTGACGCACGACGGCATGTTCAACACCGTTTCGGCGTATGGCACCACGGAGGAGTTGTGGTTCCCGCAGTGGGAGTTCAATGGGAATCCGTACACGCCGGCGGGTCGTGCTAATTATGAGCGGGTGAATCCGCTGGATTCGGTGAAGAACTGCAAAACGCCAACGTTGGTCTCGCACGGGCAGCTCGACTATCGGCTGGACCTCTCGGAAGGACTTCAGCTCTTTACCGCATTGCAAATCCAGAAGGTACCCTCGAAGATGATGTACTTCCCCGACGAGGGCCACTGGGTGCTGAAGCCGCAGAACTCACAGTTCTGGTACAAGACGGTGAACGAGTGGGTGGACCAGTGGACCGCAAAGTAACCACCTGATGGAAGAACAGCGAAGCTATTTCTGGTCGGGACGTCCGTGGATATGGATGATGGTGCTGGCGTGGCTGCTGCGCGCGTGGTTCATCGTCCATTGGTCTGTGTACGGGAACGTGGAGGCGAACCACTTCGCGTTCGGCATCGAGACCGGAAGCATCGGGAACTCGATCTACTCGGGCGAGGGATTCTCGTCACCATTTGAATATGCCACCGGGCCAACCGCGTGGGTGGCACCGGGTTATCCCTACCTAATCGCGCTCGCATTCAAAATTTTCGGGCCGTACTCGCTGGGCGCGTGGAACTTCATGCTGTTCCTGAATTCCGCATTCGCGGCGGCGACGTGCATTCCGCTGTATCGGCTCGGGAACGCGCTGGGCAGCTACCGCTCGGGATTGTGGGCGGGATGGATCTGGGCGGCGGGACTTCCCTTCTTCCCTTACGCCATCTGGTGGGTGTGGGAGGTCGCCATCTCGGCGTTCCTGATCACATACCTGCTGTGGTTTGCGATCGTGCTCGCGCGCGAGCCGTCGCTCAAGCGGTGGAGCTGGTTTGCAGTCGTGTGGGGCTTAGGTTCGCTGACGAATCCAGCGATATTGTCGGTAGCTCCGGTCCTGATCGGCTGGCCACTGCTTCGGAACATGAAGGCTGGCAGCGATTGGAAGCGGCCGCTCGTGATTTTTTGCCTGATCGTGGCGATCTTCGTCGGACCGTGGATGGTGCGCAATTACGAAGTCTTTGGTCAGCCGGTATTTCTGCGAGGAAACTTCTGGTTCGAGTTCTGGCTGGGAAATTCTCCGATGAAGCTCGGATTCGAAGAGGCGTGGAAGCATCCGACACTCAACCCAGAAGAGATGCGGGAATACGTGCGGCTGGGCGAAGTGCAGTATGTGAAATCGAAACGCGAAGCGGCGTTGGCTTGGGTGAAGAGTGATCTGGCGGGATTCGCGGAGCTCACGGCGAAGCGCGTGTGGCAATACTGGATGGGCGGAAAACCGGTATATGGAAAGAACACTCCGCCGTGGAAGAGCCCAAACCTTGTTTATCCTGCGCTCTCGATCTTGGCTTGGTGTGGAGTGGTGCTGGCGTGGCGCCGCAAGCGCGAGATCGGATGGCCGATGCTCGGCGTCATGTTGCTGTATCCGACCGTGTACTACCTTACTTACGCGAATCCGCGCTACCGGCATCCGCTGGAGCCGATGCTGATCCTGCTGGCGACGTATTTCGTTTGCGAGGCCCGCGCCGGTAATAAGAGCAAGAGCGACATCTCTTCATCGACTAACGCGACGTCGGCGGCGGTGTCATGAGCCAAGGCCAAGTAGCCGCGGGCACAGCGAAGGCGGAATCCTCTGAAGTGAGATGGCGGCGGGTCTTCACCGCGCGTCCATATATATGGTTCGCCTTGCTGGGGTTTGTGCTGCGCGCCGCGGTAGGGCTATGGGCATCTGGATACCCGAAAGTTCTCGGCAACCCTTATTACTTCGGCTTCGAATCGGGCAGCATCGCGCGTTCCCTATTCGCAGGTGAGGGCTTCTCTTCCCCATTCACGGGAGCGACCGGACCGACTGCGTGGGTTGCTCCGGTATATCCGCTGCTGATCGCGGTGAATTTTAAAATCTTCGGACTGTTCAGCCAAGGCGCATGGAATGCGATGGTCCTGCTGAATTGTTTGTTCGCAGGACTCACTTGCATTCCCATCTACAAAATCTGCGCGCACCTCGGCAGCAAAAAGGCAGCAGCTTACGCGGCGTTGATCTGGGCGGCGACGTACAGCTTCTTTCATTGGCCGACGGAATGGATTTGGGAGACGAGCCTTACGGCCCTGCTGGTTACCCAGCTGTTGTGGATGTCGCTGCAGCTGGGTGAGAGACCTACGCTCCGCAAGTGGACCCTGTTCGGTTTGCTTTGGGGAGTGAGCGCGCTGACGAATCCGGGCGTGCTCGCAGTAATGCCGGTGTTGGTTTTGTGGCCGCTCTATCGCGCACGGGAACGCGGTGAGCAATGGTTGCGTCCGCTGGTGATTGTTGCCCTATTGTTTGTAGCCATCGTGGCGCCATGGATGGTGCGCAACCAGCGTGTGTTTCACAAAGCGGTTTTCATCCGCAGCAATCTGGGATTCGAGTTTTGGCTGGGAAACTCGCCGATGATGACCGGCTTCGACGAATTCTGGAAACATCCGATGGTGAACAATGAAGAGCGCGATGCATACGTGCGCATGGGCGAGATCGCGTACATCGAAAGCCGCGGTGGACGTGCGCGGGAGTGGGTAAAAAACAACCCCGGAGATTTCCTGAAGCTCACGGCAAAACGTGTGATCTATTTCTGGTACGGAACACCTTATTATTACGCCGCCGGCAAATGGAAGGTGTGGGACCCAGAAAATTTCGGCTTCCCGCTATTTTCGCTACTCGGTTTGTTGGGAGCGGGATGGGCGCTGCGAACGAAGGTGGCGGGCGCGCTGCCGATCGCCTCAGTGCTTTTGTTTTATCCGGCGGTTTACTACATCACCTACCCGAACGCTCGTTACAGGCATGCGCTGGAACCGCTGTTACTTGCGTTAGCTGTGTATCTGGTCTCGCAGGCAAAGCTGCGAAGGACGACTACGACGGCGTGACGCTGAGCTTGGCGGAGAGATATCCGCCGAAGAGTAAAACCAATCCTGTTACAAACGCCCAAGACATGAGAGTGACGCTGAGCGAGAACGGTCCGTAAACTTCTCCGTACTTCAGGTGCGGCAACATCACCGAGAAATATACATACTTCACGACTTCCCAAGCGACGCCGGCGCCGACCGCGGCCGGCAGCACCTTGCGCGGAGACGTCGGCCCGTTCGGAAGCCACCAGTAGATCAAGAAAAAGATGGCGATGCTGGCGGCGACGGCGAACAGCTTCATCACCAACCAAGCCATTGTTCGCAACGTTGCGCGGCCTCCGCCGGAGAACATGACCTGCAATAGATATTGGTTCGCGGCGGTCATCGCGACCGATAACAGTCCCAACAGCCCGCACGAGAAGGCCAATCCGATGGCAATGATCTGAGCTTGGAGGAAGCGGCGGTTCTTGGGAAATCCCCAAATGCGGTTCAGTGCGGTCTCGAGCGGAGTGAAGACGCCCTTGGCACTGATGAAGAGCATGAGCAACGATCCGAATTGCGCTTTGCTTTGTGCGTTCGCGATCACGTTGAGGTGATGAATGACGAAATCCTGATTGGCGGGTAGATACTCCTTCAAGATCTGCAGCAGGACTTTGTACATAGCCTGCGAATGGAAGACATCGCGCGCAAGCGTGAGCAAGGTAACAATGAAGGGGAAGAATGCGAGGAAGCCGTAGGCGGCTACGGCGAAGGCGAAGGTCTGGACTTCTGCGCTGGTGAGAAAACGTGCGCCGGGAATGGCATGGCGGCTGAAGCGCTTGAATTTTCCAGTAGCGGGAGCTGCCATCTGCGCAGTATGCAACAGACGGTCGGAAACGGAAAGAACTGCTTTTTTTCTTGCCAACTTTGCAAGTTCCTGAATATGATGACCAGTCGTTTTCGCAAGAAGGAAGACGATTCGGGTTGGATCATTGGTACAGCAGTCGAAGAGTCGTAGAAGCAATGGTCGCAGGACAGTCTGGCAGGCGCGCTCATCGCGCGAGTCCAAGACGCTGCGGCATTTTTGTTTTTAACGGCTGTGGTCACCGTGACAACCTGATCCCTTTCGAAGGTAAGAAGGGGAACCATCAGCACAGAGCCGAAAGGAGCAGTTTGTGAGAGAGAAGGGTACAGTGAAGTGGTTCAACGGAGCCAAAGGTTTTGGCTTCATCCAGCGGTCCACCGGCGAAGACGTCTTCGTGCATTTTTCCGCCATCCAGGAGAACGGCTACCGCACCCTGAACGAGGGCGAGATGGTCGAGTTTGACCTGCTGAAAGGCCCCAAGGGCTTCCAGGCGGGCAACGTGGTGCGCGCCGTATAAATCCACCGGCTGGAGACCAGCCATCTGTTACCCCTTCCGAGCGGAGGTTTTTTATTAGGTGAGCCGGCCAGCGCTGAGCCTCAAATAGCAGGCTGCGCATCTGATGGAGTGTGGTGTAATACGCCTATGACGGAAGATCTCCACAGCCTTTATGACGACATGATCGCCTTTATCGAAGGCCATGGCCTGCGACGCTTTGGCGCGTTCGTGGACGAAGAGCTGCCGTCTGTCTTGTGGTCGGATGAGAAGCCGGACTCGTGGAAAGATGTGGTTGAGCTTGCGAAGGCGTCGAACGCGGCGTTCGTCACGCTGCACTCGATCACGCTGAAGAAAGAAGACCTGGATTACCTAGTCGAGCGGCTGCGCAATGGGCAGTTCCCTAACGATGATGACATCGAAGAAGCCCGACTGCTGCGTCTTTACGCAGGCAAGGTCGGATACATACAGATCGGCTTCCCTTCGAATGGAATCATGTTCCTCTACGAGATCTCGACTAAATGGTATGACCGTTATGAGTCGCTGACCGACGTAGCTGATGAGTTCGGCAGCTTTATGTTCGACGAGAACGATAAGGAAGAAGACTAGTTTTTAGTTTCACTTCCAAGCTCCCAAAGCCCTCCTCACCTCAACTAATTGTCCCAAGTGATAAGCGTTGTGGTCGGCGGCGAGCAGCACCTCGCGCAGGATGGTTTGTCCGTCACCATGCGGGATGCGCGCGAACAGATCGACAGAGTCATCATTTATTAAGGCGACCATTGCTTTCAGGTTCGCACGATAGTCTGCGGCGCTCTTTTTCCATGCACCTTCGCTCGGCGGCTTCTGCGTCTTCGGCCAATATCCCTCCGGCCATTTTGGAGATACGTGCTTGGGATTGCGGCTGAACTCAAGGATGTCCCAGAGCGCGATGCGCAGGTGCTCCAGCAACTGCCAGGGTGAATGCTCGCCACCTTGCGGGACCTTCCCTTGCTCTGCGAACGGCATGTCTTTCACCGCGGAATCAAAATCGAGATGCGCGCCGCCTTCAGTAAGCAGATAAACTAAATGTTTGCGAAGAGCCTGGTCGTTTTTCATATTCTCTTTGTGATACAAACCTTGGATGCGTTGGCTGCTCAAGAGCTTCGACAAAAGTTCGGCTGCCGCGCTCAGTGAATCACTTTCCCTTCCTCCTATCGTCGGCAGTCTGCTGGTGCAGCGCGGGATCAACGACGCCGAAGCCGCGCGAATTTTTCTAAACTCCTCACTCGATCAACTGCACTCGCCATCACTGATGCTAGGCATGCAGACCGCTGTCGAGCGCTTGACTGCCGCCATCACGAATAAAGAAGACATGCTGATCTATGGCGATTACGACGTGGACGGCACGGTCGCAGTGGTGATCCTGAAGACGGCGATCGAATTGTGCGGCGGGACTGTGGATTTTCACGTTCCGCATCGCTTACGCGAAGGCTACGGGATGAAGGAAGACGTGATCGAGGCTGCGGCGAGCGCGGGCGTGCGCCTGATCATTAGTGTAGATACCGGAATCCGTGCCTTCGCTGCTGCGGAAACAGCGCGCCGAGTCGGGGTTGAACTGATCGTGACCGATCACCACCTGCCGGAGAACAATCAGCGTGTTCCCGACGCACTCGCGGTCGTGAATCCGAACCAGCCGGGCTGCACATACCCGAACAAATCTTTGTGCGGCGCCGGAGTCGCGTTCAAGTTGGCGCAGGCGCTCATGGCGAAGGTGCGCGGCGAAGCCGAAATGCAACGGCTGCTACCTTCCTTCATCAAGATGGTCGCAATCGCGACCATCGCAGACGCGGTGCCGCTCACCGGCGAGAACCGCGTGTTTACGAAGCTGGGACTCGATGGATTGCGGCGGCTGGTGAATCCCGGGCTGCGGGCGCTGTTCGAGGTGGCAAAGGTCGGGGACCGGCCCGGCGGAGTTTCGGCGTCGGACATCGGCTTTCGCGTTGCACCGCGACTGAATGCCGCCGGTCGAATGGACGTGGCGAAAGACGTAATCGAGTTGTTCACGACCAAGGACGTGGCCAGAGCAGGCGAGCTCGCTGCCAAGCTGCACAAACTGAATGCCGAGCGGCAAGCGGAAGAGCTGCGGATCCTTGCAGCGATGCAGATGCGCGTTGAAACTGACGAAGAGCTGCAGCGAGCGTTCTGCCTGGTGGTGGACGGCGACGGTTGGCACCGCGGCGTGATCGGTATTTGCGCCACGCGTTTGGTCGAACGTTACGGGAAACCGACTCTGGTGATCTCGCGGGATGGAGCTGACGGACACGGCTCGGGGCGGTCGATCGCCGGCTTCCATCTACTGGACGCGCTGGAGCAGGAATCGTGTAGAGTGCTGTTCACTCGATTCGGCGGGCACTCGCACGCGGTCGGGTTCGGCGTTCCCTGCGAAAACATCGCTGCGTTACGGGCTGCAATGGATTCTTACGCGCGAACGAAGCTCACGGCCGCGGAGCTTCAGCCCACTCTCGAGATTGATGCCGAGATCGGAATCGAAGAGGTGACTCCGAAGCTGCTCGAAGCTTTACAACGGCTCGAACCGTACGGTCAGGGTAACCGCGAGCCGGTCTTCGTAACCAGATCCGTGCGACTGATCGGACCGCCACGCGTACTGAAAGAGAAACACATGAAGCTGCGGGTGGCGGGCCAGAACGGAAGAGCGTTCGATGTGCTCGCCTGGCGAATGGCGGACGCCTTGCAACCGATGAATCTGCTGGCCGGGGAGAGCCTGGATCTAGCTTTCCGGCTGGAGGAGAACCAGCATCCTGATTTCGGCGGCTTGCAGCTAGTCTTATGCGACGCGGCCCGCGCTGTAGTCGCAGCGATCGCGACTGCCTGAGCAACAAAAACGCCCTACTCACCTTCTTACCTGCTGAGGTTCCCCTCCATGGCCTTCACCCGCGCCTGGGAAGAAAACGACGTAAGCCGCGACATCAAGCGCATCTACACGGATGCGCGCTCGGCACTGAATCTTCCTTACATTCCGACGCTCTTCAAGGTTTTGGCGAACCATCCTGACTATCTGAAAGCCGCGTGGAACGATCTCGCGCCGGTGGTGCGCTCGAAAGAATTTCACAGTGCAGCGCTGGCGCTGGAGGAATATATCTATTCGTTGGTGGTAGCGGGCGGCTGGAAATTCAATGAGCAGCGCCGTGAGTTGCAGGACCAAAAGTTCTCGGTGGAAGACACGATCTTCGTCGCCGACGCGGTGGCGATCTTTGCCCACGGACTGCCGCAGATCCTGCTGCTGGCGCGTCTGCTGCAAGCCGGGTATGCCGGCGGGCAAAGCGGCCGGATCAGCCACATCAAGCAGTCGAGCATGATCGCGCAGGCGCTTAAGATCCATGTGCCCAATGAGCGCGAGGCGGGACTACGGTCTTGGCTGATCTACAACGATATCAAGAAGACGACGGGCAGCAAGTCGGTCCTGAGTGTGCTCAGGTTCATCTCTCCATACCCCGGATATCTTGCTTCTGTGTGGCTCGACTGGAAAAAAATTCTGAAGAACTCAGCGGTGCTGCGCGCGAAAGAAGACGTGAGCCGCCGGGCGGCAGGATTGGTGATAGGACTACCTGTAAGCGACCATCGCGGGTCGAGCAAGATCAAACCAGAGCAATGGCGTGAGATAGAAGAGACGGTGGATGGCTTCGTCCGCATGCTGCCGCTCTTCAGTCTGGTGACGGCGGTGTGGCGCAAGTCTTTTGTGCCGCGGCCGCGTGACGTAAGAGCAGCGTAAGTTCAGGATGTAGGAGGCAGGAGGTAGGCGGCAGCAAAAGCCTGCACCCCCCACGGGTCAACCCTTTCCAAATCACTCGCTTTGGCCGCGAAGGATCTCGCGCATCTCGCGGCTAATGCGGGCAGCATCACGCGAGGCGTTCTCGACCATCCCCAGCCACTTCTTGTCCGCCTCCTTCAATTCGGCCTGAGCGAGCAGGTACGAGGCCTGCATGATGGTCTCAAGCGAATTGCTCAGATCGTGCGCGAGCGAACGCAGTTGCTTGTTGACGGTGAGAGGCATCTTTCCTTCACCGCTTACCCCAGCCGGCACTCCATCACCCGGAGAAGTCTTGTTCACGCTGTGTGACTTAGAAGGCGCCGGCATCAGGGGAACTCCTCGAAATGAGTTTAACAACGGGACCGTGCGGGAAAACTGCTGCTCCTTAGGAAGCGAAATCAGCCTTAATAGTTGTTTGCGAGACGCCTTGCTGGCCGCACATTAGAGGGTGGCGCAATCTGCCGCGCCTCGTCCCCTAAGGTCAAAAACTCAGGCGGATTACGCGTTTCCCCCCATTGGGATTAGGGCCTTCTGCGTTTACTCTTCCCAAATTCAACGAGCTAATTAAGTCTATTCTGCTCAGCCGCTTGCATGCCTAAGGCTTAGCAGGTGCAAGCGCCGGTCAAGTTCGCGCCACCGAGCGACCGGCACTCTGGCCAATCCCAAACCCCGGAGGGCGGATGACCAGCCTTGCAATGAAGTTCTATGCAGTTGCGGTTGTGTTCCCAATCATCTTCAATCCACTATCGAGCTTCGCAGTCACACAGGTGGTGCCAACGACCACGTTGGCGGCCCAAACCGGAAACAACACCAGCACCAGTCCCAGCTTTGGCGGAACGACGAACGGAAACATCTCTGGGAAAAACAACATCAGCAAAGTGAGCGCTACGACCCTGTTGTATCCAGGCGCAACCACGAAAATTTACGCTCATTTGATGGCTTGGTTCGGCGGAAGCGGTCACATGAACGTGGGATACGCGTCGGATGACCCGGCGCAAGTGACCCGCCAGGTGAACGACATGCTGAGCCGCGGACTCTCTGGAGCGATCATTGATTGGTACGGACCGAACAATGCGCGCGTGAACGATGCCAGCTTGTACGTGAAGCAAGAAGCGGAGAAGCACTCCAACTTCGATTTCGCCATAATGGAGGATGTTGGTGCGCTGAAACCCTGCGGTGCGACTTCAGGGTGCGACGTGACCGGGCGAATGATCAAGGACCTGGTGTACGCGTACAACACCTTCGAGGAGTCTCCGGCATACATGCGGGTGGGAACTCGACCGGTGGTTTTTTTCTTTGGAGTGGACGCTTACGCACTCGACTGGGCACGCGTGCGCAACGGCGTGCCGGGGAACCCGATCTTCGTTTTCCGGAACAACAGCGGATTCACCCATTCGCAAAGTGGCGGCAGCTTCAGCTGGGAGGGGCTCAGCTCAGATCCGAACAACATGGGCCTTGGCTACCTCGACAGCTTCTATTCCACGGGAAATAAATATCCCTCGCTGCAGAGCGTCGGTTCGTCGTACAAGGGCTTCGACGACTCGATCGCGTCGTGGGGATCGAACCGGTTGCTAAATCAACAGTGCGGGCAGACCTGGCTGAAGACGATGGCGGAGGCTGGAAAATATTTTTCTACATCGAACCAGCTCGATTCCATGCAACTGGTCACGTGGAACGACTACGAAGAAGGAACTGCCCTCGAGACCGGGATCAATAATTGCGTGAGCGTGTCTGCAAGCCTCTCCGGAAGCACGCTGGGGTGGACCTTGAGCGGCCAAGCGAACACGGTAGACCATTTCACAATCTTCATCTCACTCGATGGTGTGAACCTGATGCGACTCGCGACAGTGGCAAATTCCAGCCGCGCGCTTGATCTAAGCACATTCTCACTCGCCTCGGGAGCGTACAAGTTTTTCGTACAAGCCGTCGGAAAGCCGTTCCTGACAAACAAGATGTCTGGGGCGGTGAGCTATTCGACTTCGACGCTGCCGACCACGACGAGCGTCAGCATCAGTTCGCCCGGCAACAACACGACGGTGAGCAACACTCCTACGGTCAGCGGTAAGGCAATCAGCTCGGCGGCAATATCGTTGATGCAGATCTATGTGGATGGTGTGAAGAGCTATGAAGTCGCGGGTAGTAGCGTGACAAAGTCGGTGAGCGTGTCTGCCGGGAGCCACAGGATCACGGTGCAAGCGGTCGACAATGCAGGTGGGATCGCGAAAGCAACCATCAACGTGACAGCCAACTAGTTTATTGCACGATCAAGCGGTTGTGTCAGACCAGGGGCCTCTCTCCTTGGGATCACACAACCGCTGTTCAGCTGGCCATTTCAGCCCCAGAGTTTGACACTCCAACTCGCGTTTGTGAAAATAGAAGAGTAGTCCCTTCCTGGGCGGCTTTGGAGCCGCATTCACTTCATGCCGAAGTGGCGGAATTGGCAGACGCGCATGGTTCAGGTCCATGTACTCGCAAGGGTGTGGGGGTTCGAGTCCCTTCTTCGGCACCAGTACTAAGGATCACGTTTCATTTTTCTGTTTCACTTCCCGGTAGCGGCGGATCAGGGTGTTGGTGGAGCTGTCGTGTTTCAGCGGCGGCGCGGGATTCTTTTCTAACTCAGGAATTATGCGCTGCGCCAGCACCTTCCCAAGCTCCACGCCCCATTGGTCGAACGAATCGATGTTCCAGATCACTCCTTGAACGAAGACCGCATGCTCATAAAGCGCGACCAGTTTTCCCAATGCCTGAGGCGTGAGTTTTTCCGCCAGGATGATGTTCGACGGACGATTCCCTTCGAAGACGCGGTGCGGGACTAGCCAATCCGGCGTGCCCTCGGCTTTCACCTGCTCGGCTGTCTTGCCGAAGGCGAGAGCTTCGGTCTGCGCAAAAACGTTCGCCAGCAGCATGTCGTGGTGGCGGCCGAGCGGGTGCAGCGTCTCGGTGAAGGCGATGAAGTCGCACGGAATGAGCCGCGTGCCCTGGTGGATCAGCTGATAAAAGGAATGTTGTCCGTTTGTTCCGGGCTCGCCCCAATAAATCGGAGCAGTATCGTGAGCGACGGGCTTGCCCTCGAGCGTAACGTGTTTGCCGTTGCTTTCCATCGTCAACTGCTGCAGGTAGGCGGGGAAGCGTTTGAGATATTGCTCATACGGCAACACGGCAACAGTTTGCGCCCCAAAGAAATCGTTGTACCAGAGCGAGAGCAGCGCGATGAGCACGGGAACATTTGCCGCGAAGGGCGCGCTGCGGAAGTGCTCGTCCATCTGCTGGAAGCCATCGAGCATGCCGCGGAAATTTTCCGGTCCGACGGCGATCATGGTGGAGAGACCAATGGCCGAATCCATTGAGTAGCGGCCGCCGACCCAATCCCAGAATCCGAACATGTTGGCAGTATCGATGCCGAACTTCGACACTTCAGCAGCATTGGTTGAGACCGCCACGAAATGCTTGGCTACCGATTTCTCGTCACTACCAAAAGCTTTGAGCGACCATGCACGTGCGGTTTGAGCGTTGGTCATGGTCTCGAGCGTGGTGAATGTTTTGGACGAGATGATGAACAGCGTCTCGGCGGGATCGAGATCCTGAACAGCCTCGGCGAAGTCGGTGCCATCGATGTTCGAAACGAAGCGGAAGGTGAGATCGCGCTGGGTGTAATGCTTGAGCGCCTCATAGGCCATGACGGGACCGAGGTCGGAGCCGCCGATGCCGATGTTCACGACATTGCGGATGCGCTTTCCTGTGTAACCCTTCCAGTCGCCGCTGCGAATACGATTCGAGAAGGCAGCCATGCGGTCGAGTACGGCATGCACATCGGGGACGACATTCTTTCCATCCACCAGGATCGTGCTTCCCTTTGGGGCGCGTAGCGCGACATGCAAGACGGCGCGGTTTTCGGTGATGTTGATCTTTTCACCCCGGAACATCGCATCCATGCGCTCACGCAATCCGGATTGTTCGGCAAGACGAATCAAAAGACGAAGCGTCTCATCGGTGACGCGGTTCTTCGAATAATCGAGATAGAGGCCGACTGCTTCGAGAGCCATACGCTGGCCGCGCTTGGGATCATCTGCAAAAAGCTTCCGCAGATGAAGCTTGGAAACTTTTTTGTAATGCGCGGCTAGGGCCTTCCATGCCGATTGGTTGGTTGCACGCTTTTTGGTGGCCCGTTTAGCGGAAGCTGGCATGCTCTTGCTCCTTGCGCGCAGAGTGTCTGGGAGGGCGCGTGGGAGCGGTAATTATAGAGGTATGGCAGAAGATTCCGTGTTTAGCGCGGTGTCCATTGCGGGTGGCCGGTAAGGAGACCGTTCGCGAAGCCGATCTGGTAGACGAGCAGCAGGCCGAAGCCCAAGCTGATGAGGCCAGATGCGAAGGCCAGCCGTCCGCCGAAGTTTGCGCGAAGACCTCCGAAATAAGAGAAGGCAGAGGCGATGCTCATCGTGATGAGCATCATGCCAGCGACAGTCCCGATCCCAAAGAGAAGAAGGTAGGCGATCGCCCATCGTGCATCGCGAATGGTGGCAAGGACTAAGAGGGCTACGGCAGCCGAACCTGCCAAGCCGTGCACGATCCCAATCAGTAGAGGACGCAAATGCCGGTAGAGAGCAAAGCCGGCGAAGATTCGGTCGATCGCGGGCGATGGTGTGTCTTCGCTAGTGTGAGGATGCGAGTGTGGCACCCCGGAGCGCATGAACGCGACCACATTTATGATTCCGAGAAAAATCAGCATGAGCGCAACCGAAAATTCCATGCTCAGACCAATACGCGCCGGAATGACAATACCGAACAGAATGATTGCGGCACCGACCACGAGGATGGTAAGGGTGTGGCCGATGCCCCAAAAGAGTCCCGTCAGGGCGGCGCGGCTCAGCTTGCTTTGCCGGCTCACGATGGTGGTGACCGCGACCACGTGATCGGGGTCGGTGGCGTGCCGCATCCCGAGAAAAAATCCGATCGCCAGGATGGAGAAGAAGCCGATCAAGCGGCTACGATCTCGACGATCGAGTACGGGCTCTTGGTGTCTATCACGCGCTTCAGACGCAGTCCGCACTTCGCGACGAGGTCTGCATATTCTTCCTTTGTTCGCTCACGTCCGCCAGGCAGCACCATCATCACGATGTCGAGTTCCTTGGAAAGGTGCGGCTCGGGCGACGAGGGCACGACGGATTCGATCAGCAGCACGCGCGCGTGCTGGGGCATGTCGCGGCGAATCGCGGAAAGAATCTTAATAGACTCGGCGTCCGCCCAATCATGAATGATGTTCATCAGCACATAGCAATCTGCTGTGGGCATCTTGTCGGTGAAGAAACTGCCAGCGACGACCGAAAGCTTCTCGCCTTTGTGCGGCGAGACCTCGGAGACGACGTGCGGCTGATCAAAAAGAATCCCCTGAGTGTTGGGACACTGTTTCAGGATCGCGCGAAGCAGGTGGCCGCGGCCGCCGGCAATGTCAGCGATGGTTGCGAATTGGGAAAAATCGTATGCAGGCAAGACCGCTGCGATGTCACCGTGAGATTTCGCCGTCATGGCGGCATTGAAGAGGCTGCTCTCCTCTGGGTGCTCGGCAAGGTAGGCGAACGCGCCGCCGGGATGCACCTTCTTAAAGCCAGTCTCGCCGGTGCGAACCGAGTGTTCAATGTGCTCCCAAGCACGCCAGAATACCGGCATACCGATCATGCGGATGTAATCGCGCATGGAAGCGGGATGATCGCTGCGCAAGAAGCGCGACATATCGGTGTGCGACCAGGAACCGTCGCGCGCATCGAATATCCCGTGCGACGCGAGGACGCGGAGAACGCGATGCAGCGCGCCGGCGTTGCTGCCGGTTGCTTTCGCTAATGCTTCAGAACTCTGCGGAGCATCGTTGAGATGGTCGGCAACTCCGGTCTCAGCGACAACATAGAGGCAACGCGAAACCAAGAACGCGTTGGTGACTTGCATGAGCTTGCCGAGGGCAGCTCGTTGCGCGGAACTGGTTGTGGGTGCTGCGGGAGCGGCGGTGGGGGTCATAGAATTCTCCTGGACAGGAACGAACAAAATACGCTAACACATCGCACGAGAAGCAAAACCAAGCCGGTCAGCTGCTCGCGCGCGCAGGCGAACGGGGCACGATCGAGCGCCACTCGAGAAAGAAAGTTGGCAATAGCGCGGCGAGAGCGACCGTGGTCCAGACCACAATCTCGATGCCGAGCCATCCGAGACGGAAAATGGGAGGAATCGGGATCAAGATACGTGCGACAGTGAAAACCATTGCGAAGGGATAACCCCGAAACATCCAACGACGATGCTGTTGGATATTCCCGGTGCGGATGCAGTAGAGCGCCACCGCAGTGCAGAACATCCAGCCGAATGTTTGGACTGCCGAAGCAGCGACCAGCGATGGCGTGGTGATCTTGGCGGCCAGAGGAATCGCCATCGGCGCGCCTATCGCCACACAAACGATATAGATGTAACCCATGACGCGATGCAGTTTCAGGTGGCGTGCGCGCAGCCGGTTGGAAAACTGGAATGCACCCATGACCAAAGCCAGACCTGCAAAGATCGCGTGGGGGATCAGAAAGAACATGCCGGGCGCGAAGTGCCGGGCCATATCCGAGGTTGGATCAAACACCTTGGCATTCTTCATGTAGGTGACGAAGATCGTCACGGCGAAAAAGATTGCGAACCAAATCAGCTTTGCGTGGGAACGCCGCGGGTTCAAGGCATTAGCGGCGGCAACACTAGACATTGCAGCTCTCCTGGGAAAGGGTGAGACGCATACCGTACCACACCCCGATAGGAGGGAATCAAGAGGGTAGAAAGTAAAAAAAGCCGCCAATATATGGCGGCTTAAGAAAAAACCTTTAACCCTTTAGGAAATCTTCTTATTGTTCTCGATGGCCTGGATGAGGTCGGTGTCGCCACCGGCCTTGCGGATCTCCTGTTCAACATCGGCGTTCACGTCGAAGTTCACGCCGCGCTTCTTCACCATCTCAGTCATGGTCTTAGCCGGGGTGCCACCTTTCAATGTTTCGATGATGTCGTTCTTTGTGAGCGGATCCGCGCCTAACTCTTCAACCTTGTTGCCACCGTAGTTGACGGTGATCTTTCCGATGGAGGTGTTGAAGCGCTGATAGTTGGTGTACTTGATGATCTCGCGGATGTGTACGTCGCCATTCTTGAAGTGGAGCGTGTCATCAGCGCGAGTGTAAGTCGGGAACCAGTACTTGCCATCAATCTGCTCGCGATACGTAGTGAAGCGCGGGAAGAGGTTCTCGTTCCCTTTATGCGTTTCGGGGACGGGCTTGCCGTGAGTCTTGACGATCTGGAAGTCGCGGTCGTCGACCCAGATGCGACCATCGAAATAGCGGCGGCCGCTCTTCATCTCTCCCTTTGGCTTGATGTCAAAAACGTAAGTGCCGAGTTCATCGACCTGCTGCTGGCCGACGTACTTGATGTCGTAGTCGTTGATCTCGTCGGAAGTGAGCACGAAGGGCATGAGGCTCTCGATGTCCTGAAAATCCTCGCGCGACATGCTGACCCGCTGCAGAGTGTTCTGCGGAGCGAAGGTGACGTTCTCAACGCGGCGACCCTTGTCGTCGAAGGTGACTTCGACAGTCTGCTGGTATTCGCCATCAACGGTGTCGCCGTCGAGCGTCTGTACCTTTACCGTCTGGGTGTAGACATAGTTCTCGCGCTCTTTCTTGAAGATTTTTTCTTTCTCAGCGAACTTCTGGATCACTTGGTCAACAGTGACGCCCTTGGGAGGAGCAGGATTGATGGTTCCTTCCTGGTCCTGCGTGAAAGCTGCGCAAGAAAGAAAAACGCATACGGCGAGCAGACGTGGGAGTGCCTTTTTAGTCATAAGAACTGGATTCATGGGTTACTCACGATTAGATGCTTTTTGGCCCTCAGAGTTGCTGAAGTCCTCTTGTTTAGACGCAAAACCATGGGCCGATGGTGAATAATTGTACTGTGAACGCAGTCTCCCAGGTCGAGGCAGAGATCAAGTCGGCCGCAAACGCAGCCGGGTTTGACCTGTGCGGGATCGCGCCGGTCGGGGCCAATCCCGAGCTGGCCTATTTCCCTGAGTGGATCGCGGCGGGGCACGGCGGCGAGATGCGTTATCTCCAGTCGCGGACCGAGGCCGGCGAGTTGAAGAGGTCTTCCCTGCAGCTGGCGGCTCCGTGGGCGCGCTCCGTCGTGGTGTGCGCCATCAACTACAACTCTGACCAACCAAATTCGACCGAATGCACCGACAAGTCGCGCGGGTGGATCTCGCGTTACGCGTGGGCGAAGCAGGACTACCACGATGTTCTATTGGCCCGGCTGCGGAGGGTTGAGCAGAGCATCGCAGGAATTGCCGAGGAGGAAAATTTTCGAAGCTGGTGCTATGTGGACACCGGACCGATCGTTGAGCGGGTGCTGGCGAAATATGCGGGTGTGGGATGGCAAGGAAAGAACACGTGCATCATTAATCAGGAGTTGGGCTCGTGGCTTTTCCTGGGCGTGATTCTCACTTCAGTCGCCTTGACGCCCGACTTGCCCACAGCGGATCGTTGCGGAAGTTGCACGCGCTGTTTGGACGCGTGTCCGACGGATGCTTTCGTGGGTCCTTACAAGCTTGATGCGAGCCGGTGCATCTCGTACCTGACGATCGAGAAGCGTGGAAGTATTCCAGCAGAATTGCGCGCGGGTATGAGGAACCATCTGTTCGGCTGCGACATATGCCAGGATGTTTGTCCGTGGAACCGGAAAGCGCCGGTGTCGCAAGCGCAGGAGTTCGAGGCCAGGCCCGAGCTGGTGAATCCGGCGTTAAGTTGGTTGGCGGAGATGTCGAACGAGGATTTTCGCGCGACGTTCAAGGGGTCTCCCGTGAAGCGGACCAAATATTCGGGGCTGCGCCGGAACGTCGCAATCGCTATGGGCAACAGCGGCGATGAGAACTTTATTCCGCAACTTGAAACGCTTTCAGCGGACGAGGATGAAAACATTGCCGAACACGCGCGCTGGGCACTGGAGAAGTTGAAGGGGGCTGGTGTGGTAACTTCGTGAAGTCTCCCCTGAATGACAGAGATCGCCTCTCAACCTGACATTGCAGCCAGCGCCCGTCGCCGCATTTTCCTGCGACTGCTTCCCTTCCTCTTTGTTCTCTACATCATTAATTACCTCGATCGCGTGAATGTGGCGTATGCCGCGCTGACGATGTCGAAAGACCTTGGGTTCAGCGACGAGGTGTTCGGCACCGGAGCCGGAATCTTCTTTCTGGGATATGTCCTTCTCGAGATCCCGGGCGCGCTGATTGTGGAGCGATGGAGCGCGCGCAAGTGGATGGCACGCATCATGATCTCGTGGGGCTTTCTGACGGTGCTGGTGGCCTGCGTGAACACAGCGCACCAGTTCTATTGCGCAAGATTTCTTCTGGGCTGCGCCGAGGCAGGTTTCTTCCCGGGAATCATCGTCTATCTGCACCACTGGTTCCGCCGGGAGGACCGGGCCAAAGTCATATCTATATTCATGGCGGCGATCCCGCTGTCGAACGTCATCGGGTCACCGCTGGCCGGAGCTTTGCTCGGTGTCCATTGGCACGGCTTCGCAGGATGGCGCTGGTTATTTGTGCTGGAAGGAATTCCGGCGGCGATCGCGGGAGTGGTCACATTCTTCTATCTGACCGATCGACCCCGCGATGCGAAATGGCTTCCCGACGCGGAACAAAGGTGGATCGAGGGAGAACTTGAAAGAGAGCATGCGGGGAGATCGCAGGACGAGTTACACAATATTTGGAGATCGCTGCGAAAACCGGTTGTGCTTCTGCTGGCCGTGATCGGATTTTTTGAATACACGGGCGGCTACGCCCTGCTCTTCTGGCTGCCGACCATCTTGAAGCGAGCTTCGAACTATTCGAACTTTGCCGTGACGCTTTTCTCGGCATTGCCGTACGTGGTCGGCATGATCACCATGGTCATTGTGGGATGGAATTCGGACCGAACCAACGAGCGGCGCTGGCACGCCGCAGTCCCGATGTTCGTGGCGGCGGGGGCTTACGCCATTCTTATATATGCGGGTGCGAATTTCTGGCTGGCTCTGGGCATGTTCATGGTGATCACTGCGTGCCTGAATTCCTTCTACGCGCCGTTCTGGGCATTACCCAGCCTCACGCTCGGCGGCAGTGCGGCAGCGGCGTCGATCGGTCTGATCAATACGATCGCTTCGTTCGGCGGATTCTTCGGCCCGAAGGTAGTGGGGCTACTCAATACCAGGACGGGAAACGGGAAAGCGGGGCTTTATTACATGCTGCTCTGTTTTCTCGCGACCGGTCTGCTGTTGATGCTGCTGCCGATCCGTAAGGCTGCTGAAAAATCAGCATTTGGCGACTGAAATGCCACACGTGGTCCGGATGTAAGCGATTTCAGAACTCCTGCGTCTAAGAAGGAACGAGAGACAAACATTCGGTTGTCATAACAATTCCAAAAATTATGGAGGCAATTGGTGAAGAAATTCATTTTAGGTACGTGTGTGCTCGTTTTCGTGCTGGCAGCAACAGGATTCGGCCAGAGTAATAACGATGACTGGAAGGGCTTTTATATTGGGGCGAACCTGGGCGGTGCATTCGGCAACTCCCACGCGCAGACATCCACAATTCTTCCATCGGACTATTTCCAGGATACGAGTGTTCCGGTAGTAAATGGTGCCGGCGACAGACACCTTGACCTCAATGGCTTCACCGGCGGCGGACAGATCGGCTATAACGCGAGGTTCGGCACGACGCTGCTCTTCGGAGTGGAAGCCGATTTCGGGTCCTTGAAATTGGATGAAACAACCAGTGCTACAGGCGAGTATCCCTGTTGCGCCGGGAACTTCTTTACCGTTGGTCAGCGGGTCAACACCAACTGGCTCTTCACCGCGCGCCCGCGCGTCGGCGTAACCATGGGTAAGGCACTTATCTATGGCACGGCAGGATTGGCTATGACCAAGGTGAAATTCAGCCAGCTGTTCACTGACACGTTCGACGCTCTGGAATTTGGCGACAACAGCGCGACGAAAGCGGGCTGGGCGGCTGGCGGCGGGGTGGAGTTCAAACTTGCGTCGCACTGGTCGGCGAAAGGTGAATATCTTTATGCGGGGTTCGGCGACGAGTCGCATTCGAGCACGAACTTGACACAGGGAGGAAGCTCGTTCCCCGGAAGCATCTTCACGCAGACAGTAAATCTGCACTCGAACATGGTGAGGGCAGGGTTGAACTACCGGTTCTAAATAAATCGCAGTTGAAAAAGCTGGCGCAATCGCGCCAGCTTTTTCCGTTTAGGCATCATTTTTTAATGTGCACAGGTTTCGGTGCAGTTGTGACAACGTCCCAAAAATCTTCTCTCTGCGCGCAATAGTTCGCCGCAAAAGCCCCACAACTATTGTGAGTAGGAGTATGATTCTGCTCCTCTGTGGGCTCCCCGAAAGACTTCGCCCAAAGGAAATTCGATCAGGAGGAAAATAAATGCGATTTAGGAACACGTGCATAGCGCTTGCCGTACTCACGGCATTAGTGTTCTTCGTTGCGATGGAATCGTCCGGCCGGTTCTCGCTGGGCAAAGCGTCGAAGACAAATGAAGCCATTCAACTCCGTGGTCAGTTTCTTCGGAATAAACTCGCGCTGCCTGGTGGTGAAAGAGACGGCGGCCCAACGGCAGCAGCGGAACAGGATCTTCTGAACCGAGCGTATCCAGCAAACTACGTACCGCTCTCCGCAACCTTGACCGCACGAAAGGGGTTTCAGGCGGACAAAGCACGTGGAAACAGCAATATCGGCATTTGGAATCTGATCGGGCCCAGCACGACAAAATTTCCTGGTGTTCTGACTTTCAGCGGGGCTGATTACTCGGACTCCGGCCGAATCACTGCACTGGCAATCTCGCCGAGCTGCTCGAACTCAAACTGCCGCGTATGGGTGGCGGCTGCGGGTGGAGGTGTCTGGCGCACTGATAACGCCCTCTCGAGTAACCCGAACTGGAGCTTTGTTTCTGGCAGTTTCTCCACCAACGCGATCGGCACGCTGACGTACGACAGCGCGAACAACGTGCTCTATGCCGGCACCGGCGAGCCAAATTCCTCTGGCGACTCCGAAGCTGGTTCTGGGATATACAAGTCGAGCGACGGCGGCGACAGTTGGACCCACCTCGCCTCGAACACGAGTGTTCCTCAGGGATCGGGCGTCGATTGCGACGCTGTGTTTGGCGCCGCTCCTGGGACTTTTGGTGTGCAATCGGCTCCTGCCTATGGCGGCGCAGCCTTCGACGGCCGCTCGATCTCCTCGATCGTCGTCGACCCGAACAATGCGAATACTCTCTACGTTTCGTCTGACCGAGGGGTTCGCGGCGTTAGCTCAGTGACTGGGGGTACTGCGTCGCTTGCTCCAGGCCTCCCTCCGTACGGACTCTGGAAATCAACCGATGGCGGTGCGAACTTCACGCTTTTGAACTATCAAGATGTTTGCCTGAACCCAACATTGCCGGGAAGTGCGGGAATCATTCAGGCGAGCTTCGGCTCTAGCCGCGGCGTCCACGAGACCGCAGTGGATCCAAACTCATCCACCATTGTTTATGCCGCTCCATACCCTCAAAACAACGCAACACCGTTGAATACGAAAGGCGGTGTGTGGCGTTCGCTTGACGGTGGCGCGACATGGACGCAGATCAAGACGGCGCAGAATGCTGCCCAGAACACCGATCGGGCGTCGTTCGCTGTCGCCTCCATCTCCGGCGGACTTACGCGCATGTACGTAGGCGTGGGAAGTAGCAGCCTTGCCGCAGCAAGCCAGGCGAGACTGTATCGCACGGATGACGCTGCAAACGCGACCAATGCGAGCTTCACCGATCTAACAGCAGTGCAACAATCCTCGACTGCACCGAACCAAACGTTGAACTACTGCGGCGATCCCGCGGTGGGCGCTCAGTGTTGGTACGACAACGTGGTCTATTCACCGCCTGGAAAACCTGACGTCATTTATCTGGGCGGTTCCTTCAATTACAGCCAGTATGGCTTCAGAAATAACGGCCGCGCCTTCATACGCTCAACTGACGCCGGCCTGCATTTCACCGACATGAGTTGGGATGCAACAACAAATCCGACTCCGGTTGGCTCTTGCTGCCAGGCAAATGCAATCGCACCGAACGGAATGCATCCTGACAGTCACGCGGTCGTGGAGGTGCCGGGAACGGACGCAGCTATCTTCGGCTCGGATGGAGGTTTGGTGCGCTCGAGTGGAGCTTTTGCCGACATCTCAGGTCAATGTGCGAGTCGCCCTCTTAGTCCGACAAGCCTGGCGACCTGCCAGCAGATGCTCTCGGCGGTCCCCACCGTGCTCTACAGCTTGAATGCGGGCCTTTCGACGCTTCAGTTCCAGAGCATTTCGTACAATCCGCTGGATCCGAACCATAGCCTGCTTGGAGGGACCCAGGATAACGGCACCTTGTCTTACAGCGGTTCTACCACTTGGAACCAGGCGATCTATGGCGATGGTGGCCAGGCGGGCTTCAACCTTTCGAATCCCGCGCAGCTGTTCAATTCTTTCAGCGGGAATTTTCACGACGTGAACTTCCGAAACGGCGACCCGACAAAGTGGGTGATCGCCAGCGGACCTATTGCTGCGACCGAGCCGAGTGGGGCACAGTTCTACGCGCCCATCATCGCTGACCCGCTGGTCGGAGGAACAATCTTCGAGGGATCTCTGAGCGTGTGGAGAACCCAGGATTGGGCTGGCAATCAGGCGTTCCTCGAAGCGAACTGTCCTGAATTCAGCACCTCGGGTGCCAATCCGGCCTGCGGTGATTTCGTGCGCATCGGACCATCTGGTGCGACGAATCTGACTGTGTCTTCGGCAGACTACCGCGGAACATCGCGGGCGGGCGGGAACGTCGCCGCGTTCGCACGCACAAGGGCCAACGCTGGCACGCTGTGGGTGGCGACAACCACTGGCCGTGTATTCATCTCGAGTAACGCTGATGCCGCAGCCGGCAGCGTTACTTTCACTCGACTGGATACGCTACCCAGTGCAACGGGCGCACCCGGCCGGTTCGTCAGCTCCATCTTCCTCGACCAAACTAACGCGAACCACGCCTGGATCTCGTATTCAGGCTATAGTTCGCTCACCCCAGCACAACCGGGACACGTTTTCGACGTGACCTACAATCCGAAAACCAACGACGCAACCTGGGTGAGCCTTGACGGCGGAACTGGCCCAATGGGCGATCTACCTGTAAATGCAATTGTTAGATCGTCAAGAGGCGACCTGTTCGTTGCTACCGACTACGGGGTCCTAAGACTAGCAAAGGGCAGCACGAGTTGGACCGTTGCTGGAACGGGCTTGCCGCAAGTCGAAGTTGCAGGACTGACGCTTGTGAATGGTTCGCACGTACTCTATGCGGCCACGCACGGACGCAGCATCTGGGCACTGAAAATACCGTAAGCCTTTGGGCGGGGCAGAAGATAGCCCCGCCCAATCTTTTTTGCATCGTATCGATGACCGTGAAAACTCTGCTTATTACCTTCCTCGTTTTTAGTCTGGTTGGTACCGCACTCACTGACACACCCAAACTAGGTCATGTAAAGGGACACGTGAGGATCGTGTCACGAACTGAGGTCAACCTCGCAGATGGGGCACCAATTCCTATAACGGCGGAAACCTACGCCGAATATCCCCTGATCGTCTTAACTGAAGATGGTAAGAGAGAAATTGCCCGTGTGATCCCGGATGGGAATGGAAACTATGAAGTCGCAATCCCACCTGGCGATTACATCATGGATGTGCAAGGTAGGAGACCAAAGGGGCACGCCCGAGTTAAACGGCAACCGTTCAAAGTTACCGCGGATCAGACTACGCGCGTGGACATGGATATTGATCCGGGAGTTCGCTGAATCACTTTCAGGACTAAGGAAAGCGGAGTAGGTGAAGATTTTGGCGTGGAACGGCTCACAACCCGAGCTGCGGAACCCTATACTAACCAGTAACAACATAGCTGCTTTCTAAGAGCAGCTGGGCCCAGGTGGTTCCATGGTTCGGTGCGCAGTAGTCCTCAGGTCTTCCCTCGTTCTTCTCCTGTTCATTCCAGCTTCTACAGTTCTCGCTCAGGTCTCGTTCGTCCGAAACCTGCAAGATGCGGAGCGCGGGCGCCCAGTGTTTGCGTACCGTCCCGCGGCTGGGTACGCGCAGCCCCCGCTGCGCATTGCGAGCGATGCGACCACTTCGCCCACGGGGATCTCGCCCTCGCGCATCCGCGGCGCGTACGGTTTCAGCGCCATATCGAACCAGGGCTCGGGACAGACGATCGGAATCGTTGACGCGTACGATGACCCGAACATCGCAGCTGACCTCTCGCATTTCAATTCGACGTACGGCCTGGCGACCTGCACGACTTCAAACGGATGTTTCAAGAAGGTGTACGCGAGCGGCACCAAGCCGGTGACGGATGCGGGCTGGGCGTTGGAGATCGCCTTGGATGTGGAATGGGCGCATGTGATCGCGCCCAAGGCGAAGATCGTGCTGGTGGAAGCGAGCAGCAACAGCTTGACCGCGCTGCTGCACGCTGTGGATGTCGCGGTGCAGCAGGGCGCGAGCGTGGTTTCGATGAGCTGGGGCGGCAGCGAATTCTCCATCGAGAAAGGCTACGACTCGCATTTCGCCATTAACAACGTGACCTTCATTGTCTCTTCGGGCGACAGCGGCTTCGGCGCGCAATGGCCGGCGGCCTCTCCCGGTGTGGTGGCGGTCGGCGGGACAAAACTTTCCGTGAGCTCGACCGGCGGGTACATCAGCGAATCGGCATGGAGCGGCAGCGGCGGGGGACTTTCGCGATATGAGTCGGAGCCAAGCTACCAATCGAGCTTCCCTATCCCGCGGGATTCTACGGGCAAGCGCGCCGTCCCTGATGTGGCGTACGACGCCGCTCCCTCGACGGGAGTACCGGTGTACGACACCGTGACCTATCAAGGAGAAAAGGGATGGTTTCAATTAGGTGGAACGAGCGCGAGCGCACCGCAGTGGGCGGGCCTGTTCGCTATCGCGAACTCGATGCGGCGCGCTTCCGGCAAGGCGAACCTGAGCCACACGAATAACGCGCTTTACGCGATCGCCAAGAGTACATACAGCGACTATCACGACATTCATAGCGGCACGAATGGAACCTGCGGTTCGCTTTGCATTTCGGTGATCGGCTATGACACAGTCACGGGCATTGGGAGCCCGAGAGGAAGCGTTCTGATCCCCGCCCTTGTGAGCCACTGAGCGAGTGCGCCCTCGATTACCAAAGTACTTGGGACGCGCGGAAAACGATTGACCTTTAGAACCGCGTTTCGTAGGATTCGTGACACATTCCCCCGCTGAAATAATGCTGGTCCCAAATCTGGGCCGCTTGCCGGAGCATTCGATGGAGACGCCGCGTTACGAAGGTCCAGACCGCAGAAAAAAACCGAGGAAGATCGCCGCTGTGCCGGTGAAAGTGCGCGGGACGGATCCGCAGGCGAGACCTGCGATGGCTTGCACCCTGGACATATCCTCCGAAGGCGCGCGGCTGAACCTGCCTGGTTGGAATCTGCAACCTGGAGAGATCATCAACGTGGAACGTGGCACGGAAAAATCAATGTTTCGCATCGCCTGGGTGGGCGCGCCGAACACGGAGCGGCGCGGGCAGATCGGGATCCAGTGCCTGGAGCAGGGAAAGTCCATATTCCAGGACAAGGAAGAAGCCAAGTCGGAAAATGCGAAGAACGACTTGATGCGCCTGCTGTCGAAGAAATAACCGCCATCAACTAGGCGGAAGCATTCTGGACTGTATTCGAGGGGCAGCTCTCGCGCATTTCCGAGGGGAGCTTTTCGGTCTCGACTCTTTGCACCAACGAAATGCGTTCGCCCTCCTGCTTCAGATCAAAGCTGCGCTCGCAGTCCTGGCAAAGCCAACGGAGCTCTGGCACTCGTTGTTCAGGAACATGCCTGTACCCCCAAGTCCAAGGCCGTATGTAGAACTCGTGCAGCTTCCCTTGGTTGTAGCCGTAAGGCCGGCGGCATTTTTCACATTGCATTGGCGCTCTCTCTACACAACTTAGGTGGGAAGCTTGTTTTAACGGCTGCCTCACAATCGAGGCATGGCCTATATTGGCCGCGCGGTTGAGCAGCAGAGATTCGCAACTCAACTTACTTCCAATTCTTCAGCAGAGACTCAGACTTCTAATTCTTCAGCAGAGACTCAGAATCCAGTTACGCATCGGTTCAGTAGCAGCTGCGACTTGCAATCCGCGCCGAAAAAGCAGCAGAGACCCGCGAATCGGAGCCATAGTGCGTCATTGGAAGCGTGCGTGGCATAACGACGGACACAACCCTCATCTACATAGTCAATGGATTATGTGGCTATCTCACACTTGCGGTGGGGTTTCGTTTACCAGCGACCGCAACACCTTCTCAGCCGGTGCGCGCACGACCACCGTGTCTTCTACTGGGAAGAGCCGACGTATGGCTCCGAAACAGCCCGCATAGACGTATTTCGTCCGTCATTCAACCTCTTCGTTATCACTCCGCGCCTGCCGAACGGGCTTAGCGATGCCGAGGACTGCGAAGCGCAAAAGAAGATGCTTGACCAGTTTCTTTCCGAGCAAGAAATTTCAGAGTTCGTGGGGTGGTACTACTCGCCGACCGGGCTGGGATTTTCGCGGCACCTGAAGCCAGCGCTCACGGTTTACGACTGCATGGACGAGCTTTCCGGTTTTCGTGGAGCTCCGCCCGGACTGCGCAAGGCGGAAGCTGAACTCTTCGAGCGCGCCGCGATGGTCTTTGCCGGCGGCAGAAGCCTTTACGAATCGAAGAAAAAGAACCACTCGAACACACATCTTTTCCCCAGCAGCATCGATCGCGCACATTTTGCAAAAGCCCGAAGTCAGGCGCAAGACCCGGCCGACCAGGCAGCTATCCCGCGCCCGCGGCTGGGATACTGCGGCGTTATCGATGAGCGCATCGACCTTGAACTGATCGCCGGAATCGCAAAGATGCGGCCAGACTGGCACATCGTGATGGTCGGCCCGGTGGTGAAGATCAACGAAGACGATCTGCCGCGCGCAGCGAACATCCATTACCTGGGCGCGAAAGACTACAAAGAACTGCCGGCGTATCTCGCGGGGTGGGATGTGGGCCTGCTTCCCTTCGCGCTCAATGAGTCGACGCGGTACATCAGCCCTACCAAGACTCCCGAGTATCTTGCTGCGGGATTGCGGGCGGTGTCGTCGCCGATCGCGGACGTTGTGACCCCGTATGGAGAGCTCGACCTGGTACGCATTGCGGCCACTCCAGAGCAATTCGTCCAGGAGATCGAATTCAGCCTGCAACCAGAACAGAGCGACGCCCAGGCGAACGAATCGTGGCGCACACAAGTTGACACATTCCTGGCGGGCAATTCGTGGGACAGCACGTGGTCGAGGATGCATACCCTGATCAGCGCTGCGCTCCCGAACGGCTGTTGCGAGTCCTTGGAGGAATTGCGGGTGGATGAAGAAGTAGCCGGAGCAGGAAGTTCTACGGTCTGATTTTTTCGAAACAGGAGAACAGATGTTTGATTACCTAGTTGTAGGCGCAGGATTTGCCGGCAGCGTGATCGCTGAGCGCCTGGCGAAGGTGTGTGACAAAAGAGTGCTGCTGGTGGACAAGCGCCCCCATATCGGGGGGAACGCCTACGACCACTACAACGACGACGGCCTGCTGGTGCACAAGTACGGGCCGCACATCTTTCACACAAATTCGAAGGAGATCTTCGAGCATCTCTCGCTGTTCACGGAATGGCGGAGCTACGAGCACCACGTGCTTGCGAGCGTAGACGGGCAGCTCGTTCCGATCCCGATCAATCTGGACACCATCAATCAACTCTATGGCCTGAGGCTCACTTCGAAAGAGGTGGATGGATTTTTGCAATCCATGGCGGAGCCAGTGGCGCAGGTCAGGACCTCTGAAGACGCGGTGGTGAGCAAAGTCGGCCGCGAACTCTACGAGAAATTCTTTCGCAACTACACCCGTAAACAGTGGGACCTGGATCCTTCAGAGCTTGACGCGGCAGTAACTGCCCGCATTCCTGTGCGCACAAACCGCGACAACCGCTATTTCACCGACCGCTACCAGGCGATGCCGCTGCGGGGCTACACGCGGATGTTCGAGAACATGCTTGATCATCCGAATATCAAGATCCTGCTGAATACCGACTACCGCGAGATCGCAGGCGAGATCGAATACGACGAGATGGTCTACACAGGGCCGGTGGATGAGTACTTCGATTATCGCTACGGAAAACTTCCGTACCGCTCGCTGCGTTTCAAACACGAAACCCATGAGCGACCTGTGTTTCAGCCGGAGGCCGTGATCAACTATCCAAACGAGCACCTGTACACGCGTGTCACGGAATTCAAGTATCTGACGGGCCAAGAGCATCCGAAGACGAGTATCGTTTACGAATTTCCCCAAGCAGAGGGCGATCCGTACTATCCGGTGCCGCGGCCGGAAAATGCGGAGCTCTATCAGAAATATAAAGCCTTAGCCGATGACGAACTCAAAGTCCATTTTGTGGGGCGGCTGGCGACTTACAAGTACTACAACATGGACCAGGTGACCGGGCAGGCGCTCGCGACCTTCAAGAAGATCTCGGAGCGGTTGCCGCGAGTACAACCGAAGTCGCGCAAACGCGTTCTGTATCCCGGCAACGGATTCCGTAGTCCGTCGCAAGTGCTGGCCATGGGAAGTAAGGTCGATACCGAGAGAAAGATCGCGTAGGTGAGAGTCGGAGCGCGCAATTGAGAGTACTTGTAACAGGTGGCGCCGGATACATCGGCAGCGTAGTTGCCGCGGACCTGGTCTCCGCAGGAAATCAGGTAGTGGTGTACGACAATCTCAGTCGAGGACACCGCGAGGCGGTACCCGGGCAAGCCAAGCTTGTCGAAGGTGACGTTGCGGATGCAGGCAAGGTCGAGGCGTTGTTGCGCTCCGAATCGATCGATGCCGTAATGCACTTCGCCGCGCTGATCGAAGCCGGCGAATCGATGCAAGTGCCGGAAAAATACTTCAGAAACAACAGCGCGGCTACTCTCTCTCTACTTGAAGCTATGCTTCGCGCGGGAGTCCGCAAATTTGTTTTTTCCTCAACCGCGGCTCTTTACGGCGAGCCAAAGCAGATCCCGATCCAGGAAAGCGACCCGCTGGAGCCGACAAATGCTTACGGCGAATCGAAATTGTTGGTTGAGCAGATGCTCGCGTGGTTCCATCGCGTCCACGGATTCCGGTATGCGAGCCTGCGGTACTTCAATGCTGCCGGAGCGGTCGGTGAGTTAGGAGAAGCGCACCATCCGGAGTCGCACCTGATCCCGCTGGTGCTGCAGGTAGCACTTGGGGAGCGAAAGAAGATCTCCATCTACGGCACGGATTACCCCACTCCCGATGGGACCTGTATCCGCGATTACATACACATCTCGGACCTATCTGCTGCCCATCTGCTCGCGCTCAAGGCGTTGGAGGAGAGAGACAAGCTCATCTACAACCTGGGCAACGGAAGAGGATTCAGCGTGCGCGAGGTGATCGATGTCGCCCGCAAGGTGACGGGTCACCCGATCCCGGCCGAAGAGACTCCGCGGCGGCCAGGAGATCCCGCGGCCCTGGTCGCGAGCTCACAGAAAATCCAGCGCGAGCTTGGATGGAAGCCGAAATATCCAGAGCTCGAAAGCATCGTCCGAAGCGCGTGGGAGTGGCACCAGCGCCATCCTCGCGGTTACGCCGACGCACCAGAGGTGGAGCGATGCTCAGCCTGAAAGAGCATCCCCACCGCAGACACAACCCGCTGACAAACGAGTGGGTGCTAGTTTCCCCACATCGCACACAGCGCCCGTGGCAAGGGCAATTGGAAGAGGTCGCTCCGCAACAACAGCCGCAGTACGACCCGACTTGTTACCTGTGTCCGGGTAACGATCGCGCGGGCGGGAAGAAGAATCCCAAATACTCATCTACTTTCGTGTTTGACAATGATTTTTCTGCGCTGCTGCCGAGTACGCCGACGGAAGAAGTTAACGAAGATGATCTGATCGTGGCGAAAGGCGAGCCGGGCATTTGCCGCGTCGTGTGTTTTTCGCCGCGCCATGACCTCACGCTTGCGAGTCTTGGCTCTGAGCAGATCGAACGAGTGATCGAGACATGGGTGGAGCAATTCCGGCAGCTGGGCACGATGACCGAGATCAATCACGTGCAGATTTTTGAGAACCGCGGCGCGATGATGGGAGCAAGCAATCCTCATCCCCATTGCCAGATCTGGGCGGAGACGACTCTGCCGAATGAACCAACGAAAGAACTTTCTGCGCAGAGCGAATATTCCGACGCCGGCTCTTCATGCCTTCTTTGTGATTATTTGCGGCTTGAACTAGCTCACAAAACGCGAGTGATCGCGGAAAACGACAGCTTCGTTTTACTCGTTCCCTTTTGGGCGGTGTGGCCGTTTGAAACACTTCTGCTGCCGCGACGCCATTGCTCCGACCTCGAACAGTTAGGGCAAGAGGAGAGGCGCGGGCTCGCGGTCATGCTCTCGAGCCTTGCGACGCGTTACGACAATCTGTTCGGAGTCCCCTTCCCGTACTCGATGGGATTTCATCAGCGGCCGACCGATGAGGCGAAGCATCCGGAGTGGCACCTGCATGCGCATTTCTATCCACCGTTGCTGCGCTCGGCGTCTATCCGAAAATTCATGGTGGGATACGAAATGCTGGGAATGCCGCAGCGTGACGTGACGCCGGAAAGTGCCGCGGAGCATCTGCGCGCCACCCCAGACGTTTCTCTACAAAGGGCAGGCTAACTCTCGTGATAACCGAAGCACAACCCGGGTTGGAGTTATGGGGCGGTGTGGAGTGCACCGTAAACCGGGTTGGCGACCGATACTTCGAGCAACTCAGGCGCACGGGTCACTGGAACAGGATCGAGGATCTGGACAGGTTCGCGGAGCTAGGGATCCGGACACTTCGCTATCCGGTGCTGTGGGAAATCACCTCACCAGATGGCCTGGAAAGTGCAGATTGGTCGTGGGCGGACGCGCGGCTTCAACGACTGCGCGAGTTGAAGATTCGGCCCATTGTTGGGTTGGTGCACCATGGTAGCGGGCCGCCGCACACCTGCCTTGTCGATGAGCAGTTCCCCGAAAAGATAGCGAAGTTCGCGCGGGCGCTCGCCGAGAGGTATCCGTGGGTCGAAGATTTCACTCCGATCAATGAACCTCTGACAACGGCTCGCTTCAGCGGTCTGTACGGCTTGTGGTATCCGCATGGACGAGACCACACCACCTTCGTTCGCGCGCTGCTGACTCAATGTCGCGCCGTAGTTTTGGCGATGCGCGCGATACGGGAAGTCACGCCGTCGGCGCGGCTGGTCCAGACAGACGACTTAGGAAAGGCTTACAGCACGCCTCGCTTGCGCTACCAGGCGGAGTGGGAAAACGAACGGCGATGGCTTACGTTCGACCTGCTTCGCGGCACCGTGGATGAGCACCATCCGCTCTGGAAATATCTGCTTGATGCGGGTGGGGGCGAGCGGGGATTGAAGGCGTTCGCAGAAGATCCGTGTCCGCCGGACATCATTGGCCTGAACTATTACCTGAGCAGCGAGCGCTTCCTCGATCACCGCGGTGATATGTATCCGGGCGAGTACTTTGGCGGAAATGGTCACGACCGCTACGTGGATGTGCTGGCAGCTCGAGTGCGCAGCGAAGGTTTGGGCGGTCCTCTGCAGCTGTTGAAAGAAGCTTGGGGGCGATTTCGTACTCCGCTTGCAATCACCGAATGCCACAACGGCTGCACGCGGGAAGAGCAGATCCGGTGGTTTTATGAAGT
>JBJMGI010000085.1:0-39348 GCA_045807945.1 Terriglobales bacterium | reverse complement strand
GACCTTGTAGCTGCCGGGGCGCAGCCCGCGCAAAACGTAATGCCCCTGCTGGTTGGTGGTGTCCGTTATAAAAAGCTCACGGCGCGAGCGCAATTTCGGTTCAGGAACGCACGCCACGAAAGAACCGACAACGGGCTTCTTATTGGAATCGAGAACCACGCCGTCGATGCGCCCGCCGGAAGGGCTCACGATCAATTCCAGAGTCGCGCCAGGGGTGAGGTTCGCAGGCGAGATGCCGGATTCTGTGACGTCGCGTCCGCCTAACAGAATGGACTTGGTGTAGTAATCCTCAAAGCCGTGGCCGCTGGCATTCAGGCGCGGCTGCACGGTACCGCCGCTGCTGGCAAGGCTCAGCGCGAAGCTCCCATTGCTGCTGGTTTTGCCGTAATTCGCAGATGAACCGTTTGCCGACGCTATTTGAAACATCGCCAGCGAATTCTCTATGGCCTCGTCGGCAGGATCGAGAGTTACGTATAGCCCTCTCAGGTCAACTCCGCCCGGAGGCGCATGGTCGACGCGGACCTTACCTGCAAGATGGACGGTTCTTGTAGGCTCGATGCTGAGGACGACATTCGATGCGTCGGCACTCGCGACCGTTACCGGAACATGTCCCGTACGGATTTTATCGACGTTCTCGAGTCCACCGTTTCCGACCTTTGCTTCTGCCGAGAATGCAACCAGCAAATACTCACCGGACGGGACCGGGCCGATGGCGAACCGCGGCTCGTTCGCACTTAAAACCGCTGTCCCAATCGGTTCAGGATCATCTTTCGTCACCAACATCGCCATTACGGATTCGTAATCTGCGCCGATCGAGGGCGGTATCCCCGTCACCTTGCCAGTGACGCGAAAGCCCTGCGATGGAACAAGATTGAAGTTCGCGTGTTGCTCGTCGGCAGCTTTCACCTCGACGGCGGTAGCGGTTGCTGCTGATTTTGCATCCGGATAAAAAATCGGTAAGTACGCTTGCTCCGGCGCGTTACCTGAGTGCTTGAGCTGTTGTGTGCCGGAGAAAAAGTACTCGTCGGGCGGTAAACCGGCACGCACGTAGTATTTGTGCGGGAGAAGGCCAAAGATGCGGTACTCACCGAGATCATTTGTGTCCGCATGCCCCACAGCTTCTAGCCTTCTCGCGCCCTCGCTGTAGGTGTAACGCATTGCCTCAACTACCACCTTGGCCATGGGCTCGCCATCTTCGTTCAGCACGCGCCCGGTGATCGCGCCGGCGGGGCGGAATTTGATCTCGACGTCTTTCACCGCTTCACCTGCTGCGACGGTAATGGGCAGGCCAAAGCTTTGGTTCGTCGATGCCGCCTCAGCGGCGGCGAAGCCGGTTTTTTCAGCTCGCAGGTAATACTTGCCGGGCTGAACGTCTGAAAACAAAAAATGCCCGGTCTCGTCGCTCTCCGTTTCGAGCATGCGATCGCGATAAGCCGCAACAGCTTCCTCGGGAGAGAGGTTCGCGGATGAACCTTCGTAGCTAGGTTCGAGCGCGAGCTTCGCCTTCTTGATCGGTTGCGAATTGTCGGTGCGAATGATGGAGCCGGCGACGCTACCCGGTTTGGCCTTGGCGGGGGCGGCAGTCTGGGCAAAACAGATAGTCGAAGTGAGAAAAAAGATCAGGAGCGCTCGTCGTGCCATGTGCACCTCCGGGGCAGGCGCCTTCATGCTGGATGCAGAGCCTCTGAAATAAGCTGCTAGTTCAGGAAATACTTGTAGTAGAGCGTGTCGCGCTGGGCGGGGCGGAAACCGGCGTCGCGGATGATGCGCCGCAGCTCCTCTTCCGTGGTGCAATTGGTCACGCCCGCGGCGCGAACGACATTTTCTTCCAGCATCACCGAGCCCACATCGTTCCCGCCGAAACGCAGACCGAGCTGGCAGACTTTCAATCCCTGTGTGACCCAACTCGACTGCACGTTCTTGATGTTGTCGAGATAGAGCCGGGAGATGGCGAGTGTCTTCAGGTACTGGACCGAAGTGGCTTCGTCCCAGCCGCGGCCGCCGAGCGCGGTGTTGTGCGGCTGGAATGTCCAGGGGATGAACGCCGTGAATCCGCCAGTCTCTTCCTGAAGATCGCGCACACGCTGGAAGTGGTTGATGCGGTGCTCGTATTTCTCGCCCACCCCGAACATCATGGTCGCCGTCGTCCGCATGCCGAGCTTGTGCGCCGTGCGGTGCACGTTGAGCCAATCCTCGGTCAGGCACTTCAGGCGCGCAATCTTGTAGCGGACTTCGTCGTCGAGGATCTCGGCGCCGCCGCCGGGGATGGAATCGAGTCCAGCATCGCGCAGGCGGCGGATAGTGTCTTCGATGGAAATTCCGTTCAGCTCGGCGAAATGGATGATCTCGCTGGCGGAGAAGCAGTGCAGGTGCACCTGCGGGAAGCGCTCCTTCACGCCACGCAAAAGTTTTTCGTACCAGTCGAGCTTCAGGTCAGGATGCAGACCGCCCTGCATCAGCACGCCGGTGCCGCCGACCTCCACCGTCTCGCGGATCTTCTCGTAGATGGTCTCGAAATCGTGGACGTAGCCCTTGGCACGGCCGGGTCCCTTCACCGGCGCATAGAAGGCGCAGAAGGTGCAGTACTCGGTGCAGAAGTTCGTGTAATTAATGTTGCGGTCGATGACGTAAGTTGCCACGCCCTGAGGATGGTGCTTGCGGCGGACTGCGTCGGCCTCCATGCCGATGCCGATCAGGTCGTCGGACTGGAAGTGCTCGAGGGCTTGGGCTTTGGTGAGCGCCATACATTAGTAGTTTAGCAGCGGGATTTTGGGCGTGTCATCCGCCCAGCCAGGCGGTGCGCTTCACCTCTTTTATAACCCCGACCTCGCGGGCCAGCTTGTAAAACGCGTAAAGACCTTTTAGTTCCTCCTGACCGAGGGCGAAATCAATGTCTTTGGTCAGGTAGTCGGTAACGCGCTGCTCGGTAATTCCGGCGCGCGGCGCCCACTCGCGGGCGAGAGCTTTGACGTTCTGTAACCCGTTGTCGCGCGACTGCTGGAAGATTCGCGGCAGGTCCGAAGCAAGCGGGTGATTTTTAAGCGCAGCGCGGCGCACTGCCCAGAAGGCAAAGACGAACGGCAGGCCGGTCTGCTTGTGCCACTCTTCGCCGAGGTCTACGACGGTGTCGTACTTTTTGGGATCGATCTTCAGGGCAGGGTCGCCGATCATTAGAGCGGCGTCGCATTTCTTCAGCATCTTCTTTAGATCAGGATCAACGGGGACGAACTCCGGTTGCTCCGTACTTGGTCGCCACCATTTTTTGAAGATGACCTTTAATAGGGCGACCGACGTGCGTGAAGAAGTATCCGCCGCAACGGTTTTAATCTTCTTGAGCGGCTGTTTGCTGACGAGAAGGATGGAGCGCACAGGGCCTTTGGCGCCGATTGCGACGTCAGGGATAACGACGAGGTCGGGAATCGTCTGATAAGTGATTGCAGGAATGATGCCGATGTCGGCCGTTCCAACTCGCAACGCTTCGGCGCACGCTGACGGAACGGTGTAGTGGATCTCAAAGTCTTTGCGCAGCGGACTGGATGCTCCAGCGTCGTGGTCGAAGTCCCACATAAGGGGAGCGGTGTTCAGAAAAGAGATTGCGGAGATCTTCAGTCGCGGCACGGAGATGATTAAAACACATGAGAGTTGCGCGGCTGTGGTAGATTCTCACGCCTATGGAGTCGCACGGGACATCGTCGGCGCGCAGCAGCGACCGCGCTACAAAGTGGATCGCGCTTGGGCTCACGCCTGGGCTCGGGCCTACGCGTTCGCGACGACTCGTAGACCACTTCGGCGGAGTGGAAAATGTTTTCCGGGCGTCGCTGACGGAACTTGAAGCCTGCGGATTGCAGGCCGTTTCCGCGCAATCGATCGGCACCGGCAAATCCATGGAGATGGCGCAGGAGGAGATGATTCGCGCGACTTCCGCGGGCGCGCACATTATTACTCTCGATGATCCTGAATATCCTGCGAACCTGAAGCAGATCTACGACCCGCCGCTCGCACTGTATGTCCGCGGCGAGATCAGCGTGCTTTCGCAGCCGGGGATCGGAGTAGTGGGCACCCGCCACCCGACTCCGTATGGGATTGGCATGGCCGAGCGGCTGAGCATGGATCTTTCCGTGCGCGGGCTGGTGATCATCAGTGGGATGGCGCGTGGCATCGACACCTGCGCGCATCGCGGCGTGATCAACGCAAAAGGCAGGACAGTCGCCGTCTTCGGCACGGGCGTGGACGTGATCTATCCGAAGGAAAATAAGAAGCTCTCTGAGAGCATTCTCTCCATGGGCGGAGCGCTGATCAGTGAGTTCGCGATGGGCACCTTCGCCGCGCCACAGAACTTCCCGATACGCAATCGCATCATCAGCGGACTCTCGATCGGAGTGCTCGTAGTCGAGGCCGGAGAGTACAGCGGAACGCGCATCACGTCGCGCTGCGCGCTGGAGCAGAATCGAGAGTTGTTCGCTGTGCCGGGCAACGTGACGAATAAAACTTCGTGGACGCCTAACACGCTGATAAAACAGGGAGCTAAGCTAACCGCGACGTGGGACGACATCTGGGAGGAACTCCCATCAGAGATCCAGCAGAAGCTGCAGCAGGAACACGCGCTTGCGACCGAAGTGCCGGTGACTGCATCTCTATTCGGGGACGCAGAGCTTCCACCACACGAACGTAAGATCCTGAAGCTGCTCAAGCAAGACGAAGCCACGCAGCTCGACGAGATCATTGAACAGCTTGAGAACGAGATCTCGTCATCAGAGATATTCGCAGCTTTGTTCGAATTGGAATTGTCCGGCAAAGTGAAGCAGATGCCGGGCAAAAATTTTGTAAAGAGCTTCTAGCTGCTAGCTCCTAGCTTCTAGCCAAACAGTAAAGACTCGGGAGAGTGGAGAATTCCAAGTGGAAGATTTTAAGAAGCTGGTGGTTTGGCAGAAAGCTCACGAGATGACGCTTGGGATATATCGCTGACCAAGCGCTTTCCGGCGGAAGAGACGTTCGGTATCACGAGTCAGCTGCAGCGTTCAGCTTCGTCGATCGGAGCGAATATTGCTGAGGGTTGTGGACGCAGATCGGATGGAGAATTTGGCCGATTCCTGAACATCGCAAGAGGTTCTGTCAGTGAGGTCGAGTATCATCTGATTCTTGCGCGAGACCTCGAACTCGTGCCCGAACCGGAATTCAACGACCTGAATGATAGAGTGCAAGAAGTGCAACGGATGCTAGCCGCTCTGTATACGAGCGTGGCAGCCTCCAGTACAAAAAAATGAGCAAAGGCGCTAGCAGCTAGAAGCTAGTAGCTAGAAGCTCAAAAAACGGAGACCCAGAACAGAATTGGCAAAGTCATTAGTCATCGTCGAATCGCCGGCGAAAGCCAAGACCATCAACAAGTATCTTGGCAACGAATACGAGGTTGAGGCGTCACTCGGCCACGTGAAAGACCTTCCGAAGAAGACGCTCGGCGTAGACATAAAAAACAATTTCGAGACCGACCTGGTCGTTATTCCGGGCAAGGAAAAAGTGTTGGCCAAATTGAAGAAGATGGCCAAAACCGCTTCCGCTATCTACCTGGCGCCTGACCCGGACCGCGAAGGCGAAGCCATCGCTGCGCACCTGGCGCAGGAACTGGGCGACGGCGATGGCACTGGAAAGAAGAAGAAGAATGCGACGCCGATCTGGCGCGTCACCTTCAACGAGATCACCGCGAAGGCCGTGAAGGAAGCTTTTAACCACGCCCGCGACATCAATCAACCTTTAGTAGACGCGCAACAGGCGCGTCGCGTGCTCGACCGCTTGGTGGGATACCAGATCTCTCCTCTGTTGTGGGACAAAGTCCGCCGTGGGATATCCGCCGGACGCGTGCAGACGGTTGCCGTCCGCCTGATCGTGGAGCGCGAGCGCGAGATCAAGGCATTCGATAAGAAAGAGTACTGGACCATCGACGCGAACCTCGCCGGGCCGAAGCCGCCGGCGTTCGATGCGCGTTTTGTTGGCATCGGCGAGGAAAAGACTGAGGTCAACAACGCCGAAGAGTCCGAAAAGATCACTAAGGCGCTGGAGAAGGCTAGCTGGACCGTCCGCTCGGTCGAGAAGAAAGAGCGCCGCAGAAATCCGGCTGCTCCGTTCACTACCAGCAAATTCCAGCAGGACGTTTCGCGCAAACTGCGCTTTTCAGTGAAGCGCGCGATGGGATTGGCGCAGCGCTTGTACGAAGGTGTGGAGCTTGGCACCGAAGGGCAGGTTGGCCTGATCACGTATATGCGTACTGATTCGGTCCGCGTCTCGCAGGACGCGATCGGCGAAGCGCGCGAGTACATACAGAAGAACTACGGCACTTCGCATATGCCGGAGACGCCGAACGTCTACAAGTCCAAGAAAGAAGCACAGACGCAGGACGCGCACGAAGCGATTCGCCCGACTTCTGTAGAGCGCGATCCGGAATCTATCCGGCACTATCTACAGGAAGACGAATATAAGGTTTACAAGCTCATCTGGCAGCGCTTCGTCGCGTCGCAGATGACGCCTGCTGTTTTCGACCAGACTGCGGTCGACATCGAAGCGAAGAGCGACCGCTCCTACACCTTCCGCGTGACTGGGTCGGTGCTGAAGTTCGACGGCTTCCTGAAGGTTTACGAGGAATCGAAAGACTCTAAGGACGAAGAAGACGAAGAGCTGGCGCACAAGCTGCCGCCGCTGGAACAAGGCCAAACACTCACCTTCAAGGAGTTGAAGCCGGAGCAGCACTTCACTGAGCCGCCACCGCGTTACAACGAAGCGTCGTTAGTCAAAGAATTGGAAGAGCGCGGGATCGGGCGTCCTTCGACGTACGCCGCGATCATCGGCACCATTCAGGACCGGCAGTATGTGCAGAAGATCGGCGGGAGATTCGTTCCGGCCGAGATCGGGTTGGTCGTGACGGACCTTCTCGTCGCCAACTTCCCGGACATATTCGAGTACCAGTACACCGCCAAGCTCGAAGAAGAGCTGGACGATATCGAGGAAGGCAAAGAGAAGTGGACTGACACGCTTGCCGGGTTCTATAAGAAGTTCGAGAAAGACCTCCGCTACGCTGAGAAGCACATGGAAAACGTGAAGCGGATGGAGAAGCCGACCGACGAGAAGTGCGAGCGCTGCGGGTCTCCGCTGGTGATCAAGTGGGGCAAGCACGGCTCGTTCTATGCTTGTAGCGCGTATAGCAAAGACGACGAGAACAGCTGCACCTTCACCAAAGAAAATCCTATCGACCTTCCCGACCTCGACACTGCCGACGCGCAAGACACCACGCAGGACGAGTACTGCGAGAACTGCGGCCGCACTATGGTGCTGAAGCGTGGTCGCTTCGGTCAGTTTATGGCGTGCACCGGATATCCGGAGTGCAAAACCACGCGGCGTCTCGACCAAGCGAAAAAAGTTCCCGACATTCCGCTGGACGAAAAATGTCCGCAGTGCGGGCGCAACATGATCTTGCGGCACGGGCGGTACGGCGAGTTCACGTCGTGCAGCGGATATCCCGATTGCAAGTACATCAAGCAGAACTTTATCGGCATGAAGTGCCCGGAGTGCAAAGAGGGCGAGTTGGTGGAGAAGAAGGCGCGCAAGCGCGGCACCACGTTCTACGGGTGCTCGAATTATCCGAAGTGCGAATTCACGTCGGCGAACAAGCCCATCCCGGAGAAGTGTCCGCAATGCGGCCACGAGTACCTTGTCCTGAAATATACGAAAGATGGTCCGGTGATCGCGTGTCCGAACAAGAAGGTTGAAGGGGAAGAAGCGCCGAAGAAGCGGCGCGGCAAGAAGCCTGCAGCAGCCGACGAGAAGCCAAGCGTAAAATGCGACTACTCGCGTCCGGCGCCTGAAGAAGCCATTCCGGCCCCGAACCCTGCGACAAGAGAAGCATCCATTTGAAGGAGCGTTCCATGAAAGACAAGAAAAGCAAGAAGCACAAGAAGGACGGCGCCGCCGACCACGGCGACGCGCAGATAGTCTTGCGGCTCTATGATTTTCGCCGCGAGGCGCAGATGCGCGAAGCGCGGAAGTGGATCGTGGGCGAGTGGTGGCCGCAGAGTGCTGACGACGTACTGAAGGTTGTGAACAGCTTTGGGACGGTGGAGAACCAACATTTCCGGCAGGTCTTCAGCTTCTGGGAGATGGCATCCAGCCTGGTTCACCGCGGCGCTCTCAACGGTGACCTGTTCGACGACTGGAGCAACGAACTTTATTTCTGCTTCGCCAAGATGAAGCCTTACCTGAAACAGGTGCGGGAATCGGTCGGTCCCAAGGCGTACTCGAACATCGAGCGCATCACGCAGCGCACGCCCGAGTCGCAGGAAAAATTGAAGACGATCGAAGCGCGTGTGAAGAAGGTGATGGCGAACCGCGCGGCGGCGGCGAAAGCGTAAAAACCTAAGAAATATATTCCTTGATGTATTCGTCGGTGTTGTGTGCGAGCTCGGGTGCGGCGCCGTCGAAGATCACTTTGCCATCGCGCAGGATCAGGAAGCTGGTGTTGGCGTCCGTCTTCTCGCCGGGCGCGTTCTCCACCATGTGCCCCGACTTCTGGTCGAAATGGTGCGATGCCATGATGAAGCCGTCCTGCAGGCGGTGCGTGACCATGAGCGCGCTGGTCTTATAGACGTCACGCTGCTTGACGATGAGCTCGATGATGCGCGTGGATGTGATCGGGTCGAGGCCGCCGGTCGGCGAGTCGTAAAGCAAAATCTCCGGCTGGGTGACGATGGCGCGCGCAATCGCGACGCGCCGACGCATGCCGCCAGACAGCTCGCTTGGCATTAAATCGAGAGTGCGCTCCAGTTCCACGAAGCGCAAGGCTTCACGGACGCGGCTCTCGACGTCCTCGGGCGGAATGTCTTTCTCCTCGATCAAGCGGTAAGCCACGTTCTCGCGAACTTTCAAAGAATCGAAGAGCGCGCTTTCTTGAAACACCATCCCGATCTGCCGACGCAGCTCGAACAATTCTTCTTCGCGCATCTGAGTCACGTCGTGACCGAGCACGTGGATGCTTCCCCGGTCCGGCTTCACCAGGCCAAGCGCTAGTTTCAGAATGGTGGATTTTCCCGCGCCTGCCACTCCAAACAGGACTTTGGTCTCGCCGCGCTCCAGGACGAAAGAAATCCCATCCAGAACGAGATTGCCTTCGAAGGAGATGCTTACATCTTCAAAGCTGATTGCGATGTGGCGAGCCAGGTCGCTGGCGGAAGGTTGCGGCCTGGTCAATAGCGAGTTCAAAGGCCCAGCCCCATGAGCAGCCGAGTGATGAAGAAATCCACGACGAGGATAAGGACGGAAGCGGCGACCACGGCTTGAGTCGTCGCGCGACCTACACCCTGAGTGCCGCCTTTGGCGGAGAGTCCGTAATAGCAGCCGACGCTGGCGATGATGAAGCCGAAGAGCACCGGTTTAATCAGTCCCATGGTCACGTCTTCGTTGCGCAGGGACTGGTAGGTCATCGTCCAGTATTGGCTGGCGTCGAGCCCGATCATGAAGTAGGAGACGAAGAAGCCGCCGATCAATCCGAGAAGATCGCTGATGATGCTGAGGAAAAACATCATGAACACAGTCGCGGCAACCCGCGGGGTGACCAGCTTCTTGCCGGGGTCGGTACCGAGTGCGCGCATGGCGTCGATCTGCTCGGTCACTTTCATCGAGCCGAGTTCGCTGGCCATGCCGCTGGCGTTGCGGCCTGCGACCATCAAGCCAGTGAGCACAGGCCCGAGTTCGCGAACCATCGAGAGCGAGACGACTTGCCCCGTCAGCGAAGAGGACCCGAAGCGAGCGAGCGTGTCCGAGGTTTGCAGGGCGAGCACAGCACCGGTGAAGAAGCCGGTGAGAACGACGATGGGGAGCGAGCCGACGCCGATGATGTCGGCCTGGTACACCATGTCAGAAACGTAGCGAGGCTTCTTGAAGACGTTGCGGATCGATTGGCCGGAAAGCTCCGCCCAGTCCTGTACGGCGAGGACGCTTTCCTTTACGTAATCGACCGGCGAAATCAGTTCCATGGATGTGCGATGAACGTGCGAGTTTAGCAGAAGGATGTTGCCGGGGATAGTGCGCTAATTCGTCTTCAATTTGCGCGGGATATCGATATTCAGGCGCTTGATCTTCTGGTTGAGCGTGGAGAGCGGGATGTGGAATTGCGCGGCCGCGTCCGTCTGGTTCCACGCACAGCGCTCGAGCATGTCCACAATCACGCGGCGCTCGCATTCCTCGATGATCTCGAAGAGCGTGGCGTCTGGCCGGCTCTGAATGTAGCGTGCGGCAGGGTTCATCCCAGTGATCGAATCGGGCAGAAGCTCAGGCGTGAGCACGTTACCGGATGCGAGCACCACCGAGCGCTCGATGGCATTCTCGAGCTCGCGAACGTTACCGGGCCATCCGTAATCCATCAGCGCGCGCAGTGCTGCCGGGGCGACCTGAAGGTGCGGCTTGGAATTTTCAGCCGAGAACTTCTTGATGAAATGCTCCACCAGCAGCGGGATGTCTTCCCGCCGCGTACGTAGGGGCGGCAGGTCAAAGGAAATGACGTTCAGGCGATAGTAGAGGTCCTCGCGGAAGCGGCCGTCTTTTACCGCTTGCTTCAGGTCAACGTTAGTCGCGGCGAGGATGCGCACATCCACCTGCATCTCCTGGATGCCGCCGAGGTGCATGAATTTTTTGTCCTGCAGCACGCGCAGAATCTTGGCCTGCGTCTCCATGCTCATGGTGCCGATCTCGTCCAGGAAGATGGTGCCCTTGTCGGCGACTTCGAAAAGTCCACGCTTAGAAGCCACGGCAGAAGTGAATGCGCCCTTCACGTGGCCGAAGAGCGTGGATTCCAGCAGATCGGTCGGCATCGAGCCGGTGTTCACGGGAACGAAAGGGCGATCTTTGCGCGGCGAGTGCATGTGCAGCGCCTTAGCGATCAGCTCTTTCCCAGTGCCGCTTTCGCCTTGGATCAAGACAGTGGAGCGGCTAGGCGCGACCTGTTGCACTAGGTCAAAGATGCGCAGCATGGGGTCGCTCTTGCCGATGATGTTCTCGAAGTTGTAGCGCTGCTTGAGCGCGCGCTTGAGCTGTATGTTTTCTTCTTCCGCGCGGCGGCGAGCGACGGAGGCGCGAATGTCGGCGAGCAGCTTCTCGTTGTCCCACGGCTTCTGGACGAAGTTGACGGCGCCGCCCTGCATGGCGCGGACCGCATTCTCGACCGTTCCGTACGCCGTGATCATAATGACGGCGAGGTTCGGATCGCGATCGTGGATGTCTGTGAGGATCTCGAGGCCATTGCGGTCTGGCAGAGCGAAGTCGAGCAGGATGAGATCGAATGGGCGCTCCGCAATCCGCGCCAGTCCATCTTCGCCGGTTTCGGCGGTCACGATGCGGTAGCCTTCGAGCTCAAGCAACGTCTCGAGCGATTCGCGGATCGCGGCTTCATCGTCAATGATCAGGATGGAGCCGAGCGACTCGCCGGGAAGGTTTTCGCCGGCGTCGTGCTTGGGGATCAGTTGTTCGCTGACGGCGTTCGCGTTATGCATTCACTGTCTTCCTTGCCGAAGCAGGCAGCACCGGGAAATCGAGATGAAACTGGGTGCCAGCGCCGGGCTGACTCTCAACACGAATCTTGCCCGCGTGCTCCTGGATGATGCCGTACGTGACCGATAGCCCGAGGCCCGTGCCCCGGCGTTCGCCGGAGCCATTGGACGTTTTCGTGGTGAAGAACGGATCGTAGATGCGCGCAATGTGTTCCGGCGCGATACCGCTGCCGGAGTCCGCCACCGAGACGTGCACCCCGGGTCCGTTCTTGGTCGAGACCTTCAGCGTGCCGCCGTCGGGCATCGCGTCTTTGGCATTCAAGAACAGGTTCAGGAAGACCTGCTGCAGCTTTCCAGGGTTGCCGTGGATGGGCGGCAGGTCAGCGGCGAGATCATCTTGCACCTTCACGCGGCCGGTTTTGAACTGGTGCTCGAGCAGCGCGAGCGTGTCTACGATGATCTTGTTTACGTCTATCTGCGCGAATTCTGTGCCGCTGGTGCGCGAGAAGTTCAGCAGGTTGTTGACGATCTCAGACGCGCGGAAGGTCTGGCGCGTGATCTTTTCGAGCAGCGCGCTCTTCTTCTCGTCGCCGCTGACTTGCTTCGCGAGCATCTGCGCGTAAGACGAGATAACAGCAAGCGGCGTGTTGACTTCGTGCGCGACGCCGGCTGCGAGCAGACCGATAGACGACATTTTTTCCGCTTGCGACAGTTGCGACTCGAGGCCGATCCGCTCGGTGATGTCGTCGATGATGATGATGCGCCCGATCACGTTGAAGCGCTTGGTCACGAGTGGCGCAATGGCAACGTTCGCAACCCGCGTGTCACCGGCATGCGTGCCGAGGCGGAACTTGTAGAGGTTGTGGATCCCGGCGTTCTGGCGCACGCGATAGAACTCTTCCACAAACGCGGGAGCGAAGACTTCGCTGATGGGCTTACCGATAGCTTCCGAGCGCGGCAGCGCGTACATCACTTCCATCTGCGAGTTCCACGATTCGATGCGATCGGCAAGATCCACCGCCAGCACGCCGACGCTGATGGATTCCACGATGTTCTCGTTGAAGTCTTTGAGGCGCTCGTATTCGCTGACCTTCTGCTCGAGCGAAGCGTAAAGGCGCGCGTTCTGGATAGCGATACCGAGGTATCCGGAGAGCGTCTCGAGCAACTGCACATCTTCGCTGGAGAGGAAGTCGCCTTCCATCGTCTTGCCCAACCCGACGACGGCCACCACGCGCTTTTGCACGGTGCAGGGGATGTAATAGTTCAGGTCGAGGCGCGCGATGGTGTCCTGCGCGGTGGCACTCTCGCGCACGGCTTGCCGCGTGTTGTCGAAGAAGAGATGCCCCTCGGCGAGTTCCGGGCGCTCGGCAGTCAGGAAGCTGAGGTCGAGCTGGTCAGCCCAGGTGATGCCGTAAGACTTCGCCATGTGGAAGGAGCCGGAATCATCGGAGGCGGCCGTGAAGATAGCAAGGCGCGCTACGAACAAAGTTTGCGAGAGCCGCTCGACGACCAAGTCGAACATCTTGTTCAGGTCGGTCTCGGAGTTCAGGTCTCGGCCGAACTCGACCAGCGTGCGGCGATAGTCGTATCGCTTGCGATAGAAAAATTTGTCGAGGTGCTGCTGGATCCAGTTCTTAACCGGGTCGAAGAGCAGAGCCGTGATGGTGATGGCGGCGATGAGTCCGGCAGGCCCGGTGTTCGGAACCGTCTTCTGCACAGCAGCGCCGACGAGCGCAACCGTTCCGAAGTACATGCCGACGATCGAGGCGGTGGCGATGGTGTAGGCCATGCCGCGCTTGAAGATAAGGTCTACATCCATCAGGCGGTAGCGCACGATGGCGTAGCCAAACGTCAAGGGGAGGAAGATCAGCGACAGGACTGAGATCTTCATCCCCGACGTTGGAGCGATGCCTTGCAGGTAGGGCACCACGTAAAACAAAGTGAAGGGCGCGATCGCCATGATGGTGCCGCGCGTCACCCACTTCATCTGCTGACGAAGTATCGGCGTCTCGGCATTGCGATAGCTGTGCCAAAGGACGACGGCTGCGAGAACGAATCCGGATGCGAGATAAGACATCTGGATGCGATCCAGGTTCCAGCGCAGCAACTCGCTGGGCGCCGCCATGCGAATCGCCGAGATGTGCAGTCCCAGCAGGATCAGTGCGGGAACGTAGAGCCAGTACGCCGTCCACGGATGCCGGCGCAGGAATTCTTTCGTCTCGGGGAACGTCAGAGTGAAATGCAGGAACAATGCGGGCTGCAGCAACCAGGCGACTACGTTCGACCAGTAAATTATTTCGTCGAACTGATTCAGCTTGCCGGTGTACTTGAAGGCGTAAAAAATGAACGAGACCAGGCAGAAGATGTAGAAGTGCAGCGACTTCGGAGCCGTCCAGCGCCTGAGCAGGACGTAAAGGCCGATGGCGAGATAGACCAGGGCGATCAGCCGTAGTCCCATGTTGATGGAGCGATCCGCGGGGACCAGGATCACTGGAACGTCTACAGAGACGCCCTTGCGGTGCACGGTATACGTGACCTTGTTGTAAGCGCCGGCAGTGAACTGGGCGCGCGTTAGGCGGGCGAAGCTGGAAGCTGGGTCGCCATTGATGGCGATGAGGCGGTCGCCATCCCGGACGCCGGCGTTGTCACCGGGGCCGTTGGGGTCAACTCGCTGTGCCTTGAGCCAGGAGCCGTTCGCGTCGGACTGCTCGACCCACCAAACGCCATCGTAGGGAGCGTGGTACTTGGGCTCCGCGACGAAGACGTTGAACCAGGCAAAGACAACCGCCGCCAGGGTCAGGAGTCCTAAAAAGACTGCGGCGAAGCGGAAGTGGAACTCTTTACCCATGGGTAGCCGTGGCCCGTCAACTCTTTGGACGGAGAAAATCGACTTTGGATTGAGCACGTCTTTTGCCACGTCTACCATCAATCGTAGATACCTAACTGCATTATTCTACTTCTACTTACGCCAGATTATTGGACGAAGTACCAGCTCAGCATACAAGATTTTATATATACCTGTGAAATCTTGGAGTTAGGTGTTTGCCGCTCGCTGATACTAAGGACGTTTTCCTGGTCGAGAATAGACCTACGAAGCTGGTACACTCAGCTTCCCCCCGAGCAGGTTTTCCGCCTCATGAAGCCAAAAAAAGCAGCGATCGCAGCCGCCACGAGCATGCTGGTGCTGCATGTCGGTGTGCTCGGACTGATTCACGACGAGAGCACGCGCGTCTTCTGCTCGAACATCCTGCAGATCGTGTGCGGGTGGCTGGCATTCGGATTCGCGATATGGACCGCTCTCCGCTCGCGCGAGCTCATGCGGATTTTCTGGGCGCTCGTCGGGTTGTCATTCTTCATGTGGGGCCTGGGGCAGAGCGGCTGGACGTACTTTGAAACGATCTTCGGGCCCCATCAAATTAACAACGCCCCCACCGACCTCTTCTTCTTCTTCTCGTTCACCCCGATGCTGCTCGCCCTGCTGCTGCGTAAAGAAATCCCGGGCACGCAGCGCGACTGGGCGAGAGCGCTTGATGCAGCACAAGTTGGCATTCTGGCGATCTCGGGCTATCTATTCTTTTTTGCGCTGACACCTGAGACGAAGAATTCACCTGACTTCACCGATCGTTTGCTCACATACGTCTTTACCTCCAGGAACATTTTCATCGGCTGTCTCTTCGTGCTGCGCAGCGGCTTTGCGGCAAACCGCAATGGACGACGCCTTTACGGATGGTTGGCATTGTTCTGGATCTTCTATTCCAGCATGACCGGGATCACGAACTACGCTCGGCTGCACTTTGGAGCGGAGACCGGAACTTGGTGGGACGTGGGCTGGACGATGCCATTCCTGTTTGGATCTGTCATCGCCGCAAACTGGGAAGAGCTTCCCGGAGCTCCCGCGTTCGACACGCCGCGCGCAAAGGGCGTGAAGGCGATGGTCAGCGCGTATTTCTTCCCGACAATCGTGCCGTTCGCGATCGTGCTCATGGCGGGGCAGGTGACCTCGACGCACTTTTACCTCGCCTACGGTGCGATCCTTTCGTCCTTTATTTGCTATAGCGCGCGACTCGCAGTGACGCAGCACCGGCTCACTATCTCTGCGCAACAAGCAGGGATCGCCGAAGCGCGCTTTCAGCTCCTGTTCGCGCAGAGCCCTCACCCCATTTGGGTATTCGATCGTGCAACACACGACGTGCTGGAAGTGAACGCGGCAGCGGTGCGCGACTACGGATACTCGCGCGATGAATTCCTGACGATGAAGGTGACCGAGCTCAGGGTTCCAGAAGACGTTCCTGAATTCACAGAGATCTTTCAGACTGGCGCCCCGGGGAAATTCTTCCGTGCGCGCCATCGGCGTAAAGGCGGCAAGCTGATGACGGTGCAGATCACGGCACAGCAGATCGAGTTTGCGGGGCGTGAGGCCGAGATAGAGATTGCGCAAGATATCAGCGAAAAACTCGCGCTGGAGGAAAAACTGCGCCAGTCGCAGAAGATGGAAGCAGTGGGAACGCTCGCGGGAGGTGTCGCGCATGACTTCAACAATCTGCTTACCGTGATCACCGGTTACAGCAAGCTCTTAGGAGAGCGCTTCACGAATGATGAGCAGGCGCGACGGAGCATCGAGCAGATCGCGAAAGCGTCGGAGCGGGCGACCGCACTAACCCGTCAACTGCTAGCGTTCAGCCGCCGGCAGGTGCTTCAGCCCTCGCGGCTCGACTTGAATAAGGTGATCGCAAGCTTGATCGCGAAGGCAGAGCCGGCGTTCCGCGGACAAGCGATCCATCTGGTCGCGCGTTTGCCGGAAAGTTCAGCCATCGTGAAAGCCGATGCAGGGCAGATCGAAGAAGTCATCATGAACCTGGTGCAGAATGCGGCGGACTCCATGCTGAGCGGAGGAGAGATCCAGGTTCAGAGCTCGATCGTTCGCTTGGACGCGGATAAGGCTGCATCTCTCGACGTGAAGCCAGGCCGATACGCAACCATCGCGGTGAAAGACGGCGGTTCCGGTATCTCTGAGGAGACGCTTTCGCACGTGTTCGAGCCATTCTTTTCGACGAAATCGGACAAAGCGAGCGGGTTGGGATTGTCTACCGTGTTCGGGATCGTGCGGCAAAGCGAAGGCGCCGTCGAAGCAGAGAGTGAGATTGGGAAAGGTTCAAGCTTCACTGTTTATCTGCCGGTGCTCGAATCGGAAGCGGAGAAGGTCCGAAAGCCCACTCTTGTGGAGGGGAATTTCGGCAGCGAGACGATCTTGCTGGTGGAAGACGATGCCGACCTGCGCGATCTATCGCGACGAGTGTTGACCATGAACGGGTATCGCGTGCTTCCGGCTGCCCACGGGCGCGACGCGATACGAGTGGCAGAAGAGCACAGCGAAAGTATCGACCTGATGGTGACCGATGTGATCATGCCGGGTATGAGCGGCCGCGAAGTCGCGGAAAAGGTGCAGGGCGCCCGTCCGAAGATGAGGGTACTGTACGTTTCCGGATACACCGATAACATCATTGCTGAACGCGGCATGCTGCCGCCCGGGATGGCATTCCTGCAAAAGCCGTTCTCGCCCACTCACCTGGCGGCAAAAGTGCGCGAGGTACTCGATGCTCCGGAAAAACAGGCAGCAACGCCGGCGTAATCGCGTCCTGTAGAATCCGAGCGGTGCCCTCTCTCACTGACATTCAAGAGCTCGAGCAGAAATATCTTCTGCAGACGTATGCTCGTTACCCTTTGCTGATCGAGCGCGGCAAGGGGGTCTACGTCTACGACGGCGAAGGCAAGAAGTATCTGGATCTGGTGGGAGGGCTCGGCGTGAACGCTCTCGGCCACGCGCACCCGCGGATCGTGAAGGTGATCCGCGAGCAGGCGGCCAAGGCGATACACCTCTCGAATCTCTATTACAACGAGTACCAGGGCCGGCTCGCGGAAAAGCTTTGCAAGCTCTCTGGCCTTGACCGCGCGTTCTTCGCGAACAGTGGGACGGAAGCGATGGAGGGCGCGCTCAAACTGGCGCGCGCGGCCGGACACAACGGCGGCGGCGATGCGAAGTGCAAAGTGGTGGCGCTCGCGGGCTCATTCCACGGACGCACCTTTGGTGCGCTCTCGATGACGGGGCAAGATAAATACCGCGCTGGGTTCGAGCCGATGCTGGGCGGAGTGGAGTTTGTGGGTCTTAACGATGTCGCAGCATTGAAAGCTGCGGTCGATGAGAATACTTGCGCCATCGTGCTGGAGCCGATCCAAGGTGAGGGCGGCGTGCGCGAATGCTCGCAAGAATTCCTGCAGTCAGCCCGCGAGGCAGCAGACCAACACGATGCTGCTCTGATCTTCGACGAAATACAGTGCGGCCTGGGGCGCACGGGCACCTTGTTCGCATACCAACATTTCGGCGTGATGCCGGATATCGTTGCCATCGCGAAGCCTCTTGCGGCAGGGATCCCGCTGGGCGCGTTCCTGCTGCGAGAAAGATTTGCCTCGGCGCTCACGACTGGCAAGCATGGGACGACGTTTGGCGGCGGCCCGCTCGCCTGCCGCACCGCACTCGAATCCCTTGCGGTGATCGAAGACGAGAAGCTGTTGGAGCGAGTCCGCGCGGTGGGAGATTATATGAACGCGGAATTCAAGGCGCTGGCGAGCAAATTGAAGATTGCGCGAGAAGTGCGTGGCGTGGGCCTGATGCAGGCGATCGAGTTGAGCATTCCTGCTCGACCTTTGGTGGAACGCGCCATGGCCGAGGGGCTGCTCATAAATTCCACGCAGGAGACAGTGCTACGATTCCTGCCACCGTTCCTGCTGGAAGAGAAGCACGTGGATAAAGCGATCAGAGTTTTGCGGAAAATACTGAAAGAGGCGGAAAAAAATTAGGGAGCCGGCTTATCCGACTCCCATTCAGAAGCGACAGAGGCGATGTCAGCTAATGAGACGTCATCCTGCCCCGTTTGGTTGCTTTTCATTGCACCTGAGTCACTATGAAGATCACTAAGAACGGAAGACCCAATCGAGAATACGAGCGCTGGTGCACTGTCGACGGGAACACCTTCCGTTATCTGACCCTCGGATCGGGGCCGCCGATCCTCTTATTGCACGGGCTATTAGGATTCTCCTTCTCGTGGCGCCGTAACCTCGAGGCGCTCTCAAAGCTTGGCACACTGTACGCCATTGATGGTTTGTGCGCCGGCTACTCCGATCACCCTTGTCCCATGGATTGCGGCATGACCGCCCAGGCTGAACGGATCCTGAAGCTGATGGATGTGCTCGGTATCGACTCTGCTGCGATTGTAGGGAACTCGCACGGCGGCGCTATCGCGATGATGGTGGCGGCGCTTTCTGCGCAACAGGGCAGAAGCCGCGTGAACCGGCTGTTGCTGGTGGACCCGGTGCATCCCTGGGCGGAGTACGAATGGCAGCAGACGCTGCTCATCGATTGTCCTCCTGCGCTGGTGACGTTCGGCCCGCTCTTACTTAAGTCGAAATTTCTGCAACGGATCTTCTTGCGACGTTTGTACGGAGACACGCGCAAACTCACCGCTGAGACGCTCGAGGGATACATGGCGGCGCTGCCACAAGCTGGCACGCTCGAGTACGGGACCGGCGTGGTGAAGACGTGGCGCAACGATCTGCGCGAACTCGAACGGCTCTCGCCGAAGCTGGCGAAAATCCCGGCGATGGTGGTGTGGGGGACAGAGGACCACGCCGTGAAAATAGAATCAGCGCCGCGCCTTTGCCAGGTCTTCGACGATTGCGAGTTCATCCCGTTCCGCGGGTCGGGGCACATGCCGATGGAAGAGACTCCAGAACTCTTCAATGCACTTGCGACCAGATTCCTCGGATGCCAGAACGGTCACTGCTGACCACAGCTCATGCTGCAGAAGATCCAAGTCGCGCTTTCTAAACTCGATCGCGGCGCATGGCTGCGTTTCTTCCTCGCGCTCTTCGGGTTAGCGTTTGCGTTTCTTGCGGCGGTGTACTCGACCGTTTTTCGCGAATCCGGCAATCTGCTGGGTACCGCCATCGCTGCTTCGGTCGCATTGGTTCTCGCGGCGTTGGTTGGAATCGCTACGGTCCCATACCTTGCCAAGCGAGTTGGCTTCCGGCGAATGCGGGAAGCGTTCGACTACGAAGCCACGCGCGAAGGCGCGGCCTACATCGTTCTCATCATCGTGCTCGGCATCGCGGCGCTTAATACCAATAACAATCTGCTGTTCATCATCGTCTCGGCGATGCTCGGCGCGATCGGCATCTCGGGCGTGTGCTCGTGGATGATGATGCGCGAAATGCAACTGGAGATCTCGCTTCCGCAACACGTTTTCGCGAAACGTAGCGTGGTAGGAAGAGTCACGCTGCGCAACCAACGCCGCTGGATCCCTTCGTTCTCGATGCGGGTCGTGAATCCAAAAAAGGTGAAGCACGAGGCCAGCTTGCGGTGGGAGAAATCGGTTTTTGCGTTTCCCTCAAAGCGCCCCGTAAGGGAGCAGTGGGTGCGCGTTCCGGACCTGGCGTTGCGGCGCGTGCCGCCCCCACCGGAGCTGCCGGGGATCTTTTCCGGCGCCGTCTATTTTCCGTTCGTCAAAGCTGGCTCGTCTGCGTCGGCGGATGTGGAGCTGAACTTTCCGAAACGGGGGCGCCACGTACAGGAGGGGTTGGGGCTCTCGACGCGGTTTCCATTTTCTTTTTTGACCAAGACAAGACGTGTTCCGCTCGAGCGCGAGCTTGTGGTCTATCCATCGGTCGATCCGACGGAGGATTTTTTCGACGTGCTGCCGTTGATCGCCGGCGAATTCGAAGCGTTCGTGCGCGGCCGAGGATATGACCTTTACCGAATCCGCGAGTACCTGCCCGAGGATTCGGCGCGCAACGTGGATTGGAAAGCGACAGCTAAAACAGGAGCGCTGAAGGTCCGCGAGTTCACGCGCGAGGACGAGCGCAAGCTGCGCATCGTCTTCGATAACCCTGCGAGCGGGACGGTGTCCGATCAGGCTTATGAGAGCGGAGTGCAGATGGCGGCGTCGCTGGCCTGGCATTTTTCACAGCAGGATGCAGAGCTGAACTTTGCCGCAGCCGGTATCGAGGACAGCGAAGATGTGTACGACTTTCTCGCTTACCTGGCGCTGGTGTCGCCTGCGTCCGCGGGCAGCGACGTTCTTCGACAACTCCCCGCGTCAGACGCGTACAACATCATCCTTACAGCACAGCCGCGTGGAAGCCTGCCTACGGAGTTGTGGGCGAAATCGTATTTTGTGTTCATCGCAGAAGCGTAAGCGCAGCCTCGATTCGATGCTAGAATTGCGCCACCCCAGCCTTTTTGCACCAGCCTTTTATGCGCTTCTTCTGGTTCCTGCGAAAGCTAAAAAAGATCGTTGGCGCCGAAGCGGTGCTCGACCGCGCCGAGGACCGAAGCGTCTACGAGTACGACGGTGGATTCAGCCGCGGACTGCCATGCGCAGTCGCATTCCCAAAAAGTACAGACGAAGTAGCGCGCGTTGTGCGGTTGTGCCGCGATGCGAACGTCTCGATCGTTCCGCGCGGTGCGGGCACAGGATTGAGTGGCGGCGCTATCTCGCGCGCCGGAAGCCTCGTGCTCGGCTTCTCGCGCATGAACAGGATCCTCGAGATCGATGCTGCGACCCAGCGTGCGGTAGTGCAGCCGGGAGTGGTCAACCTGGATCTCTCGAATGCTGCCGCGAAGCACGGACTTTATTTCGCGCCAGATCCTTCAAGCCAGAAATCTTGCACCATCGGCGGCAACGTCGCGGAGAATTCCGGCGGGCCGCACACGCTCGCCAATGGCGTGACGGTGAACCACGTCACCGGTATCGAGGCAGTCTTGCCAGACGGGCGCGTGGTCGAGTTCGGCGGAAAGAATTTTTCCGGATGCGGGTACGACTTGGCCGGATTCTTCGTTGGGTCGGAGGGAACGCTCGGTATTGCGACGAAAATCACGGTGCGCTTGACCAAGCTGCCGGAGAGTGTCGCAACTCTACTCGCTATCTTCAACACGGTTGACGATGCCGCGAATGCGGTGGTCGCGATCACTGCTGAGGGAATCACACCGGCAGCGCTCGAGATGCTCGACGGGTGGACGCTGCGCGTGGTTGAAGAGGCGACCCATGCGGGATATCCGAAAGATTCCGGCGCGGTGCTGCTGATCGAGATCGAAGGATTGCGCGAGCAGGTGGAAGAGCAGGCTGCTGCCGCGAGCGAAATATGCAAGCGAGTGAATGCGCGCGAGGTGCGCAGGGCGAAGGACGAACACGAACGCAACCTGCTTTGGTCGGGACGCAAGAACGCTTTTGGAGCGATAGGACGCATCTCGCCAAGCTACTACGTGCAGGACGGAGTGATTCCGCGCACGAAGATCCCGCAAACTTTGCGCCACATCGCTGCGGTTGCAGAAAAGTACGCGCTGACCATCGGAAATATCTTTCACGCAGGTGACGGCAACCTGCATCCGCTGATCCTGTTCGATCCGCGCGACGAAGAGCAGACGCGCCGCACACTCGCAGCCGGAAAAGAGATCTTGCAGTATTGCGTTGAGCTTGGCGGGTCGATCACCGGCGAACACGGCGTCGGCATGGAGAAGAATGAGCAGATGTCGATGCTGTTCTCGGACGATGACCTGGAGATCATGGAGCGGCTGCGGAATGCCTTCAACCCGGATGGTTTGCTGAATCCGGAAAAGATCTTGCCCTCGGCGCGCACATGCAAAGAAGTGCTGACGCCGAAGTTCCCCGGCGTCATCGAAGGTGCGAGCGCATGAGTGCAACCGTGGCACTCTCGCGGCAGGAGGAGATTTCCTCTGCTCTCGGGATCGATAGCCAGAGCAGTACGGAACTCGCGCGGTATGCCGCAGATGAGATTGCTCCCGCGGCGCTCGCTGAGCCGGAGAATGTTTCTGCGGCGGCATCCGTCCTGAAGCTCGCGAGCGAGCGCGAATGGGCGGTGATGCCCGTTGGGGGGTTCTCACGGGCAGGGTGGGGAAATATTCCCGAACGGTCCGACATCGCAGTGCGGACCTCGAAAATGAATTCCGTGCTGCAATACGATCCCGGCGACCTGACCATCAGCGTGGAAGCGGGCGCGAAGCTCGCACATCTTGAGCGTACGCTTGCAGAGCACAACCAATTCTTGCCGATCAATCCCGTCGATCCGGAGCAGACCGTAGGAGGATTGATCGCAACCGCGCTGCAAGGTCCCATGCAGAACTGGGCGATGGTGCGGGACTTCTGCATCGGCGTCGGTTTCGTGACTGGGGATGGAAAAATCGCGAAAGCCGGTGGACGCGTGGTGAAGAACGTGGCGGGATACGACCTGATGAAGCTGCTGGTCGGCAGCTACGGGACGCTCGCGCTCATTACGTCAGCAAATTTCCGCGTGTATCCGCGGCCCAAGCAGACGCGGACGTTTGTGATGGATTTCGCCACACGGGAAGAGGCACTGGCCATTCGCGATCGCATCGTGCACTCGCCTCTCGCGCCGCTCTGTCTCGAGATTGCGTCGCCACGAGCGTTGGAATATCTGCAAGCCGCACCCGTCGAAGCTCGAGACCCGGATCACTACGCCCCCGACTCGCCCGTTGCGCCCGAGACGCACTGGCGCTTGGCGTTGCGCGCTGCGGGAAGCGATGCAGTTCTTGCTCGCTATGCTCGCGAGCTAGGATCGGCTGTCTCGAAGACGGTCGACGCGGTGGAAGAAGCGGCGCTGTGGTCCTGCTTTGGGGCATTCGGCGAACGAGTGCTTGGCCGCTATCGCAACTCGATGTTGCTGCAGGTGAGCACCACGATCAGCGACACGAAGGAGACCATTGCGGCGATTGAAGCGGCGGCATTGGACAACAATCTGCTGCCTGCATTCGTCGGACGGGCTGGTCTCGCCGTCCTCTCCGTTGCTATGGTTCCGCTCTCCGTCGATCCGCCGTCGGCGATGCAGTATGCGAATGCGGCGTCGGCCCTGCGTTCGGAGCTTCCCGCCGGCAGCACGGCGATCGTGCTGCGGTGTCCGATTGAAGCGAAGCGCCACTTCGATGTCTGGGGAACACCTTCATCGGACCTCGCGAGCATGCGTGCGATCAAACGGGCGATGGATCCAAAGAACATTCTGAATCGGGGGAGGTTTGTAGTTTGAGCACCACTGCTACAACTCCGCACAGCACGGGCGACCATCCCGGATGGGAATTCTATTCCACCTGCATACATTGCGGGCTCTGCCTGAACGCGTGTCCCACGTACCGCGTACTAGGCACGGAGATGGATTCGCCGCGCGGGCGCATCTACCAGGTCGCTCAGGTGGACCAAGGCAAGCTGCCGGTCGGTGAATCATTCGTCACGCACATCGATCGCTGCCTCGATTGCCGCGCGTGCGAGTCGGCATGCCCGAGTGGAGTGGAGTACGGTCGAATCGTCGAGCGGGCGCGCGCGATGATCGAACAAGAAGCGCCGCGCCCGTGGCTTACGCGTGCGATCCGGAAATATGTTTTTACGAGAGTGCTCAGCGACTTTCAAACGCTTTCGCGATGGGCGCGGCTGCTGCGCTTCTACCAGCGGTCCGGAGTGCAAAAATTGATTCGCAAAACCGGAGTGCTGCGCGTCTTCGGATTGGACAGGGTCGAAGCGCTCGCGCCGACGATCGACGACCAGTTTTATTTCGATGAGTTCGGGTTGATGTTCCCCGCGAGCGGCGAACGACGGGGCTGCGTGGCATTCCTCGCCGGCTGCATTGCCAGCGTCAGCTTCTCCGAGTTGAACTGTGCCACTGTTCGCGTGCTGCAAGCGAATGGAGTGGAGGTTTGGGTCCCGAAGACGCAGGGATGTTGCGGGGCGCTGCAGGCGCACGCGGGATTTCGCGAGGAAGCACGGCGCCTGGCGCGCCTGAACATCAATGCCATGCTCGACGACCGCTTTGACGCGATCGTCACCAACGCTGCCGGATGTGGCTCCACCATGAAGGAGTACGGCGATCTCCTCGCCGGCGATTCCGCGAACTCTGCAAAATCGAAGTACTTTGCATCGAAGGTGCGCGACGTCACCGAATATCTGGCGACTCTCGGCTTGCGTGAGCCTTCGCACAAGCACGCAGGTAAACTCACGTATCAGGATCCTTGCCATCTTGCTCATGGGCAGAAGGTGCGATCGGCACCGCGCGAATTGCTGAAGGGCCTAGGAGCGGAGCTGCTCGAGATGCCGCATTCAGATCACTGCTGCGGCAGCGCTGGGAGCTACAACGTTACGCAGAACGAGCTCTCGATGAAGATATTGGAGCAGAAGATGAACGATGTTGCAACTGTTCCCGTCGAGACGATCGCGACCGCAAACGTGGGATGCATGTTGCAGCTACGCGCGGGAATTAACCAGCGCGGGCTCAATATGGATGTGAAGCACGTGATCGAACTGCTCGACGAGTGTTACTGAGCTACTTCTTCTCGCCCAGGATCTCTTCTTCTTCCTTACCTTGCTGGCTCAACTGCACGATCACGTTGTAGTCCTCGAGCGTAGAAATATCGCCAGAGACTTTGTGTGTGCTCACGATTTCCCGCAGCAGGCGGCGCATGATCTTGCCGCTGCGCGTTTTAGGTAGCGCGCCCACGAACAACACTTTTTCCGGCCGCGCCAGCGAGCCGATCTCTTTCGCAACCCACTCGCGCAGGTCATCGGCTAGTTCGTCGGTCGGCGCGACGTGCGATTTCAGCGTGACGAAGCAATGAATGCCCTCACCCTTTATTTCGTGCGGAGCGGCGACGACTGCCGCCTCGGCGACATCTTTGTGCGCGACCAGAACGGATTCGATCTCTACGCCGCTCAAGCGATGTCCGCTGACTTTGATTACGTCGTCATTGCGGCCGAGCACCCAAAGATATCCGTCGTCATCGCGGATGGCGGTATCGCCGGTGAAATATACGCCCGGGAAGCGCGTCCAGTACGTCTCTTTAAAGCGATCAGGATCACCATGAATCGTGCGCGCCATCGCAGGCCAGGGCTGCTTGATCACAAGAAATCCCTTCCCGGATTTAATTGAGTTTCCTTTTTCGTCGAAGATATCGGTGGCGACTCCGGGAAGCGGCTTCGTCGCCGAGCCGGGTTTGGTCGGGGTCGCTCCTGGAATCGGCGAGATCATGGTGCAGCCGGTCTCGGTCTGCCACCACGTGTCAACGATAGGGCAGCGCTCTTTTCCGATCACGCGGTGGTACCACATCCACGCCGCGGGATTTATCGGCTCGCCGACTGAACCAAGTAAACGAATAGATGAGAGGTCGCGACCATTCGGCCATTGGTCGCCTTGCTTGATGAATGCGCGGATCGCAGTCGGCGAAGTATGAAAGATGGTGACGCGATATTTTTCAATGAGCCGCCAGAAGCGGTCGGGCCTGGGCCAATCGGGCGCGCCTTCGTACATGATGACGGTAGCGCCGGCAGCCAGTGGCCCGTAGACGACGTACGAGTGGCCGGTGACCCATCCGATGTCGGCGGTACACCAGAAAATGTCGTCGTCCTTCAGGTCGAAGACCCACTCCATCGTGGCAAGGGTCTGCGTCAGGTAGCCGCCGGTCGTGTGGACGACGCCCTTCGGCTTTCCCGTCGTGCCCGAAGTGTAGAGCACATATAAAGGATGCTCGCTGTCGAGGTGCTCGGCCGGGCAGGTTTCTGGAACGCCATTCGTAAGCTCGTGCCACCAGTGGTCGCGGCCGGAAGCCATGGAGACTAGGTTTCCGAGCCGGCGATGCACCACAACATGCTTCACGCTGGGACAAGCATGGTTCGCGAGCGCGTCGTCTACAGCTTGCTTCAGCAGAACCTGTTTGCCGCGGCGAAGACTGCCGTCGCTGGTGATGATCAGCTCGGCATTTAAATCCTGTATGCGGGCTTTGAGAGCTTCGGCAGAGAATCCACCGAAGACCACAGAATGCGTGATGCCGAGGCGCGCGCAGGCGAGCATCGCGACCGCCGCTTCGGGGACCATCGGCATGTAGATCACGCAATAGCTGCCGGTCTTAAGTCCCAGGGCCTTAAGGCTGTTCGCGAATTTTGCGACTCGCCGATAGAGCTCCTGATAGGTGAGCGTGATCTGGCTGAAATCTTCGCCTTCCCAGATGAGGGCAGCTTTGTTCTTGCGCCATGAGTCGAGATGCCGGTCGATGCAGTTGTAGGAGACGTTCGTCTTGCCACCGATGAACCATTTGGCGAATGGAACGTTTGACCAGTCAAGCACTTTGGCCCAGGGCGCGAACCAGTGGACGCGCTTCGCCTGCTCTGCCCAGAACCGTTCGGGGTCTTTCGCAGCCGCGGCATAGAGCGCATCGTATTCGGCCATGGTGCGGATGAATGCACCTCGGCTGAAATCCTTCGGAGGAGGGAAGAGCTGCTGCTCGGGCATGCTGCGGGGTCTCCGCAGAGATTGTATCGGAGGCCCGCGCCAACAATCTTCTAGCGCTGCGGCGTTGGCGGAGTTGGCGTCGTATAGTCGAGCAAAGTCTCGCCCAAATGGGTCACTCTTATGGTGGATTGTGCCGGGCCATAAAGCACGGTTTCAGACATGCCAATTGAAACTTCGAAGCAATCCCAGATGGCTCCAGTTGCAAATATTTCGAACTTTGCGTCGGGCGGCATTAGGAGTTCATCTCCCCAAGGTTCCACAAACAACTTTCTCGTGCTATCCGCTTGATTGTGTATACGAAGCTTCGACGTAGTTAATGACTGATTGTCCATTCAACTTTCGGTTCTAACTAAAAAATTCTCTCCAGTTCGCTCAGCGTGTGGTCAAGGGGCCCCGCAATGCGCCACTAAGCTCGGCTGGATCAAAGATTGGCGGCTGGCATGCGCCGCCTGAGCAGAGGATGGCGACCGTCTTCTTTTCCTTCACTGCGGGGAGTTCGGGAATTGTGGCAGCCAGCACCGGCGGAAGATTCTGCGCGACAGCTTCGTTCATCGTAAGTTTGATGACCGACTTGCCCAACGAGAATGGTGCAATGGCCGCTTGGTAGAGACTTTCGGCTTGCTCGTCTTCACCGACCACTACGACTTGCGTGTGTGGTTCAGAAAACAATACCCCGGCGAGGCCATAGGTCGCAGCGAACATGCCGTACTGCGGCGCCATAGAGGCGAAGACCTCGAGCGTGTCTTCGGCTTTTTCTTTCAGGCTCGGATCATCGGTGTACGCGTTCAGGCGAAGCAGCGCGATTGCGGCGGCGGGATTTCCGGCTGGCGTGGGGGAATCCTGAAAAGGCTTGCGCTGAGCGGCGAGCGCGCCGATGGCGTCGTTGTTTTGCGCGTCGTAGAAGCCGCCGGAGGTCGCGTCGTAGAACTTCGCAATCATCGCATCGGTGATCTTCTGCGCAAATTTGAAATAGGCCAGATCGGCAGTGCTCTCGTACGCTTCTATGCAGGCGTTCGCCAGCTGCGCGTAGTCGTCGAGCATGCCAGGAATCGAGCGTTTCTCCGCCTTCGGGTCGGAATAGGCGACTACATGCAGAAGCCCGCGTTCCGGATTCCACGCCTCGGCCAAAATGCGATCGAGAGACTTCAGCGCGAAGCGGCGAGCTTCGTCGAGATCGAGCACGCGTGCGGCGATCAGATATGCGGAGATGGCCATCGCGTTCCAGCTCACGTAGATCGTTTTGTCCACGTAGGGCGTCGGACGCTTCAGGCGAGCGGCGTACATCTTCTTCTTTGCTGACTCGAGCAGGCGCTGAACTTCCTCTTCGGACTTGTTGTTTGTCTTCGCCGCGATCTGCTGCACTGACTCCGCTACGAATAGCACGTTCTTGGCGGGATCGTGGTGCATCTCGCCGACTTGTCCGATGCCGTAATAGAGTGCCGCGATCTCGGCTTCTTCGGGCGTCAGGACTTCGCGAGCCTCGTCGAGCGTCCAGGTGAAGTAATCGCCGTCATCATCCATGTTAATGTCGGCATCTTGCGAGGCGTAGAAGCCGCCGCGCTCGCGATCGGTGAGCCACTCGTCCATCCAGCGGATGATGTCGCGCGCGACCTCGGCGAAGAATTCGTTCCCGGTCACCTGGAAGCCGTGCACGTAATTCTTCAGCAGCTCCGAGTTGTCGTAGACCATCTTCTCGAAGTGAGGCACTACCCAGCGCTCGTCGACCGAGTAGCGATGGAAGCCGCCGGCGAGTTGATCGTAGACGCCGCCCTTGGCCATCTTGTCCAGAGTGGTGTTGATGATCACGCCGAGATACTGCTCGCGGTTCTTCGCGTGGCGATCGATCAACAAATCGAGTGCGGAGGGATGCGGGAATTTGGGCGAGGTGCCGAAGCCACCGTGCTGAACGTCAAACATCTTCGCGGCGGAGTCCACGATCTTGTTGATCACGTCCGGCGAGAAATCACTCGATCTTCCCGCGAAAGCTTCCGCCTGGCTGATCGCCGACATCACCTGCTGCGCTGATTCAGTGACTTCGTCGCGCTTTGACTTGTACGCCTCGGCGATAGACGCGAGCACGCGCCGGAAGCTGGGACGTCCGTAGTGCTCCATAGGTGGGAAGTATGTGCCGCCGTAGAACGGCTTACCATCGGGAGTGAGAAACGCGGTGAGCGGCCACCCGCCCTGACCCGAGATTGCCGACACAGCCGCCTGGTAACGAGCGTCGATGTCGGGACGCTCGTCGCGATCTACTTTCACCGGGATGAATTTCTCGTTGATGATGGCTGCGACGGCAGGGTCGTCGTAGCTCTCGCGGTCCATCACGTGGCACCAGTGGCACCAGACCGCGCCGATGTCGAGCAGAATAGGTTTATCTTCTGCCTTCGCGGCCGCGAGGGCTTCGGGTCCGAATTCGCGCCAGCGCACGGGCTGGTGCATGGCGGAGCGCAAGTACGCGGAGGAAGCCTGCGCCAGCGAATTCAGCTCTTTGGTTTCCGTCGTCATTGCAACAAGTCTACGCTTTCGCAATCAGCTACATCGGATAGATTCCCATGGCACGAGCGGACGCGATATCCACCGTGAGCACCTGCTCGGGCGGCGTTTTCTTTAGCCACCCTTGCGCGCGAGCGATCGCTTGGTCGAAAGTCCCGCGCGGCAGAACAGTGAGGTCGAGATAAAGGATCTGCTGCGATTGTTCCCCGAGCTTCACGCCAGCGAAGGCGTGCCCCGGGATGATGACGATCACCGGCTTCATGCCGAGGTTCTCCATCGCAGAGGCGAAGACGGCAGAGACGTCCATGCAATTCGCGTTCTTGAGCTGGAGCGTCTCGCGCGGAAGGCGGATGCGCTGCGCCTCCCCGACATGCTCGCCGAAGGTGAAGATGCTGCTCACGTAACTGAGCCCGGAACGCGAGAGCGCGCGGAAGACGGCGTCCGCCTGCATCCTGACTTGCGCGTCGAGCCCGTTGGGAGTCTTGGGCGGGTTCAGGTACCCGGCGAGGCGCCCACGCGGGGCGAAGGCGCGCGCTTCGGAGACAACGTTCAGCACTGAAGGATCGTGCGGCGTTACCCAGCGCGCGACGAACTGCGCGTTTGAGAATCGCTGTCCCCAATATATGTCGTTTGAACTGTGGATCAGCACCGGCCGTGTCTGCGCGTAGAGCACGTCACCGCGCTCGTCGCTGACGCGGACGCTGAGCGGAGCGCGTTGGATCTCCTGGTTCTGGTAGGCAGCCGGTAGAAGTTGCGGTGAAAGTCGCATCTGCCGGGACTCGTGCGCGCCAAGGATGAGCGTTTGTTCCTGGCGCTGGCTCCAGTTTGGGACTTCGGTGGAGATGGTCTGCAGCGCGGGGTGCTCGGAGTCGTTTGTCAAAGTCAGGATCGCGACCGGCCAGTACTCGGCTGGCGCGCCGATGGTGAGCGCAGGGAAGATTTCGCCGCGCCCAGGGAGCTCGAGCGCGTAATGCATGAGCAGGGGAGAGACGGGCAGCGCATTTGTCTCGACGCGCTCCCGCACGATGAAGGGCTGGTTCACACTCTCTTCCAGCTTGCGCGCGTACGACCAGCTCACCGCGAGCGCGATGCCCATGGTCACGGCGGCGGTGGTAGCAAAAAGTGTGAGGGCCTGCCAGAGGCGTGCATTTTTCACACCTTATTGGATGCGCCACAAAAGGCCTGGTTCCGTGAGGCTCAGCGGGGGAGAAAGATGTTCACCCACTCGCTTGCCGAATCGACCAGTACGTCTGGGGGCGCGGATTCGAGCGTATGTGGCGCGAGCCCGTAGCTGACACCAACGCTGAAGATTCCTGAGTTGCGCGCGGTGATCACGTCAATGTCGGAGTCGCCGACAATAACAGCTTCTCCGGCATGGACGCCGGCTTCGCCGAGCAGAGTCTCGACGCCGAGCGGGTCAGGCTTCTTGGTGTGGAAGCTGTTGCCACCGTAGATCTGAAAGAAGAATTTGGAGAGGCCGAGCGCTTCGCAAATCGCACGCGACGGATGCACCGGCTTGTTGCTGAGCACCGCCATTTTGCGCGGTTCGTTGCCGTTCCGCGTAGCGGCGAGCTTTTGCAGCGTATCGACCACGTGCTCGTAAACGTAAGTGTTGTCGAGCTTGTGTTCGCGATAGTAAGAGAGAAAAAACTCGATCGCTTCGGGAACAAGGCCGTGATCGTCGGGATCGCCCAGCGCGCGTCGGACGAGCATGGGCGCGCCGTCGCCGATGTAGGAGGCGATCACGTCGCAAGGAAGCTCAGCCTTGCCGTAATGGCGCAGCATGGCGTTGATGGAGTTCGAGAGGTCCTGGCGCGAATCCACCAGTGTGCCGTCGAGATCGAAGATCAGCAGCTTGATCTTCTCAGCCGGGATGGGGCGGTTGGTCTTGATCATCCGGTGCCATTTTACTAGGTGATTTCGCTGCCCCAGAAATGCTGCACGATTTACAATAGAAGGTCGCGCACTCCCCACGATCACCCCAGCACGCGCGAAAGCAACGCGCGCCGGGGACCCCGACGAGGACTCATGGCAACCAAGACCGAACCCAGACCGGCGGCGAAAGCTCCGGATGCGCCCGCAAAGACTCCGAGCGGCGAAAAAACCTATCAGGGACTCACAAAGAAGCAGCTGATCGACTTCTATCGGTTGATGTTCCTCTCGCGCCGTCTCGACGACCGCGAGATCCTCCTGAAACGCCAGCAGAAGATCTACTTTCAGATATCGGGCGCGGGACACGAGGCGCTGCTGGTCGCCGCGGGGATGGCGCTGAAGTCCGGCTACGACTGGTTTTATCCTTATTATCGCGACCGCGCGCTATGTTTGGCTGTTGGGATGACGCCTTACGAGCAACTGCTCGAAGCCGTAGGCGCCGCGGACGATCCGAACTCCGGTGGCCGCCAGATGCCTTCGCACTGGGGACACAAGAAGCTCAATATCGTTACCCAGTCTTCTCCGACGGGTACGCAGTTTCTGCAGGCGGTCGGCTGCGCCGAAGCAGGACGATATTTTTCCCAGCATCCTGAATCGGCCAAGAAGAATTCGGACGACTACCGCCAGTTCAAAGATGTGATCTTCCATGGTGACGAAGTCGTTTACGTCTCCACCGGCGACGGTACCACCAGCCAGGGCGAATTCTGGGAGGCGATCAACTCGGCGGCAAACCTCAAGCTGCCGGTCTTATTCGTCTGCGAAGACAACGAGTACGCGATCTCCGTCCCGGTTGAGGTGAACACGGCCGGCGGAAACATCTCGAAGCTGGTCGCAAATTTCCCAAATTTCTATTTTGCTGAAGTCGATGGCACCGACCCGGTCGCAAGTTACGCCGCGATGACCAAGGCGGTCGAGCACTGCCGTTCCGGCAAAGGTCCGGCATTTGTACACGGTCATGTGATCCGTCCGTACTCGCATTCGCTCTCGGACGACGAAAAACTCTATCGCCCTGATTCCGAACGCCAGAAAGATGCGCAGCGCGACCCGATAACGCGCATGCAGATGTTCCTGATCCGCGAAGGCATTCTCGACGAGAAGGGAATCAACTCGCTGGAGAAGTCGGTTGATGACGAGATCCAGCAGGCCACCGACAAGGCGCTGGCGGCTGCTATTCCGACGCCGGACACCATCCTGAATCATGTCTACTCGCCATTTCTTGATCCGAAGTCGAAGGGTTTCGAGACCCCCGCTCTCACCGAGGGCGGCGACAAGACGATGGCCGATCTGATCAACGTCTGCATGAAAGATGAGATGCGGCGCGACGAGCGCATCGTAGTGTTTGGCGAAGACGTGGCCGATTGCAGCCGCGAGGAATACCTGAAGAACAAAGAAGTGAAGGGTAAAGGCGGCGTCTTTAAACTCACTGCTGGATTGCAGATGGAGTTCGGGCCCGACCGCGTCTTCAATTCACCGCTCGCGGAAGCGAACATCGTGGGCCGCGCGACTGGGATGGCAACGCGTGGACTGAAGCCCGTGGCGGAAATCCAGTTCTTCGATTACATATGGCCGGCTATGCAGCAGCTTCGCAACGAGCTGTCGAATATCCGCTGGCGCTCGAATGGAAACTTCTCTTCGCCAGCCGTGATTCGCGTCGCTATCGGCGGATACCTCACCGGCGGTGCTGTGTATCACTCACAGTGCGGCGAGAGCATTTTCACGCACACTCCTGGTATTCGCGTCGTGTTCCCGTCGAATGCTCTGGATGCGAACGGATTGCTGCGCACCGCGATCCGGTGCGACGATCCGGTCCTCTTCCTCGAGCACAAGCGTTTGTATCGCGAGCCGTTCGGGCGCGCTCCTTATCCCGGCCCGGATTACATGGTCCCATTCGGGAAGGCACGTACCTGGAAAGAGGGAACCGACATCACTGTGGTCACCTACGGAGCAGTGGTTCCGCGCGCGCTGCAAGCGGCACAACGGATCGAACGGGAGCAGGGCGTCAGTGTCGAGCTGATCGACCTGCGCACCCTCAATCCTTATGACTGGGAGGCGATCGCGAATTCGGTGAGAAAAAACAATCGTGTGATCGTGGCGCACGAAGACACTCTCAGCTGGGGCTACGGCGCCGAGATCGCTGCACGCATAGCCGACGAGCTGTTCGAGCACCTCGACGCTCCGGTGAAGCGGGTTGCGGCGATGGATACTTTTGTCGCCTATCAGCCGGCGCTCGAAGACGTCATCCTGCCGCAGGCGGAAGACCTGTTTAAGGCGATGGAAAGTCTGGCGAAGTTCTAGCCCATGCGCATGTGGATGGTAGACCCGCGGAAGATGTGCGACCGACACTTGCTGGGAGAGCACGTCGAGCTGCACATGCTTGTCGGGTCTTTGCGTCGCAAGAAAACACTCACCGGATTCCTGGAAGGCGGGCTCGTCGAACTGCACAGCATCCGCTCGCGTCACACCGACCTCGTGCTGGAGATGAAGAGCCGCGGATTCCGCCATGCGTCCCCTCTTCCTGCCTTCCGCGGACGTAAAGCCGGCCAGGTCGATGCAAGACTTAACCTTAAAGAGTTAGCAAGACGCTGCGAAGATTGCCGAACTAAGCTGGCTTAAGGTTCCGGATCCAAAACAAAAGCTGCGCCGAAGCGCAGCTTTTTTGTTTTGGTTGAAGCTACTACTGCAACTGCTGAGCCACCGACTTGGCTTGCTGCAGGTGTTGCTGCAACTTCGGCAGCATCTGCGCGGCAAAGCCCTTGATGGCGGGGTCCTGCGCGTTCTGCGACATCAGCTCGAACGCCTGCACGTCTTTCGCGTGATGCACGATCTGGTCGTTCATGAAGGCGCTGTCGAACTGCTTGCCGGAGACGTTCTGCATGCGGTCGCGGAACATGCGGGCCTCGTCTGGAAGCTGCTGCTGTACCGTGACGCCTTTCTGCTGCGCTAGTGTCTGCAGCTGCTGCCCGGCTTGCTGATGATCCTGCACCAGCTGCTGCGCGAACTCCTTCACGGCCGGGTTCGACGCTTTCTGTTGTGCCAATTGCCCAAGCTCGATCTCTTCCTGGTTGCCCATGGCAGTGTCTTTCAGGAAAAGCTCGGCGTAGGGAGAGAGCTGACTCGACCCTTGTGAGCTGCTGCTGTTCGCGCTTCCGGAGGAGGAGCCTGACTGCCCGGTGCTGCTCGTTCCGGAACTTCCGGACTGAGCCGCCGCCAATCCGACCATAAGAACGGGAACGACGAAAATACTGAAAAGCTTCATATGCACACCTCGTCTGGGATTTTTAAATTTGATGAAGAGGAAATCTGCAGGGTACTGCTCAGGCGGGTGCCATCACGCGCCAGGGTTCTGTGGATTGGGAGCAGTTGCGAGTTGCGCTAGCCTTGCTTTCGCGAGCTCAAGGAATCGAGACTAAATCTCCCGCCGCCGATCGCAAGGAAAACGAGTGATAGCGCTGCCAACCCAAGAGGGAAGTCAGCGCTGTAGAGGAACCCCTCCTGCCAGTGAGCTTTTATTCCTAACACCATGTGGATTGTGGCGAGTGCAGCAGCGACGCGGGTAAACTTGCCGACAAACAAAAGCAGGCCGCACCCGAGTTCCACCCAGATCGCAATGTGAGCCGTCCAGTGCGGCAGGCCCAAAGCTTCCACCCCGGAATATGGCTTTGAATTGGACCCATGCAATGCTGCACCTGCATGAGCAAGCAAAATGAACCCCAATACAACTCTCGCGAACAGCAATGCGATATCCTGCTTCTTGCTCATGGCACCATCATAGCTGCGATGGCTCTGAGACTTGCACCGAGGTTGCTATGGACGTGACTGTCAGACAGATCCTCGATTCCTACAAGAGCAACGCCCCGCTCTCCGAAGCTGAGACCATTACTGGACCGTGGTACACCGACGAGCGTATCGCGGAACTCGAGCGCCAGAATGTATTCGGCGGGACGTGGCAGATGGTCGCGCGGCTCGCGCAATTGGAAAATCCCGGGGACTTCGTTACGACCGAAGTCGGCGGAGAGCCGATCGTGATCGTTCGCTCGGCGGATAAATCCATCCGAGCTTTCTATAACGTATGCCGACATCATGCGGCGGCGGTGGTCACTCAGCCGTGCGGGAATGCCAGCATCTTCCGCTGCCCTTACCACGGATGGAGCTATGGAACCGACGGCTCACTCAAAGGTGTCCCGGAATTCGATGGGGTGTGCAATTTCGATCGCGCAAAGAATGGGCTTCTGCCGATCCGCGTTGAAGCTTGGGAAAAATTAGTTTTCGTGAACCTGAATGACAAGGCCCCGGCCCTGCAGCAACATCTGGGAAAGATGGTTGAGCAGTTCAAGCCACTCGGTCTTGCCAATCTTCACTTCGCCGAGCGCCGCGAGTACGAGTTGCAGTGCAACTGGAAAGTCTTCGTGGATAACTATCTCGACGGCGGCTACCACGTGCCTCACCTGCACAAAGGTCTGAACAGCATACTGACGTACAAGGACTACACCATCGAGAATTTTGAGACCTTCTGCCTGCAATCGAGTCCGATCGATGCCGCCGGGGGCGAGGCGATGACGGCGGCCGTCCGCAAAGGGCAGGCCCTCTATTACTGGCTCTATCCCAACCTCATGCTGAACTGGTACGAGGGATACCTCGACACAAACTTTGTGGTGCCGCTCGGGATCAACAAGATGAAAGTTGTGTTCGAGTTTTATTTCGCTGACGTGAGCGAGGCAGCGAAGGCGCGTAACAAGCAAAGCATGGATGTGAGCGAGCGCATACAGGACGAAGATCACAGCATCTGTGAATCGGTGCAGCGAGGGCTCAACTCGCGCGCGTACGGTGCGGGAAGACTATCGGTGCGGCGCGAGGCCGGAGAGCAGCTATTCCATCAGCTGCTGCACAAAGATCTGACGCGCGGATTGCGGCAATCTGTCGCAGCAGATTAAGGACTAGCGAAGGTCCTTCAGGATCTCGCGCGCGGCATTCGCTCCGGAGGCTCCGGTGAGACCGGCCCCGGGATGCGTCCCCGAACCACACAAATACAAACCAATGATGGGTGTGCGGTAACGCGACCACTCGAGCACCGGGCGCATGGTGAAGAGCTGGTCGAGCGCGAGTTCGCCGTGGAAAATGTGGCCGCCGGTCAGTCCGTAGGTGGTTTCGAGGTCCTTAGGCGTGATCACCTGGCGATGCTCAATGAGTGACGGCAGGTTCGGAGCGTACTCCGCAAGCGTTTTCACTACAACATCGCCGAGCGCGTCACGTTGTGAATTCCAATCGCCCTTCTTAAGTTCGAACGGCGCAAACTGCATGTAGATCGACATCACGTGCTTGCCTGCGGGCGCAAGCGAGGGGTCTGCAACAGAAGGGATTGTTGCTTCCAGATACGGCTTCGTCGAGAACTCGCCGTACTTGGCGTGATCGAAGGCGCGTTCGAGGTAATCGATCTCCGGACCGATGTGGATGCGGCCGGCGAGTGCGGGCTCGCCATTCGCAGCCGTGAACTTAGGCAAGCCGGACAGCGCAAGGTTCACCTTTGCGACAGTTCCGATGCTGCGATAGTTACGCGTCTTCAGAACGAAGTCGGGCTCGAGATTTCCGGGATCGAGCAGCCCAAGCAGTGTCTGCTGCGGATGCGCGTTCGAGATGACTGTTGCTGCCGCGATCTCCTCACCATTCTTTAGAACGACGCCAGTGGCACTCCCATCTTTCGCGGTGATCTGCGCGACCGGAGCGTTCAACCGGATCTCCGCACCTGCTGCCTTCGCCGCTGCGGCCATTGCCTGCGTGAGCGCGCCGATGCCGCCAATGGCCGAAGCCGCCGGGCCGACGGGGTGGCTATCGCTCGCGGCGCGAAGCAACATCACGGTGCTGCTGCCCGCTGACCACGGACCGAGGAAGGTTCCGAAGATTCCGCGAGCAGCGATGGTGGCACGCAATAATTCTGTCTCGAACCACTCCGCAGCAAGGTCGGCGATCGCCATTGGTCCCCAGCGCAGCAGCCGATAGAGATTTTCTTTGCCGAGTCCCCGAACACCTTTGCCGGTCTTCAAGAGCGGAAGAATGTCAGCCACTTTGGGCGACTGGATCGAGGGCGGCGTCATGCTCATCACGCCCGAAAGCACGGAGCCCATACGCGCCAGAACTTTTTGGAACTCTTTGAACTTCTCTGCGTCTTTCTTCGACAGCTTGGCGATGGACTGCGCGGATTTTTCCGCGTCGTCGTAGATGGAAAGCGAGCGGCCGTCGGGCGCGGGTGAGAAGACGCGCAGGTCGGAGCGCACCATCTTGAGTCCGTGGCGCTCGAGCTGCATGTCGCGCACGATGTCTTCACGCAGCGGCCCCGTCGAGTGCGCCAGAGTCGAGCAGCGGAATCCGGGAGCGATCTCCTCCGTCGTCGCGCACCCGCCGACCATCGACCGAGCTTCGAGGACGAGAGGCTTGAATCCCGCTTTGGCGAGATAGAAGGCGGTCACCAAGCCGTTGTGCCCGCCGCCCACGATGATGACTTTTTGTTTATCGCTCATGGATTAGACGGTGCCGCTCTTCCAATCATTCAAGATCTGCATCGCGGCGAGCCGCCCGGGAGCGCCCATGATGCCGCCGCCGGGATGCGTGGCCGAGCCGCACATGTAAAGGTTCTTCACCGGCGTGCGGTATTGTGCCCAGCCTGGCACGGGACGCAGGAAGAACAACTGCTCGAGCGAAAGCTCGCCTTGGAAGATGTTGCCTTCGGTCAACCCGAACTCGCGCTCGAGATCGAGCGGCGTGACGACCTGGCGCCCGCGGATGATGCCCTTGATGTTGGGCGCGTACTCGGCGATGGTGTCGATCACGGCGTCGCCGAATGCTTCCTTCTTTTCGTCCCAGGTGCCTTCCTTCAACTTGTACGGCGCGTACTGCACGAAGCACGACATCACGTGCTTGCCCGCGGGCGCGACCGAAGGATCGGTGAGGCTGGGGATGACCATGTCAATGTACGGACGCTTCGAATAATTTCCGTACTTCGCCTCGTCGTAGGCGCGTTCCATGTACTCGACGCTGGGGGAGATCGAGATAGCTCCGCGCAGATGTGCGCCTGGTCCAGGCATGCACTTGAAATCCGGCAGGGCGTCGAGCGCGAGGTTCACTTTTCCGGAAGAGCCGCGGAACTTGTAGCGTTTCACTTCATCTATGAATTCGGAAGGCAGCTCTTTCGAATCCATCAGCTTGAGGAAGGTGAGGTTCGGGTCCACACTGGACGAAACCACGTCGGCGAAAACCTCGTCGCCATTCTGCAGGACGACTCCAGTCGCTTTGCCGTTCTTAGTAAGAATTTTTACGATGCCGGCTTGCGTGCGGATCTCGACGCCGGCCTCACGCGCTGCATCTGCGATGGCATTCGAGATAGCGCCGGTGCCGCCGCGGGCGAATCCCCAGGAGCGGAAAGCGCCGTCGATCTCTCCCATGTAATGGTGGAGCAGCACGTAGGCAGTCCCCGGCGAGCGAACGCCGAGGAAAGTGCCGATGATCCCGCTGGCGGACATGGTCGCTTTGAGCACGTCCGTCTCGAACCATTGGTCGAGGTAATCGATCGCGCTCATGGTGAAGAGCTGCACCTGGTTGTACTGGTCGTCGAACGACATCTCGCGGAAACGTTTGCCGACGAAAAGCAGCTTCAACAGGTCTTTCGGATTCAGCGACGCAGGATCGGGCGGCGTCATCGCGAGAATTGGCTTGGCGAAGCGGCACATGTTCAACATGGCCTTGCCGAACTCGTCGTAAGCTTCGGCGTCGAGCTTGGAGTGGCGCGAGATCTCGCGCCGAGTCATGGCGTGATCGTTCACGCGCCAGAGGTGGTCGCCATTCGGCATCGGCGTGAAGGTTCCGTCCAGAGGAAGGATCTCGAGGCCATGGCGTGGTAGATCAAGCTCGCGGATGATCTCCGGCCGCAACAACGATACGACGTAAGAGCAGACGGAGAACTTGAAGCCGGGGAAGATTTCTTCCGTCACTGCCGCTCCGCCGAGGACGTGGCGGCGTTCGAGGACCAGAACTTTCTTCCCGGCGCGCGCTAGATACG
>JBJMGI010000084.1:0-83792 GCA_045807945.1 Terriglobales bacterium | reverse complement strand
CACCAAGTGGTATGAGGAGCACGGACGTCACGAGATCTTCGCCGGCGGCAAGAAGGTCGCGATGGACGGAAGCGACCACAAGCTGAACCTGGTGGAAGCGCACGTGAACGCCGCCGCCAACGACACGCTCGACAAGCTGGGCATCGCCAAGAACTCGCGCGAAGAGAAGCTGCGCGCGCGTGACGCGAAGGCCGGTAAGATCGATCCGGTAAAGAACGCGGAGATGGCTAAGCTCTATCGCAAGCACATCCTGGGCGAGAAAGAGCAGGAAGGCCAGGGCTTTGTTTCCCTCGGCCAACTGGTCAACACCGCTCCCGCCAAGAAGGAAGAGGAGAAGGAAGAAGTTTTCGGCGACTAGTCCCGTTGCTTCTAAGGTTCCGAGCCGCCGCGAAATAGCGGCGGCTTTTTTATAATAGTTGGTTGCACTCCTGAGCTAAATGTCCCTACGCCGCTCCCTCGTCGCGATGCACCGCCGCTTCCGTGAAGCGAAGATGATCGTGAAGGGGCTCGTCTCGACTGACCACGTGGTGCAGGCGCAGATCATCCCGATGAGGCGCTGCAATCTGGCGTGCGGATATTGCAACGAGTACGACGACCACTCGAAACCCGTCCCGCTGGAAGAAATGTACCGCCGCGTAGACAAGCTGGCAGAGCTCGGAACCACGCTGATCGTGATCTCCGGCGGCGAGCCTTTGATGCATCCCGAGATCGAAGACATCATCGCCTGCATCCGCAAGCACGGCATCATCGCCGGCATGATCACCAATGGTTATCTGCTGGTGCCGGAGCGCATCAAGAAACTGAACGAAGCGGGGCTGGAGCATCTGCAGATCTCCATCGACAACCTGCAGCCTGACGAAATCTCGTTCAAGAGCTTGAAGGTCCTCGACAAAAAATTAGAGATGCTGCGCCAGCACGCCGAATTCCACGTGAACATCAACTCCGTCGTCGGCGGGGGAGTGAAGCATCCGGATGACGCACTGGTCATCGCGCGCCGCGCCCAGGCGCTCGGATTCACTTCGACGGTCGGCATCATCCACGATGGTGAAGGGCAGCTGAAGCCGCTGGATCCGGAGTCGCTGCGCGTGTTCTATGAAGTCCGCAAGCTGGAGAAATCGAGCTATGCCCGCCTGAACCATTTTCAGGAGAAGATCGCGCACGGAGAGCCCAACACTTGGCGATGCCGCTCCGGCTCGCGCTACCTCTATATATGCGAGAACGGCTTGGTGCATTACTGCTCGCAGCAGCGCGGCTTCCCCGGCGTGCCGCTGGCGGAATACACCACCGAAGACGTGAAGCACGAGTTCCGGACCGAAAAATATTGCGCGCCGAATTGCACGGTGAGCTGCGTCCACCAAACATCGTTCATGGATTTTTGGCGCGCGCCGCAGAAGGAGCAGGGATTCCGACCGCGTCCGCGGAAGAGTGCGGCCCCGGCGAATGGTTCGGTGCAGAAGCTGGTGGATTCGATTCAGCCGGCACCCGCTGCTACTGAGTCGAGCCCCGCGGCCGAGCCTACAGTCCGCCAGTAGTCCCTCTGCGTTCGCGAATTGACGCTTCACTCTCCCCTCCTCTCTCTCTCAGGTTGCATCCGACACCCATAGGGTGAAATCCCCGGAGGAGAACCATGCGAAATAAGATCACGAGTTTGATGTTGATGATGACAGTCACACTGTTGCTGTCGCTCGCAGCGATGGCGCAGGGCGGCGGCGGAGCAGGTTCGGGCGGCAGCGGCGGCGGAGCAGGCGCGGGCGCTACATCCGGCACCGGCGGCGCTACGGGCACAGGCGGACCAGCGGGCCAGGGCAGCGGTACGGGCACCGGCGGCAACGCGACCAGCGGAACCAGCACCAGCAACGACACCAGCGCGCAGTCGGGCAGCTCGTCCGGCTCAGGATCGAGCGGATCCAGCACTTCCGCATCGAATAGTGGCGGTAAGACGATCAAAGGCTGCGTCGTGCAGCAGGGCGGCAACTACATGCTGCAGGAAAAGAACGGTAAGTTCGCCAACCTGCAGAGCACGCAGGACCTTTCGTCGCAAGTCGGCAAAGCAGTTAAGCTGCACGGCGATTGGCAGAATGGCACTTCCGGCTCCAGCTCGACCAGCAGCAATTCTGGCATGAGCGGATCCTCGAGCGGCAGCGGCTCCACCAGCGCTTCCAACCAGACCACCACCACGACCACCACGACCACCGCGGGCGGAAACAGCTCGACTATGAGCTCCACTACTCCTAGCGGCAGCGGGTCGGGATCCTCGAGCGGCGGAGCTATGAGCGAGAGCACGCCGGGCGCCAGCGGAAACGCCAGCACCGGGAGCGGCAGCATGGGTGGAAGCAGCAGCACGGGTGCAAGCAGCACCGGCAGCAGCTCCGGAACTCCGTCAGCCGATACCACGGCTTCGGGCGCCAGCGGAACGGGCAGCACTACCGCCTCGACCGGGAACATGCCGGCTTCGGACCAGAGCGCCAGCGGCAGCTCCAGCAATGGCTCGAGCAGCGGCAGCAGCTCCGGCATGAAGATGGACCATGGCGACAAGACGTTCGTGGTTTCGAGTGTTGAGCCGTCGAACGACTCTTGCAACAACAGCAAGTAACAGCGAAGGCTAAAAAGAAAGCGCAGCTTGCGGGCTGCGCTTTTTTTGTGATGAGCGGTGTATCGTTCTCCTGTCTCGAAAATCGAATGAAGGTCATTTCGAGGTTTCTAGGAGGGAATGTGGTCAAACTCGCTTTAGCCGTAAAATTGGAAGCAAAGCCCGGGAAAGAAACTGAACTGGAGAAGTTCCTGAACGATGGACTCGCGTTGGCGCAACAGGAGCCGGCAACTTCGGCGTGGTTCGCCCTGCGGTTCGGCAAATCTACGTTCGGCATCTTTGACGTTTTCCGTGATGAGGCTGGAAGGCAGGCACATCTCTCGGGCCCCATCGCAGCCGCACTGATGCAAAAGGCGCCCGAGCTCCTGGCTGCACCTCCGTCGATCGAAAAAGTTGAGGTGATCGCGGCCAAATTGCCCGGCGACGCGCAACAAGGACGCACCGCTGCCTGAACCACCCGATGCAAATTGAAAGCGCAGCCCTGGGGCTGCGCTTTTCTTTTCTGCAGAAAGTTTACTTGTCGTAGTGCAGCAGTGAGAAGACATCGACACCGTCGAACTTCTGCCGGCCTTTCAGGAAATCGAGTTCGACGACGAAGGCTAATCCAGCAATATCTGCGCCGAGGGAGCGAGTGAGTTGCACGACAGCATTGGCCGTGCCCCCAGTCGCTAGCAGGTCATCCACGATGATGATGCGCTGCCCTTTCGAGATCGCGTCCTTGTGGATCTCGAGCGTGTCGGTTCCGTACTCGAGCTCATACGTGTGCTTCACCGTTTCGGCGGGAAGTTTTTTCGGTTTGCGCACGGGAACGAAGCCGGCGTTCAGTCGGTAAGCCAACGCCGGGCCGAAGATGAATCCACGCGCCTCGATCCCAACCACCATGTCCACCCGCTTATCAATGTAGTGCTCGGCCAGGGCGTCGATCAGCGTGGCGAAACCGGCTTTATCTTTGAGCAGCGTGGTGATGTCGTAGAAGAGGATGCCCTTCTTGGGAAAATCGGGCACCTCGCGGATGAGCTTTTTCAGCGGTTCGCAGTTTGTGACTTGGCTCGATGCCATTCGTTCCTCTTAATCAACGTTCTACCAGGCCCCGTGAATACTGAAGTTCTTTAGCTGGTCGGAAGCTTCCGCTGCATGCTCTTCCATGCTATCCACTCGCGCTGCGCGCGGACCTTGTTTCAGCTTTTCGCGCAGCGACTCTAGCTGCTCGTCACTACCTGACGCAAGCACTTCAACGGTTCCGTCGTCATTGTTGCGAACCCAGCCTGCCAGTCCCAGCATTCCCGCTTCGCGTTCGACAAACCAGCGGAAGCCGACGCCCTGCACCCGCCCGCGCACGATGAATTGTTTTGTAGCCATTTACGCGCGAGAAAGGTAAGCGCCCTCAGCAGTATCCACGCGGATGATCTCACCTTCGTTGATGAAAGGTGGCACCTGCACCACCAATCCAGTCTCGGTCTTCGCCGGCTTGGTGACGCTCGAGGCAGTCGCCGACTTCAATCCCGGTTCGGTCTCGACCACTTTGAGGTCCACGGTCTGCGGCAGCTCGATGCCGACAGCTTTGCCGTCGTAGAACTCAACTTTGATCTGCAGGTTCGGCGTCAGGTATTCGACGGCATCGCCCAGCGTGTCGCGACGAAGATGTGTCTGCTCAAAATTTTCGGTGTTCATGAAGTAGTAATCGTCGCCATCGGCATACAGATACTCCATGGGGATCTCGTCCACAACCACGCGGTCGATAGGATCGGGCGAGCGGAAGCGGTGCTCGAACATGGCGCCGGTGCGCAGGTTACGCAGTTTTGCCTGGATGAAAGCGCGCAGGTTGCCGGGGGTGCGGTGCTCCACGCTGAAAACGGCGTGTAGCTCGTTATTGTGCTTGATGATCATGCCCGGACGCATCTGGGTTGCTGGAATCGACATAAGAATACGAACTCTCCTGCTGGATTAATTGCCGAATGCCTGGTTTGGAGGGACCGTCGTAAACAGTGCCGCCCAGGCGCGCGTGGCAAACACTTTATTCTAGCCTTCTTCTCTCATTACTGTCACTTCAGGATGAGCAGCAACTCTGGCGATTACGCCAAAATTCGCCATTCTTCGCGAAGGGCATCCCGTTCGTCTTTCGCGAGCATCATCATCTCGCAACAGCAATGACTTTCACGCGCGTTCCTGCCCCATGCGCGAACCTTTGGCCGGCCACCAGCCGTGCTTTGCCCATGCGGGCTCCATCCGCAATCATTCCCAACCATTTTTTGCTTCCGCACCGCTGCGCACCCGCAAGTTGCGCAGCGATGCGTTCCCCTTGGGTCGGAACAAGCTCGCCCACCCGCAACCTCCAACGCTGAATCAACGAATACCCCAGGAGCCTGTATGACACTTGCATCTGTGAAGCGGCAAAGAGGCCTGCTCCTCCTTGCCGCAGCGTTTCTATTTTTCGCGCTCACCGCTTGGGCGCAAGACGATGGAACTGACACGCTCAACGATCTGAAACATCCTGAAACCGGCGAAGGCCTCTCGGCCGGCGCTGAGATGGCGCGGTTCGGTCCGATATCGGACACCGGATCGCGAAATGCTAATCCGCAGCCCGGCCTGCACGACCACGGCCGCGGTGGCAACACATTCGTTAACGACCCATGCATCGATCCCCCTCCGCCAGACCGCAGCCGCACCGTTCAATCTGAGACGGAGATCGCAGTTTTTGGGAAGTACATGGTGACGGGCTACAACGACTCTTTCGGCTTCTATGACAACACTCAGGGACTGTCGGGCTACTCGTACTCGGTTAACGGCGGGAACACCTGGATTGATGGCAGCGGACTTCCGCCGCTTGTGAAGACGCATTCACCCTTTACAGATCCCGCCTCCGATCACTACTTCGGCGATCCCGTCATCGTCGTGGACAAGAGCCCGCGCACCTTCATGGTGAACGGCGCACCCGTCAGCCAGCCGGCTGGCACGTTCTATTACGCTTCGCTGTATTCGCCTCCGGGGAACCCGGAGCCGGGCGGGATCGGCACCATCGCCGTGAATCGCGGCACGTTCCAAACCGCTCCCCCGCAGACTGTTGAATCCGTTGCGAACACGCGCTGCGGAAACAACACTGCCCTCAACGGCACGCCTGACACGACGAACCTGCCGAAGGAACGCATCATTTGGGAGCCACCGGTTGTGGCGGTGCCACTGGTCGGAGAAGGCGCTTCCGACTTCCTCGACAAGGAATGGATGGCGGTCAACCAGGCCACCGGAGAGCTGTACATCACTTACGTTCGGTTCGCAGATGACGCAGTTGGCTCAACGCCGCTCGAGCTGGTCCGATCGAAAGATGGTGGACGCACGTGGGAAGGCCCGTTCGTGATCGTTCCCAACCTCAGCGACACCTTCAATACGGGGATCCAGCCGACCATCACCGGAACGGGAAGAATCGTCGTCTCCTATCTGGCGCGTACGTTCTCGGCCGGGGGTAGCGGTCCCGAATCTGACAACCGCGTGGAAGCGGCGTTCTCTGATGATGACGGGACGACCTGGAGCACTCCAATCGTGGTGCAGCACGTGAACCCGCAGGGAGAGCCGAATGGTTACAACCGCGGGCGCCGGAACATCTTGAACGCGCCTTACATATCTCCGCAGGCGCACGGTACCGACGTGTACATAACTTACTTCAACGGCAAGACGCCGCTGGAGAGTGCTCCGGGAGTCATCTTCACCGGTCCACTTGCCAAGCAGGCGGACATCATCCTCGCCAGCTCGCATGACAACGGGATGACTTGGACGCCGACTAGAGTGAACGATGATCCGGGAACCACCAGTCACGTCTTCCCCAGCGTGCAAGTGAACAAAAACAACTGGGTATACGTTGGTTGGACGGACCGGCGCTTCGATCCTGCGGCGAACGAATATACCGACGAGTGGGCAGCGGTTTCTCATGATGGTGGTGCAACATTCGGCCACAACGTCGTGCAGACCGACGTGTCAACCAACTGGAGAGGCCGCGCCGACGCACGTCCTAACTTCGGCGACTACAACTCCAGTGAATTGCTCGGCGATAACCAATTCGTGATCACTTGGGCCGATGGCCGCTTCCCCGGCGGGACATTCGTTCCACCCGCCTGCACGGGTGGGCCGCCATGCGATCCACGACCGGCTTCCACTCCCGATACAATTTTCACCATTGCGAATGGGCTCGGGACCGGAACGCAATAGCCGAATACGAAATAAAGAGGCACTCGCGAAAGCGGGTGCCTCTTTTTTCTGACAACAAATGCGCGACTGAAATAGGCAGATATGCGGTGGCTCTAGGGAACAGCCAGGCACTCACCTTTAGATGGCCGACCTTAACCCTCTCTTAACTCAACAGTAATCTCTGAATGTAAAGATTTGTTTCAATCTTTGACACGGTGTGAGTACAGGTGAGAACATCCTGCCCTCGTCTCGGTGATCCCCCTCACGCGACAAACCGGTCCTGATTCTGCCGGCGAACTTGCGCGCACTTCCTCGCGGCGATTAATCAATAAAAAATTCGCGATAAGGAGCAGTAAATATGCGAAAGGTTTGGCAAGAAACCTTAGTGATCTTTACATTGCTGGCCTTGGCAACGGCGGTTAGCTTTGCCCAGGACAGCGATGCGATCACGAAAGTCGACAAATCACAGAATAGCGCCCGTAACATCCATGTTGGACCGCGTGGCCACCTCAATGGTCAAGCCCATGCCCGCTTTGGAAGCACCGGCTTCGACTCACTGATCACCTTCAACGACCACTTCGACACCTTCGGATACGATAGCGATGGCAATCCCAACTACAAGTGGTTCACCAACACAATGGGGAATCCGCCGGCGATCGGTGGCACCACGAAGATCAACGCCCCAATCATCCCGGTGATCATGGATCTCCGCAACTTTGATGGCTCGCCACGCTACGTAAAGGTGGTCGGGGGCGTAGTGACGACCTGTACCACTGACCTCACTGGCTGCCAGCCACTGGTCTCGGACCCCACTCACGCTTACAACGCTGGTGGCGGCGACCTGACTCAGCTGCTGATCCAATCTCCTATCTTCTCGAACACCGCCTTCAGCAGCAGTGACGTCCCTACCCAAGTCACCGATGCGGTGCAGCGCGCAGAGTATTACAACCATATGAAGCCGAACTGGCATACGGTGCTGAGCCCGGTGCAGAAGGCGACCCGAAGGATGGTGCTCGTCCGCGGCACATATAGCTTCCGTCTGAACCCTGACGGCAGCTGCTGCGACTTCATCGAAGTTGCCGGGGGAGCGTTCGTAAATGCCTTCTTTCCGTCGGGTGCCCCGCCGTTCCTGCCCGGAACGCATGACGGCGATACACCGATCGGCGGAGCGGAATTTTCCGGGGACATAACCACGAAAGACATGTCCACCTTCTTCTTCCCACAGGTTTACTTACTCTCGGGTGGCTGCTGTGTCATCGGTTTCCACAGCTACGACTTTGAGCTCGGGGATGCCAGCAACAAGAATCAGGAACGCCGTTATGTCCTGAACTATTCGAGCTGGATCAATCCCGGTTTCTTCTTCGACCCGACCTTCCTGGATATCACAGCGAGCAGCCATGAAGTCGCGGAGACCTATAACGATCCATTCGTCGCTAGCGACGGTATCCACAACATTGTTCCATGGTGGAATTCAAACGGGCTGTGCCAGAACAACCTTGAGGATGGAGACGTGATCGAGGTACTTCCGAACGCGACCTATCCTGTCCAGATGGCAAACGGCTTTACCTACCATCCGCAGAACGAAGCGCTGTTGCCGTACTTCCAGCGCAAGAGTCCTTCGGATGCGCTGCACGGTGCGTACAGCTACCCCAACGAGAGCACGCTGGCCGGCATCTCTGCTCCACAAACAGCTGGCTGCCAATAACCTAGCTTTACGGCAACAAAAGAGGGCGCCGATCTGGCGCCCTCTTTTTTCTGCCTAACATCTCTGGTAGTAGTCAGCGGACGTGGATATGCTCCTGAGAAGTTGAGCACTTTCCACGCTTGGGGTGTGTGAACTTCTTCGTTAAAGGAGCCGCTCCGTCGGCTCCTTTTTTCTGGCTGAGGATGTGGCACCACATGTGCCACCGCTGGATACGCGGCTCAGAAAATCCTTGTATCGTTATTGGCTATGAAAACCGCCTTTTTCGCATTTGCCTGCCTGCTATCCATCGCTGCCCTTCCTGCAAACTGCGCCACCCATTACAAAGTGACGCGCCGCTACGTTCTCGGTGGCGAAGGTGGATGGGATGCGCTGACTTACGATTCCACCAGCAGGCATCTTTTTATCAGCCGTGGAACGCACGTAATCGTGGTGGACCCGGCCAACGGCAAGCAGGTCGGCGATATTCCGGACACGCCCGGCGTGCATGACATTGCTCTCGCTCCCGAGGCAGGCAATGGGTTCATCACCGCGGGCAAGTCGAACAAGGCCGTTATCTTCGATCTCAACACGCTGAAGGTTATCCGCAGCATTGATGTTGGCAAGAAACCTGATGCGGCCGTCTATGAGCCAGCCACGCGACGCGTGTTCGCTTTCAATGCTGACAGCAACGACGCGACCGCAATCGATGCGGAGGCGCAGAAGGCGCTGGGCACGATCGCTTTAGGAGGCAATCCGGAGTTTGCGGTTGCCGACGGCCGAGGCCAGGTGTTCGTGAACATTGAGAGCACGGGCGAGATCGTCGAGATCAACGCCGCGAAGATGACCGTTATGAATCGCTGGCCGATGAAAGGTTGTGAAGAACCCTCAGGCCTGGATATGGATGCGGCGCACCGGGTTCTCTTCTCCGGCTGCCACAATAAGCTTCTGTTTGTGACCGATGCTACCAACGGCAAGAACCTCGCGCAGCTTCCGATTGGGGAGCGCGTAGACGGCGTTGGCTTCGATCCGGGCAAGCATCTCGCCTTCAGCACGAACGGCGACGGCACGCTCACCGTCATCGGAGGCAAGGGGAAGAAATATCAGGTTGAGCAGAACGTCACAACTCAACGCGGAGCGCGCACTATCGCGGTGAACCCTCTCGCGCACGAGGTATACACGGTGACCTCGGAGTTCGAGCCGCCGCAGCCTGACAACCCGAATGCGCGTCCCACTCCCAAAGCGGGAACCTTCACCCTGTTGGTGATCAGCGAGAAATAGCCCTACTTCAAGGTTTGAAGTGCGCTTGAGGCTCCACTGCTTTTTTTAGGATTCGCGGGCTTGCGCCGACACAGGTCTTTACCCCTTTCGGCTGAGGTGCTTCTCCGTCTCTGGCCTCAAACATGTAAACGCGCATTGTGTAGCAAAGGTCATCGGCAGAATTGTCGGCACCACTCTGCTCCTCCTGCTGGCGATCGATTGAGACGCTCTGCGTCGGGTGGGACCGCTCGGGCAGGGCTTGGGATCGGACGTTCGAGAGGTGATCATCTGCTGCAAACGCTGCAATCGTGGATAGCAAACAAGCCGCAAAAATCGTTTCTTTCATAAACGCTCCACACCCAAATACTAACGCCCTGTATTTTTATTTGGATCCTTTTCGTCACAGGGCGTTATGTCTCGGTCACAACGCGAGTTGCTGCTGCTTTTCGGACAACGCCACGTCGCCTCGCGTTTTCTAAGTACCCAGACCACAAAAACGATCAGGAGAGAACGATGAGACTGGGTCAACCTACGACAAAGAGCGTCTCCGGCAAGGTTCCTCAGGCGGGAGCGGAAGAAAACGGGCGCACCGGTCAAGCCAATGTCCACGTGGACCGCGGCCGCGATAACGATCCCGAGGAATTCTCACTCGAGATGGAAGAAACGGAAATGGTGCAGCCAGAGCAAGGCAGCCGCAACCGTCGTGCCACCTCGAACCGCCAGACCAAACGCGCACCCGAGATGAGCTTGAAGAGCCGCGGCCGCAAGAAGGTGATCGGGCCACAAGGGACGAGCCGAGAGCAGTCCGACCGTGGTCAGGGTATCTCGAACCGCAAAGCAACCACCGAGAAAAAGCGACAGCAAAAAGTCGTGCCCATCCGGACGGCAACACCGCGTTCACGTCGCCGCGCAGGCTGAACGCGGCAGGACTACAATCAATTTGCCATCTTCGAAGGAGGAGTTATGACCGATTACGAGCGTTTTGGAGACTACCAAGCGTCGGACCGCAGCACGTTCGGGACGGCGATCACTTTCTTGTGCATCGGCCTGGGCGTTGGCTCACTCATTGCGCTCTTGCTTGCGCCTCAATCGGGCCGGAAGACGCGCAACTTGCTGCGCCGGCGCTACGAAGATGCCTTTGACGCGGTCAGTGAGAAAGCCGAGAGCCTGCGCGACCGTGCAGGCGAATGGCGCGACCGCGGGGCTGAATACGCCGACTCCGCACGCGAGTGGACCGAGAATGCGAAAGAAAAAGTGCGTCCACTCGGCCGCGCCTTCAAGAAATAGTTTTGCTAAAAATAAAAAAGGGCAGGCCGATGGCCCGCCCTTTTTATTTGCGCGGGTTTCAGTACATCCGGAAGTTCACTTCCACCATTATCTTCACCGCAACCGGCTGTCCGTTGTAGCGGCTAGGTTCAAATTTCCATTTCTTTACTGCTTCAATAGCTTTTTCGTCGAGCCCCAAGCCAAGTGCGTGTTGCACGCGAGCATCATGCACCCGGCCATCCGCACCGACCACGCACGCCAGCAAAACATTTCCCTGGTGTTTCAGGCGTCGCGCCTCTTCGGTGTATTCGGGCTCGGGATCGTAGATCACGCGCGGCATACTCACGCCGCCTCCAGGGGTAAGTAAGTCGTAGCCGGTGTGATTTCCGGAGCCGATACCGCCATTCCTTCCGATTCCGATCCCGCCATTGGATCCAGGTCCGTCGGATGTGGGCCCGTGAACACCGTTCGGATCACCGACTGCTCCCTTGAGGATGGTGGTGATCTGGGAATTCGTAATGCCCTGCGGCACGGCCAGCGCGGGAGCGACCTCGGGCACGTGCGTGGTGGGCGGCGCGATGGGGCGCACCACGACCGGCGGAGGCACTCCAAAGGACGGCAACGAAGGTTCTTGTTGGCCGCCGCCAGTATCTTTCCCATTCATTCCTTGCTGCGGACTCCGGCTCGGGGTGAACACCATCTTGCCGGGGTCGAGTCGCATGAAGGGCAGCGACTCAGCAACACGCGAATGCGTCGCGGCGTGATGCAGCAACAATCCGACGAAGACTGCGGCGCAAAGATGTAACAAGACCGATAACGCGAACGTCCGCGGATCACGTCGCGACTCGTGCGGAAACAATGAAGGCAAAATGTCTGGCTGAACTGGAGAAGAACTGCGGGAGGGCGGCTTCATACAAACGCCTCTTTCAGGAGCAGGGGCATGCTCCTGCTGAATTGGATGTTCTAGTAGAGGTGGAAGTTGACTTCAACCGCGATCATTACCGCGACTGCCTGGCCGTCTTTCTTGGCGGGCTCGAATTTCCAGGTCTTTACCTTCTCGATCACCTTCTCGTCGAGGCCCATACCCAGTGTGCGGGGCAACTGGATGTCGCGCACGCGGCCGTCAGGACCGACGACGCAGCGCACCACGACTGTTCCCTGATACTTGGCTTTACGCGCCTCTTCGGAATACTCCGGCTCAGGGTCATAGAGAGGACGTGGCGCACTGACGCCGCCGCCAACCTTATAGAGGCCTCCGCCGATACCACCGCCTCGGCCATCGCCAACGCCCGGACCGTAACCCATTCCCACGCCGGTCCCGCTGCCGCTTCCTATGCCGGCGCCGCCACCGGTTCCGTTCGAGGCCATCATCGTCTGCGCGCTCTTGGGATCACCCAGTAGCGGCATCTGCGGCATGGGGATCGGCGGCATAACGACCGTCGGAGCTACCGCCAGCTTCGGATCAATGTTCTCGATGTGTGTAGTGGGCGGAGTGATCTGCATCTGCGCGAGTCTGGGCAGTGCGCCCTTGCTCGCCTCCACCTTCAGGTGCTCGTCACCACCGCCGCCGCCACCTACTACTTTCGGTGAGGCTGGCAGTACGTAAGGCGAAAGCTCGGTAAAAACGCTGATCGCCTGGATCTTCGGCTCTGGGTTCTTTGCCAACAAGATAGGGATAACAATGATCAGTACCCCGATCACAATGTGCGTCAAAAACGAATAAAGAAAATTATTGGGCTGCACATCGTAATTCCCATACCCCTTGCCAAACAGAGTCGGCAGGATGTCAGCCTGGGCGATAGGCTGCGGGAGGTTGGGTTGGAGGCTAGGACTTGCCATTGAGAGTTCCTAGTATAGACGGTTCAGAACGCCTTTGGGTTCCAAAAAACAACCCGGAATTTGCTTTCCTGGTACGAGCGCGATGTTCCTGATTCGAGAACACATATCGCAGGTCGTGACAGGCGAACTACTTAAACATGCCGCCAAAAAATGACTTCAGCTTGCCAAAGAACCCCTTCTTGTCTTTTTGCGTCTTGCCAGCCGGCGGAAGCGGGGCGACTGCGGGGACGTCCATTACTGGACGAAACAAGGCGAAATACACCGCAGCAGGAAGATAGACCGGCTCTCCTGCCGGCGAAATTGTGGGAGTTGGGATAGCTGCGGCGGGCGCGGGAGACGTGTCTGCCGAGTACACCATCGGCACCTCCACTTGCACGTGAACTTCGTCGGGCTTGCTTGCTGGCACGGGCGCCGTCTCGTTGGCGGCTGGCGGCGCTGCGGGTACAGGAGCCGGCCGCTGCGCTTCGGGCGCGGCAGCAGATGGCGGCGCAACTCTTTCCGGCTGCGAAGCAATTGTGGGGGCTGGCTGTGCCACAGCATTGTTGGTGGAAGAACTCGGGTTCGGCTTAGATTGGTCCGCCTGCAACGTTTGCGGCGCTGCAGCACAGCCACACCTTCCGAAGGCAATAGCATTACTCACCTTCCCGTCGCTGAAAGTAACCTGCTCGTTGGGGCGCACCTGATACGTTCCCTCGCCCATCATCTCGGTAACGACAAGCGATGCGGTGTTGGAATCCAGTGCGCGCACGCAGGTGTTCCCTCTTTTGTCGGCGCTGATGGCAAAGTTGAAATCTCCCGGACCGGGCAGAAGTATGCGGAAGTCCGGCGTCTGGATGGTGTCGGAAGACGAGCCCACGCTGTAGTGAGTCTCGACTGTGCCGGAATCCAGACTCAGCATCAGCCCTCTGCTTCGCGCCGCAGCCGTAACGTTCACGGTGGTGCCCGGACATACGCGCACTTCTCCGCCGCGAGAGAGGCGCAGGCTCGCTGGCGAACGTCCCGCAGATACGGTGGAACCGCTGCCCACGCGCGTGCCGCTGCCGGCAAGGATGACCGAACCTTGCACCGTCGCGTCTGTAGCGAACACTTCCCCGATGGAGCCGTCAGACGATTGCTGCGCAGCGCACAAGGACGCTGCGAACACCAAACCGGCACCATAGATTTTGCGCATGAGGTAATAACGATATCGCACTGGCGTGGAACAGGAAAGTAGATGCAGGGACCTAGCTAGGGGCACCAATCTCCAGTTACTACCCTGACTGCTACGTTGGCAATGGCAAGGAGCACGAAGGCTAGAAATATGTACCCAAAGATCGGGATCAGAATATGCCCGGCGTGGGAGGCCTTCCATCTATTGAATCGCGCTAACATTTGGCTAAGTATGGCTACTCTGGTGCGATTTCAAACAGCCAATGCCGGACCCTACTGCTTGGTCTCGAAGTCGTACTTCTCGATCACGGCCGCGATGCCGACTTTATCGCTACCAGCTGCCTGAGTGACGCGCACTACCCGCCCTTTGCAGCGGATGACGATGTTGTCAGTCAGCGTTATCTCCGGCGAGAGCGTAAGCGAGAACTCGAGCGGCGCGCCTTCTTCCGGCTTGGTGCTGGAAAGAAAAAAGACACCGCGCGCGCTGACGTTTGAGGTCTCCATCAAGGCATTACTCGGCACGAGCGCTTTGCTCGTGAGTGGGATCTTCAACGAATACCGCCGATGGACTCGCTTATCGACTGCCATTGTTTTTGGGGTTCCTTGCCAGGGGACTTCAAGAATCTTCCAGCGGCTCTGAATGTGTCAAGAAGATTCGTCTCAGGCGACCCGCTGCGAGTGCCGGTCCCGTTCTGCCTCGTCGTGCTTGGGCAAGAAGACCGAGAACACTGTTCCATGATTCTGCCCGGTGTTGCTGCGCACCCGGATATTGCCTTTGTGCTTCTGCACCATGCCGAGTGTGACCCAAAGTCCCAGGCCAGTGCCGCGTTCACCTTTGGTCGTAAAGAACGGCTCGAAGAGATGCGTGCGGTTCTTCGTCGCGATGCCAGGACCGTTGTCCGCCACGATCACGCGCACGCCGGGTTGGCCGCCATTTCGCCAATCGCGGCTTGGATAAGCGCGGATGCGCACCCTTCCATCTTCTCCCACGGCCTCCATCGCATTCACCACAAGATTGGAGAAGACCTGCCGCAACTCGCCGGGAAAACCCAGCACCGTGGCATCCACTTCATACTTGCGCTCCAGGCTAATGCCCATCTTGGCCCCGCGGTGTTCATACAGTTCGAAGACGCTGTCGAGCACCGTGCTTAGCTGTACAGGAACCGGCCTTTCCGTTTCGCGATAAAAGCCGAGCGTCTGCTTCACGATGTGGCTGATGCGTTTGAGTTCATCCTCAGCAATGCCGAGATACGTGCGAGCGGTCTGATCGAGACTGGAATGCTTCGCGAGCAGGTAGAAAACATTCGTCACCGATTCCAGAGGATTGTTGATCTCGTGTGCGATGGTCGCCGCAAGCCTTCCCATCGCGGCCATACGTTCGGTATTGCGCAGCAGCGCCTCGGCGCGTTTCTGGTCGGTAATGTCGAGAGCCACACCGACCACGCCGCTCGGCTCTCCTGTCTCGCCGCGCATGATGGAAAGAGAAAGGTGAACATTCGCGATCTCGCCCGACTTGCGGCGCGTGACCAACTCCGTCTGCATGCTGCCGGCGCTGATGGCTGCCGCGATCTTCTTCCTAAGAAAGCCCTCCTGCTCCGGCATGGCGAGGATGGTTATGTTTTTGCCAAGGACCTCTTCTGCCTTGTACTGGAAGATGCGTTCAGCGCCGCGGTTCCAACTTCGGATCGCGCCACGCATGTCGGCTGAAATGACGGCGTCGTGGGTTTGATCGATGATCTGCGCCTGGCGCCGCGAAGCATGCTCGGCGCGCTTGCGGTCGGTGATGTCAACGCTCATGCCTAAGAGTTTGCGGTTTCCATCTTCATCTTCGATCACAGTTGCGCGCGCATCCACCCAGCGAATGGTGTCTTCGATCAGGAAGCGGACTTCCTGGCGGAAATCGGCGCCTGTCTCGACGCTTCGCCGCAGCCCTTCGGCTACCCGCTCGCGATCTAACTCGCTGATCGTCTTGAGCGTGTGCTCCAACGCGTCGGAAAGCGTAGCCGGCCCGCCACCTAGGACATTTTGCGCTTCAGAGGACCTGCGGATAATTCCTGTTTTCGGGTCCCACTCCCAGGTCCACGCGTCCCCGGCTTTGAGCGCGAGCCGAAGCCGCTCTTCATCCTCTTGCAAAGAGATCTGAGTCTTGCGGCGGCTCTCGATCACAGCACTGAGCCAGCACAGCAGCGCGCACGTGGCGATAAAGGTGCCGAAGCGAGTCACGTCCTGGGACCCGTGGCTCGGGTGATACATCCAAAAAAAGGCAGCGGCGGCAGTGATGCCGGTGGCAAGCACGCCTGCCAACCAGCCCCCGACCCACGCAGAACCCAAGACAGCGAGCAGCAGATAAAGGAAGAAGTGGTCGGTTTCCAGACCGGCGGTGGTGTGGGTGGCCGCGAGCCCAGCGATGCTGAAGACGACTGCGGTCAGGAAGCGCAGCGCCACGGGTATCCGCAGCGGAAACCCGCTATACGGAAGAGCCGCTTTCGTCCTGGGGGAGTTCGGTTCCATGGCCCGTGTTCTCTGTTTTTGATGCGAAAGTCGTGCAACGAGAGAAGATGGCTAAAGCGCCAGGAAATTCTTCAGCAGCTGCTTGCCATGAAGAGTGAGCACGCTTTCGGGGTGAAACTGCACACCTTCCACCGGATAGCGGCGGTGGCGAAGTCCCATGATGACGTTGTCATCTCCAGCGTCCCGCGCGTGAGCGGTCGTCTCAAGCTCGTCGGGGAGCCCGTCCCGGGAAACGATCAATGAGTGATACCGAGTCGCGGTGAACGGTGAGGGCAGGTCGCGAAAGACGCCGCGCCCGTCGTGCTGGATCTCGCTGGTTTTCCCGTGCATGAGATTCTTTGCCCGGATCACCTTTCCTCCGAATGCTTCCCCGATGGCTTGATGCCCCAGGCAGACACCCAGGATCGGCACCTTGCCTGCGAAGTGCCGGATCAGCTCGACGCTGATGCCCGCTTCTGTAGGCGTGCACGGGCCGGGAGAGATTACGATCTTCGCCGGCTTGAGCGCCTCGATTTCTCGAACCGTAAGCTCGTCGTTGCGGCGCACCACAACTTCCTCACCCATCTCGCCCAGATACTGGACCAAGTTGTAGGTAAAGGAATCGTAGTTGTCCAAAAGGAAAATCATTCTGCCTGCTCCACCGCTCCCAACAGCGCTCCCGCCTTGCTGACGCACTCTTCGTATTCTCGCTCTGGATCGGAGTCGGCGACAATGCCCGCCCCGGCCTGCACGTGCGCTTTCTTTCCGTCGACAACCATGGTGCGGATAGCGATACACGAATTCAGGTCACCGCCGAAGTCTGCATAGAGGATCGAACCACCGTAGATGCCGCGCCGCACCGGCTCGAGTTCCTCGATGATCTGCATTGCGCGCACTTTGGGAGCCCCGCTCAGCGTGCCCGCCGGGAAGCACGCGGCGAAAGCATCGAGTGGAGTGAGTTCCGGGCGCAATCGCGACTCGAGTGACGAGACCAGATGCATGACGTGCGAATAACGCTCAACCGTCATCAGCTCGCGAACCTGGACCGAACCGAAGTCGCTGACCCGGCCTAGGTCGTTCCGGCCAAGGTCCACCAGCATCACGTGCTCGGCGCGTTCTTTCTCGTCGGCGCGCAACTCGGCTTCGCGCCGGCGGTCTTCTTCAGGATCGGCAGCGCGCGGACGCGTCCCCGCGATCGGCCGATACCCGAGATTGCGACCCGTTACTTTGACCAGCATCTCGGGCGATGAGCCCAGTACGTGGCGGTCGCCCATCTGCAAATAGAACATGTAGGGCGAGGGATTCACGCGCCGCAGCGACCGATAGACCTGGAAGGGCTCGGACTTGATCTTCAAGTCCCAGCGCTGCGACAGCACAACCTGGAAGACGTCGCCGGCCGCAATGTACTCCTTCGCGCGCCGCACACCTGTTAAGAAGTCCTTCTTCGGCGTGACCGCGGCAGGCTTCGATTTGCCCGATGCGCGCCGCTCACGGGATGGTTTGATCGTCGCGGCAAGCTGGCGCTCGATTGCATCGAGATCTCGTTCGGCACGCTTGATCTCGCTGGCGGCTTTCGTCGGATCAGCGATCTCAGCCGAGGCGATGATCTGTATCTGCTGCTTTACGTGGTCGAAGGCGAGCACGCGGTCGAAGAACATCAGGCCCAGATCGGGAGCGTGCAGATCATTTTTTGCCGTGCTCGGGATGCGCTCCAGACGGCGCACGAAATCGTAGGCGACGAACCCGACCGCGCCCGCGCTAAAAGGAGGAAGCTCTGCGACTCCGCGCAGCGATTTGTGCTCGGCCATCAGCTGCCCTAGTAGCGGGAGCACAGCGCCGTGCCGGAGTTCGCGTTTACGTCCACGCCGGACCTCGATCCCGTCCGTCGTCGGCATCACCACCATGAACGGTCTGACGCCCAAATAGCTGTAGCGCCCGACATGCTCGCCACCTTCCACCGATTCCAGCAAGAACGACTCGGGTTCCTTCGCCGCGATCTTCAGGAAGGCAGAAACCGGCGTAAGCAGGTCGGCGGCCACCGTCCGAACCACGGGAACATGGGTGGCGCCCTGCTCCCGGGCAAGCTCAAGAAGGTGTTTGGAATCGCGCAAAGGCACGGTCCTTTGATTCTACTTGCTGGTTAAACCATTGACGAAATTAGGCTTACCTGACGTATACTGCTGGACACTTTTTCCCCGGTTGACATTTTAATAAGATGTCAACTTCCCTCTTGCGGACAGGTGTGTTCGCCGGGTGGAGTGTTGTCAGCGAGCCTTTATGGAGATCAAGTTCTGGGGAGTTCGCGGTTCCACACCGACTCCTCAGCCGGAAAATCTGCGCTATGGCGGCAACACCTCGTGCGTCGAGGTGCGCGTCAACGGCAGCCGCTATATCTTCGATTGCGGCACAGGGTTCCGTGTGCTCGGGAAAGAGATGCTGCGCCAGTCGGAAGGCCAGCCGATGCACGCGCACGTCTTCATCTCCCACTTCCACTGGGACCACATCCAGGGAATTCCGTTCTTCGGTCCGCTCTACAACAACCCCGATAATTTTTTCTTTTTTCACTCCACCAGCCGCAGCCGCGGACTGCAGCGCGCGCTGGAAGAGCAGATGATGGACCCCTACTTCCCCGTGAACATGAGCGCGATGCAGGCGCACCGAAATTTTTATGACATTGAAGAAGGCAAGCTCGCCTTCGATGATTGCGTGATGCACACCTCCTGGCTGAATCACCCGCAGGGATGTTTGGGTTTCCGGCTTGAAACCGATAACAAGGTCATCGTCTACGCTACGGACAACGAGCCTGGGCATCCGGTATTCGATAAGAATGTCCGCAAGCTGGCCGAAGGCGCCGACGTGCTCATCTATGACGCGCAGTACCTGCCGGATGAGTACAACTCCAGCAAAAAGGGTTGGGGGCACAGCCATTGGCGCGAGGCGGTGGACATCGCCATGGGCTCCGGCGCGAAAGAACTGGTGCTCTTCCACCATGACCCCGACCACACCGATACCATGATCGACAAGATCGTGACCGACGCTAAAAACTACTACCCCGAGGTCCGGGCCGCCGCGGAAGGCATGGAAATCAAGGTCTGAGCTGCGGAAATCCCGCTGCCCTCGGGTGACATCTCTCATTTGACAACGTCTGCTTAAGGGACGTCTAATCTTTCAGGATGCACTTGCAAGCCATAGCCAGCCAAAGACGCGCCAAGTTCCTGGTGCTCGGGCTGGCGTTTGTCGTTCTGCTGGCCTGCACCTCGTTCGCAACCCACGTTGATAAAGTCGGCGGCGATGACGGCAAAGGACATTGCTCCATCTGCCTGGGTGCTACCGCCCACATCGTGCCACCTATGGCCGTGGTTCAGGCCGCCCCCGCGTTGGTGGCGGCCGCGGTCGCTCCTAGCTCTGATCCTCTAGTAAAGCAAGACCGCTTCGCCTCTTCCCTTTACATCCGTCCTCCACCTGCGCGCTGATCGCGCTTCGTGTTCTCGCTGCGTAAAGCTAGCGCGAATATTCGACCGGATCACCAGGACATCGATGCTGCTCATTTCCAATTCGAGCAGATAAAAAGGTACACACATGAAAAGGTTCTTCTTATTCGCCGTCTTAATGACGTCGTGCTTTGGATTCTCACAAGCTGCACCGGCGCCGGCGCAGGCAAGTTCCGCTTCGCAAGCGACTGACCAGAAGATCAAAGATCTGGAAGAGCGTGTGATCGCGCTCGAGGGTCAGCTTCGCATGCTCGCGAGCAAGCAGCAGGCGGCGGCAACCCCGGCTGCGACGACTGCTCCCGCAACCCCTTCCCCTACTTCGCAGACGGCTGCTCCAGAACAGGCTGAGGTTACGGCAGAAAACGGCCAAGTTCCCGTGTACGGCGGCGCAACTGGACAAGCCAAAGCGCTCAATCCTGACATCAGCTTGATAGGCGACTTCCTTGCCGCTGTGGGACATAACACCGCTCGTCCCGTGCCAACGCTCGAAATGCACGAAACCGAGCTTGGTTTGCAAGCCATCATCGACCCTTACGCGCGCGCCGATGCTTTCATTTCATTCGGCGAAGAGGGCGTGAACCTGGAAGAGGGATACCTGACCTTCACAGCGCTTCCGGCGGGAATCGTCGCGCGCGCCGGCAAGATGCGCGCCGCGTTCGGAAAGGTGAACACGCTACATAATCACGTGCTGCCCTGGACTGACCGTCCACTTGTGACGGAGAACCTGGTGGGCGGTGAAGACGGTATCAATGACGCCGGCCTTTCCGTGACGCGCGCCTTCGAAGGGCCGAAGGGACTCTTCATCGAAGGTACGGGGCAAGTCTTTCGCGGCGACTCCGACGACGTTTTCAAGTCCATCCGCCGCGAAGATGTGAGCACCGTCGGACACGTGCGCGCCTACAAGGACATTACCGAATCCACTAACCTCGACATCGGCGCTTCCTACTCGCGCGGGCACAACGATGCAGGCCTTCTATTTGCTCCCCAGTTTCAAAACGATTTCGTAACCAGCCTCTATGGAGCAGATGCGACGCTTCGCTGGAAGCCGCTGCGACGCAGCATCTATCACTCGTTCGTCGGCAGGACGGAGTTCGTCTGGAGCGATCGCCAGCAGTTCCCGGCGGCGCAGCACGCGTTCGGTATGTACGCTTCGGGTGATTACCAGCTCGCGCGTCGCTGGTTTGTCGGCGCGCGTTACGACCACTCCGAGCGCGCTCGCGATTCGGCCCAACTGGATCAGGGCGGTTCGCTCGTCCTCACCTACTGGCCCAGTGAGTTTGCGCAGCTACGCGCGCAGTACCGGCACACCGACTATGCCGAACAACAGAATGTGAACGAGCTGCGGCTTCAACTGCAGTTCGCAATGGGCGCGCACGGCGCGCATCCATTTTGATCAGGAGATCATGAATGTCTTATAGATCGAAGTTAATGGCAGTACTGCTGGCATGCTCACTTGTTTTTGCTTTGCCCGCGCACGCGGCCAAGAAGCTCAACGTCATCACGGCAACGACAGACCTAGCTTCGCTGGCGCAAGAAGTCGGCGGCGACAAGATCGATGTGGAAGCTATCGCGAAGGGATATCAGGATCCACACTTCGTTGAGGCCAAGCCCAGCTTTTTGCTGAAGCTGCGCCACGCCGATCTGCTGGTGGTCGTCGGACTCGACCTTGAGATCGGTTGGCTGCCTCCGCTCATCACACAGAGCGGCAACCCCCACATCCAACCCGCGTCAGCCGGGTACCTCGATGCGTCGCAATTCGCCGAGATCCTGGAGAAGCCCCAGGGACAGGTGAGCCGCGCCATGGGAGACGTGCACCCGCTGGGCAACCCGCACTACTGGCTCGACCCCGAGAACGGGCGTCGTGTAGCGAAAGGCATCTCGAACAAGCTGGCTGAGATGGACCCGCCGAATGCGTCTTATTACCAGCAGCGCTTTCAAGATTTCGATAAGCGGCTGACCGCTGCCGAGCAGAACTGGGACGCGCAGATGAAGCCTTACGACGGCCGTAAGATTGTCACTTACCACAAGTCGTGGCCGAATTTTGCCAAGCATTTCAATCTCGACGTGGTCGGATACATCGAACCGCGTCCGGGCATTCCGCCGACTCCGGGCCACACTATCGAGCTGATCCAGCAGATGAAGCGCGACAACGTGAAGATCATCATGGTTGAGCCGTATTTCGACCTGAAGACACCGAACAACATTGCCAGCGGGACCGGCGGAAAAGTTTTGGTGATGCTGCCCTCGGTTGGCGGAGAAAAAGACATCACTGACTATTTCAAGCTCTTTGACTACGACATTGGGCTGCTGAAAAAAGCTTTTGACGAGACAAAATAACTTTTAAAACGCAACCAGGAGAACAATGGAAATTCTTCCTTTCTTAGTCCTGCCGTTTTTGGCTAGCCTGATCCTTACTGGGATCCACGCCTACCTTGGCGTGCATGTCGTGGAGCGCGGCGTCATCTTCGTCGATCTGGCTCTGGCGCAGATCGCAGCTCTGGGCGCGACGATCGCCATCCTCGCCGGCATGGATCCGCACGGCAGCAGCGCTTACTGGATCAGCCTGGCCTTCACTTTTATGGGCGCGCTGATTTTTTCCTTCGTCCGCTCGGCGACCGCGCGAATTCCGCTCGAAGCCATCATCGGCATCACGTATGCCGTTGCCTCCGCGGCGGCCATCCTGGCGATGAGCAAGGCGACCGGCGAGACCGAACACCTGAAAGACATGCTGGTCGGGAACATTCTGGCAGTCTCCAAATTTGAGGTCACCAAGACAGCCATTCTTTACGGTGTGATCGGGCTGTTCCATTACATCTTCAGGAAGAAGTTCCTGCTGATCTCGATCGATCCCGATGCCGCGCGCGCGCAAGGCATCAACATCCGTCTTTGGGATTTCCTCTTCTACGCCTCGTTCGGTTTCGTAGTGACTTCCTCTGTCGCGATCGCCGGCGTTCTGCTGGTCTTCTGTTACCTGATCGTGCCCTCGGTCGGCGCGATGTTGTTTGCTGACCGCATCGGTAGCCGGCTAGCTATCGGCTGGACGATGGGGACACTCGTATCCGCCCTCGGAATCTTTCTTTCCGTGCAGATGGATTTGCCTACGGGCGCGGCCATCGTCTGCACCTTCGGTGGAGTCCTGGTGCTGATGGCTATCGTGCATCGGCTTACGTTCAAGTACCGGAGCAAGACTAGCGTTGAGACACGGACAAAAAGCGTGGCCTGACCTACTGAGCGTCCAGTTTGCTCAGGACGGCCCGAGCACGAACGCGACAAAAAATCCGAAGGCGTAGATTCCGGCTGAGACCCAGAGCAACACCTTGCTGATCTTACTGGCACCGGCGCAGGCATTGGGATCGTCTGCAGCGCACTCCCGCCGGTATTTCGGGACGAGATAGTACGTGCTCAGAAAGCTGAGTGCGATGAGCGTGCCGGATATCGAGAAGATCCACGCTTTGTGACGCGAGAGAGCCACCAGCCACGGTAGGTCCGAAAGCACCGAAGCCACTGTAGCTCCCAGTCCGAGCAACACCAAAAGCGACGGCAGCGCGCAGCAAAGCAGCGTACTGAGCGAAGTGAACAGCGAGAGATAGTTCAATAACCCGGATCGTCGGGCGCCGGTAGTACTTACATTCATTTCTTCTCCGCAATGGTGCGATAGTGGATCACCTCGGGTGTCTTGCCTTTTGGCGCTTCAGGAATGGTGCCTGAGACCTCAACATCTTTTCCGGCCAGGCGCGCAGCCGGTTCCGCTGCCGTATCTGGAACCAGTTCGAGCTTGTCGTTTGAGCCAGTGATTTGAAGCTCCACCCTTCCCCCCTCTTGAATCACCTTACCCGCGATCGTTGCCTCCGAATTTTTCATGGTGAAGCCGTTCTTTGCGATGGCGTCCCCCAACTGCTTCAGGGTGGCAGAGTTCCCTGGCTTCAGGGTGACTGAGGCGAGCCCATTCTCCAAGCTCACGTTGACGGTGTCCACCCCCTGCACCGCTTTCAATGACACGCGCACGGCGTGTGCACAAACTTCTCAATCCATGCCGAAAACAGTGATGTTGATGGAACGGATCTCGGCTTGCGCGGCCGAAGCGGTAAGCAGCAGAGCTAATACGAAAACATTGATCTTCTTCATGACTCTCTCCTTAATGTGAGTGCTGGAAAAGCAAATAGCTGAAATTGACGGCGTATCGCACGCGTTCCTTGGGAAACAACGCACCGACATCGCGGTGGATCGGGACTTGCGCCCCAAAACTCACGGTGTAGTTGCGGAAGATTCCCAGGAACGATGGACCGAGGAAAACCTGGTGCGCGCCGGTTTGCGGGATGAGCGAGCCCTCGTGAAGGAATCGGGTGGAGCGCTCTCCCACCAGTTCGCCGAAGATGCGCCAGTCCCACTTATCTGCTTCTTTACGCCATTGCGGCGGGCGGTAGCCGTAGATCAAGCTGTAATCGAAAACATCCGGCCGGCGTTCCCCGCCACGCTCGTAGAACTTGGTGTAGGTTCCGCCAAGCCAGAAATAATGCGAACGCGAGGCGATTCCGCTGACCGCGCCCAGCATATTTCCGGGCGTGTGCGAAGTGAACGAAAGGCCCTTGAACCCTGATTGCGGCCCAGGAACCACTAGTCCCGCAAAAGCAGTGCTTTCGAAGCGGGTGCCGACTTTCGTGGTGTTGTGGTGAAAGCGCCATGCGACGGTGCCATCGAAGTCCGCTCCCGGCTGGATGCGGGTGGGTGCTAAAGGCGTATCCCCGATCACACCCGGAGCCGTGAACGATACGGTCACATGCGGCGTTACACCGTAGGCGATCAACTCGCGGAACGAAGCTTGCGAGCCAACGTCGCTGGAACGGCCGAATATTCCACTGTCAAAGCTCCATTCCCCTTGCGAATTAGTAGGCGTGGCAAGCCCAAATATCGGCCCGTGCCCGGCAGCGTTGCCGAGCACCGAAATAAACAGCAATGCGAGGACTGAGAATGCTCTCATCATCTTCTCCTTTGCGTAGAAACACCTTCGCGCTCACGTGCGAGCACGCAAAGAGAAGAGCTTCAGATTCGCAGGACGGAGATGCTGCCGGGTGGCGATTCGGGAGGCGAACCGTCATTCGCGACTACGTCGTTGTAAGCGGCCGAAGTCGGGACTACTAGTGAGATCGTCAGCGTTCCAGCGGCCTGCATCGGTGGCTGCAGTTGGAACGTTTGCGTCAGATTCGCTTGCCCTACTTGTTGGGAACGAACGGTCTGGTCGCAGCAAGAGTGTGGACCGGACCCCATGTCGCACTTGCCTGCCATTTTCTTGCAGCAAGCCATTTCCGGCTCGGTCATTGAGAGGAAGTCAGCTGCGCAAGCGATCGCAGGCAGCAGAGTCCATCCAAGGACTAAGACCAACGCTAGCCAGCGAACTGGACTTCTCGACACATATTTAGGCTACACGCCCACTCGCAGCCACGCAACTAAGGAGGATGCGTCGACCGAAGGCGCAATCTGACGCCGCACAATACCTGTTGCATTTTCCACAACGCGGGTCTAGCATCGAGGTAAGTGGATGGATGTGATTGGGTAGTCCTGCAACAAAAGACCCGAACCACCCGCTGTTCGCAGTTCCCTAGTCTTTAAGACAAACAACTGACCGTCGGCCCCTTGAGCCCCCTAGTGGGACATAACCGTGCCTGCTCCAGCCACAAGGCAGCAGGCCGTGATGTTCGTTGGAGAGACGACACATGGCTTGGTACGCGTATTGCATCACTGAGCAAGAAGCATTCCTAGGCGAAGCAAGAGCACGCCGCCCCTTCCCGATTGAAAATGTAAATGGAGTTAACGGAGCGCCGGTTTATGGCTATCCCAGCGGCGATTTTGCCGTGATCGTGAGCGAGTATGAACGCACTGGCGATCTCGACCAACGCGCCGTCTTGGACCATGCCCGGGTGGTCAGCTCATGCTTCGGCAAAACTACAGTTTTGCCCTTTAAATTCGGCACTGTATTCGATACGGACGAGGCGCTTCGCAAGGCCGTCCGCACCAACCGCAAGACTTTCACGAACTCCGTTTCCAAGCTCAAAGGCAAAGCCGAGATGCACCTGAAGCTGGTCATCAAAGACGGCTCTTTGCGCGAGGCTATGACGGATATCGTCCTGCCAGAAACCACCGGCAGCGACTACCTTTGCAAGCTCCGCGAAAAGGCATCACGCCATCGTGAACGCCAGACCAAGGCGCGGGCGCTTTCGGTTCAAGTTCAGAAATTGTTCCTGCCCCTGGACGCCGAAGTGAGCTGCAAGAAGGTGCAATCGTCGGGCGCCATGATGATAGACATCGCCCACTTGATCGATCACACCTCTGTCGAAAAATACCAAAACCGTTACAGCACAGCCGCCAAACAGCTTAAGAATGTGGAGCTTGCAATCAGCGGACCGTGGCCGCCGTACCACTTCCTGCCGGGTAAAGTGCGGACCGTAGCCAGCTAGTCCGGTTCGATATGAAAGGAGTCCGCCTCGGCGGGCTCCTTTTTCTGCTTTAAAAGTGACGCTACACAGGCTATCTTTCTACCCACAGTAAGCATCAGAGTACACGGTGAGGTGGAATGCGCGTGCTCCCTCGCCATAAAATAGGCCTAAGGTTCCACTTCTGCCTACATGAGTGACCCAAATCCGGGCATTTTAGCCCGGCGCAGTCTTCGGCTCGACCATACCCCTGGAGGCCCGACCCGTTCCCATGCTGCCGAACCAAAAGATCCGCATCCTCGTGGTCGATGACGACCCAGCAATGGCCAAGTTCCTGGTCAATCATCTTCTCCGCAAAAGTTTCGATGTGAGCAGTGCCGCGACGGGCGAAGAAGCCATCCGCATGTTCCGCGTGTACGATCCGGTGCTGGTGCTGCTCGACGTGAACACCGCCGGGATGAGCGGCATCGAGACTCTGGAGCGCTTGAAGCAAATCAAGCCCGATGTTTCGGTGATCATGCTCAGCTCGCAGCAGGACGCCGACTTCATCTTCAAAGCCTCAAAGCTCGGGGCTGACGATTACATCCCGAAGCCGTTTGAGCCGAAAGATCTCGACCAGCGAATGGCGCGAGTGCTCGAACGCGAGCGCCAGGTGCAGGAAGTCACACAGCTTCGCGACCAGGTCCGCCGCCAGTCTGATTTCTCCATGCTCTTCGGCACCAGTCCGAAGATGGAAGAAGTAAAGATGACGGTGGAGCAAGTAGCGGACACAAACGTTACCGTGCTCATTCGGGGCGAAAGCGGCTCCGGCAAAGAAGTTGTCGCGCGCATGGTCTACGGAAATTCGACACGCCGCGAAAAGCCCTTCGTGAAGGTGAACTGTGCCGCGATTCCCAGCGAGTTGCTGGAAAGCGAACTCTTTGGCTACGAGCCCGGGGCCTTCACCGGCGCGAACCGCCAGAAGCTAGGTAAGTTCGAGCAGGCCAACTACGGCACCATCTTCCTCGACGAGATCAGCGAGATGCATCCGGCCCTGCAAGCCAAGCTCCTGCACGTCCTGCAGGATGGTGAATTCGCGCGCCTCGGCGGCAAGCGCGACATCTCGGTCGATGTTCGCGTGCTGGCCGCAACCAACAAACCGCTGGAGCGCGCCGTAGAAGAAGGCACATTCCGCGAAGATCTCTTTTACCGCCTGAACGTCGTGACGATACACATTCCGCCGCTACGAGAGCGGCAGGAAGAGATACCGGTGTTCCTGGAATTCTTCCTGCGCAAGTACAGCGAGTACTACGGAAAGCAGCCGCCCGCATTTTCCGACTACGCGGTGAGCCGAATGATGGAGTATGCATGGCCGGGGAACATCCGTGAGCTGGAAAATCTGGTGAAGCGGTATGTGATCGTCGGCAACGAGGCGCAGATCATTCGCGAACTCTCCACCCACAAGCCGATCGTCACCTCTTTGGCTGCCGGGTCGCGCGATTCGAATGGCAGAATCGTTTCGCTCGCGCAACCGACGGTGGAAAGCGCATTCCAGTCCACCGCGAATGGCCCGCTCGAGATGCCGTCATTGCTCGAGATCGGCCGGCGCGCCGCAATGCAGGCGGAACGCGAAGCCATCGAACGCGTGCTGGCGCAAACCCGGTGGAACCGACGCCAGGCCGCTAAGATCCTGCGCGTGAGCTACAAAGCTCTCCTGAATAAACTGAAGGCCATTGAAGAGCAGGGCAAGGCGGCGAAACTTGCCTCTGAGGAAGCCAAGGTCAATCCTCGGCAACAACCTGCTTAGACGTGGTACTTTGCTTCCACTTTTCCTAGTGACGTATCCTGGCGCGAGTTGCTGCTCTCTCAGTAAATCCTTTTTTCACCAATGACTTACAGTTGGCCTTTCAGTGGACATGCATCAGGAGCTTTGGTGTTCTAAGTGCTTTTACAGAGAGAGTAAAAGAGGCCAAACTGCATGATGTGTACCTCTGTGATCTTCATTTGTCCGGTTCGCTTGCGGGCCGGCGCCTTGCACCTTAGCCTACCGAGAATTTAGTTTCCTTCCCTCCCTTGCCTCTTTTGAGCCGCCCAGAAATGGGCGGCTTTTTTGTTTGCTGAGTACTCACTACCACTACCCAGTGCTCAGTCTTTCCGATTAACAGGGTTTGGATTTCCCCGCACCCAGCATCTAATTTTCTTTCGTGTCTCCGTAAGTTGTGGAAAAGCTTTTTCTGCCACCGAGTACGGGTGCTAGCAACTGCGTCTCAGAGTTGACGCTGCTTTTCTTTCGCGCTTATCATCTTAGATTCAGCAAATGCAAGTGTTCCGATAAGTGCGCTGAGGGAATCAAGGACCCCATGGATAAGAAGAAGTTAGATCAGTTCAAGAAGAGACTGGAAGAGCGCCAGCAGGAAATGCGCAAAGCGGTCTCGCGCACTGAGCAGGACGGCCGCGCCGCCGACAGCGAAACCGCGCAGGACATCGCGGACAAGGCCGCGAACTCCTACAACAAGGAGTTCCTGTTCCATCAGAGCAACAATGAACGCCAGCTCTTGAACATGGTGGAAGGCGCGCTCGACCGCATGCGCACCGGGACCTTCGGGCAGTGCATCTCATGCGGAGAAGAGATCAATGCCAAGCGGCTGGAAGCCGTTCCGTGGACCCGCTTCTGCATCGCCTGCCAGGAGAAGCTGGAGCGTGGACAGCTGGAGAACGCGGGATAGTCGATCCGGCAGAAATTGAAAACGCCGCCTTTGAGGCGGCGTTTTTTTATTCGCGGCTCACTTGCGCTGTTACTTCGGTTGTTGCGGCGGCTGCTCCGAGTAGTCTTTGGGCTTCTGTTGCTCCGGCGCAGGCTGTTGTGCGGGCTGCTGGGTAGAAGTCGGCTGCTGTTTCTTCTGCCCGCCCAGAGCACCCTGCAGGATGTCGCCCCAGCTCGGCTGTTTATTCTGCTGCTGCTGGGTTGTCGAGCTTGGCTGCTGCCCTTGCTGCGGCGCAGGCTCGCCCTGCTGCTGCGGCTGTTGCTGACCTTGCGTCTGCTGCTGTTGCTGCGGCTGCTTGCCACCCAACGCGCCGAGGATCTGCCCAACCTTGTCCTGCTTCTGCGCGGGCTGACCGTTCGTTCCCTGCTGTTTGTTGTTCCCGAGGACGCCGCCGAGAATGCTGCCCAGCGCTCCGGGATTCCCCAGAGTGGGTACCAGGTTATCCAGCTTCATCTGCGCGATCTTCTGCAGGTCGGGCGCGAAGTGCGGATTCTGGAATGTGCCCGTTACGATCACGGGAATAACCAGTTCGCCATTCTTGTTGGCAAGCGCCGTCTGGAGATATCCGCCGATGTTGGTTCCGCCGACGCGTTGGCTGAATTCCTTGTTGAGCACCGCCGTCACATGCATGTTCAAGGATTGATCGGCGAGGTTGGCTGCTCCGGTTGCAGCGATGGTTCCATCGTCAATGAATGCCTTGAAGTTGTTGGTCTGCGCGACGCCGTTCTGGATGTTCATGTCGCCGGTGACCTTGTTGATGTTCGTGAAGTCGCGCTTCACCTGCCCCGGCGAGAGGAACTGTCCCGCTGCCGCGAGTTCGTATGGAATATCCATTCCCATGATCTTCCCGTTGTTCAAACCGAGTGCGACGTTGCCATTTAAGCTGCGCGCGATGTCGGAGCTGTCGGCGTCGCTGGCGAAATTCAGCTTGGCGTTCGTGGCCATGATCCCGTAGAGCGACTTCAGCGATGACACCGAGGAGAGCAGCTTGTTCGCGTCCACGTTGTTGAGCGTAGTGTCAACGGCATAGCGCATCGGAGTGTTGCGCGCGTCCACCGTGATGGTGCCGTTGGTAGTGCCGCCATACGCCTGCGCGGTGATGGGCGCAAGCTTGATCACGCCATGATCGATGTTCACGTTCGAGTGAACGTTATTCAGCACGAGCTTGTCGTTGATGATGGTCCCGACGCTGATAGTGCCGGTTCCGCTGGTGCGCGCGATCAAGCTCGGCTGAGCCGCAGCCGGCTTCTGCGCATAGGCGGAAGGAACAAGGCTCCAATCCATCTGCGCTGACTTTTGCTGCTGTTGCTGCGGCTGATCCTTGAACAGTGATTTCAGCTCGACCACGTTGATCTTGTCCGCATTGAGCGTGAACTGCACCTGTGGTGCAGTGAAGTTTTTCGCGGTCAGGTTGCCGCTGGCGTTTGTGGATCCGATGCCTGCGTTCAGATTTTCGAAGACCGCAGAATCTTGCGTAAAACGAAGATCAGCGTTTCGGACCTGCAGCGGCTTCGTCAGGTTGTCGGACTCAATCGTCGCGTTCTGGAGCTTGCCGCTGCCGCTCAGGTTCATTGCTCCCGCGCCTTTGACCGGCCCCACGGCGTGCAAATCGAGCGCGACTGCACCCGAGCCGTTCATCCCTTCCACGGCGTTTACGCCATAAGCTTTGGCGATGGTGAGCAGCTCGCCAAGTTCGCCATTGAGCGTGCGAACGGTAGCGTCTATCGAAGGGCTGGGGGACGTGTACTTCGCCAACGCGAATTGCACCGCCACGTTTGTCCGACCGGTAGACGCGGTGAAGTTGTTCGAGCGGATGGAATCCGGCGCAAGCGCCAACTCTATCGAGTTCACTTTTACCGGCGACTTCAGTTGAGCCCCGGTGATCGTCAGGTCGCGTCCGCTGATTGAACCATTCATCGCCGGGCTCTTGCTCGAACCCTGCGCGCGAATGTCCGCACTGAGCTGTCCCGCGATCGTGGCGCTAGGATTGAATGCCACTCCGAGCGATGCCGCCAACCGCGCAGCCTCTTGAATGCTCACATTGTTCGCCTTGAGCTGCACATCCAGCTGCGCCGGCGTTGGTTGGGCGTTCACCCTACCGGTTATGTCGAGCGGCGTCGAGCCAAGCTTGATGTTCCCTTTACGGACCTCAAGCAGCTTCGAGTTCATGTCTGCACTCAAGTCGAAGTCGGCCGAGATTGGGTAGCCGAGATCGTGTCCATTGAAGCGCGCCTGCTCCAGCTTCAGCGAGCCGGAACCTGAAGCTTTGCCGTTATCGTTGGTCAGGTCAGCTTTGCCGCTGGCTACGGCGTCGCTGTTCTCGAGGGCAGAGCTGTTCAGGAAGCGCTGCAGAGCGTCCAGCGAGACGTGGTCGAGGTCGATGCTTCCTTTGAAAGGCGTGTTGATCGAATCCTGCGAATCGATCGGCCCGGCTTTTCCGGAGAGCTTGATGAGCTGCGCGCCCTGGCCGGGCAGGTGCGCTGCAAGTTCGAAGTCGAATGGCTTATCGGGGCTGTAGCCGACCAAGCGCAGATCGATGTGGTCGTACACGGCGCGCTTCTCGTGTTTCTGATTGTCGGTCAGCGCGACTTGGCCATCTGTGATCTTCAGATCTTCCAAGCTGATGGGCCGCTGCTTTTCTGGCTGCGGATTCGCGGCAGATGGCTTGTTTGGCGCTTGCGGTTGCGACGGCGCCTGCTGCTGAGCTTGGTTCGGCTGCTGCGATGGTGAGCCAAGCGACGAAAAGTTCCACTTGCCCTCAGCGTTCTTGATCAGCTCGATCTTCGGCTGACGCAACTCCAAAGACTTGATCTGCACGTCTCCATGTAGCAGCGGCATCAACGCGGCTGTGACATATAGCTCATTGGCTTGAGCGAAGTTGCTCCCCTTGCCGAAATTCGGGTCTTCGCCGATGACGGCGTTATCCACCCGGAAGGCGAACGGGATCAGCTTGAGGTGCATGGTCCCAAGCGAGACTTGGCGCCCAAGCTTCTGCTGCAACTCCGACTGAATGCGGTCGTGGTAGCGGTTTACGTTTAAGAAGAATGGCGCGGCAAGGAGCACCAGCACCAACACAACCAGTATCGCGGCAAAGATTTTAAGGGCTTTTCGCATAGCTCACGCTCGATCACAGTAAGGGCCCGTCGGTAACTTTAGTCTTGGCGTATGAATATTGGAAGCCGGGCAGGGCTGCGGCGTTGTAAAGACCTTCGATCCAGCCACTCACACTGCGGTACTTTCGTGCTTCAATGTAGCCACTCGATTCTCATCTAATGTAAGGTCATTCGCCGCAACCCGCAGGTCTGTCTACAGAAAATGGATGGCAGAAAGCGTGCTGCCGCTTAGTCGGATATTCCCGTCTGTCGGCCCGGGGCCCTACTTCATGGCATTTGCAGTTGAAGCTTACGATTCATTTCCGCCCGAGAAATTCGTTGTCGAGGTCTTCTCCGAGCTCAGCGAGGAGACTATCCGGCAGCGGGCGGCGGAGCTGAACGTCATATTGCGTCTTAGCATGCTGAGCGGGCTACAGATGCACCTAGAGGCCACGCTGAACCTGCTGGGCGATTTTGCAGCGGAGATCACCGCCCACGATCGTGCGCTTTTCTATTTTTGGGACGACGAGGAGGAAAAAGTCCGCATGCTGGCGACGCGCGGTTTTGACGAAGCCTCGCCGCAAGCTTTTACCTGTGGCAACGTCCTGAATTTTTGGACGACGAAGTTCGGCCGCCCCATGCTTGTCGAGCACGGCCATAACGTCCAGGCAGACGCTCTGCTAGACAGCCTGAAGTCACAATCGGCATTGGCGATCCCGCTGATGGTCAGCAATCGCGCGATGGGCTCGATGCAGTTGTTCTCCAGCGGACAGCGCGCCTTCACGCACGAAGACGCGCAGCTGTTATGGATCCTGGCACTCGTGGCGGAGAACCAGCTCACGCGCGATTACGCCAACGAAGGGCTGGTGCGTTTCGCCTTTACCGATTACCTGACGGGCCTGAAAACGCGCGGCTTCTTCGAGCAGCAGCTCGAGGCCGAGGTGGCGCGCAGTGACCGCAAAGGGCAGCCCTTTGCTCTGCTCATGGTCGACATAGATCACTTCAAACAATTGAACGATCGCTACGGCCACCACACCGGCGACCAGGTATTGCGCGACGTGGCCTCCATCCTGATGCACGACATGCGCGAAGTCGATACTGTGGCGCGCTATGGCGGCGAAGAATTCGTCATCATCTTGCCGGAGACGAATGGACCGGGCGCTATGTTCGTTGCCGAACGTCTGAGGAGATCCGTGGAGCAGGCAAAATTTTTTGCCGGCTCGCCACACGCCGTGGAACATTTGAGCATCAGTATCGGAGTAGCTGTTTTCGGCCAGGACGCGAAGTTCAAGCGCGACCTCATTGAGTGTGCCGATTCAGCGATGTACACCGCAAAGAACAGTGGACGCAACCGGGTCCTGCTTTATTCCGACCTGGAGCGAATGCGACAAAAAGAGGTTTCCTAGATGGCTTCCAGCACCGCGCCGCAGCTTGGCGAAGAGTACCGCCTGTCGCGCAAGACCGCAGCTCCGCCGGAGACGGCCACAGGTGTTCGTCCGTGGAACGTGGTGCATGCCTGCTCGCAGGTGCGCGACATTCTTCCACTAGTGGACGTTCAGGTCTCGGCCGGGATGAAGCCCTTCCTGGTGACTCCGCTCGGCTCCGGCACGCCCGATCTCTATCTTCGCGCGGCGGAAGACAGCTCCAAGCCGACCTCGCTGCTCTCGGCATGGAACGACGTTCGCCAGTGGCGCCGGAGCCTGCTCGAAGCCGACCCCGACCAGACCGCGGAGATCGTGCACGCGCACTCTTTTTCCTCCGGAATGGCCGGCGTACGGAATTTCAGCGCCGTGGTTTACGACATGAACGGATGCGTGGAAGAGATGGCCACCGCGGCAGGACAATGCGAAGCGCATTCATGGATCGCGCGATCGTTCCGGGTGGCCGAACAGTTCATCTTGGCGCGCGCCGGAGCCATCATCACCCACTCCAGCGTGGTCCGCGACGCGGTGCTTGATCGCGGCGCACCGAAAGAAAATGTTTTTTTGGTTTTGCTGCCGGAAAATTGGCGGCACGATGGGGTGAATCCATTGCGGAACGAGAGCTACTGCCAGGCGTTAGCGCACCGCTACGACTCCATCTATCAGCACGCGTTCGCGAACCGGAAGAAGTCTCCTGCTCCGCCCACGAACGGCTCGCTGATCCCGATACAGGCCTGATCAGTCGGTAGAACCACACCTACAACAAGCATGGCTGCACGATTAGCCAAAGCTGCTCGTCTATTCATTGGGTGCGCACAGAGATTTATTTCTTGCCGGCTGCGGCCGCGGCGCGGCTCGCTAATGCGGTCACTACCACGCGGTGCATGTCTTCCGCCGGCGCCGGCTTGCCGGTCCAGATCTCGAATTGGCGCGCGCCCTGATGGACGAACATTTCGGCGCCGCTTATGATGTCCATCCCCATAGCGCGCGCGATCTTCATCAGCTTGGTCTCAGCGGGCGCGTAGACCATCTCCATCAAGTACCGCGCCCCCGTCATCTTGAGTTCGGCTTCACTCAACGGAGTGTCTTTCGAATTCTTCATCGGCTTGCCGGGATCGTCCATGCCGACTGAGGTGGCGTTGATCACCACCTGGAACTGCATCTTCTTCATCAGCGGCTTGAGTTGCGACTTGCCTAGATACTTCGCTTTGGCTTGCTTCGCCAATCGTTGCCCGGCGGAAGCGGTGCGGTTCATCACGTATACATTAGCGCCGCGCTCACGCAATCCAAAGACAGCTGCCCGCGCAGCGCCGCCTGCGCCTAGAACCAGGATCGCCGCGTCCTTGATCGCGATGCGCGCTTCCAGCGGACGCAGCACCCCGAACACATCGGTATTAAACCCGTAAAGCTTGCCATCCTGCGAGCGGATAACGGTGTTGCAGGCCCCGATCTTCGCCGTGACGGGATCCGTGTTGTCGAGATGCTTGATGATCTCTTCCTTGTACGGCATGGTGACGCTGATGCCGTGCAAAGGAATGTCGCGTGCGCAGGCGATCAGGTCTTTGATCGACTTCGCGTGCAGCGAAAGATAAACCGCGTTGATAGCTTCCCGGCGGAACGCAGTATTCATCAACAACGGTGACAACGAATGCGAGACCGGGTCGCCGGCGACTCCGTATACGCGGGTTGCGTTGTCCACCTGCTCGATGCGGTAAGTCTCACGCAGCGTGCGCGCCGCGATCTGTCCGGGAGCGGTCTCTTCGCCGACGGTGGCGGCAGCAAAGGTGAACTGGCTTCCGGCGCGAACGCCGAGCACGCGGCTGATGATGCCCTGCTCGCCCATACAGACGCCCACCATCGACCGGTTGTCGCTGGTGTGTTCCAGGAACTTCATCATGGTCACGTTGTCGTAGAGGCACGTCGCAGTGCTAACGATCTTGATGAAGTCCGCCGGATACTGCTGCATCCGCTCGAAAGTCTTCTCAAGGTTTTTGGTGCCGCGAAAATCGTGATACGAAAGAATGAGCCCGGCCTTCGTCCGCAGCTTCTCCACTTCGCCCGGCTTCAGCTTGGCCGCGGACTCGAGCGACAGGTCCACAATCTGGCAACCGGCAGCCGCAGCCTTTACTAGAATGTCAACTTCGCCCTGCACCGTACCGCGAAATTTTCCCCCATTAGCCGCACGGCGGCAGGTGGCAATCGCAATCACATGACTGTGATATTCAAGGAATTTCTTGAGCCCCGGCAGTATCAGGGCGGGCTTCGAAAGGTAATCCAGCCGGAATTCGATAAAAGGGTTCTCCCGGCTGAGGGCTTCGGCCTTCTCGATCATCTCGCCCGGGTTGGTGCCCACGACTGCAACACATATCCGGGGAAGGCGGAGCGGCAGATGCCGAGGCAGGCTGGGGCGGGGAGTAGACATGTCGTTGTCGGCGTGGAGTTTACAGGGCGTAAGCGGTGAGCGCAAGCACAATCCAAAGCGTGTTTTGCACCACGTTTATTGCGCTGCGGAGCCGTGCCCTCGGGAATACGCAATTACCCGGTAGTCCCCTCCCTTTCGATACCCCTTTTTGCCTGTATCTCTATAGTAACTAACATATATATTGCTTCCGGTCATAGGGTTTGCTAGCGTTCATGCCGGAAACCTTTGTCTATGCTGGAGTTAACGGCATAGAGCCCGGAGCACATATGAAGAAAATCGCATTGGCAATATTGGCCTTGGCAGCACTCTGCTCGACCGCTGTCGCTCAGACAGCCGCCGCAGCTACTGGGGAGCAGGCGGCAACCGTCGCTCCTGCTGTCGGAAACGCCATTCCGCCGACCGCCGTCCTTCAGAACCTGACAGCGCCGACTTATGCCGATGTGAATTGCGCCGGATTCGTCACCAGCGAACACCCCGCTGAGACCCTGACCGTCGCCGGCGGTTGGGAGACCCCGCACGAGACCAAGTTCGCCGACCGCGACTACATATACCTGACCGGCGGCTCCGTACAGGTGGGAAATCTTTATACCGTTTTGCGACACCTTAAGGACCCCAATAAGTGGGAAGCATTCAAAGGGCAGCATGCCGCCATTGCAGCCGTTGGAGATGCGTTCGCCGAGATCGGCCACGTGCGGGTAGTGGAGGTACGTGGACAGAATGTAGGCGTGGCCCAGGTTGAGTACAGCTGCGAACCCGTCGTGCGCGGCGATTTCGTGGTGCCCTTTGTCGAAAAGCAGGCCCCTAACGTCCCAAAGACGATCATGTTCGATCGCTTTGCTCCTCCGGATGGAAAGCCGGTGGGCCGCATCGTCATGGGAAAAGATTTTGATCAAGCTTTAGGTACGGGCAAAAAGGGCTACATCAACATCGGCACCGACCACGGCCTGAAGATCGGCGATTACGTGCGCGCCGTTCGGAATTACGCTGACGCGTACAACACCGACATCGACAAGCTCTCCTTCAGGGCCAAAGATGCCGAGGACACGCAGCAGAACGAACACTACTTCCCTGCCGGCCGGTTAGCGGAACTTCCCCGCGAAACTTTGGGTGAAGCGGTCGTGATTAGCGTCTATCCGCATAGCTCGACCATCATGTTCACCACCACGATCACAGACGTAAACGTGGGCGACCACGTTGAGCTTATGGATGGTCCGCTGCTTCCTCCGCCGCCACCGCCTCCGCCCATGAATCCTCCAACGCTTTCCTGCGCGGCTTCGCCGACCAACGTCCGCAAGGGCGAGAGCTCCACGGTGACGTGCGACGTTGCCAGCCCGGATAACCGCCAGATCTCGCTTTCATTCTCGAGCAGCAGTGGCCGCCTTACTCCACGCGACAACACTGCCCTGCTCGATACGGGGTCCGCTGATCCAGGCCAGGTGACCGTGGTTGCAACTGCCACAGACGATCGCAACCTCACCTCCACCGCACAAGCGATGGTGAACGTTGCCGGAGCAGCCGCACCCGCAGCCGCGAGCAACAACGAAGTTCAGTTTGCCAAGAACAGCGCTCGCGTGGATAACAAAGCCAAGGCCATCCTGGATGGCGTGGCGTTGAACATGCAGCAGCAGGCTGACTCGACCGCGGTAGTGATCGGAATGCCTGATTCAGACAGCCCTGCAGGCGCGAAGCTCGCAATGAAGCGCGCAGAGAACGTAAAGACCTACCTTACGGCCAGCAAAGGCATCGACCCAAAGCGCATCCAGACTCGCGCCGGGACGAAGACGAACGGCATGGCCGAAGTTTGGGTCGTCCCTGCCGGGGCGCCAATGCCGTAAGAAATTGGCACCAGGACTCAAGCGGCACGCCACGGCGTGCCGCTTTTATTTTTACTCGCCGAATATCTCAGCCGTGAAAGCCTCAATGCGCGCACCGTGCCGCCACGCATCGGCAGGGATTCGCGCCTTCATGCACGTGTGCGTCAGGAACTGCTCCGCGTCCCACCCATGCTCCGGTGCAACCTGTGGCAGCAACACGCCACGCCTGCTGCCGTCGCTGACCAGCAATCCGTGCTTTCCCGGCTCTATCTCGTCGGGAGTGATGGGAAACGGCTTCGAGAGGACACTGATCTCCACCTTCACTTCCGCAGCGTCGCCCGGCGTGAGCGGCGCGAACCGAGGATCTCTTGTGGCTGCTGAGGCCGCTGTATCCGCGACCGTCAAGTAGAGCGGAAGCATCGGCAGGATGTAGCCCACGCAGCCGCGCAGGTTGCTACGCAAATGGATGGTTGTGAATGCTCCACGAGGCTCCTGCAAATGCTCTGAGACCACTTCAGGAGTGAAGGAGTGCCCCGTAGACGCAGCCTCGATGGCACGGTGGGCGATGCGAAGGAGTGTTTGGCGTTCTTCAGGAGAGTATTCGACTGGCGTCGGTTGGCTCATTGCGCCTCGAAACTGCCGGCCAGAGGCTATACAGCAGGAGCGTCGGTCTTGCGCCCTTTGCGGCTGAGCACGAAAATGCGGCGGCGGCGCTCACGGCTCACGCGCGTGTCTATCTTCCGCCAGAACGCGATGAAGTAGTCGAGGGCGGAGTAAAGCGATATCGCCACCATGAACCAGATCGCTCCGCGCGCGATCACGTCCACAGGCAGCAGCAACGCAAGATTGTAAGGGTTCAAGTCGAGAACAGCCCAGTGGTGCGCGATGAGCGCAGCGACCACTGCAATGATCTGGACGACCATCTTGAACTTTCCCCAATCGCTGGCCTCGATAGTGAAGCCCTGGGAAGCCGCGATCGAGCGCAGGCCGTTGACGAGAAATTCGCGCCCGATCACAACCACTGCGATCCATGCCGGCACGATCCGTGGCTCGATCTGCACCAGGCAGATGAACGCGGCGGTCACAAGCAGCTTGTCGGCAAGGGGATCGAGCAGCATGCCCATCGTAGTGATCTGTCCGCGACGGCGCGCCAGGTAGCCATCAATGCCATCCGTGATGGAGGCAGCGATGAACAGCCCTGAGGCCACGAGCTCGCGCTCACCGTTCTGTGCATTGAAGAAGCGGCTGGTCAGCACCCAGATCAAAAGGGGCACGCACGCGATGCGTGACATCGTGATGTAGTTAGGCAGATTCATGCCATGGGACGCGGCAGGGGACCGCTAGAAATCCTAGCTTAACCCTTATCAGCACCGATTGTCAGCTTACGCGGAACTTTGAAGCTGAACAAAGGGCGTATTTCGGAGCATCAAAAAGCGCCGGTCGCCCGGCGCTTCGTAACTTATGCGTAAATGCCACGTTGTTTGATGGTGAACGCCACGCGATCGATGGCGAGCATGTACGCCGCGATGCGGTTGTTAACGCCGTGCGTTTCGGCGTAACGGACCACCTCATCGAACGAATCCACCATGATCGTCTCAAGTTGGTCGTTGACTACCGACTCTTTCCAGAAGTATCCCTGGCGGTCCTGCACCCACTCGAAGTAGCTGGTGGTAACGCCGCCGGCGTTCGCGAGGATGTCGGGAATCACGAAGACCTTCTTATCGGCGAGCACCTCGTCAGCGGGAGCAGTCGTCGGACCGTTCGCGCCTTCCGCGATGATCTTTGCTTTAACCTCGTTCACGTTCTTGGAGGTGATCACGTTTTCCGTGGCCGCCGGGATCAGGATGTCGCAATCGGCGATCAGCAGGTCGGCGGTGGCCATCGCTTCCGCGTTCTTAAATCCCTTGATGGTGTTGTTGCGCGTGCGGTGCTCGATCAACCCGTCGATGTCGATGCCATTCTTGTTGTACAGACCGCCATCCCACTCGCCGATCCCGATCACCTTGTACCCGGCGTCGGCCATCAGCTTGGCAGCATTCGAGCCCACATTGCCGAATCCCTGCACGATCACGCGGCTGGATTCGCGGCTCATGCCCAGCTTCTTGATTGCCTGGTCACAAACGATCATCACGCCACGGCCGGTGGCCTCACGACGCCCACGCGAGCCGCCCATATTCACCGGTTTGCCGGTGACGACCGCCGTCACGGTCTGGCGAAGATGCATGGAGTATGTATCCATCATCCATGCCATCACCTGTTCGTTGGTTCCCACGTCGGGGGCAGGCACGTCTTTTTCTGGGCCGATGAATTCCACCAACTCAGCCGTATAGCGGCGAGTGATCTTTTCCAGCTCCGTCATCGAAAGTTTCTTCGGGTCACAGATCACACCGCCTTTGGCGCCGCCGAACGGGATGTTCACCACAGCGCACTTCCAAGTCATCCAGCTGGCGAGGGCGCGGACCTCATCGAGCGTCACGTCGGGCGCGTAGCGTACGCCGCCTTTGGCCGGCCCGCGTGCGATGGAATGCTGCACGCGATATCCGGTAAAGACCTCGACCGTGCCGTTGTCCATGCCGATGGGGATGTGCACGATGATCTCGCGGTTTGGCGAGCGCAGGATCTTCCACATGCCGTCATCGAGGTTGAGTTTGGTCGCGGCGAAATCGAAGCGCGCTACCTGCGCGGCGGATGGATTGAGTTCGTCACTCATAGGGATGGTTTTAAGCGGCGGTGCAGCCAAGGTGGTCATGAGAACTCCGTAGCAGAATGCAGTGCGGGATTATCCTCGGTTTGCGTGCCCGAGGGCGGTGCGCCGCGCCAGCACTGGTTGAGTAAACCAAGGCCGCGCGGGAGGTGCAGATTGCAAACGAAAAGTATAGGCAGCAGCATGGGCCCGTGGCAAGTGGCGCCGTAAAACGCGCCGAAGGTCTTCTTTGGCGCGGCAAAAAGCGAACCAGGTATTGACACGCGCAGCAGACCCGAGCCAGACGGCACGGTCTTCCACGAAAGAGTCAACTTTGCGTCTTGGGCGATCTACGACGGTATAGCGACATCAGGAGCTTTAAACTGGTATGCGAGAGTCTCGGTTACAAAGCAGGGCGGCGGCCAAACTGACACTCTGTCGAACAGCATAGCCGGTGACAACCAAACCGGCTTGGGAAGTACGCAGCTTACGTGGAATCTTCAGTGAGGAAGGAGATGATTATGAAGATAGTTGTCGCAGTCATTGCAATTCTTTTCAGCTGCGCAGGCGCGAAGGCCTGTACTGAACCTCAAGGTTCGCGCGAACAGCAGGTTTCGTATTTCAGATCGGTCATCAATGATGCCGAGCTGCGCGCTTCTAAAACTGAGTGTGTCACTTCTAGCTATCAGGTCGCTAGGCTCAATGAAAGCAACCGAAGCGAGCTCGGACTTAGCAGCACTGATTCTATTCAAAGGAAAGTCTCCTGAATCGGAAGCAGTTTTCGCTCTGCATCCTAAATCTCGGGAAGTCCTTTTCCCTGCTATGGAAGCTTTGGAATCAATCGGCAAACCCGCTGTCGATGCTATTTTGAAGCAAATCCGTGCCGCAAGCTCTAATTCCGCGGTTGAAAACCTGACCCATACCCTTATGGAGATTTACCGTTACTCGCCCGTTGAAGGAATTCGAACGTTGAAGGCGGGAGCTGCAGGAGAGCATAAGAACTTCGATTTTGCTCTCGAATATGCAAAGGGATTATGCGCGCCACCTGAACGTTCCCGCTGTGAGAATGCCAGCGCACGGGAATAGATTGCGTAGCGGGCCTCCGAGCAGCGGGTTGAGCCTATGATAAACTCAATGTTTTCCTATCTCTCGCTGAAGCAGTAAGGACGTTCGCGTGCCTGGTTATTCCAAACGACAACTTAAAGAAGACAGATTCAAAGCCGGTGCTGAAGAAGCCCTGCACTGGACCGAAGAACACCGTCGCACCCTGATCATCGGTATCGTTAGCGCGGTGGTAATCCTTGCGGCCGTCGTGGGCGGATGGGCTTACATGCAGCACCGGAACGAGCAGGCCAGCATCGAAGTGGGCGCTGCGCTGCGCACATTGCAGGCCCCTATCGTGACTCCTGGCCAGCCGGTCCCGCCCGGCACTGAGACCTTCAAGTCCATTAAGGACCGTGCCGCGGCAGCCCGCAAGCTGTTTCTCGAGGTCGCAGACAAGTATTCACACACCAGCTCCGGCGATTACAGCCGCTACATGGCAGCAACCACAGCAATCGATGCGGGCGACAATGCCGCGGCCGAGTCCGAGCTGAAGGAGATTGCAGGTTACCGAGACAAGAACCGCGCCGCCCTGGCAAAGTTCGCGCTGGCATCGCTGTATCGCAACGCCGGAAAAACCTCCGATGCCGTGAACATCTACAAAGAACTGATGGATAAACCTACCGACACCGTGCCGAAAGCTACCGCTGAACTGGAACTCGCGGGAACGTATGAAGGGACCCAGCCTGCCGAGGCGGTAAAGGTCTACGAGCAGATCCGGAAGGAAGATCCAAAGAGCGTCGCTGCAGAGATCGCAACCGGCCGCTTGGAATCCGCCAAGAAGCAGCAGTGATTCCTGTCATAATCACTTAGCAGCAGCTCGCAAGCGAGCTGCTGCGCCTTTACCTTTTCACTCTCGGCAAACCCGCCCCGGTAAGCCGCATCTTTCATAGCTACGGTGTGATTCATCCACATTCGTCGAAAAATTCCTAAGGAGGCACGGCATGAAAGGATTTCTGTTTGGACTCGGGCTCGGAGTGGGCTTGGGCGTTCTGTTTGCACCTATGAGCGGTGAGGAGACACGCGACAACCTGACGCAGCGGGCGAGTGATATCGCCGACCAGGCACGCGACACGTTTGAGCAGGGCCGCGAACGCGTCCGCAGCAGCGTATCTGCGATCCGTGGCGGTATGCAGGGTGGCGGAGAGCAGCGCACCGGCACCGAAGGTGCCGTTTAAGGCTTGAGCAGGGGCGCCCAGCGCCCCTGCAACACCCTCTATTATCAGCTAGATACCTCGTATTTTTCCTGTTGCAGGCGCATCCTGACTGCGGTATAGTCTTTTCACCCTCCCCACGGTCCTCCGTCCTTAGTACGTTTTCAATTCCCCGGCTGTTTTACGAACGCTGTTACAGGGAAAGCTATGAAACGCAAACAAGGCGGATTTTCACTTATCGAATTACTGATCGTCGTGGCGATCATTCTTATAATCGCCGCTATCGCCATACCGAACCTGCTGCGCTCGCGCATCTCGGCGAATGAAGCTTCGGCGGTGGCCTCTATTCGGCAGATCACGACGGCAGAGATCGCGTACGCAACGCAGTACCCGACCGTTGGCTATGCCGATGCGTTCTCGAAACTGGGGCCGACCACGCCTCCGGGCGGAGCGCCAACCCCCGCCGCCGGCGACCTGCTTGCTTCAGACCTCGGCTGCACGAATGCTACGTGCGTTAAGTCCGGCTACGTATTCTCCATGGCCAATGTGGTTCCGGGACCGCCGGTAATAGATCTGGATGTCCGCGCGATACCGCAAACGCTCGGCATGAGCGGCAGCCGCGGCTTCTGCTCAGACCATCTAGGACCGATCAAGTACGATCCGGCTGGCTCCACGAACTGCACGATTCCGATACCGCAGTAAGTTGCACCCTCCCTAGGCGCCCGGGCGGCAACGTCCGGGCGCTTCGCCATTTGGGCCTGCTTGACACCCCCGCCAAATCGCCTTTATTCTTGAGTTTAGCCCGCATCAGTAGGGTCCGCCTCTGGCAGCGTGCAGACGCGCGGAGGGCCGGCCTGGCGGCGTTCACTCCTCGTAGTTTCCCCCGGAGTTCGAGATGCTGATCAAGGTTCACGATTTGGAACTCCGGCCCCTGCATTTTGACCAGGAATTCCAGCCGGGTGTACTCGATCTTGGCCCCGACCTGGTGCAGCGCACAGCAGCCCACGCTAAAGGTCAGGCTGATCTGGTGGAGGAACTGGAAGGCCAGAAGCGCGTGGCCGATATTCGGCTGCGGGGTAACTTGACGGCCAGCGTCGAGACACCTTGCGCACGGTGTGTTGAGCCGGTGCAGTACGATGTTAGGACCGACTTTGATCTGCTCTACCGGCCGGTGAATGCTGACGCGCATCCCGACGAGGCTTCGATCTCAGAAGCTGAGACCGAGATAGGTTTTTATCAGGGCGATGGTATTCGGCTGGAAGACGTTTTACAGGAGCAGGTGCTGCTCTCGGTTCCTGCGAAGTTGTTGTGCCGCGAAGATTGCAAAGGGCTCTGCCCGCAATGCGGCAAGAATTTGAACCAGGGCTCTTGCCACTGCGAAGCGAAGATAAGCGATCCGCGATGGGCAGCCCTGGAAAGTATTAAAGGCAAGTTGAAGAAATAATTTTCCGGCTATCGAACGGCCGATTAAGAGGTTTTGAAATGGCAAATCCTAAACGACGTCACTCCAAGCGCCGCACCGCAACCCGCCGCGCGCATGACCACCTGACTGGCCACTCGCTTTCCGAGTGTCCAAACTGTCACGAGCGCAAGATGCCGCACCGCGCTTGCCCGAAGTGTGGTCATTACAAAGGCCGCGAAGTGGTTTCCGTAGAGTCGAAGTAGCCCGTCACTCCCCGCAAAGGACGGTCCTCACTTGCATAACGCCCGCCCCGCCCGCAAAAAAAAGGGCCTCTCGCGCATGATGGATAGCCGCTGGAGCGCGCTTGCGCGGGCGGCTTTTTCTTCTGAGAACCTGTTGCGCGGAAAGGGTGAGCCGGTCACTGTCGCGGTAGACGCGATGGGCTCAGACCGCGCTCCCAAGCCTGAAGTCGAGGGCGCGATCCAGGCAGCCAAGCTTGGCCTCGCGAAGGTCATTCTGGTCGGCCCTGAGCAGCAGATTCGCGAAGAACTCGCGCTCCATCCTGCCGCCGCACGGCTGCCGATCGAGATCGTCAACGCCACACAAGTCATCAGCATGGACGAGAAGGCAGCGACTGCCGTCCGGAGCAAGCGCGATTCCAGCATGCGTGTGGGACTGCGGCTGGTGCGCGAAGGCCGCGCCGCAGGATTCATCAGCGCCGGCAATACCGGCGCCATGATGGCCACCGCCAAGATGGTGCTCGGTACTCTTCCGGGCGTGGACCGCCCAGCTATCGCTGCAGTCTTCCCCACGCAAGCTGGAACCGTCGCCGTGATGCTTGACGTTGGCGCCAACGTGGATTCTAAAGCCCACAACTTGGAGCAGTTCGCCGTGATGGGCGAGATTTATTCGCGACGCATCTTCCGCACCAAGCAGCCGCGCGTCGGATTGCTTTCCGTCGGCGAAGAAGAAAGCAAAGGCAACGAGCTTACGCGCGAAGCTTTCCCGCGATTGAAGGCGCTGCCGATCAACTTCATCGGAAATGTGGAAGGCCGGGATCTCTACAACGGCAAGGCGGATGTGATCGTCTGCGATGGCTTCGTAGGGAACGTCGCATTGAAAGTTTCCGAAGGCCTGGTCTCGACCGTACGCGCGCTGCTGAAAGAATCGCTACAAGAGACGATCACTCGCCAGGTCGGCTTTCTGCTCTCGCGCGAGGCATTCAACGATTTCAAGAAGCGACTCGATTACACCGAGTACGGCGGGGCTCCGCTGCTGGGGCTGAAGGGCGTTGCGATCGTGAGCCACGGCTCCTCGAACGCAAACGCCATCAAGAACGCGATACGCGTAGCGGCAGAGTTTGCCGTCCGCGGGATCAATCAGCGCATTGAGCAGGAACTGGCTCGCGTTTCCGCCGATCCGAACGGCGCAGCAGAACTCGTAGAAGCTTCTGAAGACGCCGCCAACGCCTAAATCCCCCACATAACTCAACGAGGACTATGCAAAAGCTCGCATTCATCTTCCCTGGACAAGGCTCGCAAGCAGTCGGCATGGGCAAAGACCTCGCCGAAAAATTTCCCATCGCGAAGCAGACGTTTGAAGAAGCCGATGAGGCGCTCGGTTACAAAATCTCTGACCTTTGCTTCAACGGGCCAGAAGAGAAATTGAAGCTCACCGAGATCACGCAGCCCGCAATCCTCACGGTCTCTGTCGCAGCCTTCCGCGTTCTGCATGGAAAAGGATTTACCCCCGCGGTGGTGGCAGGCCACTCGCTTGGCGAATACTCCGCCCATGTCGCCGCGGGAACACTCTCGTTTTCAGACGCGGTGCGCACCGTGCGCAGTCGTGGACGCTACATGCAGGAAGCCGTGCCCGTCGGCGTTGGAGCTATGGCAGCGATCCTCGGCATGGCTCCGGAAGCAGTTGCAGCGGTTTGCAACGAAGCCGCGCAAGGAGAAGTCTGCCAGGCTGCGAACATCAACTCTCCTGAGCAGATCGTCATCTCCGGCAGCAAAGGTGCGGTGGAACGCGCCGCCGAACTCGCCAAGGAACGTGGCGCCAAACGCGCGGTGATGCTGCAAGTAAGCGCGCCATTCCATTGCGCGCTGATGAGTCCTGCCGAGGAACGCTTAGCCGAGGATTTGGATCGGCTGGCTTTCCACGATCCCAAAATCCCGGTCATCACCAACATTGACGGCGCCGCGAAAGACAGCGCCGCCGGGTCGCGCGACGCGCTCATACGGCAGGTGATCGGAGCGGTGCAGTGGGTGAAGTGCATGCAAACAGCTATTGCCGGAGACATCGGCACGTTCGTCGAAGTCGGGCCAGGAAAAGTTTTGTGCGGCCTAATGCGGCAGATCGACCGCGCGCAGACGTGCGTCAACGTCGAAGACGAAAATTCGTTGATCAAAGCAACGGGAAAACTGACAGAAGACGAGCAGCCGATCGCCGACAGCCTGCTCTAGAACGGCCAGAGAGTCAGCGTGTGATTTTTGTCGTCTACAAACATGCGCGTCGCTTCCGGACGGTCATTCACCTTCACGAAGACGATCACGCCGTTGCTCGGGCTTTTCCCTGTCTCTGAGCCTGCGATCTTGTGGCTGGTGATGTAGCCAAAGTCTCCCGACGGGCCCCAGTCGCGCTCAAAATCATTCAGCGGATACTCTTTGTGCCGATCGGGGTGCTGCTTCCAGTCGGGGTCGTTGTAGTAGATGCCGTACGCCTTCGCGAAATCCTTCTGCTCGAGCGCCGTGAAGAATGCTGACACTTCGCGTTCCTGGCGGAAATGGCGGAAGTACCATCCCAACGCGGCGATGACCAGCACCGCAATCACAACAATGATGATGATCTTGCGCCGGCGCTTTTCGCGCGCTTCGTCGTACGCAGGTGCGTCTAGCAGGGACATGGCTTTTCTATTAGACACCGCGCAGCCGATCACGGCTACACGCCGACTGATTATAGCCGCCCGCTCGCGGCGAGGCGGGCCGGTTGCTCGCTGGGCTGACGCAGATACAACATCCTAAGCAAGACAAATGACGCAAGCGCCGCCAGCAGGTGCTTGATGCTGTGGCCGCTTACAAACCGCAGGCGTCCGTAAATGGCGCCGTCATAGGACTCACAGAATTTGGCTGCGACATATAAGGCCAGAGCAAAAAGAATGTCTCCGCCTCGCGTGTAGCGCGGCTTGAACAGCGCCATCATGAGGGGGATCGCAAGCAGCGGATAGAACTGAACGAGAACGTAAGGCCTGAGGTCACCCGACCACTGCCAATAGAAAACGCTGGCTACGCCGATCACAACGAGCGGCGACAAGAACAGTCGCCCAGCCCTCGGGCTGATGCGCTCGCCGACGCAGCCCCCGAAGAATCCCATGAAGCCGAACGTCATCGGCATGCGATCCCAGAACAATGTTTTGTCGGACGGCGACCAGTGGTAATAAGAAGAGCCAAAAGTCGTCAAGAGAACGCCGCAAAACAAAACAATGTATGGAAGCCGCTCTTCTGTCGTGATGAACAATTGGCGTCGAAACAAGAACCAAAGCCCGGCGATACCGACGAACAGAAAACCAGCATTCGATAATACATTCAGCGCGTTCGGGACTCCCGCCATCGCTCGAGCGTCAGAAAAATGATGGTAGGACGCGGGCTGCGCGATAGGCGGGACGAAAAATATTCCGCCAATCAGCAGCAGGCTGACGCCCAACAAGATCTTCAATCCGAGACTGCGCTCTACAGCCAACGTCGGCTCCTGTAAATCATTTCGTGTAGCGGTTCTTCTTCTTGTCGGCGTGGCGCGCCAACCCCAGCTCGATCAGCTGGTCGATCAAATCGGCGTACTCAATACCAGTGGCCTTCCACAGCTTGGGATACATGCTGATAGAGGTGAATCCCGGCATGGTATTGATCTCGTTCAAGTAGAGCTTTCCGTTCGCGCCGGGCTCCATCAGAAAGTCCACGCGTGCCAGGCCCGAGCAATCCACTGCTTTGAACGCAGCGATGGCCATTTCTTGCACCTTTTTCATCTGCGACTTGCTGATCTTCGCAGGTATAAGCAGTTGCGAGCCGACGTCCTGATATTTGGCTTTGTAGTCGTAGAACTCGGCCGATGGCACGATCTCGCCTGCAACGCTGGCCTGTGGATCGTCATTGCCAAGCACGGAGCACTCGATCTCGCGCGCCTTCTTCTTTTTTCCGCCCACGCCTTGCTCGATGACGATCTTGCGGTCGAAGCTCGCGGCTTCGTCCATGGCGGCGGGAAGCTCTTTGCTGTCGTGCGCTTTCGATATCCCCACCGAGGACCCCAGGTTCGCAGGCTTCACGAACACTGGATACTTCAGCTTCTTCTCGATCTCGCGCCGCACTTTTTTTGGATCGCGTTGCCACTGGCTGCGCAATACGGTGACGTGTTTCACGATAGGCAATCCGGCAGCCTTGAAGAGCTGCTTCATGATGTCTTTGTCCATGCCGGCGGCGGAGCCGAGCACGCCCGCGCCGACGTAGGCGATGTCTGCAAGTTCAAGCAGGCCTTGGATGGTGCCGTCTTCGGCGAAGGTGCCGTGCATCACGGGGAAAATCACGTCCACGTTGACCGAGTTCTCACTGGTAGCGGGGCTATGGTCAGATTGGAAAGGCACGAGCGAATCGGCCGCCGGAACCGGAGGCACGATCATGGCATCGCCGGAGGCGAGCACCGCGGCAGCCGACGTTGCCGCTGGGTCGCCTGCGCGCAGATGCTTGTCGTCCACTTTCTTTCCACGCAGCAGATTCTCCGCGTGCGACGAAGTCACCCAGCGCCCTTCTTTGGTGATGCCAATGGGAACGACTTCGTATTTGTCTTTGTCGATGGCATCGAGCACCGATGCCGCCGAGAGCAGCGATATCTCGTGCTCTCCGCTACGCCCGCCAAAAAGAATCCCTACCCGAAGTTTCTTGCTCATGAGTGCGCGATCACCTTAAGAAAAATAGTAGAACATGCATTCTATCTTCCCCGCCCCGAAGCGGCGTGCGCCTGCAGTTGATAAAGGACCCAGACTTGCCCGGAGAGTTCGGAGCACGGGAATGATGCAATCTTCTCCCATTGTTTGTCGCCTTGGACCAAAGTTGTCGGTGTTGCAGGATCGAGCGCCTCGCGATGCAGGACCACCCACTCCGGAGTCGCCTGCCGAAGTTGCTCGTGCTGGACGAACACGAGCTCGCGCCCGGGCGGAAGCTGCCGCTGGTAGTACTCGAGCTCAATGCCGGAGCGGTAATCGTTGTCGCTCGCAATGACGATGGTCTTGGGTTGCGTGCGACGAACGATGGTCGAAAGCGCGGATGAAAAGTCGCCCCGCCCTACTCTAAGGAAACTGGCATAGAGATACAGATTTCCCGCGACAAAAATCGCCAGCAGCACCGACCAGATCATGGGCCGCAAGTTGCTGCCTGCCAGCGCGAGCAACAGATATGCGAACGGGACGATCACCATGAAGTATCGCGGGAAGGTGACCTCCGGATGCACTGCCAGCAAAAAGAAGACGGGCAATATCAGCAGGACGGCGAAGAAGATCCAGCTGCGATCGCCCAGGCGTCGCATCCGCAACAGCGTCCACGATCCGAGGGCGGCGAGCGGAGCAGCGAGGATCCCGACGCTCCAGCCATCTCGCAACGGCCATCCCAGCGATAGTGCCGCAAGTCGCGCGACCACGTATGCGCGGCCATAACGAGGGCCGCCCAGCGTCGAGAGATGGCGCAGATCCGCCCAGCCGAGCACTATAAACAGCAGCGCCGGCGCGGCGTGTAGCGCGGTCCAGCGGCGAAATGCCAGCCACGTAAGCGGAGAGACCGCCGCCAGCGACCAGGCTGCAAGTGCGGTCCAGACGAATATGAACGTGAGGTGGAAGAGGATCCCGAGACACACGGCGACACCGAAGAGTGCCACCCACCTTCCCTGAGCCTGTTCTTCAGACTGCCACCCTTCCAATGCGCCGAAGGCCAGCAGCCCCGCGAAGATGGCTCCGCTATAGCCGCGGGCTTCCGACGAGAAATGCACCAGCGGATACGAGAACGCGACCAGGCAGGTGAAGACTATCTGGACAGTCCGCGAGCGCTTTGCGACCGCCCAGAATGCCGCCGGGATTGAGGCGACTCCAAAAGCCAGCGACAACATGCGATAGCGCAACGCCGAATCGCCGTCACCGACCAGATACAGCCACACAGTATTCAGATAATGATTGTTGTCGGCGTGTATGCCGGTGAACACCTGCCAGATATTCTGCAGTGTCTTCGCGTTGTGAATGGAGATCAGCTCGTCGAGCCAGAGGTCATTGAGCGCGCCGCGAAAACGCATCCAGCCGCCGACGACAGTAAGGAGCGCACTGGCGAGCAAAAGTCCGCGATGAGAATCGCCCGCTGGTGCTGTTTCTGGTTGGTTGTCAGGCACGAAGGGCAACAGATTATCAGAGCCGGACGAGAACGCCGCCTGACACTTAGCTTGAGCTTAGAGAATCTTCTTCCCGAACACCGATACCGCGAGCTCGACTGCCAGCATAGCCGTGGCGTTGTGCTCATCGATCACCGGATTCACTTCGACAATCTCGAAGCTGGTCATGCGGCCGTGATCGGCGATGATCTCCATCGCGAGGTGGGCTTCGCGATAGGTCGCGCCTCCCTGCACCGGCGTGCCCACTCCGGGCGCGTCCTCGGGATCGATCCAATCCATGTCGAGCGAGACGTGATAACCGGCGGTGCCGCGGCCTGCGGCGCGCAGCGCCTCTTCCATCACCGTGCGCATGCCGCGTTCATCGATGTCGCGCATGGTGTAGACCTCGACCCCGGTGTTGCGGATATTTTCTTTCTCGCGATCGTCCACATCGCGGATGCCGACCAGCACGCAATTCTCTGGCGCGACCTTAGGCGAGAAATTAAAGATGTTGCCGAGATCGCTGGGGCCGAGGCCCATGATCGCGGCCAGCGGCATGCCGTGCACGTTGCCGCTCGGCGAAGTGTCGGGCGTGTTGATGTCGCTGTGCGCGTCGATCCAGATGAGCCCGACCTTCTGGTTCTGCCGGCGATAGAACTCGGCCACGCCAGCAACGGTTCCGGCAGCGACTGAGTGATCGCCGCCAAGAACCAGCGGGGTCTTCCCCGCTTCGAGAGTTTTCACCACGAGCTCAGCTTCCTTCGTGCAGGTCGCGACGATCTCCTTCAGATACTTTGCGTGTGGATCGCCTTCCTTCTTCTGCTCCGGGATCGCAACGGCGATGTTGCCGCTGTCCTCGACAACATGCCCGAGCGCTTCGAGCTTCGCTTCCAGACCGGCAACCCGGACTGCGGAAGGCCCCATGTCCACACCACGGCGCGACTGGCCAAGGTCGAGCGGGACACCAATGACACGTATCTTCTTTCCGACGACGTTTGATGCGCGCTTCTCGCGCGCTATTGGAGCTGCAGTTGTCGTTGTCTCCGCCATATTCTTTCTGTCTTCCTATTCCGCGCCGAGCTGCTTGAAGATGCTCGCCGAATCGCGCGCGCCCCAACGCTCCGCAATCTTTCCGTCCCGGCAAGCGAACCATTCCATCGCGGTCACTCGATAACTCTTGCCGGTCGGCTGCTTCTCAAAAAATGGTTGCCGAAACGTTCCCGATTCCAGGAACCGGGCTGCGACCCGGTCGCCTTCAGCAATCAGGTCCTCGATCTCTAGTTGCAAGCCGAAGGCGTGACGCAAAGCGTTCCAGATCTTGAGCGCCATTTCGAAATCGCCCTTGCCCATAACGCCGCTTACGACGAAGTCCGGCGTGCACAGAGTGCGAATGGCCTCGAAGTCCCCGCGGCTGAACGCTTCCGCGTATTGCCGCACAACAGCTTTGTTCCTCTCCGACATTACGGGTAGATTCTTGTCAGCGTCCTTGCAAACGGAATCGTCTCGCGCACATGCTCGAGGCCGCAGATCCAACTTACGGCCCGCTCAATACCCATTCCAAATCCTGCGTGCGGCACTCCACCGAACTTTCGCAGGTCGAGATACCACTTGAACGCCTCTTCCGGAAGATTGTGTTCGCGGATCTTCTGCAGCAGCGCTTCGTAATTTCCCATGCGCTGCGAGCCCCCGATGATCTCGCCGTAGCCTTCGGGCGCGAGCACGTCCACGCACAGCACCGTCTTCGGGTTCTCCGGATCAGGCTCCATGTAAAACGCCTTCACCACGGCTGGATAGCGATGCACCATCACCGGCCGATCAAACTTCTCAGATATGTAAGTCTCGTCGGGAGAGCCGAGGTCGCCGCCCCATTCGAAGCGCTTCTCCAGCTTGCCTTCATCGAAGCCCTTCTGCAGCATCTCCACTGCTTCGGTGTAGGTGATGCGAGGGAAAGGAGTGTCGATCTTCTCCAGCTTCGAAATGTCGCGACCGATCGTCTCAAGCTCAGAACGCCGCCGCTCCAGCACGCGTTTGACGATGAACGTGATGAACTGTTCGGCCAACGCCATGTCGTCATCGAGCGTGGCGTAGGCGACTTCCGGCTCGACCATCCAGAACTCGGTCAGGTGGCGGCGCGTCTTTGATTTTTCCGCGCGGAAGGTCGGACCGAACGAGTAGACCTTGCCCAGCGCCATAGCAGTGGCTTCGATGTAGAGCTGTCCAGACTGCGTGAGATAAGCCTGATCGTCAAAATAATCGACTTCGAAGAGTGTGCTCGTGCCTTCGCAGGCTGCCGGCGTCAGAATCGGCGGATCGGTCAACGTGAAGCCACGCTCGTCGAAGAAATCGCGTGCCGCCTTGATGATCTCGGCGCGAATGCGCAGGATCGCAACCTGGCGCGGCGAGCGCACCCAGAGATGGCGGTTCTCCATCAGGAAATCGACTCCGTGTTCTTTCAGCGAGATCGGATACGGCTCGCTTTCCGGAACTTTCTGCACAATTTCCAAATCCGCGACGTCGAGTTCGAAACCGCCGACCGCGCGTTTTTCCGCGCGCACCTTGCCGCGCACGATGACGCTCGATTCCTGCGTCAAGTTCTTGATGCGGTCGAACAATTCCGGCGAGACGGCATTCTTCGGCACCACGCCTTGGATCAATCCTGTGCCGTCACGGAAGATCGGAAAGAGGAGCTTCCCGCTCTCGCGCAGATTGTAGAGCCACCCTTTGATGGTGACTTCTTCGCCGACGTGCTGCCCGATGGTGACGATGCTTGCGTCGCGGGCCGTCGCTGTTTGTGTCCCTTGGGCCATATTCACATCTCTTACTTTGCTGCTGTGACTGCCGATTCCAATTTGCTGAATGTCGCCGCCGCGCTCTTCGCAATGTCGCCGGCGCGCTCGCCATCGAGTTCCAGCAGCAATGCCGGAGCTTGCGGCGCCGATTGCAGAAGCGACATCGCCTCGCTCCAGTCGATGGTTCCGTCACCGGGAAGCAGGTGCGAGTCTTGCGCGGCATCGTTATCGTGCACGTGCGTCGAGCGGATGCGATCTTTCAGAACCTCGAATGCCTGATGCACGCGGCTCATCATGTGCGCGTGGCCAAGGTCGAAGCAGACGCCAACATCCTGAAAGTGAGCGGTCTGCAGCAGCTCCATCAGCTTCTCCGGTGTCGAAAGTTCGTTGGGGATGTTCTCCACCAGCACGGTCACGCCGAGCGGCTTTGCGAACGCGCGCAGGTGCTCGATGGCGGTCATGGCGTGGTCGAACTTATGCTCGTCAAAATATTCGTTGCTGTTGCCGATGTGCTGCACCAGAAAACGGAACGGCAGTATCTCGGCGACCTCCAGCGCGCGCTTAATCTCGTCTAGCGCTTCGAAGCGTTGCCGCTTGTCAGGATCGATGAAGTTGATCGGCTCCGACATGTGCGCGTTCCAGTGCTCGTCGCGAAACATGGGCGAATGCAGCGAGTTCAGCTTGACTCCGCTGTCTTTGAACCAGCCGGCGAGCTCGCGCACGTGGCTGCGGTCGGAGTAATTGAAGTGTCCCTTGGCCGCAAAAATCTCGACCGCCTCAGCGCCCGCGCGGGCGTAGCCATCCAGCAGGCCGGGATGCAACCGGTCTTTGATGTTCACGTAGCTGGAAATGGCGCGCAGCATAGGGTAAGTTCTTTGTTTTCAGCGACTCTGGATGCTCACTCGGAGAAGCAAACTCCGGTGCCACGCTTCAGCAGCTAAGCTCAATATCTGCAATGATTTAGCTACGATTTCTGCCGCTGGTGTGGGAGTCCACTGCCCGGCGAACCTGATCACCGGTCCAGAACTTTATGAGGCTAGCCTAGGCCACTAGCGAGAGTCAACCCTTGCGCGTTCGGGAGGACTTAGCCGGCTTGGCTGCGAGCGACGCCTGAACCTTCTTCGGCAGTTTCGCGAAGTAGTAATCGTAAGAAGATTTGATCCCCTTCTTGAGCTCGCCTGCATTCACCGCTTTCATGTCACGCACCGAAACCCACCCCGCTCGCGCCATATAGGGCGCCGGGATCACGCCTTCGATCTCGAGCAACTCGAAGCGCTGCTCATCATCGGGACGAAAAGAAAAATTCGTTGGGACTCCGGTGTAGGCGACGCAGAACATCTTGCCGCCGACTTTGAAGACGAGGTCGTCGCCCCACTGCACTTTTTCAGTGACATGCGGCAGCGAGATGCAAAAGGCGCGGATCTGTTCGAGAGTCATGAGAAGTTCTTGATCACCACAGCTTTGGTGAACGCGGCACGGAAGCCGGCACGCTCGGCATTGCGCTGCGAGGACGTGCCCGGCAACGTCAGCGTTACGGCGAGATCACATCCCGCTTCGCGCGACAATTGCAGTCGTTTGTTCAGCAGAGCAGCCTGTACGCCCCGCTTGCGACATTCCGGCAACACACCCGCGCCAAAGAAAGCCCCTAGCTTCTGGTCTCTGATGACGAGCCCGCTGGCGCCGCCCGCAAGCTTTCCATCTACCTCCGCGATCAAAGTCATGTTGCCGGGTGTATCGAGCCAGAGTTCGAACAGCCACGCATAACCGAGCGGCTTACCATCTCCGAAAGCCCGATCGACCAAATCGGAGACTTCCTTGATCTCGTCTTTCCCAGGCACGCGCACGGTGACGCCGAGCGGGATGGAGAAATCTTCGTCGGGATAAATGTACCGAGCCAACATCGTATTGAATTCCTGGATCGCGTAGCCGCGCTTCTTCAGAAGCTCGAGCATGGAAGGATCCGTATAAGGGCAAACATCGATCTGCGCCGGAACTCCGCGCGAGCGGTAGAACTCTTCCACGTGATCGAGAATTGCCTCGCTGATCGGGCCGAAGAAGCCGACCCCGTGAGCGCGACCCACCGGAGAATCTTGGCCGCTGAAGCACATCGTCCCGCCCCCAATGCGCTCGAACGCGCAGCCGAGTTCCGGGCGCGTGCGCATCAACAGCTCGGTCGGTAGCAGGTCACCGTACTCCTCAGCCGCTTCCATCCGACGTGCCAGCGGGGCATCGACAAAGATCAGATCGCGGCGGGCGCTAGGTGTAACTATGGCGCTCACGTTCGTTCTCGCGCCTCACCGAGCGTGACCTGGAAATCCATCTTCTTTTTCCCGCGCCATGCGGTCACCTTTACCGTGTCTCCGGCGCGATGGTTGTTCATGATGCGAGCGATGTCTTCTTGGTCGATTACTTCTTGCCCGTCTATCGAGATGATGAGGTCGCCGCCGACGAGGATCGGGATGTTCCCGATGTAGGCGCGCTCGTTCCCGCCGCGGAGGCCGGCCTGCTCAGCTGCGCCTCCGGGGGAAACTTGAATGATCAGCACTCCCGAATCGGAAGCGAGCCCAAGCTGGTTTGCGAGTTCTGGCGCGATAGGCAACGTGCGGACGCCGAGCGACGGCCGGCGTACGCGTCCTAAAGTGATCAGGTCGTTCAACACAGCTTTCGCGGCGTTGATGGGGATGGCAAACCCAATGCCCGAGCTCTGCCCCACCTGGCTGAGGATGAACGTGTTGATACCGATGACCTCGCCGTGCGCGTTCAGCAGCGGGCCCCCTGAGTTTCCAGGGTTGATGGCAGCGTCGGTCTGAATGGCCTCATCGACGTAGTTGCCTTCCGGGCCGCGCACCGGCCGGATAGAGCTGATGATGCCACGCGTCATCGTACCGCTGAGTCCGAACGGATTACCGATAGCAAAAACTTTCTGGCCCACCGCCAGCGACTTCGAGTCTGCGAGCGTCGCCGGCGTGAGGTTCACGCCTTTGATCTGTATGACTGCGAGATCGTGTGATCGATCAAGGCCGACGATCTCCGCCTTGTATTTTTTACGATCGCTGAACGTGACCTCCACCTGCTGCGCGCCATCCACCACGTGGTAATTCGTCAGGATGTGGCCCTGCTTGTCGATGACGAATCCCGATCCCTGGCCCTGCTGCGGAACTTCGCCGTAGAAGAAATCGAACTCCACAGTTCGCGAGGTTATGTTCACCACCGAAGGCAGCACCTTGCGATACACAGAGATGTTGTTCTCTTCCTCCGCATCGAACGAGGGATTGCCCACCGCCTCAACCGTCTCCACCTTTCCGCTGTTCGCGACATTGCTGAAGACGGAGGGAGTGGCCGAGCTGTGGTGCGTGGTGTAGGCGTAGAACCCGCCGACAACAATGATTGCGATCACGAAAACGCGCATAGTCTTCATAGATTTCTTGGACGTAGCGGAACGCGGAAGGCCATCCGCTAAAAGACTGATTTTAATATCTCGGCACAGGTACGGCGGACTGCTGCGTCGAGTTGCGCCAGCCCCTTGGAATTATCGATAACGTAGTCGGCGCGGCGGGCCTTTTCCTCGCACGGAAGCTGCGCCTGCGAGCGGCGCTCGACCTCGGCCCGCGCTTGCTCCTCAGTGATGTTCTTGTGGCGCTGGCGAAAGCGTTCGATGCTCTGCTGCGGCGAGCAGGTCACGGCAATAGTCTTGGCGAAGCGCTTCTCCGAGCCGGTCTCGAAGAGCAGAGGTATTTCGATGATCGCGATCCGCGCTCGTGGATGCTCGCGCTCGACCTGCGTCATCCAATCGATCTCGCCCTGGATTACCGCCGGGTGGACGATCGCCTCGAGCTGCTTACGCTTCTCGGGAGTGGAGAAGGCGACGTCTGCCAGCTTGCCCCGGTCGATCTTCTTGTCTAGGGCGAGAATGCTTTCGCCGAAGGCAGTAACCACTTGCGAATAAACTGGCGTCCCAGGCGCGTACAGCCGATGGACAAGCGAATCTGCGCTGAGCGCGAAAATCCGGTCAAGGTCCTGCTGCTGGAACATTTTGAGAACAGTGGATTTGCCGCAAGCGATGCCGCCGGTGAGCGCGACGCGGAGCATGCCTAAACTTTCGCCATCTGGGCCGCGCCACGGCGCAGCTTCGTCGCCTTGACCGTGTTCGCCATCAGCATGGCAATTGTGAGCTTGCCGACTCCGCCCGGCACCGGTGTGAGCGCGCCGGCGACTTCGGCGGCGTTCGGGTGCACGTCGCCAACCAGCGTGAATCCTCTTTTCGCGAACTCCTGCTCGCGCTTCTGGTTGCCGGCAAAATATTTCTTGAATTCGTCGCCGGAATCGATCCGATTGATGCCGACGTCGATCACGGTCGCGCCGGGCTTCACGTAGTCGCGCGTGATCATTCCCGGTCGCCCGATCGCGCCAACCAAAATGTCAGCAGTGCGGCACACACCCGGTAAATCGCGCGTCTTCGAGTGGCAAATGGTAACGGTCGCATTGGCGTTGGTGAGCAGCATGGCGACGGGCTTGCCAACAATATCGCTGCGGCCGACTACCACCGCGTTCTGCCCTTCGACGGGAATATTGCTGCGACGCAGGACCTCCATGATGCCCGCCGGAGTGCAACTGACGAGTCCTGGACGCTGTGTGGAGAGATTGCCCACGTTCAGCGGATGGAAGCCGTCCACGTCTTTTTGCGGATCCACGGCCAGCAGCACGCGCTTGGAATCCACCTGCTTGGGCAGCGGCAGCTGCACAAGGATGCCGTCGATTTCATCGCGGCGGTTCAAGTCATCCACAAGCTTGAGCAGCTCCTCAGTGCTTACGTCGTCATCCGGAGTGAATTTCTCACTATAAATTCCCAGCTCTTCCGAGGCCTTCGTCTTATGACGCACGTAGATCTCCGAGCCCGGATCGTTGCCGACCAGCACAACCGCGAGACCTGGGCGGGTGCCGGCTTCTGTGAGCGCGCGTACCTCGGAGATGAGTTCGGCCTTGATGTCGTTCGCGATCTTGGTTCCGTCTAGGATTCTGGCAGGCATGGTGGGAAAAAAGATTCTATCAGGCCCAACCCGCTACAATGGCGCTCGATGCTGACCCAAGAACTGCTCGACCTGATCCGCTGCCCGGTCTGCAAAGGTGTGCTCGACTACAGCGACGCCAAGCAGACCCTGCGCTGCGCGGCCTGCCCGCGGACATATCCCATACGCGACGGCATCCCCGTCCTTCTAGTGGACCAATCTGTTAGGGAATAATTCAGAGTTTATAGGGCAATAGCCGGAAGTTCTTGCCGTCATCGATGCTTTGCCACGTGCCGCCCGGAGTAAGGCTCACATTTATGACCCCGGGACTCACGAGACGAATCGCAGAGACATCGCCGAGAGGCACGACATCGTCTCCGGTGAGCGAAATCTTCGTCCAACTCTGACCACCGTTGCGCGAGACGTAAAGAGCACCAGCTTTTCCGCCCGCCCAAATCTGCTGACCGGAAGCCGCAACGGTCGTCCACACAACCCCTGTCGTGGGGGTGCGTTCCTGCCAACTGCCACCATTGTCAGCGCTGCTCTCGACTTGTCCGGAAGCGACACGCCACTCGACAGGAACGCCGGTGAAGCCGCTCGCCACTATGATCCCGCCGGTTGAGCGGTCCACGGTGTTGCTCGCAGCGCCGGTGGAAGCCTTGGATTTCTGTGCGGTTTTCGTGGAGAGCTTCGCCGCCTCCGATACAGTCGCGGCGCTTGCGGAAGACTGCACCGACTCCAGGCTGGCGGTGGTGCTACCGGCACGTTTGACATCCTGTTTAGCGAGTTGATCGCTGCTCTTCGCTTGCCCTTCCACCCGTGCCGCCTCAAGATCTTTAGCGTTCGCCGAAGGTGCAGAGCTGGGAGCCACGGGATTACTCAACTGGGGCACCTGTGCCGGCTGCGGGGCCCGAGCGACAGGAACCGACTGATAGAAGGTATCCGTTTGACTCACGCCCGGAGAGGCGTAGGACACACCGCCAGTATTGCTAGATTTCGCAGCCTGTCCACCGGCCTCCTGTTTCTTCTCAGGCACTTTAGCGTTTGCGACGCCAGTATTTCTCGAATACACACCTATACCGCCGAAGCCGCCGTCGGTGATCTTCACACCGTCGGCAACGTACTGGTCTTCCAGCCCGGTGCCACCGGAAGTGGAGGGCTTCCCGGCGCCGGCTGCAGCTAGTGTTCCCTTGTTCTCTTTCTCTAACCTGGCCGTTGCTTCGCGACGCCGTGTCGGTTCCTTGCCCGCGTCACTAGAAGTAGCCGCTGCCGGAGCCGAGACAGGCTCTTGCTTCAGAACCACCGTCTCTGTCGCGCGCTGCACCGTCGCCGACTGCTTCGGGCCGACTAGCACGACTGTGATGGTCACTATTGCCGCCGATGCGGCAACCGCCGCCCATTGAAACGTCGCCCAGCGAAATCCGCCGCGCGCCGGTGTCACCACTGCAGCATCGGCCGGGCGCGCTGCGGCTGCCAACCCGACGACGTCGCGGCAATCGACACACGTCACCAGATGCGCGAGCACCCTCTCGCGCTCACCAGTCGCAAGCGCGTTCTCAGCGAAGGCGCTCAGCTGCTCCGCGTCCGGATGTGGCCCGGGTCGCTGCGCGGCCATGCGGGCCTTTGCGATCTTAGGAAACTGCTCCATGCTGCTCTTTATTCTTGTCCCTTCCCTGCTTGGAACGATTTGATTCCGCTTTCTTGCAAATTTCTTTCGCGGCCGAGTGCGGCGCGCACGTCCACCGCAACGTCGCGGACGTCAGCCTCGAGTGCCTCTTCCGCCTGCCGGCGCGACATCCCCTTTTGCAGCAGCGCGTTGAATATCTCTGACCGCAGCGCCTTCACCGCGCGCTCGAGTTTCCGGCTGATAGTGGATTCGTGCACGTTCAGCATGCGCGCGATCTCGGCCAGCGTGCGATCGTCTAGGAAATACGACGCCAGAACGAACTTTTCTTCTGACCTGAGCGCGCGCAGGGCCTCGTCGGTGGCGCCCGTGAGCTTCGCATCACCGGTGCTTGCGACGGTTGGCGAAGCAGCCGCAACGAACTGCTTGCCTGCTTCTTCTTCCTCTTCCAGGCTGACGAACCGCTTGTGGCTGCGGTAGCGGTTAACGAACTCCTGTGCGAGGACGGTGCGCAGCCAGCCTTCTAGCGAGCCGCGTCCCATGTAGTAGTCGAGCTTGGAGCGGCGCTTGCGCTCGGCGGACTTCATTCCGTACAGGTCGGCGTAGAGCGAATCGGCGAGCTCGCGTCCCGTGGCATCGTCGCGTGCGATGGAGCGTCCGGCGTTATAGAGCGGCTCGCGGAACCGGGTGAGGAAGACTTCCCACGCTTGCTCATTTCCCGCCGAGCACGCGCGCGCCAGAACCAGCTCTTCAATACGCAGTCCGGAAAGAAACGACGTGACCTCTTTTTCCGTCGCACTCGCTGGCAAGCACTTCGCAGCGGCTGCGGCGACGTGCTTACCGAAATCCTCTTTGTGGACTCCCCACTTCGAGCCACCGCTCCGGTCATAAAGTTCTGCCAGAAGCGTGGCGAAGCGTTTGCGATCAAGCGCGAAAGTAGAGGTCGGTGCCACAGGGAATGGCTGGATAGTATCGCGGAATCAGGTGCTCCGCTACTTCACAGCTCTTAACTTAGACACCACCGCCGCCACTTCGTTTTTCTGAAAGAGGCGGATTCCGGCCACGCCAGCAGCTCCGGCACGAACACAGTCGGCGGCGTTCTCGATTGTCACGCCCCCGAGCGCCAGAACCGGCAAACGCGCGCGCGCAACGGCTTCCGTCTTTCCATCTGCGGCGGAAACTTTGGAGCATATCCGCCGCAACTCGCTCAACCCACGGCCCGACCCACCCGATTTCTCGAATACGGGAGCAAAGACTACGAAATCCGCCGCTTGCGATTCCGCCATGTCGACCTCGGACTCGCTATGACAGGAAGCTGCAATGAGCGGTTGCGACACTCCCGCGCTTGCGAAGATCGCCCTAGCATCGCCTGCTGAAGGGTCCTGCTCGCCCGATCGCAGGTGTACGCCATCCAAACCGCACGCGATGGCAATGTCTGTGCGCGAATTGACCAGCAGGCGCGTTTTCGATCCCGCTGCTCGCACCTGGCGCAGCGCCTCTTCCGCGACTGACTCCAATTCGCGTCCGGAGAGGTCTTTTTCACGCAGCTGGATGTAATCCACCCCGGCGCGCGCACACTCGCCTATCTTCGCGAGCAGTGCGGATCGGCGCGCGGCGTCGTCGCCCGCGAACTGCGTCCGGTCTGTTATGTAGTAAAGCAGCATGGCTCAGCAGCACCGCGTGGCAGGCGTGCCTCTAAGCATTGTAATGAGCCTCGGTGTCCAGATCGTTTGGCTGTTGCTGCTGGCCTTGCCGATCGCGAGCATTTCCTGGACGATCACGCACGAAGAGATCTTCCGGGAGCCGCGCGAATTCTGCCAGCGCAAGAGCCAAGAATGCCGCCGACTGGTGCAACGAAAGTTTTTTTACGTCTTCACCTGCGAATACTGCCTCAGCCACTACGTGACGATCTTCTTCCTCGTCCTGACGCGCTACCGCCTGCTCTTCGAAGATTGGCGCGGATACCTGATCAGCGGATTCGCGTTGGTGTCGGTCGCGAACTTCTACATGTCTGTCTTCGCCCACATCCGGCTGGACGTGAAGAAGGAACGCACCGAGATCAAGCAGGTCGAAAAGAAGTTGGAAAAAGAAGAACTCGCGGCCTAACGGTTTTTTGTCTTCTTCGCCGGCGGTGGCACACCCGGCAAATCCGATCCGCGACGATGATGTTCCTGCGGCTGCGGCTGCGTGACCGCAATCTCCGGCCCCTCGTCTTCGCGACGCTCAGCGCTATGCGTGGCCGGCCTCTGCAGGTGGTACTTCGTCAAACCTTCGCGAAGCATGTCAAAGGCCTCATCCGGACTGTCGGCAAAACGGTACAAATCACTATCTTCGGGCGAAACGGCGCCGAACTCGACCAGTGCCTCGATGTTCAGCACCTTCTGCCAGTATTCCTTGCCGCCATAGATCATGATCAACACTTTTTTGGCGAGCTTCTGCGTCTGTACCAGCGTCAGGATCTCGAATAGTTCGTCGAGCGTGCCGAATCCGCCGGGGAAGATTACCAGCGCCTTCGCAAGATATGCGAACCAATACTTACGCATGAAGAAGTAGTGGAACTCGAAATTGAGCTCCGGCGAGATCCAGCGGTTCGGGTATTGCTCGTAGGGCAAACGAATATTCAGGCCGATGGTCTTGCCGCCGGCTTCACGTGCGCCCCGGTTCGCTGCCTCCATAATCCCCGGGCCGCCGCCGGAAGTCACCACGAAGCGGTGCTTCTTAAAGGGCAGCGTCTGGTTCCACTCGGTAAGTTTGTAGGCGAGCGTGCGCGCCTCTTCGTAATAGCGCGCCATCTTGATAGCCGCCCCCAGCTTCTTCTTCTGCTGTTCGTAGTCCGCAGGACGCGCCGAGCCCGGCTTATCGAGCAGCGTCAGCGCGCCTTGCGCGTCAGACAGGCTGGCAAACCTTGCTGAGCCAAAGAAGACGACGGTGTCCTGTATCTTTTCGCGGCGGAAACGCGCCAGCGGCTCGGAATATTCTGAGAGAATGCGCAGCACCCGTCCGTCAGGACTGTTGAGGAATTCGCTGTTCTCGTAGGCAAGCGGGGCGGCGTGCAGGATAGGGGGCTCTTGCATGGTCAGGGTTGGATGCTAACGGTTAGCACAAAGGACTTCAAGTCGGGAGTAACATGAGCACCAATATGTCCGCGGCAGCGAGCGCCCAGAGGGCAACACGTCTTTTACTCACATCTGGAGCTTTGTCGACCTTGATGTTCTTCGTTCCCGCGACCTTGGTGCTGATGCATTCTGTGAACCTTGGTAGAGACGGGGATCCTGAAGCCGCGGGCATGGCCGGGGTCATCCTTCTTGCCTACCCAGGTGTGCTCTCGGTTTTAAAGGTCGTTGAATTAGTCGTGGGAGACGCGCCCGCGCTATTCCGCGACGCTATCGTGCTTATAGCGGGTTCGATGCTGTATTTTGCAGTGGGAACGTTGTGGGCGTGGTGTGCTGTTTCAATTCGCAGTAAGGGCCGAGCCCGACCCCACCTTGCAACCACCGCCTTTCAGGGGATCACATTGTTAATCCTGTCTCTGCTCTTGCTTCAGGCACTTCTCGCAACTGCACTCGTTTTCTTTCTGGGAGTCGCTCTTACTTTGAACACACATAACGTGGTTGTGGGTTCTGTTCTGGGCATTTCAATCCTAACGTTAGGAATGGCCTTCATGAGGCTCGGAAAATGCTGGATTGAAGGTAGCCGCTAGCCTGCCTTCGGCACAGTTCTATCGCTTCGGCTCGCGGTAGTTCACCGCTTCCGATATCCCGATAAAAATATCTATGATGCCGAGCCCGCTCACGATCCCGCGCACAAAATAATTCGTCAGCACGCTGCGGATCATCCAGTGTTCGGCGAGCCAGCTATTTGAGCTCCAGGGCGGCGTCCACGGCAGGAACAGAAGCATCATTCCCATTTGTAGGCAGAACATCACGAAGACGACCAGCACGATGCGGCGCATCCATAACGGCTGCATAGGTGCGCTCTCGGCAGGTGCGGGTTCGTTGCGCGGGAAGGCGATGGAACTCACGTCGGTCTCACCGGGGGGGACTCGTGAGGCGTGGTCCCTGGGATTGGCCGAAGAATCCATGGATTGGATTCTACGTCCTCAGGGCTTTGATGCGGTCGGCGACGTCACGGTAGTCAATGTTCGTCCCATAAACTTCCATGAAGTTCGTGAGCGCGGCCTTCTTATTGCCGGCCGATTCGTGGGCTGAAGCAAGCTCGTAGTAGATCGCCATCTTGCTCTCTTCATCTACAGCGGGTGCTTTCAGGGCGCGTTCGTACCACTTCACTGCCGCTTCCGGCACGCCCTTTTCAACGAAGCAGCTGGCAAGCCAGGTGTAAGCCTGGATCACCTGGCTGAACGGATGACCGTGCTCGATCGCGCTACAAACTTTTTGCAGTTCGCCAATGGCTTCGTCGAGTAATCCCATCTCTTTGAATGCTACACCCAGGTTGTAATGCGTATCGGGATCCTCCGCATCGCTGGCACTGGATGTTTGCTCAACATCTTCCTTGAATTCATCGAACAGATCGCTGAGGACTGAATGCGCCTCCGCACCCTGGATCGGAGAAGGAAGTGGCGCCGCAACTAACGGCGGCGGCACTGGTTTCGGCTTTGGTGCTGGAGCAGGAGCAGCAGCGGCGGCTGCGGCCTTGGCCGGAGCAGGAGCGGGCTTTTCCCCTGGCTTGCCGCTGAAAGCAAAATCGTCGCCTAAAGAATCTTCCAAGTCGAGGACGAAATCCCCGAGCAGATCGTCCTTCGCCGCTGCCACCGGCGCGGGCGCCGGAGCAGGTTTCGGCGGAGGTGGCGGAGCAGCAACCTTCGCCGGCGCTGGTGCGGCTTTCGGTGCTGGCGGTGGCGGAGGAGGTGGTGCAACCGGCGCGGGCGCCTCGACGTCGAAGCTGAATTCTGCGACGCTCGATTCCGCCGCAGCGGTTGGCGCAGGTGCTCTTCCAGCTTCGAGCTGCGCGCGCAAGCCTGCGAGCATCGCCGAACCGGGCGCGATGCCTTCCAGTTTGGTGATCGCCTGCGCGGCTTCCGCCCACATCGACTGGCCCAGATAAAACTTAACTTCATCCGCAACTTCGGATTCGCTTTGCGCCGGGGCAGCGGCAGCAGGCGTATCGGTCATGCCTTCCCATTCGCTGGAAAGGTCGATTTCGTGTGCAGACTCTGCCGTCGGCGCCGCAGCTTCGACGGGAGCCGCCGCAGCAGACGCGTCCATCACAAACTCTTGTGGTGCAGGCGCGGCCGGAGCAGCGGCAGCAGCCGTATCGGTGTAACTGTCAAAGCTGAAGTCCGCCATCGAGTGCTCAGCGGGCGCAGCTTCAGCCGGCGAAGCAGTGGCCGCAACCGGCATCTCGTAGGTGGATACGGGAGCCGGTGTCTCGTAGGTCGGTGCAGCAGTAGCAGCGGGCTCTCCGTGCCGCTCGCGATATTTCGCCGCCATCTCGGAATACTGCTTGGCGGGTTCCGCATGGCCGGCCTCCGAGTAAACCCCTTGCAGAACCTCGCAGCACTTAGCGGCTTCATCGAAGCGACCGGCGCGCGCGTACAACGAAGCCAGCCGTTGATTCAGCTGGATGTCGCGCGGCGCTTTCGGATAAACGGCTTCTAGAGGCGAGATCGCCTTGGCGGGAAGATTGTAAGAATCGAACAGCTCAGAGTCGGTGATGGCCGCGCGGATATCGTCGCCCAAGTCATCGGGGTACTTCTGCTCGATCGTCGGACCGGTGTGTTCGAGTTCGTCCACCATCAACGCCTGCGATGCTTCCTCGTGACTCAGCGGGCGAGCGGCAGGGTCTTGTCCGAGTCGCGAAATGATCTGCTTGTGGTTCTGCGCATGCAGCGGATTTTCCGGCTCGATGGCAGATAGTTCTTTGTAGAGATCTGCCGCAGCCTGTAGCTTGTCGTCCTGCACGTACGCGTGCGCCAGCAGCTCCATCGCCTCGTTCTGGTTGATGGTCTCCCCGGCCTTTTTGTAAAGCTGCAGCAGGTGTTCCAGAGCAGGCGCGCTGTCTTTTATCCGGCCGATCGTGCCGTGCAATGTTTCGATCAGCTCTTTGGAGTTGGCAGCCAGGAATTTGTCCGCGTACTTGCTGTAGGTCGCCAGCGCTTCGGGATAGCTCCCTGCTGTCATCAGCGACTCGGCATACATCTTCACGCCTGTGAGATCGTTGTGCACGGTCAGCAGCTTGGCCGCGACCGGCTCCGCCTGTGCGGTGTGGCCCAGCAGGATGTGTGAGCGCAGCAGCGCCTTCAACGCGTCGGGTCGCGAATCAATATCTGGGACTTTTTCCAGGATGGCAATCGCCGCCGCGCCATCGCCGGAGTCTGCCGCGATCTTGCCCTGCAGCAGAAGCGCATCCAGGTTCGTCGGCTCCATCTGCAGCACGCGCCGTAAGGATTCATCTGCAGCATCGAGCGCGCCACGCTGGTAAAGGGACTGTGCAGCGGTAAAGAAGATGCCGCGGGCCTCGGCCTTCTTGCCGAGCTTCATGTAGGTATCGGCCAGCTTAGATTGCATGGCCGTGTTCTCGGGATCGAGCTCCAGGATCTTCTGGAAGGAGCGCGCAGCAGAATCCATGTCGCTAGATTTAAGGCTTTGGTCTGCAAGGACGACGTACTGGGCTTTCGCGTCGTTGTAGAGGCCTTGCTGGGTGTAGAGCTCAGCCAGCTTCAGGGTAGCTTCCGCATTCCCCGGGGTGAGCTTGGTGAGCTTTTTGTACATCGCGATGGCTTTTACGGTGAAGCCTTCGCCGGCGTAGAGATCGCCTACCCGCTTAAAATAGTGCCCCGCTTTGTCGTTCTGACCAACGCGCGCATAAAGATCGCCGATGGTGTTGAGAACGGTGAGGTCCTTGGGGTCTTCCTTGGTGATCTTTTCGTACTCGGTGATGGCGTTCTGGATCTTGCCCTGTTGGACAGCCTTCTCCGCCGAAGCGAGCACCTTTTGTTTATTGAAGCCGAAGCCTAGCGCCATATTGGATTGACTCGGAAGACTCTGTCGAGACACGACTTGCGCCGTGCCACACTCTGCCGCAGCCGATGCGGACGCCTGGCATTCTGGTTCGCCAAACAACACATCACCCACGCCCAAAGCGACCCTGAGAGTGCGGCTAAAATATCACATTTTGAAAGGGTTCCAAAGGAAACAGGCGGTCCGCAAGGCGCATTCTAATTAGTATGCCGGTAAGACGTTGGCTGAACTGGTGGGCGCTGGTAGGAATGGCAATACCGCTGATCGTGTTTGCCGCTTCCCCTGCCGGTGGAACTTGGGCGCCCTCAGCTCTAGGGGGTTCAGGGTGCCGACTTCCTCAGCCGCTCGTCTCGGCGTTCTGCCCACCAGCGCTTCTGACAATGGTAATGTTCGACGATAGTTGGAGCGCCTACAACCTCTTCATTCTCGCTATGGTAGTCGCGCTCAATATGGTCTGGTATGTCTGTATGGGTATCGGCGTCTGGCCTATCTGGCACCACTTCCGCAAGCGCAGGCACTCCACTGCATCGAGTTAGACGACTAACTCCGGCTCTGCGCCGACCGGAATGGCGTTCTTCCTCGGCCGGTTATTGAATTGCAGCACCTTCTTGCGCATCCGCAGGTTCTTCGGTGTGACTTCCACAAATTCGTCATCGGCGATGAACTCGATCGCGTAACGGTTCCAAAGAGTTCCGGGCTTGCGGTATCGTGTGAAACCCGCGGAATCTAACCGACCGGAGCAGATATGCGAACCATATCCATTATTTTTGTCGTCTTTGCGACCTTGCACGCCTGTGGCGCTCAAACCAGAGAATTGCACGAGAGACGGAGTCGGGCCGCTGCTGCTTTTCCCGATGGTGTCTTGCTTGTGCATGCAAAGTCCTCTTTGGATATTGCCGCGGATGGTTTTCGCCAAGACCCGCTTTTCTATTACTACACAGGCCTCGAGAATACCGTAGGTGCCTTGCTCGCGATCGATGGACGCTCACGGGAAACTTGGCTATTTCTTCCATCGAAGGCCCTCTTTGCTGATCAAGGGATAAAGCCGGAAATCTCGGCGGATCCTGGGTCGGGGAATCCACTCCATATCGAGCATGTGGTTGATTGGACACAGCTGGAGAAGTTCTTGGAGTCCCAAGCATCGTCTCACTCGAGACTGTATTACGCTGCGAATCGAACCTCCGCCCAGGAGCTCCCCGGTGCACTCCTCGGAAAAGAAGTCTCCGCTCCCCTTTGGTTGAACATCATTAAAAGTCGTTGGCCTGGTTTCGAGCTTGTAGAGGCTGGGCAAACGCTTTCCGACCTGATGGCGGTTCAGAGTAGTGCTGAAATGGATTCTATGCGGGCCGCCGCAAAGGCGACCGTGGTCGCCATTAAGGCGGGAATGCGTGCCATCAAACCCGGCGTCACACAACGCTCGGTTGAGTTGGAGGTGGTAAACGCTTGCTGGAAAGCCGGGGCGCACGGACCCTCCTTCTGGCCCTGGGCGTTAGCCGGGGAGAATGGAGTTTTTCCAAAGCCATGGCTCACGCTATCGCGCTACGATCATCTCGACTCGTTGATGAAGGCCGGTGACCTAGTCCGTCTCGATGTCGGTTGTGAATGGAATCACTACTCCGGTGATCTCGGGCGCACCGTCCCCGTCTCTGGCCATTACACGCCTGATCAGCGGGAGACTTGGAACGTCTTCGTCGCTGCGTATCTGGCCGGCGCAAAAGTGTTGCGGGAAGGAGCGACGGTTGATCAGGTCTTTGATGCGTGGCGAGCCGAATTACTGAGTCACCAAGGTTCCGCAAGGAGTTCGCTCGCGCGGCGTGCCATCGAGGAGTGGTCCGACAGGAAAAATGTCCCGTTCTGGCAAGTACACACGATGAACCTGGATGTTGGACTTCCGAAGGGCGGCTTACGCGCAGGCACAACGCTCGACTTTGAGCCTATTGCTTCCATCGACGGACAAGGTTATTTCCTCGAGGATATGTACATGATCACCAAGAATGGCGCAGAGAAACTGACGCCAGGAGTTCCATATACGGCTGATGAAATCGAAGCGGCGATGAAGTAGCCGAATTTATTCCGCCTCAGCGCCCACCGGAATGGCATTCTTCCGCGGTCGTTTGTTGAACTGCAAGACCTTCTTACGTAGGCGCAGGTTCTTCGGAGTCACTTCTACGAATTCGTCGTCGGCGATGAATTCGATCGCCTGCTCCAGGTTCAGCGCGCGGAAGGGCACCAATCGGATTGCTTCGTCAGCGGAGGACGAACGCATGTTGGTCAGCTTCTTTTCACGGACCACGTTCACGTCGAGGTCGTTGTCGCGCGCGTTCTCGCCGATGACCATGCCTTCGTAGACTTCCGTTCCCGGTCCGACGAACAGCTCGCCGCGCTCCTGCAGGTTCCAGAGCGAATATGGCGTCGCAACGCCGGCGCGATCGGAGACCAAGGCTCCGGTCATGCGGTGAGGGATCTCGCCCAGCCATTCGGTGTATCCGTCGAACAGTGAGTTGAGCACCGCGGTGCCGCGCGTGTCGGTTAGGATCTCGCTGCGCAGGCCAATCAGCCCGCGGCTTGGGACTTGGAACTCGAGGCGCACGCGTCCGTAGCCGTGATTGTGCATCTTCACCATCTGGCCTTTGCGTGCCCCGAGCTTCTCGATGACCACGCCGACAAAATTCTCCGGCACGTCGATGGTCAGCTTCTCGATAGGTTCCATCAGCTTGCCGTCTACGCGCTTCGTGATGATCTCGGGCTTGCCGACCATCAGCTCGAAGCCTTCGCGGCGCATGGTCTCGATCAGGATAGCCAGTTGCAATTCGCCGCGTCCCATGACTTTGAAGGTATCGGTAGAACCGGAATCTTCTACCTTCAGCGAAACGTTCGTCAGCAGCTCTTTCGTCAACCGCTCGCGCAGATTGCGCGAGGTGACATACTGTCCTTCGCGTCCGGCGAGCGGCGAAGTGTTGATAGTGAACTGCATGGCGATCGTGGGTTCGTCGATCACGATTGGCGGGAGCGGCGTAGGGTTCTCGGCGTTGGTGATGGTTTCGCCGATAGTGATGCCGGTCACGCCCGCCACGGCGACGATGTCGCCGAGTTCGGTCTGCTCAATGTCCACGCGCTTCAGTCCGCTGAACGAGAACAGCTTTGTGATCTTGGTTTTTTGCAACGTGCCGTCGAGGTGCGAGATGCCAACCTCTTCGCCGGTCTTGAGAGTTCCGTTGACGACGCGGGCGATGGCGAGGCGTCCGAGATAATCACTGTAATCAAGGTTCGCGACCAGGATCTGCAGCGGCCCATTCGGGTCGCCAGTAGGCTCCGGAATCGTCTTCAGAATTGCGTCAAACAGAGGCTGTAAGTTGTCACTCGGCTTTGCGAGTTCCGTCGTCGCTGTGCCAAGCTTCGCGTTGGTGTACAGCACCGGGAAGTCAAGCTGGTCCTCGTGTGCGTCGAGATCGATGAACAGGTCATAGACCTCGTTCAGCACTTCCTGCACGCGCGCGTCGGGGCGATCGATCTTGTTGATCACCAGGATGGGCGAAAGCTTCGCCTCTAGCGCCTTGCTTAGCACGTAACGCGTCTGCGGCAGGGGGCCTTCGCTCGCGTCCACCAGCAGCATCACGCCGTCCACCATCTTCAGTGCGCGTTCGACTTCGCCGCCGAAATCGGAGTGGCCCGGAGTGTCTACAATGTTGATCTTCACGTCGTGATAATTCACGGCGGTGTTTTTCGCGAGGATGGTGATGCCGCGCTCGCGTTCGAGGTCGTTCGAATCCATCACGCGCTCGACAACGGCTTCGTTGGAGCGGAAGGTGCCACTTTGGCGCAGCATAGCGTCCACCAGCGTGGTCTTGCCGTGGTCAACGTGCGCGATGATTGCGATGTTACGGATGCTCAAAAGTTTTCCTTTTTCACCACGAAGACGTCCCGCTATTACGCTCGGGATAGACTGCGCCACTAAGGCATAAATCCGGGGATTTACGGGGACAAGCTCGGTGAGAGCTCGAGCTTCTATTTTAGCGTATGAGCGCCGAAGCGCCTATTCTTCGCAATTGATAACAACCTGTCCGGCCTGGCAAAATCGGCGGCTTACCTTATACTTGCGCCGCCGTCAGTAGGGTAGCGAAGCCGAAATCTTCCCGAGGAGTCCTCTGCATGCGTCTTGTAAAAATCTTCTGTGCCGCAGTCTTGATCGCAGCGCCCGCCATGGCCCAGGAAAAACAGCTGCATGGCATCGACCTTGGAGACATGGACCGCAAAGTGAACGCATGCTATAACTTTTTCGACTACGCGAACGGAGCGTGGCGCGCGAACAATCCCATCCCGCCCTCAATGGTGCGCTGGAGCAAGCGCTGGCAGTCTGGCGAGACCACCAAGGACACGTTGCGCACGATCGTGAAGGAAGCCGCTAGCAAGAAAAATGCGAAGGGCTCGACCGAACAGCTGATCGGCGACTACTACGGCTCGTGCATGGACGAGAAGAAGATCAACGATGCGGGCCTCAAGCCGCTCAGCGGCGAGCTTAAGATGATCGATTCCATCAAATCGACCGCCGACCTGCAGCATGCGATTGCGGTCCTAAAGCAGGAGGGAATCTCCGCTCCGTTCACGTTCAATTCCGTTCAGGACCCCCACAACCCGTCGCTAGTGATCGCGGACACGGGCGCGGGCGGCCTTGGACTCCCCGACCGAGATTTCTACTTCAAAGACGACGCAAAATCGAAAGAGACCCGGCAGAAATATCTTGAGCACATTGCGGCGGTCTTTAAGCTGGCGGGTTCGGACCAATCAGCTTCCGAGAAGGCGGCGCAGACTGTAATGAAGATAGAGACTGACCTGGCCGGCGCATCTCTGACAAATGTCGAGTTGCGCGATCCGTATGCCATTGACCACGTGATGAAACTGGACGAGGCGCAAAAAATCGCCCCTGACTTTGACTGGGCGAAGTATTTCGCGGCGCTGAATCTGGATCCGAAGGTGTCCTTCAACGTTGAAGAACCAAAATTTCTGGCTGAAGTCGAGCGGCAGATCAAGCAAACGCCGATCGAGGACTGGAAGACCTACCTGAAGTGGCACACACTGCGTTCCGCGTCACCCTCGCTGTCAGAGCCCTTCGTCAAAGAAAACTTCGCGTTTTTTCAACAGTATCTGAATGGCGCGAAAGAGCTGAAGCCGCGTTGGAAGCGCTGCGTGGAATCCACCGACCGCAATCTTGGCGAAGCGCTGGGCAAGAAATATGTTGAGAAGACTTTTCCGCCGGAGGCGAAGGCGCGCATCCAGGAACTGGTGAAAAATATCCTGCTCGCACTGCACGACGATATTGAGCACGTGGACTGGATGAGCCCTGAAACCAAGCAGAAGGCGCTCGCCAAGCTTGCCACTTTCAATCCCAAGGTGGGGTATCCCGACAAGTGGAAGGACTACAGCAGCGTCAACGTGAAACGTGATTCTTACTGGAACAACGTTGTGGAAGCGCGGAAATTTGCAGTGCGCGACGACGCGCATGATATCGGCCGCCCAGTGGATCGCGGCAAGTGGGGGATGACCACACCGACGTCGAACGCTTATTACAATCCGCTGCTGAATGAGATCGTCTTCCCCGCCGGAATCCTTTTGCCTCCGCTCTTTGACGTGAACGCCACCGATGCCGTGAATTATGGCTCCATCGGTCCGATCATCGGACATGAGATATCGCATGGCTTCGACGATCAAGGGGCGCAATACGACGCGACCGGTAAGCTCGAAAAATGGTGGACCGATGCCGATTACCAGCGTTTCCAAGAGCGTGGCGCGTGCGTTGCGAAGCAGTTCGACGGGTATCAGACTGAAGATGGCACGCACCACAATGGCAAGCTGGTGGAGGGAGAGAGTATCGGAGACCTTGGCGGCGTGAAGCTTGCTTACCTTGCATATCTGAAATCGCTGGAGGGAAAGCCCCGACCGGCGGACCTAGACGGGTTCACTCCCGAGCAACAATTTTTCATCGCATGGGGACAGGCCCGCGGGGACGCGCTCCGTCCCGAGACACAGCGACAGATGGCTCTCACCGATCCGCATCCCATCGGGAAATACCGGGTGATGGGACCGCTCAGCAATTTGCCTGAGTTCCAGAAGGCTTTCAGTTGCAAGCAAGGAGATGCGATGGTAAGGGCGGAGCGGTGCGAAGTCTGGTGATTGCCGTGGGGGCGCAGACGCGCCTATTCTTCGATGACGTGCTCGACCGCGACGCGGATCGAGCGCCCGGTATCGAGATCATCCTCGGTCAAGGCGTGCGTTTCGACGTGAGCACGGCCAGCGATCTGCAGCGAGCGACCGTCGCCGTAGGCAGGAAACAGCAGAGCGCAACGGCCGTCTTCGTAAAGATTTCCTAGAGTCGCGAACATGTTGTTGCCCGGGTAATCCGGGAATGTGATCTCGCGCTCGCTTGCCCGAGCGAATCCCGCTTCCCCGCCGCGATGCGAGACGTCTGCTCCGCGGGCTGATGCGGTAGCCATGATAAATCGGCGCGCGCCTTCGATGCGCTCGCGCTCTGAGGCTTTTAGCTTGATGCCATCCTTCGCTGCTGCCGCCACACGTGCAAGAGCTTTCTCTGCGGCGGAATCCTGCTCGGGACGCGAGATGTACATGTTGCAGTTGCCGAAGCTCTCTTCGACTTCCAGATGCAACCGGCCGTCGCGGAATTTCCCTTTGCCGTTCACCCGGATGCGGAGCTTGTCTTTGTAATCGATGGCCAGGATTGCGGCGTTCGTGCTATCCCCAGATAGCAGATCTGCGACCGACGCGCCCAAGCCTTCCAGCCCCAACTCGAGCACCGCCGGCGAAACCACGTCCACCTCGGCGACACGCGCTTCCGCTATCCGAATCCGCCGCTCACCGGTTTCTTCCGCGGCAGCAAGATAGAACGACATCTTTCCGCTCGAGAGCAGGAAGATGTGCTTGGGAGTCATCTGCGCGGGAACTCGCGCAGTCCGGCTGGCTTGTAGGATCTGTGTGGCTGAAGGAGTGGCGCTCACAGCAGAGTGGATTCGGTCACGTATCGAAAGTCGCAGACAATCTGCGGACAGTTCCGGCCAATAGAAAAGCGGCCCAAATGGGCCGCTTTTCTGAAGCTGGAAAAAACGTTAGCTAACGGGAGCTACGTTCTCTGCCTGCCACCCCTTGGGTCCTTTGACAACGGTGAACTGCACCGCCTGGCCTTCTTGCAGGCTGCGGAAACCGTTCGCCTGGATCGCCGAGAAATGCACGAAAACGTCTTCGCCATTCTGGCGGCTGATGAAACCATAGCCTTTTGCGTCATTGAACCACTTCACTGTTCCTTGTTCCATGTGTAAAACACTTCCTTCTTGTTAAGTTTGCTGGTGGATCGAGGGGTACCGCAGGCAGGTAATGCAAATGCAGAAACTGCTCACAACCGCTTCGAAACTAGCTCCTTAAGTATACCAGAATCACGCTTGCGGCCAAGGATAAGCCTAGGCTCCGGTTCGTCCCAGTGTAAGGCCCTCTCATCCCCATTCTGCTACCCCGGACCATGGCCACCCGTCTCACCCTACGCCTCACTCCAGGAGATTTCTTAAATATGACAAGAATCGCTACATCCCTCGCTCTGGCTGTGTTCATTGCATGCTCAGCCCTGACCTATGCCCAAAGCACGCCGCCAGCCACACCCAAGACGGTCACCGAGATCATGCAACGCTCGCTGACCAATACCGAAAAGCAATTCGTTGACGCCGCCGACGCCATGCCGGCAGACAAGTTCGACTTCGCACCGACGACGGGCGAGTTCAAGGGCGTTCGCACATTTGGGCAGCTACTGAAGCACACCGCTGCCACCAACATGTTCGTGGCTTCTATCCTCACAGGAGAAAAGCCGCCCAACGGCGGCTTCGAAGGACCAGAAGATGTGAAGGGCAAAGAAGCCATCATGAAGTACGTGAACGACTCCTTCGAGGCGGCCCACAAGGCAATGGACAAACTGAACAAGGACTCGGCCATCGAGCAACTTCCGAACCCGTTCAACCGGAAGGGACCGAACGTCACCCGTCTGGGTATGTCGCTCGTCTTCCTCGGCCACACCAACGACGAATACGGTCAACTCGTAGAATATCTGCGCATGAACAACATCGTTCCTCCGGCAAGCCGCAAGTAAACGTGCGGCTTAGGTGAGCCGGGGCGCTCTCCATCGGGCGCCCCGTTCGCTTTTTGGCGAGCAACGTTCTGATCCTCCGCTCTACACTACAATTCGTACACAATGAAAGCGGTTGTCATCACCAAGTTCGGTGGCCCAGAAGTTCTTTCCGTTGAAGAGGCTCCTACCCCGCAGCCGGGGCCGGGGCAGGCGCTGGTGCGAGTGCACGCGACGGCGCTCAACCGGGCAGATCTTCTACAACGACAAGGCAAGTATCCTGCTCCGAAAGGCGTCGTACAGAACATTCCCGGGCTTGAGTTCGCGGGCGAAATCGCCGGGCTCGGTGCCGGCGCAACCTACTGGGAAAAAGGCGACCGCGTCTTCGGGCTCACTCCGGGAGGCGCGCACGCGGAATATGTCATCGTCGAAGAGGGCCGTCTCGCAGCGATTCCCAGCGGCATGGACTGGGTCACAGCAGCAGCGATTCCGGAAGTCTTCATCACCGCCTACGACGCGATGATCTCGCAGGCGAACCTCCGGCCTGGCGAAAGGGTGCTCATTCACGCGGTCGGCAGCGGAGTTGGCATCGCCGCGGTGCAAATCGCGCGCGCCTTCGGCGGCATTCCGTACGGGACTTCGCGTACTCCGGACAAGATCGACCGAGCGAAACAGTTTGGTCTAGAAGCGGGCGTCGTCGTCGATCCCAAGCTCAGCCAGATGGAAGAGTTCACAAAGAGAGCCACAGGCGGCGAAGGATTCAACGTCATACTCGATCTCGCCGGTGGTCCTTACGTCGCCGCCAGCATCAAGGCGCTTGCGCAAAAGGGACGCATCATGCTGATCGCTACCATGGCTGGAAACGAGATCACGCTGCAGCTTGGCCAGGTGTTGGGGAAGCGCGCCCACCTCATCGGGACCATCCTGCGCGCCCGTCCAGTCGAGGAGATCGCTGAGCTAATGCGCGCTTTCAGCGAGCATGTGGTGCCGCTTTTTGGCGCGGGCAAGCTCCGCCCCTCTACCGATAAAACCTTTCCAATCAGCAGCATACAAGAGGCGCACCGTTACCAGGAATCAAACCAGAGCTTCGGCAAGATCGTGCTGACGCTCTAGCGAAAAAAACCTCTGATCAGGCGCAACAATGGCCAGAGCTGCGTGTTTGTGCAACCAGAGCCGGAGTAAGTGTACCTACCGACCGGTCAATTCAATCGATTGAAAAAAAGAGGAATGGAAACTATGAAGAAGCTCGTTATGTTGTTCCTGGCGACAATGGTTCTGGCTGGCGCTTCGTTCGCGCAGGCCACCACCAGCACCGACAACGGCATGAAGTCGGACACCACCGCCGCCGCCCCGAAGAAAGCCAAGAAAGCCAAGAAGGAAAAGGCCCCCAAGGCTCCAAAAGAAAAGAAAGCAAAGAAAGCCAAGAAGGACAAGGCTGCTGCGTCCGATATGGCAGCTCCGGCAAGCAAGTAACTTTTTTCCAGCTGGAAAAGGAAAGCGAGCGCGAAAGCGCTCGCTTTTTTTATTGTCCGGTGTAGTGCAGCTCGAGGGCGGTGCAGTCGTCGTTCAGCGGGGTCCCGGCGCAGAAGCGGTTGACAACGGTGAAGATCTCTTCGAAAGCGGGATTATCTCCGAGTGAAGCTTGCAGGCGGTCGAACCCGAAGAAGTCGCCGTCTTTGTCGGCGGCTTCGGTGACGCCATCGCTCACGATCACCCAGCGGTCGTCTTTCTTCAGATTGATGTATTCGGATTCGTAAACAGCATCACCGAGCAATCCAACCGGTAGGTTGCTGTTTCCGGGGGTCGCGACCGTTCCGCCCGAGATGAGCAGCGGCGGGACGTGTCCGCAATTCACGTATTCGAGCCCACCATCAGGGTGAATACGCGCCATCATCATGGTCGCGTACTTTTCGCCGAGCACGCGGTCGCACAAGAACCGATTGACAGAAGTGACCACGTCTGCCAGCGGCGTGTCCAAAAGTAGCTGTGAATAGATCATCCCCTGGATGATCGAGGCCAGTATCGCCGCTGAGATTCCTTTACCGCTGACGTCCGCTACCACGACAGTCAGCGAACCCTCGGTGCGGATCACGTCGAAGAAGTCACCGCCCACTTCCGTGCAAGGCAGGCTGCGCGCTTCCACCATTGCGAAAGGGACTTCAGGGATCTTGACCAGCATCAAACGCTGCTGGATTTGCGCGGCAATGGCGAGCTCCTGCTGCATCTTGCGATTGGCCTGCTCGGCCTGCACCAGGTTCGCGTTTTCGAGCAGCGTGGCGGCGCCTTGCGCGATAGTGCGCAGGATCTCATGGTTCACCTGCGAAAGTTTCCCGCTCAGGGTGTGGCTATCAAGATAAAGGACGCCGCGCGTTTCGTCGGTCAGGTCCCGCTCGCCTTCGACGATAGCCTTGTTCCCTAGCTGCGCACGCCGCAGCGGAATACAGATCACGCTGCGCAGGTTCTGCGCCACAATGCTCTGGCGACCGGCAAGTTTTTCGAAATCGGTGCCATCGGTGACCAAAAATTCCGAGGCCGAGTGCGCCGCTTCTCGCAGGATGGAGTGCGAGATGGTGGAATCGTCGGTGAGTGGGTCGCCCTTTGAGTTGCGGCCGACGGCGAGCACCAGTTTCCCTTTTTGGCCCCCTTGCAGGAATACGTAACCTCGTTCCGCACGCGTGAGGTTGAGCGCTGTCTCGATCAAAGTGATCAGCACCTCTTCGAGTACGCCGCTGGTGTTCAGCTTTCGCGCGGCTTCCAGGAAAAGCGTGAGCGTGTTCAGCTCGGAAACTGCACTCGGAGTCTGCGGCGGTTTCCACGCCTGTATCTGGCTGAGGAATTCGCGAGCCGAGCTGGAGTCGGTGTCGCTCTTCTCCGGGTCGAAGATGATGAAGTTATCGCCGCGCACCCCAAACTCAACGCGATCACCTTTCGTCAAACGGCGGCGCTCGATCTTCTCTCCGTTGACGAAGGTCCCGTGCCGGCTGTTCTGGTCGAGGACGTAGAAATCAGCGCCCTCGCGCACCAGCACAGCGTGATCGCGCGAAACGCGCGGATCCGGGATCATCAGGTCTTTTTCCGTTTTGCGGCCGATCGAGAACGAGGCTTTCAGGAACGGGATCTCACGCTTGTCGCCGCCGGTGACGTAGAGCAGCCCGGGGTTCGTTCTGCGTGGATCAGGACTCGGGATGGGGGCGACAGACATACAGGGTGAGCGCGAAACGCGCCCCCGTATTATGCCCTACTGCGCTGCCGTTCGGGTCATAATTTGCGCGCCAATCGAGCTTATTAAGCGCTCCTGGCGGATCGGCAGCATCTTTCGTGACAGTTCGAATAAAAAAAGGCAAAGCTGTACTATGCTTGCTGAATGTCGGCTCCCTCTCGCACTCCTTCTCCCTCTGCGGACGCGATCCTGGTTCACCACGAGCAGGCACAGCTTTTCGAAGAGCGGCATTCCGACATCTCAGGCGGAAACATCTTCGCCAACACGTTCACCTTCGGCCGCAACCGGCTGATGAAAATCTTTGACGAGTGGCTGCCACCTGTCACTTCCCCCCGCGCTCTTCTTGACGTCGGCTGCGGGACGGGACACGACCTACTTCATTGGAGAAAAAAGGGGTACCTATGTTCTGGAGTCGAGCCGGCGGAGGGCATGCTGGAGATCGCGCGCAAACTGAATCCGGGCGTGCTCATTGAGCAGGCGACGGCCGCGCGTCTGCCGTTTGCTGACGCCTCTTTCGACGTGGCGATTGCCGTTGAGGTCATCCGCTATTTGGAGGATGCGCAATCGTGCTTGGCGGAAATGATGCGTGTCATCAAACCAGGCGGCAAATTGATTTTTACGGCGACGTCGCCGATTTCGCTTTCGCTGTTTCCGCTGATCAACCAGCTCTCCGGGCGAGTAAAACTCCCGACTCTCACGCATTTGCTGCAACACTTTTATTCGGTTCGTTCGCTGCGCAAGATGCTGTCGCTATCAGGAGCTGATTTGACCGAGGTCAAAGGCGCCTGCTTCGTCACAGTATTTCACCGGATTGCCGACCGCATCCTGCCGAAGGGCTGGATGGATCCCGTCTATCGCCACTCGTCAGGTTTGGACGCCGCGCTCACCCGCCACCCGCGCCTCGCTGGACTCTCTCTTCACATGGCGATCAGAGCTGTGAAGCGCGGTTAGCCTTAGTTCCGGTTTCCGCGGCTTCCAGCATCGTCCAGCTTGCGAAGCCTTTTTTATCGCGCAGAACTGCCAAGTGCCGCAGGATGGCTTCCAGGAATTCGAGGTTCTCTCGCGTCCATCGGCCAAAGTTATGCGGATGCCACCACAGGTGATAGATCTCGCCGCACTCGGCAGCCGCATCGAGGTCGTGCAAGATGCGCCGCATGCGCAGCGAATCGGCCGCGCACAGCCGTGGATTGTAAGGACGTAGAAAACGGCTCGCCGGCACTCTTGCCGGTCTCTTACCATCGCTGCTGTGCGTGTTGTGTCCCGAAAGGTTGACGTACGCGTCGGCTAAACGGAGGCCCCTCCTAAACAGCGACTCGTCACCTGACGCTCGCGGATTGTAGAGCGATCCTTGTTGGTTCGACCGTACACAGGTGATCCCACAGCGCTGAGACGCGTGCAGGTGCTCTTCTCCATATTGGTTGCGGGGGAAAACCAGGCTCTTCAACTGCACACCCAACTTGGTTCCGAGTTGCAGCGCTTTTTCCAAGTCGGCTTCGAAGGCTGCTACGGTTGCACCCTCTTCAAGGCAATAAAAATGAGAGAACGTGTGCGTGCCGAGCTCCTGCCCGGGCGCGCTTGCGATCGTTCTGATGAGTGACGGCGCGTAGTGGAACGGATCAGACACTTCGTCTTCACCGACGGAATCAAGGTCGAGATACGGTGATAATTTCGCCAAACGATATTCGGGCCGCAATGCCGGAGCAGAGGCCAGGAGTTCTTGCTTGTTCTCGCAGAAGAGCATCCCGACCGTCGCCCACGTGGCATGGATTCCGTATTTCTCAAATAAGCGCAGCATGGCGGGAATGGCCTTGCGCGCGCCGAGCAAATTTTCGCGATAGTCGGCGACGGAAGAATGGTCACGTACTCCCCAGTGAAGCTCGAAATCGAGCGAGATCACGAGACCGCCAGGATTCACGTTGGGAGAATGCATAGACAAGTTCAGGCTTCGTGCGAAGTTCGCATTACTTCCTCAGCGCCGCCGTGCCAATCAACTTCGCCATTTTCCATCTTTTTCGACGGCCTCAGTCACGCGGAATGCAGTGATTTTGCGGATCAGAGTGCGAGGCAGCGGCTTCTCCATCGGAAACTGAATCGAGCCACTGGCTGTTTTAAATCCCGCGAGATCACTCCGGAACGCTTTGACCGCGGAGGGAGTTGGATAAAAGCCGATATGATGCTTATGCGCCGCAAATGTCACCAGGATCCTTCGATAGGAGAAAGAGGGCATCCCCCACTTCAAACTCTCTATAGCACCCGGAGCGGCGGCTCGAATCACTGCACGCATCTCCCGCAGCTTCTTTCGTGCGTCTACCCGAGCGGCGCTGATGTATTCAGCCGTCGTTCTTGGCTTCACTTTGGTCGAGATCATTTCTTATTCAACGCAGACTGCCAGTCGGTGACGAGCGTGATGGGCGGCTGCTCGGTGCTTAAGACTCCGGGAAGAAGGAAGTTCTTGCCGTCGGGGCTCACGTCGAAGTCTGGGGAAACCTGCGAGACGCCGTTCGCGTGAAAGAGCCGCTCAACCTTCGCGACTCCGAAGTTTCCGTCCTTAATCTCGAGCTTAGCTAGCATGACGTCGCCACCTGGAGTGTAGTAAACGATCTCTTTACCGTCGGGGGTCCACCGGCCAGGACGGCCCCCGTTGGTGGAGACTTGCCACTTTCCATTGGGAACGGGAAAGGTTGTCGCATAGACCTCGAAGCGCCCGCTCTCGTTCGAGCAATAGATCAGCCACTTGCCATCGGGTGAAAGGTGTCCGTCGAGGTTGGTAGCGGTTCCCGGAACAACGACGAACGGCTTGCGGTCACTCCCGAACATTGGCAGAGCCATAATGGGATACGAGTTGGTGGTTGCTTTGCCTTCCGAATAGATGATGTAGCGACCATCCTTCGACCAATCGGTAAGAAACCGCGCCATGTCGGCGGTCTCCGCAGATACGATCTGTTCTTGTCCAACCCCGCTCGCGCTTCTGACGGCAATCGCGTCTCCGAAAGTCTGGGTGCGAAGGTAGGCAACGGATTTCTGATCTGGCGACCAAACCGGAAACGCGTGCTGCATCCCGTCGAAGGTCAGGCGGGCGCGGGTCCCGCGGGCAAGGTCCACGTTCCACAGCTCGTTATTCGGATCGCCGACCACAATCACGTTCTTGCCATCCGGAGAGAGCGCGAAAGTAGTGAAGGTGAGTTCAGCGGGAGTTGCAACTGTGGCAGTGCCCTTGCGGTCCACCCACGTGAGTTGCGAGCGCGCGATGTTGGTGCCGACTTGATAGGCCAGTACTCCGTTCTGTGACGCCGAGAACAAGCTCCTCCACGTCCCATCATCCCGGAAGACGCTCTCGGCGATTCCCCGAGGCTCGCCGGAGAGAGTGCCGCTCCCCTGGTCGAAGTTCTGCGCCATGAGCGTGTTTTCCCGCAAGAAGAGCAGGTATCCGGAGGCGTACACCGCGTTGCTTGCACTGGACATCACGAGCGACGGCGGCTTTCCGTCGAGGCTCGCCCAGTAAACGCCGTTCGCCACGGATTTTGGATTGACATGGTTCGCGGCCATATACAAGAAGTGTTTGCCATCCGGCAGGATCTGCGGCCAGCGGTGCGTGCTCTGCTGCCCGTCGATCAGCTTTGTCGCCAGAACAGGGGTTCCTCCCGCCGCCGATACTTTCGAAAGCGGAGCACGAAAATCACCGGAGAACAAGATTGTGTCGTCCGGTCCCCAGGACCCGCCGCGGCCCACAGGGGCGTCGCAGATGGTGAGTCCTGGACCGTGCGTCGCGTCTACTTTTTTCAGCTTGCCGTCGGCGAAATAGGCGACGGTCTTGCTGTCCGGTGACCAGAAGGGAAAGGTCGCATTCTCGGTCCCGGAAAGTTCTATGGCGTTCAGCTCATCCAGCGGACGCACCCAAAGATCGTTCTTGCCTTCCACACTGGCTACGAACGCGATCTTCTTCCCGTCAGGCGAGACCACCATCGGACCGGCTACATCACCAATGGACTCGAGGTGCGCGTTCGGCGGCGGGGTGACGAAGGCTTTGACGGATATCTTCTCTGACTGCTCGCGCCAGTACGCCGCGCCGGCGAAACACGCCGTGACGAGAGCAATGGCAGCGAGCGCCCATGCCAGCATCTCACGGCGCTGCCGCTTCGCTTTTACCGGAGCCGGCACACCCGCCTGCGACGAACCTTCGGAGATGTGCCTCAGCTGAATGCGAATGTCGTGCGCGGTCTGCCAGCGCTCGTCCGGATCCTTCGCCAAACAAGTCTTGATGAGCTGTGTAAGCGCTGGGGGAGTTAATGGTTGTACAGAAGACACCGGCACCGGATCGGCGGCCAAAATTCCGGCGATGATCGAGGCCTGCGTCTTGCCGGGGAAGGCACGGCGTCCACTGGCCATTTCGTAGAGAACTGCCCCGAGCGCGAAGATGTCGCTGCGAGCGTCTGCTTCTTTTCCTTCAAGCTGTTCGGGCGCCATGTACTGGAATGTTCCGACGATGTGACCTTCAGCCGTCACCGGCTTATGGCTCGTTGCCATTGCGGTCAGGGCGGCCGCGGCGGTCGCATCCGATATCGGACTCAAGGTGGGCTTAGCTAATCCGAAGTCGAGCAGCTTGGCGCCGCCCTTGGTCAAGATAATGTTGGCGGGTTTTAGATCGCGATGGATCACGCCATGACGATGCGCAGCTTCGAGCGCGTCGGCTATTTCCATCCCGTATCGCAGAACTTGTTCCGCTGGCACCGGGCCTTTGATCAAGCGGTCGGCGAGACACTCGCCTTCCAGAAACTCCATGACCATGTAGTCATTGCCATCGATCTCGCCAATGTCGTGGAGTGCACAGATGTGTGGATGCGAAAGGCTGGAGATCGCACGCGCCTCGCGCTCGAACCGTTGGCGCAGCTCAGCATTGTTCGCTACGTCGCCGGCAATCACTTTGATGGCCACGATGCGATCGAGCCGCGAATCGCGCGCGCGATAAACTTCACCCATTCCGCCGGAGCCGGCGGAAGACAAAATCTCGTAGGGCCCGATCTTCTTGCCAGAAGCGAGGGTCATGTGGGAATGCAGGCATTATAGGCCAAGCTGCACCCGCCGTAGCTGTCAGTGCGCACCGATGGCCGCAATGGTTTTATATGGTCCAAGCTTTGTGCCGGCGGAAAGAGTCACTTTTTCAACTTCGCCGTCCAGTTCAAGACCAAAGTTCCCGGCAGGTCCGACTCTTCTCCCATGTTGATAAGCAGGAATTGTTTGCCATCCGGAGTCGCATCAAAAGTGCTGCTCCAAAACGATGTTCCACGGTTGGTGGTTTTGAATAGCTCGACTGGCCTTCCTACTTCGAGGCTCGTCGAAGTGACTGTAACCGGCAACTCCATCACTTTGTGGCCCTGGGTGATGTAGTAAATGGCCTTGCTATCGCTTCTCCAGCGTGGCGCCCAGCCGCTGGTCGTGATCAATTGTTTCTTCCCACCGTGTG